>NZ_RDSM01000001.1:1306897-1960345 GCF_004115155.1 Granulicella sibirica
GTCCCTCAGTCCGCCGTACAGCAGGGGCTCGAAGGAAAGTACGCATGGCGAATCAAATCGAATGTCGCCGCAATGGTGCCCGTCACGGTGCTCCGCACATGTCGCTCGACGAACTCCCCATCGCAACCGGGCAGCGAAATCGCCGTTCTCGGCAGCGGCCTAAGTCTCGGAGACACGGTCGTAACCGAAGGCCAGCTGCGCCTCACTCCCGGTGCTCACATCACGCCTCTCAACACGACTCCCAATCCGTAAGCAGCCTTTCGCCGCAGTCCCGAGAGGGGTCTTCATCTTGCGCTTTACTGAATTCTTCATCCGTCGCGCGATCACGACCACGCTCCTGATCTCCGCCATTGCGGGATTCGGCCTGCTCAGTTATCTCTCGCTTCCGGTCAGCAACCTTCCCGAGGTAGAGTACCCCACGATCCATGTATCCGCCGCACTTCCCGGCGCCAACCCCGACGCCATGGCCGCCACCGTGGCTACGCCCCTTGAGAGCGAGTTCTCGCGAATCCCTGGCATCGAGAACATGACTTCCAGCAGCTCCGTCGGAGATAGCCAGATCACTCTCCAGTTCGCCCTTAGCCGCAGCGTCGACGCCGCGGCTCAGGACGTTCAGGCCGCCATCTCCCGCGCCGCCGGCAGTCTCCCATCGGGCATGCCCGACCCGCCGTCCTATTCCAAGGTGAACCCCGCCGATGATCCCATCATCTGGCTCGAAATGCACTCGCAGACCATGTCCTTCGAGGACTTTTCACGCTACGCGACGCAGATCGTCTCAAAGCAGATATCCATGGTCAACGGAGTCTCACAGGTCGAAGTCTACGGCCCCGAACGCCCGGCCATTCGTGTCCAGGTCGATCCCGCGCGCCTCGCCGCCTACAGCCTCGATCTCGAACAGATCCGCGGCTCTCTCACGTCGAACAGCGCAAGCCTTCCCAGCGGCACACTCTATGGCAGCGCAAGAGACTTCTCCCTGCAGGCGAACAGTCAGCTCACCACCGCCGGCCAGTTCTCCGATCTCGTCGTCGCCTATCGAAACCAACTCCCCGTGCGCCTTAGCCAGATCGCAAACGTTCAGAACAACTCCTCCAACAACAAGCGCACCTTCTGGATCAACGGGAAACGCAGTGTCATCCTCGCCGTCCGCAAGCAACCCGGCGCGAACACCATAGAAGTTGCCGATCGCGTCAAGGCCGCGGTCAAATCCTTGCGCGAAGTCCTTCCTCCCGGCGTGGGTTTCGGCAATGTCGCCGATAACTCCGATATCGTTCGAGACTCCATCGCAGATGTCAATCGGACCCTCGCCATCACCATCGTCCTCGTCGTGCTCGTCATCTTCGCATTTCTTGGAACAGCTTCTTCGACGTTGATCGCCAGCGCCACCATTCCCGTCTCGATCCTGGGCTCCTTCATCGTCATGCGTCTTCTCGGCTACACCATCGATATGTTTTCGATGATGGCCATCACGCTCTCGGTAGGGTTCGTCGTCGATGACGCCATCGTCATGCTCGAGAACATTGTTCGCCACCGTGAGATGGGAAAGTCCCGGCTTGACGCAGCCTTCGCCGGGTCCGCCGAGGTCGGCTTCACCATCATCTCCATGACGCTTTCTCTCGTCGCCGTCTTCCTTCCCATTCTCTTTCTCGAAGGCGTCCTCGGCCGGGTACTTCGCGAGTTTGCCGTTACCATCACGGTCTCCATCCTGCTGTCAGGAGTCTCCGCGCTCACGCTCACCCCTATGCTCTGCAGCCGCTTCCTCAGCGAGCGCGCACACACGGACGACTGGTTCCATCGCCACACGGAGCGCTTCCACGCCGCGCTCGAAAGCGCGTATCGGAGCTCGCTCGATCGTGTCCTGCGGCATCCGCGCGCGATGATCGTGGCTACCACTGCGATGACTGTCACCACCGCCGTGCTCTTCGCCATCGTCCCGAAGAGCTTCATGCCCACCGTCGATGTCGGCGGCATCTCCGGCTCCATGGAAGCATCGCAGGACAATTCCTTCGCCCAGATGATCTCATCCGCGGAAGAGGTCAACAGAGTAATGAGCACCGTCCCCTGGATGCAAAGCAATCTCTCAGGCGTCTTCTCTCAGAATGGAGGCTGGCTCTGGATCAACCTCCGTCAGGACCGCCATCGGCCCAACGTCAAAATCCTCATCGCCAATCTGCAAAAGCAGCTCGACCGAATTCCCGGACTCAAGGTCTATCTTCGTCAGCCGGACTTCATCGACCTCGGACAAAGCGAGTCCCGCTCTCAGTACTCCGCCGCATTGCAAAGCCCCGACGCCGACCAGCTCTATCGCTGGGCTCCGCGTCTCAAGGACAAGCTCGACTCGCTTCCCGAGCTCGCCAATGTTTCAACCGACCTCCAGATGAGCGCGCCGCGCATCAACGTCGACATCCGCCGCGACCTTGCCATGTCCCTCAACGTCGATTCCGAGAAGATCGCCAACACCATCTACGACGCCTTCGGAAACCGCCGCGCCAACACCATCACCGTCGCATCGCAGCAATACGACATCATCCTCGAAGTCGCCCCGCAATATCAGCGCGATCCCGAAGCGATCGGCGGCATCTATCTCGCATCAGCCTCAGGCAGGCTTGTTCCTCTCTCAGCCGTCACCACCTTCAACCAGACAGTAGCGCCCCTCACCGTCAACCATCTCGGGCAGTTTCCCGCCGTTACCTTTCACTTCGACCTCAAGCCAGGCATCTCGCTCGATAACGCAACCCAGGCCGTGCGCAGGGCAGCCTCCGAGATCGGCATCCCCGCCAGCATGAACTTCACCTTTCAGGGAACCGCCGCACAGTTTCAAAGCTCTCTCAAAGGACTCGGCCTCCTGCTCGTCATCGCGGTGATGGTCATCTATCTCGTTCTCGGCATCCTGTACGAAAGTCTGATCCACCCCATTACGATCCTCTCCGGCCTCCCCGCCGCTGCCATCGGAGCGCTCCTGACACTCGTCATCTTCGGCCAGGATCTTAATCTTTACTCTTTCCTGGGTATCATCTTGCTCATCGGCATCGTCAAGAAGAACGCCATTATGATCGTCGACTTCGCCATCGACGCGGAGCGAAACCAGGGCATGAAGCCCGAACAGGCCATCTATCAGGGCTGCCTGCAGCGCTTCCGCCCCATCATGATGACGACCATGGCGGCGTTGCTTGGCGCGGCTCCCATCGCATTCGGACAAGGTGTTGGCGGTGAGGCCCGCCGCCCCCTCGGTATCGCAATCGTCGGCGGCCTTCTGCTCTCTCAGACCGTCACCCTTTATGTGACACCGGTAATCTATCTATGCCTGCATCGCTTCCGGAGAACTCAGAAGGAAATGAGTGATGGTCAGGCAAATCCATCTTCGGAAGCGATTGGCGTCTCTTGAGCCTCTGGAGCGTATCGAGTACGACCTTTGCTAGGCACCCTGCGGCACCGGAGGATTCACCGATTCCTGACCTCCTAGAGCGACGACCACTCCTAAAACTCCGGATTCCGGACGTGGGGGTTTGATTCGGTTCTATTCAAACGGATTGATCTCAACCGCTGCGCTAAGATGGCGATCTCCATCTCCATTCCGGCTGAACCGCCACCTGAAAGAACTCAGGGATTCGTGCTATCAGCGAGGATGCGGTTTCGATGAGTGCGTCGGCCTGCATTCACTTGGAGACTTCTGACAGGACAGCAGAGGCACTTGCCACATCGTTCGCACTCCCACCATAGTCTGCGGTGATTGAGGCGGTGCCGACGGGGAGAGTGCTGGTTGCAAGAGCCGCCACACCTGCAGTGTTCAGCGCTCCAGCACCGATGACCGTGGAACCGTTCTTGAAGGTAACCGTTCCGGTCGGGATTGCTCCCGAGGCGGCAACAACCTTGGCCGTGAACGTGATGGCCGTCCCATGAGGTGCCGGGTTGAGTGACGACGTGATCGTGGTGGTGGTTTTCGCTTCAGCGATCGTCTCCGCCAGCACAGCAGAGATGCTCGCCGCATCGTTCGCGCTCCCACCATAGTCCGCGGTGATGGAAGCGTTGCCGACAGGGAGAGTGCTGATCGCAAGAGCGGCCACACCTGCAGTGTTCAGCGTTCCAGTACCGATCACCGTGGAGCCACTCTTGAAGGTAATCGCTCCAGTGGGGATCGGTCCCGAGGCGGCAACGACTTTTGCGGTGAAGGTAACTGAAGCTCCGTGGGTCGACGGATTCTTTGACGACGAGAGTGCGAGAGTCGTCTTAGCTTTGTTGATCACCTGTGCCAACGCGCTCGAATTGCTCCCGCCAATGTTGTTGTTACCGACGTAGTTCGCGCTCATGTGGGCGGGACCGACCGGCAGATTGCTAAGAGTAAGGGAAGCAACGTTGCCCGAGAGCGTCGCCGTGCCGAGAACATTGGTGCCGTAGAGGAACTTTACGGTTCCGTCAGCGGCTCCACCGTGCGAAGGAGTTACAGTTGCTTTGAAGGTGATAGCCTGACCGTAATACGAGGGGTTGAGCGATGAGGTGATAGCAGTGGTCGAGTTCGCCTTGTTGATGATCTCGGTCACTGCGCTCGAACTGCTTGCCAGGTAGGAAGTGTTTCCAACAAAGATGGCGTTGATATGTCCGGTACCCACGGCAAGATTGGCTACGGTGAACGATGCAACGCCGTTGGTAAGGTTGGCGGACCCGAGAACGGTCGAGCCGGAAACAAAGTTCACCGCGCCGGTGGGCGCGCCGGAAGGGTTGGCTGTAACAGCGGCCTTGAAGGTAACCGCCTCGCCGTAGATCGAAGGATTCAACGAGCTGGTAAGGGTCGTGGTGGTTATAGACGAGATGGTGAAGCTGGCCGATTTGACCGAGGAGTAGTTACCCGCATTGTCGATGCTGTAGTAATAGAGCGTGTGTGGACCACGGGCCGTGGCACCAATGGTGAGCGGAGAGCTGTAACCTGTGTAGCTCGACCCATCGAGCGAGTAATAAGTGTGGGCTATACCGCTGGTGGAGTCGGAACTGGTGATGGTGATGGTGACGGCGCCGGTGTAGACGCTGCCATTCGTCGCGCCGCTGAGACTGGCTGAGGAGGTCGGGGCCACAGTGTCAACGCAGACCGGCCCATAGGAAGCGTAGGTCGTCCGTCCCTGGTTGTCCCACCCTCTTACATAAGCGGTGTGGCAACCCTGATTGCCGCCCGCGCACCCGGACGCGCCGTTGAACGAGAGGCAGCCGCCAGTTGGATTGATGAACTCAGGTCCGGTGTAGAAGGAGTCTCCACCGCCTCCGTGCGGTTGGCTATAGGAGTCGGCCGGAATCGAGTCCCAGCCCTGGGTGAAACCAAGGGCACCCGGAGCGGGATAGTTGCCGCTACCTGCGTCGGACAGGGTCCAGCCGACTATCTGGTCGGTGTTGTACCAGACATTTGTGGAAGGGCCGCTGAAGGTAAGGGAAGGATTGCCTGCCGCGGGAATCAGCTGCCAGTTGATTGCCCAGGCAAGCTGCATCATGTTGGCCGAGCCCCAGCCGGTGATGGGGTCATAGCCGGTATAAGCGCAGTAGTAGAAGAGATTGTTGGCGACGGTAACGTCATTGCTGTTGCAGCCGCTGGTCATGTCGTAGAAGGGATCATGCGGAGCGCCGTAGAGGCCTGCGTCGTAGATGAAGGGAGAGGCGAGGCCGACCGGTGAACAGGGCGAGGAGCCGCTTCCGCAGACGTTGCCGATCCGGTCGAGGTAGGAGTTTTCCTGCGCAAAGAAGCCGGCAAGTTCCGGCGCGACGATGCTGGTGCCGCCGCCGTAATTGAGCCATGCTCCACCGCTGTAGTACCACTGACCGAGAACTCCCGGGTTCGCTGTCAGCGCGAGGTCGGGTAGGAGGCGGCTGTTGTAGTTGGTGTTGACGTACTCGGTGGTGGTACCGTTGACGGTCTGCCATGAGTAGTAGGGAGACTGGACGCCGTTCGGATAGGTGCCGGAGCTGCCGTTGTTCATGGTTTGCCAGTAAGGAGCAGCGAAGAGGACGCTTCTGCCGCCGGTGCTGCCACCATAGTTCTGTTTGCTGGCACCGCTGTACGTGTAGCCTTGCCAAGCGCTCTCACTGAGGAATGTGCCGTCGGTGTAAAGATTGAGCTGCGTTCCACCTGCCGCAAGGAAATTCGGGTCGGCGGACGGATACTGGACCGATGTCGTCGAGCCGTCCGCGGACGCGCCCTTATCGCCCGAGGCGGCAATCAGGGTGATTCCGGAAGCAATCATGTTGTTCAGAATGCTGTGCATGGTGCCGGTCTCGATATTGGCGGAGGTCGAATTGGGATCCTCACTCCCGCCATAGCTTGTGGACACGACCTTGGCTTTCCCGTCGCTCAGGACATCGTTGTAGGCGTCCTCGAAGGTGCTCCAGTAGTTGTTGGTCATTTCGTACTCGTAGATGGCCGCAGTGTCCAGATAAGAGCCGTAACTGTTAGACATCGCGCCGGAATACTCAACATCGAGAGGCGCCTCTCCATCGACTGCCGGGCAAGTCGATCCGTCAATGCAGTACGGGGTGACATTCGCCGCCATGCCGTAAGCCTGGAAGAAGGTGACGATGTCGGAGGCGTTGTAGTTGCCGTAGCCTACAAGCGCGATGGAGGATTCGGGCGGAGAACCACCGGGATTTCCGGGCACGTTGCAGCACCCGCTAAACCTTTGCAGCGCATTGTAGTCGTAACCCTGGGAGCTCTGGACGTTCGCTGGATCCATGGCGTAAGTACCATTTTTGTCGTCCAGAGAATAGGAATCGTTGGCTCCAAAGCCGGTCGACGTCCGAGTTTTCTTTTGCTTCGCGATGCTCGCTGCGGGTTTGTTCCAAGGAGCCTTCGATGGAGTTCCGGAGAGCTGCAGCTTGTCAAGCGGAGTGAGCGCAGGACCAGCGACGTAGTCCGGACCCTTTATGGTTGGCATCGAGGTGCCCATGCGCTGCACTCTTTCGATATTGTTGAGACCAACAACGGCGCCTAGAATGCCGGAAAGCCTGCTTGGGATAACCGGATCGCGGTCGTTTGCAAAATCAACTTCGTCACCAACCTGGTAGTTGTTCATGGTGACGCCGAAGGCATGCTCGATAGTGCCGGCGGTCGCTTCGACGTCGACCAGCAGACGATTCGGGAAGCGCTTTGTGACGGCGAGACCGGCGCTCTCCGCCCAATCGACGACCGATTGCTCGTCTTCAGCAGATGGAGCGAAGCGGGTGTTCCACTCGTCCTGAGAAAGGAACTTATGGAAGCCAGGTGAGCCCTTGGTGGTCAGTTCTTTGATGAACGCATCTTCGTCGGCGAGATGCGGAGGCCGAATGTTCAGTACCAGACGAAGCTTCTGGTTGGGGTTGTAGTGATTAAGGAGTGCGGCCCTGCCTTCGCGCACTGCCTGTGGGGTCAGGAACGGGACACGCTCCGATGGGGCCAGCAACGGAGAACCTTGTATCTCCCGGATCTCGGGCTGTTGGCCCCTTGCCGATAAGATGCCACAAGCGGCGAGTATGACCAACAAACCTGCCAGTTTGCCGAAAGCGTTGAAGGGATGACGTGAGGAGCCTGCAAGCTGCATGATCGTTCTCCAGAAGCTGAATTAGCGGAATTGGTAAGCAGGAATGCCGTTCAAGGGGATAGTGGCCGAAGTCTGAGATTCGTTACATTCCGGCGAAGCATTTGCGGGCGGCAGCGAGGGTAAGACTGAAGAAGGAGCCCTGATAAGAGGGTTACGGCGTTTCTCGCACCAACCGAACTTACAGCGCGAAGTGACTCGGGCATCGTGTTAAGCAGACTATTGTGCTCCGAGGAATCGACTGGATTTTTCGCTAAGGGAGCGGCATCGCAGACGGTAGCCTTTATGAAAGGCTTCTAGCGCGAAATTGCCAACGCACTCACCGATCGTCGGGGACCGCTTACTCGATTCCCGGAAAGTCGTGCTAGTTCAGTTGGTCAATGCAACGCCATAAACTGCTTTTCGGACCGCGAGGGGTTACGGAAATGGCGGTTCTGGAGGCTGCGTTCGAGTCGGGCGAGTCGGCCAGAGGATGCCTTTGCCGCCTACACGCAGAACTGACTGGCAGACTGGATTTAGGTGAACCCGCGGTGTGGTGATTAGGACTGGATGGCCTCCCAGGGGACTTCGCCATATTCGCCCAGCGAGACGGTGCCGGACATGGTCTTTCCGCTGACCTTGCCCTTGAAGTTGCAGGGTAACGGGTAGTCGACCACCGGCAGCACGCTGCTGAGTGTAATCTGATCGCCATTTATGGTGCCCTTGAAGGTTGCGTCGTAGATTTCGCCGCGCTGTTCGCCGCTCAAGGTATTGCCGTCCTGCTTGAGGAGGAAGGTCTGCTCGCCGGTGCCGCGGACGTAGTGGATGGTGGCAGACCAGGTTCCGGATACTGTGGCGGGCGCGCCGGCGGGGACGATGGGGTCTGGGTTGGAGCCGGGGTTGGTGAGGCCGTCGTGGATGGCGTCAGCAATGATCTTCACCTCGGCTGGCGTGAGGATGTAGGCCCAGACCGTGACGGAGCTCTTCATGTGTTCGGGGCGGGTGCCGGTGCCGGCCATGGAGATGCGGGTTGGAGCGTTGTCGAGCTTGCGGGAGAGCTCGGTGCCCGTAATGCCGATGGTCTCCGCATCCCACTCAACGTGGACGCCGGGGTTGCGATCGATGGAGCCGGGTGGCGGCGTCGGAAGCACGGCCGCGGTCACGCCGGGGATGTCCTTGAGGCGATCGACGATACTCTGCATCCATGCCGTCCACATGACCTGCTCGGCGTCGTGATCTCGCTTGTGCCAGGCGCGGACAGCGGCGAGGAGGCCCATGGTCTCTTCCTTGGATATCTTCATCGCGCGGCCAAAGTTATGGTGAGGTGCGCCCTGGAAGTAGGCGGCCTTGCAGAGAGTCTTGTTGCCGATAAGGAGGCCCGAGGACTGGGGGCCGCGCATGCATTTGCCACCGGAGTAAGCGACGAGATCGGCCCCGGCCTGGATGTGGGGGTTGGGGTTGTTGGGCTCGGTGGCGGCGGCGTCCACAAAGACGGGGATGCCCTTTTCGTGGGCGATCGCGGCGAGGTTCCTGGTGCCCATGGGAGTGTTGTCCCAGTGGGGGTTAGCGAGAATGTAGAGCATCGCGGAGCGTTCGCACATCTTGGCGCGGAGCTCTTCGGGCGTGGTGAACTCGACCATCTCGACGCCGCACATGCGCACGCCG
Source organism: Granulicella sibirica (assembly GCF_004115155.1). Taxonomy (NCBI): domain Bacteria; kingdom Pseudomonadati; phylum Acidobacteriota; class Terriglobia; order Terriglobales; family Acidobacteriaceae; genus Granulicella; species Granulicella sibirica. Next base: position 1,316,086 of record NZ_RDSM01000001.1, read on the forward strand.
ATGTCGTAGGGGTTGCGGGAGTGCGAGGGGATGAGGACTTGGTCCTTCTGCTTGATGTAGGGCAAGGCCTGGCTCTTCTCGACGTCGGTACCAGCAATGCAGGCGACGGTAGAGAGGCAGGTGGCGGCGGCGGTTCCAGTGGTGGCGACGCCCCACTCAGCGCCGCATAGCCTGCCGAACTCGGCGCCGACGGCCTCCATCATCTCGTCGAGGCGCACGTGATAAAGGGAAGCGTTGTACATTGCCTGCTTGACCTCGGGCAGGGAGGTGGAGCCGCTGACTGCGGTGATGGTGCCGCGACAATTGATCATGGGACGGATGCCCATGCGGGTGTACATGTTGTCGTGGAAGTCTCCGTCGGTGAAGGGGACTTCGTTGGGGTTGAGGACCTGACCCCCGATGAACTTGGTCGGCTTGGCGGGCGTGAGTGCGGCGGCGACGGCATTTGGGGTGAGCGCGGCGGTCGCGGTGAGCATCGTGGACTGCTTCAGGACTTCGCGGCGGGACCAGTTCTTCGGAATTGCCATATTTCTCTCCTAGGAGGGGTTGTCCAGTTGCGGTAGAGCTGGGTTACTCTGACTTTTTCGCTCAGGATGACAGAGCTTCCGCAACTCTAGGGCTGCAAGATGAGGCGTGTGCGTCTGAGGTAGTTGACATCGCCGCTACCTGGGCCCCAGCCCTCCAAAATTCCGCGCCGACACCGCCCCCTACCTCCTCTACAAATAGGCCTCTTTGAAGAGGCGGGACTTCAATCCCATTCCAGCCCCACACCGAAGACATTCCTGAGTCGGGTATCGCGGTCTTGCCGCGAGGCCCTCAACGGTACGCTCGATTTGCCAGGTTATGGTGATCCTGTCGACTTTCAGAAGAAGTTCAAAAGCATTCGCTTCCAAAGTACCGTATCGGACAGCAACAGACGGAAAATCCTCTTTATTCGGGGGATTTGTGTGCGGCTCGGGATGTCTTGGGAATTCCTAAAATCAGAAAATGGCGGAAGAGGAGGGATTCGAACCCCCGATACCTTTTCAGGTACGCCAGTTTTCAAGACTGGAGCCATCAACCACTCGGCCACTCTTCCGTATCTGAAGTCTAGTACGCGACCGCGTCCTGCGCAAAACGATCATCCGACCAAGGATTGTTCCTCTTGGCCCTGAATCATCGTAGATTCCACATCCAACTCCCCGCTTCCTCCAATGTGAAAGCGAAACAGGTCCGCGTCCGCTCCCACTCGCAGAATGCCTCGGCCTCCAACAAAACGCCCAGGATTTGCTGTCGCCAACCTCAACGCATCCCATAAGGGGGTTCCCATTACCCTCATGACTTGGGCGACGCCACTTTTCAGCGGCTTCGTGGCCCCGGCGAGAAAACGGGTTCCGGCAAGCCCAAGGCTCCCATCCGCGCTCAACTCTACATCCCCACCGACAGCCGCCCTGTATCGTCCAGGCGGCATGCCGGCAAGCGCTACCGCATCCGACACCAGGATCGACCGCTCCAACCCTTTAGCCCGAAGCATGACTGTGAGAGTGTCGTCCGGCAGGTGGTGGCCGTCGGCGATCAGCATCGCCGTCAGCCGGTCCTCCGCAAGCTGCGCCCAAATGAGGTTGGGGTGTCTCGGAAGTGGATCGGCAAGGCCATTACCGAGATGCGTCGACAGTTCCGCTCCAGCCGCAGCCGCAGCCCGGATCTCTTCTGCCGAACAGTGTGTGTGCCCGATCGAGACATGCACCCCCCGCGCGCGCAGTCCGGCAATGTAAGGAGGCGCTTCCGAGAAATGAGGAGATACCGTAACCATCTTCACGAGCCCGCCCGAAGAGGCCTGCCAGCGGTCAAACTCCTCGAGCGATGGTGGCCGCAAGAACTCCCGTGAATGTGCTCCCCTCGACCCATCTTGCCCGGAAAGATGCGGTCCCTCCATGTGCACGCCCGCAACCATGTGCTCTGCGACAGAATCCCTACTTCGCGCCTCCGCAATTGCGGCCAGCACTTCGACAATCCTCTTCTCCGGCGCTGAGATCAGGGTCGCCAGGAAAGTCGTCACGCCGGTGGCAAGGACCCGGCGAGTTAGTTCCACAACAGTCTCTGGAGTCAGCCCCTCCGCATTCAGATCGCATCCGGCGTAGCCATTGATCTGGAGGTCCACAAGTCCCGCCGAGAGCCAGGCGGTCTCGGTCTCGTCTCCGTCCCGGATCGAAGAAATGCGCCCGTCCTCGATCGTCACTTCGATCGGGCGTCCAGTCCGCGGATCGCGACCGGCAATCGTTCTCATCGAGCCGAGCCAACCCTCGAGAGCCAACTCGCCGACTCGATATCAAGATAAAGATTCCAATGGGGATGCATCCGCAACGCCGACGCAGGACACGTCCCGTTGATCGGTCCTTCGAGCGTCCGTCGGACCGCCTCTCTCTTCAGAGGCCCGGGCACGCAACAGAAGATACTCTCCGCTGCCATCAACCGTGGCACGGTAAGCGTCAACGCATGCGTCGGCACTTCGTCGAATGCCGCGAAGCACTTGTCATCGACCTGCTGTTGACGACAAGCAGCGTCCAGGGCGACGACCTTGACTGCCTTCGGATCATTCAAGTCCGCCGGAGGATCATTGAAGGCCAGATGCCCATTCGTCCCGATCCCGCAACACACGATATCGATCGGCGCCTCTCCAAGCTTTGCAGCGTATCCTTCTGCTGCAGCCTCAGGGTCGTCACCGGGCTCGAGGAGGTTCACCTCGCCGAGCGTCACACGGTCAAACAGATTACGACGCAGCCAGAGTCCAAACCGCTGCGGAGCATATTCAGCCAACCCAAGATACTCATCCATGTGAAACGCCGTAACTCTTCCCCATTCGATTTCCGGCGCAGCCACAAGTGCAGCCAGCATCTCCGATTGACTCGGTGCCGCCGCGAAAATCATGCGTACCTTCGCCTGCGACGAGAGCCGCGCCCGCATCTCAGCCGCAATATCAGCTGCGGCCCTTGAGCCGAGGTCCCTGCGAGACTCACTCACGACGGGCGCAAATTCACTTCGATTCAACATCGCTCCCTCTCTAATTCGCTTCGAACATCTGATCCATTACGCCGCGTCCTCCTTGATGAGTTGGATCAGTGCGTCAGCCTTTGCATCTCTCGAAGGCCACACAAAACCAACCGCAAGAAAGATAAACAACGACGAGAGCACCGGCCCCGCGACTGTAATCGTCGTGGTAAGGTCTCCCGGGAGTTGATCAATCCGACGGGGAAAGACAAACTTGATCAACCCGAACGCCACAGCCCCCACTGCCCACGAGGCTAGTGCAGCCGCCGGTCCCGATCGCCGAAACAACCGCAGCATCCCGAACAGCATCGGAATCGCGATCGGCCCGACCAGCGCTCCGTACCAAAGGATAATCAGCCCCATCACCCCGCCAAAATGATCCGCGCTCAACGCGATGCCCATGCTCATTGCAAGAAACAGCAGCGTGCAGATGCGCCCCGACAGAAGCTGAGCGCTATCGCTTGGTCTCTGCCGATCCTTCCGCAACGCCGGCAAAATATCCCGCACCACCACCGCCGAAATCGCGTTCGCATCCGAAGACGTCATTGCCATCGTGTGCGCGAACAGCCCCGCCAGAACAAGTCCAATCAGCCCCTGAGGAAGAAGCATCTTCGTCAGCAAGGCGTATGACTGTGTTGCGTCCGCAAGATTTGGCAGAAGCAAAGGAGCCGCCCACATCGGGAAGAACAGCACAAGCGGCCACACAAGATAAAGCCCTGCTGATAGCAATGCCGCCTTTCTCGCGTCCTTTCCTGAAGGCGCGGCGATGAATCGCTGCGCCAGATTCCACGTCCCCCCATTGTATGAAAGCGTATTGATCAGCAGATACACGATTGCGAATGCCCAAGTGTACTGCCCCACGAACGGACGCGCGTGCCCCGGCGGCAGCCGTCCCCATATCGTCCACAATGACGACAAGCCCCCAAGCCTGGCCATCACCGCTACAAGCATCACTACCCCGGCAAACACCTGGATGACAAACTGGCTCATGTCCGTCAGCGCATCCGCCCAAAGCCCTCCCACAACCGAATAAGCCAGCGTCACAGTTCCTGTTAGCAGCACGCCCCAAAGCGGCGGCACGCCCGCGAACACCTGCAGCAGAATAGCTGCGGCAGTCCACTTTGCACCGACGTCGAACACCTTCAGCAGCGCACCGCTCCAGGCGAGCACCTGCTGGGTCGGCAGGTCGTAGCGCGTCACCAGGTACTCGAGCGGCGAGATGATTCCGAGCCTCTGCCGAAGCCGCGACCACCGCGCCGGGAACACGTTGCATCCGATCACGAGCGCCGTGGCGATCGAGCACGCCCACCAGATGTAGATGCTGAACCCAGCCGTATACGCGATCGCCGCATACGCCACAAAGACCGCCGAGCTATATCCCGACATGTGGTGCGAGATCCCCGATAGCCACCACGGCATCGCCCCACCCGCAGTAAAGAAGTCGCTCGCGGTCTTCACCTTCGTCCGCGCCCACAGGCCCATCCCCAGCATCACCAGGAAGTAAGCCGTCAGAACGCACCAATCCAGAATGCCCAACTGGCCCCCTCGGCGACTTTGGATTTCAGTATCCCTTGATTGTAGTGATCCACTACTTGCCCACCACCTCCACGAGCCCAGCTTCTGAGTCCACGTCCAGCTTTGCTCCCTCCCTCGTCAACTTCCCCACGCTCTCCGACCAGTGCAGCTTCGTCAACTGCATGTCGCCCTTCTCATATTTATAGGTCGTCCCATCATCCGAATACAGCTCGAAGTCCGCGTCCCTCCCCGGATAAACTCGGAGCTTCGCGATCTGCTGCAAATCGTTCGTATTCTCAACCGGCGCTCCCAATGGCAGAATCGACCCAGCCTTCACAAAGAGGGGAATCGTCTCGATCGGCGCAGCAACGGTGATGCTCTGCCCTCCATGAACCTTCTCGTTGGTCCAGAAGTTATACCAGTCAGTTCCCGCCGGAAGGTACACCTCACGCGACGTTCTTCCCTGCTCCGTCACCGGAGCCACAAGGATCGAAGGTCCAAACATGTATTCGTCTCCGAGGTTCGCAACCTTTGGATCATCGCCGAAGTCCATGAACAATCCACGCATGAACGGCGCGCCCGTCTCATGCGACATATGCCCAAGGGAATACAGATAGGGCATCATCTGGTAGCGCAGCCTGAGATACTTCACAAGAATCGGCTCAGCCGCCTTGCCATAGGACCAGACCTCGTTCTGCGGCCTGCTCCCATGGCTCCGGAAGTTCGGCTGAAACGCCCCATATTCAAACCACCGCACATATAACTCCGGATAGTCGTCATAGTGCTCGATATTAGCCCGCGCATCCGATGGGTCGAGCAGTACCGGCCTCTCCGGAACATGCTTCTCCGGAAGGAACTGCCATCCGCCGATGTCTGTACTCCAGTAAGGCATCCCCGATGCCACGAAGTTGATGCCTGTAGGCACCTGCCGCTTCAACGTATCCCAATTCGCGCTGATATCCGATGACCAGAAGATTGTCCCGTTATGCTGAGCGCCAAGATAACTATCCCGTGCCAGGATCAAGGCCCGCTCGCTTAAGTCGTGACGAATACCGTCATAGAACGCCTTGGTATGAAAGTAGGGATACACATTAAAGAACTGCGTCCCCGGACCGACATGGAAGTAACTTCCATTCGGAGGCAGATCCGGCTCCGTTTCATCCGCCCAGAACGAGTCGAAGCCCATCTTCACGTAGTTATCTTTAACGACTCCCCAATACCATTTCGCCGCATCCGGATTCGTCGTATCGATATCGGCTCCCGCCCGGTCATACGGCAGACCGTTCGTCGGCGTCCCGTCCGCAAGCTTCTCGAACCAATCATTCTTTAGGATCGTCCCATAGTAGCGATCCTCCGGAATGAACCGTGGCCATACGCTGATCATCGTGTGGAAGTTCATCGCGTGTAGCTGCTTGTTCATCGCGACAGGGTCAGGCCACTTCGCCGGATCCATATCCATCTCACCCATCTTCGTGTAGTGAAACCAGTCCACCACTAGGTCGTCAATGGGGTAATGTCTCTCGCGATATCCCTTCGCCACCCCGAGTAACTCTTCCTGGCTCGTATATCTCTGCTTACACTGGATGTACCCATACGCTGACTTCGGCAGCATCGGCACATCCCCGGTCAATAGACGATATCCCTCATAGATCTCGTCATAGGTTTTTCCAGCGATCACGAAGAAGGAAACCCTCTGCCCCACATCCGACGTCCACCGCGTCTGATCGTTGAACCCAAAGGCCACCGTCGTCGCAGAGGGATTGTCCCAGACAATCCCGTATCCTTTATTCGTAACCACGAATGGCACACAAACACTCTGTCCCGCGGGAGCGTTGTAATCGTGCGCGCACCGCACCGCATGTCCCCGCCGGTCAAGATACCCTTCCTGGTTCTGTCCCAGCCCGTAGTAGTGTTCATCCGGTGGCGAAGCGAAGGTCGCTCCCACCTGGAAGAATGGCGCATCCCCTGACCGGCGATCATGCAGAATATCCGCGTTCATATCTTTGTGATTCGGCACCGACATCTGCCATCCCTGCATCTTGACCAGCGACGCACCTTCCGGGGTCATGATCGAGATCCCCACCCCGGGCGTCGAGCCGTTGAAGAACTTCGCAATGTCCGCCGCCGTCCCGGTTGGCGCATACTTCGCGCCCTGCGGAGTCACCGTTACGACCATCCGCGACGACCGCAGTACATCCCCTTCCACGCCGCTCTGCACCGCCCAACCCGCACCATTCGTCTTCGCCGTCACCCCATACCCCGGCCCCGCCAGCGCGTCGTCCTTCCGCAGGCTCAGACTTACCCGCACAACATTCGGCGCATACGGTTCCACCAGCACCGTTGCCTCCGCCCGGCTCAGGCTCAACTGCTGTGCCCCCGCTCCCATACAGCCCAACACCAACAACCCTACCGCAATCGTCCGCATATCCATGCCAGCTTCCTCGTCCAAACAAGCCTGAAAGTGATGTCACACTGAATACCGCTGATGGTCTCATAAGAAGCACCGCTGCGGCTCTGGAGCATCGTCGACACTTATGATGAAGGATAGAACTCTCACAGTTCCCGCTAACGTTGAATCCATTAAACAAATTTCACGTCTACCAACACGGCCGATGCGGAGGACCACGATATGATGAGGCACGATGAGACTCCCTGCACGAATCGTCTCGTACGATCCGCCACGGAAGAGAACTCTTCTGCTCCTGGGCCTGTGTCTTCTGGCGAGTTGCCGCTCCTCTCGACTTCGTGGTGATCCCTCCGTGGCGCTCCGGCAAATACCTGGAGCCAGCATGGGGGGGCGCACCGAGCTCGCTTCCATCAGCGGGACGGTCAGCGGAGCCCACCCCGGCCAGCAGATCGTGATCTACGCCAAGACTGATCAGTGGTATGTCCAGCCGCTGATGCGACGTCCTTTTACCGCGATCGGGACCGATGGGCAATGGCAAGCGTCCATCCATCTTGGCCTGGAGTATGCCGCGCTTCTCGTCAACCCCGGCTTCACGCCACCCGTGAAGCTCGCCGTACTCCCGCCGGTAGGCGGCGATGTAGTCGCCATTGGGTATGCCGGTCCCGATCGTGTCGGCCCCGCTCCTTCGCCCAAAACTCTTCATTTCAGTGGATATGACTGGACAACGCGCAAGATGGAGAGTCCACGCAATGGCCAGTGGAATATTTACGACCCGGACAACGTTTGGACCGACTCCAACGGGGCTCTCCATCTCAAAATAAGCCGTCGTTCTGGCATATGGACCTGCGCGGAGGTCTATCTCACCCGAAGCTTCGGTTACGGCACATACCGCTTTACGGTTCACGACGTCTCCCAACTTGGTCCAATTCCGGCGTTCAGTACCTATACCTTCGATGAGAGGTCGGCGAACCTGAACTATCGAGAGATCGCGATCGAGTTGAGCCGATGGAGCAAGCCCGACAACAAGAACGCGCAGTTCGTCATCCAGCCGTACTACATCTCTGAGAATGTTGCGCGGTTCACCGCTCCTGCCGGTTCGCTCACGAACTCCTTCCTTTGGCAGCCCGGCCGCGTTTCGTTCACCTCGCAACGCACCGCGGCAGGCAAAAGCCACGCCTTACCCGTTGCAGAACATGTCTTCACCTCCGGCATCCCTACTCCCGGCACCGAAACCGTTCATCTCAATCTTTCAATTCCAGTCGGCCATCTCGGAGAGCCTCGCGAAACCGAGGTCGTCCTTGACCGGTTCGAATATCTTCCTTGAGACCATGGCCATTGCGCATGCACCTCGCCGATTCCTGCTCATCCTCTTCGTGCTGCTCTGCATACTTTCTCCCGCCCGCGCTCTCGATCCCACAAAAGCGACTTCACAATACATCGAGGACACCTGGGGCGTGGGAAGCGGCTTTCCTGGAGGAGCCGTGCACTGCATCGCTCAAACGCCGGATGGCTATCTTTGGATCGGATCCGACGAGGGATTGATTCGCTTCGATGGAACGGCCTTCCGCGTCGTCGCACCTCCCGCTTCGATGCCCGTTTCCTTCCGCAATATCCTTAGCCTCGCCTCAACGCCCGACGGGAGCCTCTGGATTCGGCTTCAGGATTCGACCATCCTCCGCTATCAGAGCGGCGCCTTCCACGAGGTCCCCGTTCATACCAGGCAACGCTCGGGCGTCATCAGCGTCATGCATCCACAGAAGAACGATGCACCTATCCTCACCATGGTCACAGGGGGCAGCCTTCAGTTCGACGGAAAACAGTTCGAGGATATCCCGGACGACCGCTTTGAGCCCGACAGCCTCGTCATCTCGCTCGCCCGCACCGGCGATGGTAAGTTCTGGAAAGGCACACGCGATTCCGGACTCTTCTACATCGGTGACGGAAGGCTCGTCCCAGTTCGCAATGGACTTCCTGACACCAAGATCAATACCCTGCTGGCCGTCAGCGATCGCGACCTGTGGGTCGGAACCGACAACGGTGTCGTCCACTGGAACGGCCAGGACCTTACCTCTTCCCCGGCACCCGCCGCGCTCGCACACGTCCAGGCGCTCACCATGGCCTCGGATCGCGACGGGAACATCTGGATCGGAACCGCCCAAGGTATGCTGCGGGTCAGCCCCCATGGCAGCGTCATCCCGCTCAGTAACGTCGAGTCGATCGGCACGATCAGTTCAATCTTCGAAGATCGTGAAGGAAACCTCTGGGCAGGCGGAACCGGAGGGATCTCCCGCCTCCGCGACGCCACCTTCTCCACCTTCTCCGTCAAGGAAGGTCTACCCTCAAACACGAATGGAGCTATCTATGCTGACTCCATAGGCAGGATCTGGTTCGCCCCGATCGAAGGCGGTCTCTTCTGGATTCAGGACGGCAAGATCTCTCAGGCGACAGTGGATGGTCTCAACAGGGATATCATTTACTCGATTGCAGGCTCCGACGGCGAGCTTTGGATTGGGAGACAACGTGGAGGCCTCACCCATCTCACGTACGATCAAAAACACATCACCGCTCACACCTATACCCACCGCGACGGCCTTGCCCAAGACAGCGTGTATACCGTCCACCGAAGCCGAGATGGTGCCATATGGGCCGGCACCCTCAGCGGCGGCGTGAGTGTGCTCCGCGATGGCCATTTCACCACATATTCCGTCGCCAACGGCCTCCTCTCCGACACCGTCAACTCGGTCGTGGACAGCGCTGATGGCACCATCTGGTTCGGTACCACCTCGGGTCTGACCGCATTCTCTGCAGGCCGATGGAAGACCTATGTAACCCAGGACGGCCTGCCTTCCGACGAGATCGATACCCTCTACGCCGATCCTTCGAATGTCCTTTGGGTTGGGACGACCAAGGGCCTGGCGTTCCTGAGCGCGACCGGGGTCCACGTTCCACCCGCGGCTGTTGATACGCTCCACCGGCCCATCTTTGGCATTTCCGGGGATCGTCAAGGCTCCATGTGGGTAACCACGGCCGCGCATCTGCTCCGCTTCAACAGGGACGAGCTTCTGCACGCCTCGATGAATAGCTCAGGTATCCGAGAGTTTGGCCTTGCCGATGGTCTTCAAAGCGTTGAGGGCGTCCGCCGCAGCCAGTCCGTGGCCACAGATCCCCTGGGACGGGTCTGGTTCTCCATGGGTCGCGGCATCTCTGTCACGAATCCGGCCCGCAGCTTGAGCAGCGCTCCTGCTATCGCGCAAATCGAAAACGGATCGGCCGACGGCGCATCCTTCGATCTCCGCGCCGTCCCTCACATTCCGGCGTCCAGCCAACGTATCGTATTCGACTTCGCCGGCGTGAGCCTCTCCATTCCCGAGCGCGTCCGCTTCCGCTACAAGCTCGACGGCTTCGACCGAGACTGGAGTGCACCCGTTGCAACCCGCGAAGCCATCTACACCAACCTCGACCCGGGCGCCTATCGCTTCCGGGTGCTTGCCTCAAGCAGTGACGGTCAATGGAATAGCCCCGAAGCAGTCACCCGCTTCATCATTGAGCCCACTCTCTGGCAGACATGGTGGTTCCGCGTCCTTTGCATCGTCGCCGTCATGGCGGCGGTCCTGCTCGCTTTTCGCCTGCGCATGCTGCAGATGACCGCTCAACTCAACCTCCGTTTTGAGGAGCGTCTCGCCGAGCGCACCCGCATCGCTCAGGAACTCCATGACACCCTCCTACAAGGCTGCCTCAGCGCCTCGATGCAACTTGATATCGCCTATGACCAGCTTGCGAGTGATTCCCCCGTGAAACCCGCGGTCGGCCGCATTCTCCAACTTATGCGCCAAGTGGTTGACGAAGGCAGGAACGCACTGCTCGGCCTGCGCTCCCGCGACCGCAATGCTGACCATCTTGAGCAGTCTCTCGCTCGAGTTGCCCAGGAACTTGCCATCCATGAACACGTTTCCTATCGGCTCCAGGCAGTAGGAAAGCTTCGACCACTGCATCCACTTATCCGTGATGAGGTCTATCGCATCGGTCGCGAAGCACTCGTCAACGCCTTCCGGCACGCAGATGCCGACGCCATCGATGTAGAACTCACTTACAGCGTCAGTAACTTCTGCCTTTCCATCCGCGACGACGGCTGCGGCATCGACGAACAAGTCCTCCGCTCCGGTCGTGAAGGACACTGGGGGCTTCCCGGGATGCGCGAGCGAGCGCAGCGGATCGGCGGAAGGCTTCGCATCGTCAACAGCATCCACGGCGGAGCCGAGGTCGAGCTGATCGTTCCCGCGCAAATCGCCTACCAAGCCCCACCGGAAGCCGCGAGACTGATGCCAGGCTTCGTTTTGCGAGGTCTACAATGGATAAGCGCCCCAAAAGATAGAAGGTAACGCCATGAGCGAATCTCCGCGCATCCGCATCCTCAGTGTTGACGACCATCCTCTCCTGAAGGAAGGCATTGCAGCCGTCATCAACAATCAGCCAGACATGACCATCGTCGCGCAAGCCTCAAACGGCCGCGAGGCCGTCAACGCGTTCAGTCAGCATCACCCCGATGTCACCCTCATGGATCTTCGCCTGCCCGACATGAGCGGCATCGAGGCCATGTCGGCTATTCGCGCCGACTATCCTAACGCCCGCATCGTGATCCTTACCACCTTCTGCGGAGACGTCGAAGTTCAACAGGCCATGGCCGCCGGGGCCCGCTCCTACGTGCTCAAGAGCATGCCGCCCAAAGAACTCGTTGAGGTCATCCGCCAGGTTCACGCCGGCAAGAAGCGCGTCCCCCTCGAAGTCGCGACCCAGATCGCCGAACACATGGGAGGCGAGAGCCTCACTGCTCGCGAGATCGACGTCCTCAAACACGTCGCCGAAGGCAATCGCAACCGCGAGATCGCCGCCAAACTCTTCATCTCGGAAGACACCGTCAAAGGTCACGTGCGCCATATCATGGAGAAACTAAGCGCCCAGGACCGCACCCAGGCCGTCGCGATCGCACTCCGCCGTGGCATCATGCAACTCTAGCTCACCGCTGCCTGACAGATGGCTGTAATCCCGGCAATCCGGCCCATCAGTTCCTCAGGCACACCATGTCGCTTCATCAGGTACTCCGGTTTGTTATAGGAGAGCCAGACTTTACCGTGCGCATCCTCCCATGCCAGCCCTTTAAGCGGGAGATCGATCGCAATCGAGGGCGCGGCGATCATCAGCGGTGTGCCCGCCTTTGAGTTCCCGAAGATCAGCAGTTGCGTCGGTCGCATTGCCAGCCCTGCTCGTTCCGCGTCACCGCTATGGTCGATCCGTGCCAGCACCATGAGCCCCTTCGACACCACCACCGCCTCGAGCTTCGCAATCGTCTCCGCGACACTGTAGCGGCTCTCCAGGTGTGCCAGTCCATCGCCTTTCACTGAATCCATCTCACACTCCCTGATACACCAGCCCGATAAATTCCGCCGGGGTCACGATAAATCTTCCCCACGTCGCATCATAGGCAGAGGTCGGTCTCGCGGCAACGGCCTCGCTCAGCGAGCGTCCCGCCTTCTTGAGCGCCGCCACTTTTTCCCGCACATCGAGCAGCATCTCGTGAAAGCCGCTAAGCTCACCCCGCCCACCCACCGGCCCGTACCCAGGAACAATGAGCGTGTTATTTGTCGTTACGGCGAGGTTCGACCCTGCCGCGCGAATTGTCCCGTCGATGCTCCCACCCGTCGAGTAATCGATGAATGGGTAAGAACCATTCCACCATGTATCCCCCACATGCAGCACGTCCGCTTCACCGAACGTAACCGAGAGGTCACTATCCGTATGCGCCGGGGGGTAATGCTTCAGCAACAGGCTTGTATTGTTTAAGTGCATCCGATAAGTCAACGAAAATACGGCCTCCGGGAGGGCGCCAGAGGGCGCGACCGGAAACGTGTAGTCCCACGCATCGACGCGTGTTGCCGTCGCCATATGTCTCTTCGTATTCTCATGGGCCACAATCGACGCGCCCGACGCATGGAGCCACGCATTCCCATCTGTGTGGTCGAAATGCCAGTGCGTATTGATCAAGTGGCGTATCGGATCGGAGTTGATGGAAGCCAACGCATCCGAGACTCTCGGCCTTGATACGCTGAGCCCCGCGTCCACGAGAACCTTTCCGTCAGGTCCACTGAGGACTGCAACGTTCCCTCCCGAACCGCGCAGTAAGTCGATGTCGCGCCGCAGGTGCTGCACCACGATGCTGGCCGTCGCTGCATCCTTCGTGATCCTCTGAACGACACCGTCATCTCCCGCACCCAGGGCACGCGCACCGAGGAGCGCCACTCCCGCCGACAATCCACCCGCAACAAGAAATTCCCGCCGCGATCCAACGGTCATCGCTGCCGCCCGGTATCAACGCTCATGAAGCTCCCCTCCGCGTGACACGCACGATCTCCGTCCGGATCGCAAATCAGTGGGCCCGATGCGCCCGCCGCCACTCACCCGGCGTGCCCTCGGCCGTTCTCTTGAACGCTCGAATGAAGCACGCCTGATCAGCAAACCCACACTTGATCGCGATCTCCGCCATCGGCATGGCAGGATGCAGAAGGAGTTCCTTCGCTCGTTTAATCCTCTGCTCTGTAAGCCAGCGGTACGGGGGAATACCCATCGTCTGCTTGAAAGCACGCACAAAGTAACTCACGGAAAGCTCACACTCCCGCGCCACATGCGCCATGCAGAGCTCTCCCTCGATATTCGCAGTCAGGATCTCCACCGCGCGGCGCGTCTGCCATGGAGCGAGCCCACCCCGGGCCGGCACGTTCTCAAGCCGCATCTCCCCATACACTCGCGCAAAATGCGCAAGAAGCGCCAGCAATGCGTGATCAAGAAATGGCCTGTGCGACACCCCTGGTGCTTTCATCGCCTCTAGGATCGTCGCCGCAAGCTGGTTGATGACCGGGTCGATCTTCCCTCGCGGACACTTCAGCGTCTCCACCCGCCGTGCTCCATGCTCATCCGCAATCTCGTCCAGGGCAGCTCTTGACACGTAGAACTGCAGGCAGTCGAAGGGACTCGTCTGCAAGAGAGTGTCTCCACGCTCGAGACTCACAATCCCCACTCCACCCTTGGGCATCGAGAAGATATGCTCCGCATCTGCCCCGTCCTTCAGCAGCCACCGATGCATTGCCACGTCCTTGAGGTAGAGATTCACAAGGAAGGCAGGCTCAGCCGGAAGCGCCGATGTCGACTCATGGAAAGCCCTATCCGAACGCATCCGCGTCACCGCAAGCGTAGCCTTCCTCTTGGTCTTCACCACCACGGATGCCGTAACGTCTACCCCCAGATACGCAGCCATGTGCTCCCCATGGGCAACTGGATCCGCTATCCCACTCCCATCTCCGGAGGACGACCGAAGCCGATAGCCCGCTAATTCCTTGTTGCGACTCGAAAAACCTGGCGGAACCGTTCGTTCAAATGACAATCGTTGCGTATCCATGGGAGACTCCCCTTCCTCGGCGCGAAGCCACAATCAGGATTGGTAGCCCCACTCTACGGGGTCAGGCTCATTACCGACACACACGATAGGGTCGTGCCAACGACGCTCTTTTGGGTGATGCCTTAGCCGTGGTCTGGCAGCGGTCCTGTCGAACCGCGGACCACGAACCCCGGATCTACGGTCCAGACCTTCGAATTCGATGGAGTTGGTCGTCCCAGAATCTTGTCCAGCAGGGTCGACGCCGCCAGACTTCCCATCTCGCGCAGTGGCTGCACCACGGTCGTCAGCCCGGGGCTCTGAAAGGCTGCTCCCTGCACATCGTCGAACCCAACTACGGACACATCGCCCGGCACCTTTAGACCAGCCTCGACCAGCGCCTTCATCGCTCCAATCGCCGCACTGTCGTTGAAGGCGAACAAAGCGCTGAACTGCCGTCCTCCCTCTAGCAACCTCCGCGTCGCCGCGTACCCCAATTCGTTTCCCGGTCCCAGGCCATCAAGCTGCTCGACCAGCGTCGAGTCAAGCACAAGCCCTCTCCTCTTGGCAGCCGCGACGATGGACTTCCACCGTATCTGGGTATCCGAACTGAAGACCTGGCCTTTGATGATCGCGATCTTCCTATGCCCAAGCTCAATCAGGTGATCGAGTGCGAGTTCGGCGGCAAGCTTGTGGTTCAAACGAATATTGATCGTCCCTTCTGGTTCACGATGCCCCGACACCACCACCGTAGGTACCGTCAGAGGGTGCTCCAGAGGCGTGTCCACGGCGATGATCCCTTCCACCGCACGCGCCAGCAGCAGATCCATATACTTCGCGATCCTCTCCTGCCTATGATGATGACTCACCACAAAGTAGAAGTAACCCTCCTCCAGCAGCTTCTGCTCGATCCCGCTCAGAACCAGCGTCGCATAGCCTTCGCTCACCTCCGGAACCATCACCCCGATCGTCAAGCTCTTCTGAGAACGCAAGGACCGAGCCAGCACGTTCGGCCGATACTGAAACTTCCTCGCCGCCTCGAAGATTCGCTCCTGCGTCACAGCCGGAATCGAGCGCGCCGCGGGGGAGCCGCTCAGCACTCGCGACACGGCCGCCGTAGACAAGCCGAGATAGTCTGCCAGCGTCCTAAGACTCGCGGCGGGAGGTACCTTCTTTTCCTCGGCACTCAAATTGGCACTTCCCCTTTGAGTAAGAATCTCACATCCGGCGAGGCACCCGATTGACCATGATCGCACCCCTCGCTTGACAGGCGTCTATGTCGTTCGACAGAATGCCGTGGCCAGGCAAACGATTGCTCGCGCAGGTAGTTAGGTTTGAGCACGTCCGTAGCCCTGTACAGCCGCCAGCACTCCCCAAACGGCAGCAGGATCAACTTTGGAGGCAGTACATGAGCATCACCAGGGCCATCGCGTTACGCTTCTGCTCCTTTCCGGCAATTCTCCTCCTCACCCTCTGCATCGCTCCAGCCGCCTTCGCGCAGTTTGGTGCGCGCCTCAGCGGGACCGTGCAGGACTCCACCGGCGCCGTCGTCTCCAAAGCCACGGTCACTCTCACCAACCCAGCCACTCAGCAGACCCGGACTGCCGTCACCGGAGACACCGGGACGTACACCTTCACAGAACTCCCTCCCGGTACTTATAACCTCAACGTTTCCGCCGCTACCTTCAAGAGCGCATCCATCAGCAACATCGCCGTCGCCGCTGAGACTCCCGCCACCGCCGACGTTACCCTCACCACCGGAGGCGCGAGCGACACCATCACCGTCAATGCAGATGAGCGCCCAGGCCTCCAGACCTCTGACGCCTCCATCGGCAGCACCATCGACTCCGAGACCATCCAGCGCTTGCCCTCCACCGGCGGAGATGTCTACGAGCTCCTCCGCACCGCCCCCGGCATCACCGGAGATTCCGCCCGTTCCGGCTCAGGCAACGCCGTCTTCCTACCCAACGGAGCCGGCGCAGGCCAGTCCAACCGAGGCATCTTCCAGACCGAAAATCAGATCCAGATCAGCGCCGCCGGCCAGCAAGTCGCCGCCAACAACTACCTCATCGATGGCGTCAGCGTGAACTCCCTCGGCCAGGCCGGCGCCGCCGTCGTCACCCCCAATCAGGAGTCCGTTGGCTCCATCACGGTTCTCTCGACCTCCTTCTCCGCCGAAGATGGCCGCAACTCCGGAGCCCAGATCAAGACTGTCACCAAGTCCGGCACAGACACCGTCCACGGCAGTCTCTATTTCCGCGAAGATCAACCCGGACTCAACGCCTACGCCAAGGTTGGCGGGCTCGGTGGCGGCAACGCCATGGCGCTGCGGGTCAACAACCGCGTGCTCGACTATGCCGGCTCGCTTGGGGGTCCGATCAAGAAAGACAAAATCTTTCTCTTCGCCTCGTTCGAGGGCAATAAGTTCGTGAGCAATACCTACGTGAATCAGTTCGTCGAAACGCCCGCGTACGACGCCGCCGTCCTGGCCGCGCGTCCCTCCACCGTCACCGGCCAGATTCTCTCCTCCGGAGGTGTCACCCCGCGCGTCGCGCAGGTTCTCACACCAACCTGCTCCTACTACATCGCGCAGGGATATCCCTGCGCGATCGTCGGCAACGGCATGGATGTCGGCTCCTTCTCGACCGCCGCCACTGCAAACGGAACGTACCTCTACCAGGCTAACTGCGACGGCACGACCACCAATAAGGCATGCATGGCTGGTTACACTCGCAACGCTGGAGGCTTCTCCACCGGCGCTGGCCTCGACGGCATCGCCGACCTTCAGTACGCCCAGCTCCTCATTCCCAGCCACTCTCACGGCAACCAGTTCAACGGACGCTTCGACTACCTCATCACCCCTAAAGACCAGTTTGCCGCTAGCGTTTACGTCACCAAGCTCGATAACTACGGCACCTCCGGAGCCACCGGATCCCGCCCCCAGGGCGACCTGCCCTTCAAGCCCCTGAACGAAGCCGCCACCGCCATCTACATCCACACCTTCAACCCGAACATCCTCAACGAATTCCGCGCCAACGCCACCCGCTTCGCCGACAACGCCGTCACTGACGCCGGTGGCACCGTCAACTATGGCATTCCGTACATCGATATCCAGACCATCCCCGGCGGCAACGACGTCAACTATGGAACCTCTGCCGGACCCACCTCGCCTGCCATCCTCGCCGAAAACACTTACGAAGTCCGCGACGCCGTAACCTTCGTCCACGGCCCACGCACCCTCAAGATCGGCGGCGAGTACCGCTGGGAGCAGGACAACAACAACCTCGCCGGCAATGCCCGCCCCACGTACTCCTTCCAGGGCCTCTTCAACTTCGCCAACAACGCCCCCATCTACGAAGGGATCACTGCCGACCCTACCACTGGCGGCCCAGCCAATACTGCCCGCTACCTTCGCTCCGAAACCCTCGGCCTCTTCGTCCAGCACGACTGGAAGGTTACTCCCACCTTCACTCTGAACACGGGCGTCCGTTACGAGTACTTCTCTCCCTTCCACAACAAGGGCATGGAGGTGAACCTTCCCGTCCTCGGCCCGGCCGGAAGCGAACTCACTGCCGCCACCCTTACTCCCCATAACAACTTCTTCAACTCCGATTACACAGGGGTAACTCCGAAAGTTGGCTTCGCTTGGTCGCCCCCGAGCCTGAACGGCAAGGCTGTCATCCGCGGAGGCGTCGCCCGCGCGATGAACCGCCTCAACTTCTCCATCCTCGACACCGCCGTCGAAGACGGCCCCGGCTACTTCTCCTTCGGCCTCTGCTGCGGGACCAACGCTGCCGACTTTGGAACCCCGCTCGCCGCCAACCAGATCCAATATGGCGTCGCCTCTACCAACTCCCCTTTCGCCTATGCCCCCAACCCAGCCCTCAAAACCCGCATCGTCAACGGCCTCCCCGTCGCCGCCGACGGTTCTCCCATCGGCATCGAAGTCTACGGCGCCCCACCCCGCGTGAAGACCCCTTACGCTTACCTCTACGCGCTCGAAACCCAGTACCAGCTTCCAGACACCTTCACGCTGACCGTCGGCTTCCAGGGCTCAACCGCCCACCACTTGCCGCGCCTCGTCAATCAGAACTTCCTCTACTCCCAGCCCGCGCAGCAGATCTTCAACGCCGCCTACTTTCTCCAGACCGACTCCAACTCCAACTACGCCGCCGGCAACGTCCATCTCGCCAAGACTTTCCACAACGGCTACCAGTTCGACGCCGTCTACACCTACTCCAAGTCGCTCGACCAGGTCTCCAACGGCTCCGGTGCCAACTCCCTCGCCAATCAGACCAACCCCGCCAACAACTACACCGAGTGGGGCCCCTCCGACTACGACACCCGCCACCGCATCACCGTCAGCGGCCTATGGAACATCCAGGGCACACGCGGAGACCACAAAGCCCTCAACATCGTCACCAATGGCTGGCAGATCAACGGAATCTATACCTTTCACACAGGTTTCCCCTTCACTCCGGTTGTCGCCAACTCCGCCAGCAACCCCTTCGTGACGAACGCCGCCACCATCAGCCCTACCCGCCCGTACGCTTATCTCGGCGGCTTCCAGTCAAGCTGCCAGAACGGCTTCTATCTCCAGGGTCTCGACGTTGTAAATACGAAGTTCGTCCTCACCCCGCCTGCCGGTACGCCCAACCGCCCCGGCATCGGTCGCAACGCCTTCACCGGTCCTTGCTACACCGACATTGACCTGAGCGCTGCCCGCGAGCAGAAGTTCCACATCCTCGACCACACCATCACCGCCCGCTTCCAAGCAAACTTCTTCAACGCCTTCAACTCCCTCAATCTCACCCCGTTCACCAACGGCAACGCCGGAGGAGCCGCTCAGATCGTAGGAGCCGACCCGTCCAGTCCCACCGACGCGGCCGCTCGCGCAGCCAGCAACTTTGGCAAACCAACAGCAGCCGATGCCGGCCGCCAGATCGAATTCTTTGCCCGGATCCAGTTCTAGCAATCGACACACAATCCGGCACCAATTGCACCAACCGCACAACCCGCCCGGCATACCGACCGTCTTGCTTACAGGCACGTCTTCAGTCGTGCTAAAGCCATCAGCCAGAAAATGGCTTCAGCCGCTGAGGTACGCTCTAAGCAAGCACGGAGACACACAATGCGCCTCCCCCTCCTGTTAACCCTGTTCCTAACCCTCACCGCCCCCGCTCAGACCATCGACGCGACCCAAACCGGCACTCCCTTTCCCCACTTCTGGGAACAGACCTTCGGCTCTGGCCGAGCAATCCTCTCCCTCCGCGAGAGCTACCGCAATGACCTCCGCACCGTGAAGCAAGCCACCGACTTCAAGTCCATCCGCTTCCACGGCATCTTTATGGACGAGGTCGGAATCTACGACCCCGACCGCGTCTACGTTACCCCCGGCCAGGCCACCCGCAAGGACGATACCGCCGCCGCCCCCTACAACTTCTCCTACGTCGACCAGATCTACGACGGTCTCCTCGCCAACCACGTCCAACCCTTCGTGGAACTCTCCTTCATGCCACGCCAGTTGGCCTCCGACCCCAAGGCCCTTCACGCATTTTGGTACAAGCAAAACGTCTCCCCACCCGCCGACTACGCGAAGTGGGACGCCATGATCGCCGCCTTCGCCTCGCACCTTATCGACCGCTACGGCATAGCCGAAGTCTCACAATGGAACTTCGAGGTCTGGAATGAGCCCAATATCGATTTCTGGGTCGGCAATCCCAAGCAGAGCACCTACTTCACCTTCTATGAGCACACCGCCCGCGCCCTCAAGCAGGTGAATACCAGCATTCGCGTCGGTGGCCCCGCCACCGCGCAAGCCGCGTGGGTCGGAGACTTTCTGAAGTATTGCCACGATCACAACGTTCCGGTCGACTTCGCCAGCACCCACGTCTACGCGAACGACACCGCCCCAGACGTCCTCCACACTAAGGAAAACGTGCCTCGCGACAAGATGGTCGCCCGCGCCGTCGCCAAGGTCCACACCGAGATTCTGGCCTCGCCCCTGCCCAAAACGCCCCTCATTTTCTCCGAGTACAACGCCAGCTACGCCAACGAGCCCAACGTCACCGACTCCATCTACCTGGGCTCGTGGCTGGCAAATAATATCGCCCAGTGCGACGGCCTCACCGAGTCCATGGCTTATTGGGCCTTCTCAGACGTCTTTGAAGAACAGGGTGTGGTCCGCACTCCTTTCTATGGAGGTTTCGGTCTCCTCGCAGCCGACAGCATCCCCAAACCTGCCCTTAACGCCTTCGCGATGCTCCACCGCCTCGGCGACACGCGTCTCCCCTCACCCGACCCATCCACCCTCGTCACTCGCAGGGCCGACGGAACCCTCGTCATCGCCCTCTGGAATTACGCCGCGCCCATCGGGACAGGTGCTCACTACACCTCTGGTGAATCCACCGGTCCTTCAAAATCCTTCTCTTTTGATCTCAAAAACCTTCCCTCGAACGCCAAAGCCATCCTCTATCGCCTCGATGAGAATCACGGCAACGTTCTCAAGGCTTACGACGCCATGGGCCGTCCTGCTCTCCTCACCCAACGACAGATTCACGACCTTCAGGGGGCCGGACAACCCGCCCCCATCGAGCTTCTTCCGATGCAGAACGGAAAGGTACAACTTGACGTCCCACCCCAGGGTCTCTACGTTCTGGAGATCAAGTAGCCGGAAGATGGTTCAAACTATTAAGTAATGGACGAGAAACGGCGCTCCAGTTCGAGCCAGCTGAACCCGAGCCTGCTAAACCGCAGGGAAGCCCTGCGCCTCGTCACCGCCGCAGGCCTTACGCCTCCGCTCGCTTTTGCTTCTACTGGAGGCCCCCAAGCCGCTCGTCCACCCCGCCCGCCCGCGCAGCCCGTTTCGGCTGAAACCAGCATTCCAAACCTCACCCTCGCGCAGGACGCCTTCCTCGACGACCTGGAGCATAGCGCCTGTCGCTTCTTCTTTGAGCAGGCCCACCCGAAAAACGGGCAGGTCCGGGACCGTGGACCGGCGGCAGGAAACGAGATCAGGCGTGCTGCTTCTACAGCGGCCACGGGATTTGGTCTGACGGCGTTATGTATTGCCGACGTTCACCACTACTATCCGACTACCGACATTCGAACGCGCGTGCTCAATACGCTGCAGTTTCACCTTGAGCAGATGGTGCATGAGCGGGGATTTCTCTTTCATTTCGCGGATATTGTGACGGGAAAGCGCATATGGGATTGCGAGATGTCGTCGATCGATACGGCGATCTTTCTTTGTGGGGCGCTTACATGCAAGGCCTACTTTGCTGGAGATACTGGGCCGGAGCGGCAGATTCGGGAGCTTGCGACCAAGCTGTATGAGCGCGTGGACTGGCCCTGGATGCTGAACGGCGGATCAACGTTTTCAATGGGTTACAAGCCCGAATCGGGCTTTCTCAAGGCTCGGTGGAGCACATATTGCGAGCTGATGATGCTGTATCTGCTGGCAATAGGCTCGACTACCCATCCAATCGAACCTACTTACTGGCAGAACTTTGCGCGGCCCTATATCAATTACGCCGGGTTCCGGTATCTATCTGATTTGGCACCACTTTTCACGCATCAGTATTCTCATGCGTGGTTTGATTTCCGGAATCAGCGGGACAGGTATGTGAACTATTTTCAGAATTCGGTGGCCGCGACACGGGCGCACAAGGCGTTCTGCCTGGCCCAGGCGAACCAGTATAGTGATGATTATTGGGGAGTTACGGCTTCCGACTCGATTGCGGGGTACACGGCGTGGGGTGGGCCCCCGATGCTCGGGCGGATCGATGGATCGGTGGTGCCCTCGGCGGCAGCGGGGTCTTTGCCGTTTCTGCCGCAGGAGTGTTTGCGGACCTTGATGGCCATGCGGGAGAGGTATGAGCAGAATGCGTGGGGACGGTATGGGTTTGTAGACGCGTTTCATCCGACTTCGGACTGGTATGACACTGATATCATTGGGATTGACCAGGGGATCAGCCTGCTGATGGCGGAGAATCTGCGGACGGAGTTCGTCTGGAAGACCTTCATGTCGAACCCGGAACCTCAGGCGGCGATGAAACTCGCCGGATTCCACACTTAGTGCCGAAAAGTGACGGTAGGATGTGGGGCGTTGTACGGTAAATGCGGTTAGCGGACGCGTTCTAAACGTGGTGGGAGCCGCGTCTTTATTGGGTGGATGCGTTTTCGCTGCATATTTTTCGCGGCGCGTGATGAGGTGGGGCCTTTCGGAGGTTGACGTCTGTCAAGTTTCCGCCTCTCCCACGTGTGGTCTATGCCGTCGCAGCCGAGGTCGCCTTCGCTTCGTCCACACTGGGGTCCTGTTCCCAGCCTTCATTCTCGAGCCTGATGTGCTGGATGGCGATTGCGTTGGAATCAAGATCGGGCAGGGCCTGGTACTCCGAGACCCAGCAGCGATAGATCTTGTACGCGATCAAGAGTTGACCAGCTTCGTTGTACATCTCGAGGTAGAGATCCTTGCGGAAGTTCGGGGGCGAGACCTCGGGGCCGGAACCGGCTTCTAAGTTCCCCGCGAGACCAGCCCAGTCGTGAAAGGCGAGGTTCTGCGTGAGGCCGCGCTCGAGTGTAATGGCCTCGTATTTTGCACGGCCGGGAGAATTGTGTGCCGTCGAAGGATCGCCGCCGGAACGATGCTCGGCGACCTCGGTGCTGTGCTTCAGTGAAGAGACCTTGCTGATGCCGGCCACATAGACTCCGTCCCACTTGATGCGGAATTTGAAGTTCTTGTAGGGATCAAGGCGCTGCGCGTTTCCCGAAAGCTGTGCCATGGAATTCCGTCTTTAGGTTGGCTTTGAGCGGCAATCTGCTCGATCTGGATCACGACGAACTCGGCAGGGTACAACGGAGCGAAGCCCACCAGGATATTCACGATGCCCTGCGCGATGCTCGCCGGGGGATTGTTCTCCGCGTCGCACTTCACGAAGTAGGCCTGTCGCGGCGTCGATCCGGCGAACGCACCCTGCAGGAAGAGTCCCTGCATGAACGCGCCGACGTTGAGCCGGACCTGTCCCCATAACGTCTCGTCGTTGGGCTCAAAGACGACCCATTGCGATCCGCGATGGAGGCTGCTCTCGAGGAAGAGCGCGAAGCGCCGAACAGGCACGTACTTCCAGTCCGACCCGGCCTCGTCGTTGCCGCGCATGGTGCGCGAGCCCCAGACCACATCGCCGTAGGCCGGGAAGTGCCGGATGCAGTTGATGGCCTGCACGTTGAGAACGCCGTTCTGAATGTCCGTCAGGGTATTGGTCAAGCCTGCCTCTCCGGTGAGGCCGGCGCTGATGCCGGCTGGGGCTTTCCAGACGCCACGTGAGGCATCGGTGGCGGCATAGAGGCCCGCGACCATACCGCTGGGGGGAAAGGGCCGCGTCACGTCCTGGACAGGGTCATAGGCATTGACCCACGGGAAATAGAAGGCGGCGTTGATGCCGTTCTGCCCGGTCATGCCGGGGTCGGGGCCGGTCTGGAGGGACCTGAAGGAGGCATCCTGTTCGCAGTCGACGATGAGGAACGCGCGCTTGCCGACGGCGTAGGCCTGAAGCGTCGAGATGGTTGCGGGATCGATCTCGCCTGGGACGACGAGGATGTTGAAGAGGGGCACGCTGTCGAGGAGATTCACGCCAGCACCGTTCGCCAGGAGGGCGGTTTCGAAGTTGCCCGGGCTTCCGGCGGTCATGGTTGGCGTGAGCACGGATCCGTCGACTCCCTCGATCAGACATATGCTTGCAGACCCTGCGGCGAGCGGACCCGCAGGGACACTGGGCGTGTTGGTGATGACGAGAGGTGTGGCGGCGTCCATTGAGGCAGTCATGTAGTTCGATTGCTCATTGAGCACCTGAACGACATACCGGCCGGAGGCGTCCCTCGGGTCCAGCGAGAGATTGCTGAAGCTCTCGACGACACTCCGCGCGAACGACACGGGATCGACAAGCAGCACGGACAGCGTAAAGCGCGTGTAGTCATCGGCCCCTGGCTGTATCTGCGCCGAGAGTCCGTTGCCCCAGGCTCCCGCGTTCGCTGCGGTCAGCGTCAAGCCTCCGGCGCCACCCGTTTCAATCGTGACGACACTCGGACCGGTGGTTGTTGTGGAATCGAAGGTCAGGCCGGAGATCGTAGCCGCAGCCTGCGCCGCGTTCGTTCCATCCGCGCCAGAAGTCAGCGAGGTGAGCCCAAGCGCGGGGACTCCTGTCGGCGCGCTGGTCACCGAAAATATGCCGTAGTTCGAGATGATTGTTCCGAGCCCGGTGTCGTCGAGGTTGTCCCACGATTCCACCGTGGCGGCTATAGCCCCAAGTGGGGCATAGACGAGCGAGAGCCTGAAGTGCGCGGCTACCTTGTCCGAGCTCTTCGCGACCAGAAGCCCGTAGGAGTTGGCCCACGCGCCCTTCGCATGGGCGGTGAAGGCCAGGCTTCCGCCGGTCATGGTGATGGTCGCCGTCGCGGCGACGGGAGTTCCGCCTGCGACGCCCGTAAGGCCTGTTGTGGTAAGCCGGATGATATAGGCCTGCTGCCCCCCGTTCAGAAAAAACTGCTGGACGGCATAACCGAGGTTGCTGTTCGGATCGAGACCGCCGAAGCTCCGCTCGAAGTCCGGCCAACTGAGGACGAGGTTCGCAGCGCCGGTTGGTCCACGCGCAGCCCAACCGGCGAACGCCGCGATCGAGGTCGCAACGCCGGTGATGGTGTGAGCCGCACTCGGAATCTCCTGGATGTATACGCCGGGATAGGTAAACGTGGCCATAGTGCATCCTCCAACGGATGACGATGAAGCGGCGGAAACGGATGTCTCTTGCCGGGCAGCGGCCTGAGCGAAGTGCCGGCGTGCTGCGCCGAAGAGTGTCTCGGTAGATGCGACCATTCGGCAGTGCGAAGAGCGAAGGGTTGAGAGCACCGGACGGGCTCGCACTCTAAGCGCATGAAAGTCTAGCGCCGAAGAAACACCTCCGGCGAGGTAAATCTTGGGGGTCACAGACGACTTCCGCAAGCGGCACAACTTCCTCGCGGAGGTGTGTCGTCAGAATCGTGTCGCGAGCCGGCCAATCGTTACAACTCCTTTTGCCTCAGGCGGATGTCCTAGCCGATTTTTCCGGGAGCAGCCGTTTCACGGTCCTGTAACACTCATGCAACGAGCGAGTCATCGCTAACCCTGAGACTTTCCTTAGACCACACAATCAGGAGCACCTATGCCTCACCCGGTTATACGGAAGAGCAGCCTCTTCTCCCTGCTCTCCCTCGTATTGATTCTTCTTGCGACGTCGCTCTCGGCTTTTGCCCAGTTCGACGCTGCCTCTGTCCTGGGCTACGTCCGCGATAGCAGCGGCGCCGCAATCGCCCAGAGCAGCGTGACGCTCACCAACCAGGACACGGGCATCATCCAGACGGTAAAGTCCGATGCCTCGGGCCGCTATGAGTTCGCCAGTGTGCCGATCGGCGCGTATCGCGTTTCGGCGGAGTCCGCAGGTTTCTCGCGCTCGGAGACAGAGCCCTTTCGCCTCACCGTCAATGCGCGTCAACGCGTCGATCTCGACCTCAAGAATGGTTCTGTAACCGAGGCTGTTACAGTGACCAGCGCGCCGACCTTGCTCGAGACGGAGACAAGCTCGCGTGGCCAGGTGATCCTGCCGCAGCAGATCCAGGATCTTCCGCTGAATGGCCGTTCTTATGCGGACCTCGCCCTGCTCGTTCCGGGTGTGCGCAAGTCAACGCTCGAGAACCAGACGACAAGCAGCCGCGAAGCATCGTTCAACGTGAACGGACAACGCTCGGCCTTCAACAACTTCCTTCTCGACGGACTCGATAACAACAACTACGGCACGTCCAACCAGGGCTTCGCCAACGAGAACATTCCTCCTTCGCCCGATGCGGTCGGGGAGTTCCGCATCGAGACCGATAACTACTCGGCCGAGTATGGACGCGCTTCTGGCGCTGTCATCAACGCGAGCATTCGGCGCGGCACCAACTCGTTCCACGGACGTGCATGGGACTTCAACCGCAACACCGCCTTCAACGCGATCGGACCCTTCGCTCCGGTGCTCGGCGTGAAGCCAAGCCTCATTCGCAACCAGTTCGGCGGCACCTTCGGCGGACCAATCTTCAAGGACCGCACCTTCTTCTTCGCCGACTACGAAGGCCTTCGGCAGATCAGCAAGACGCTGACGCAGGTGACGCTGCCTACGGCCGAACAGCGCAGCGGCGTGTTCCTTCTGCATCGCGTCGACGGCTCGACCGCGCCTATCCCACTGCAAAACCCCATCAACGGATCACAGTTCTACAACGGCACGATCACCGCGAACCAGATCACCGCCTTCTCTTCTGCCGTGCTGAATGCGCTTCCGGCAAACACCGTCGCGGTGGCAGGCGCGAACGGCTTCGGCAACAACTACATCAGCACGCCGCGCGGTACCGTGCAGGATGATAAGGGCGACATACGCCTCGATCATAAGTGGAACGAGAAGCTCTCGCTCTTCTTCCGCTATAGCGAGCACCAGGCCACGATCATCGATCCAAACTCGATCCCCGGCGCGGCAGGTGGAAGCCAGGCGAACGGCACGGTTCATATCTTCAACCAGCAGGTCGCAGCGGGTGCGACTTACACCATCAACTCGAATTCGCTGCTCGATGCACGCGTCGCGTACACGTGGAACGAAGGCGGGAAGACGCCGTATGGTCTTGGTCAGCCGAGCCTGCTCACCGCCAATGGCATCACCAACGGCATTCCTACCGATCCGGCGATTTCGCGCAGCCTCAACGGCCAGGCTGTCAGCGGCTTCACGGCGTTCGGTGGGCAGACCTCGAACCCGCAGTTTCAGAACCCTTTCGTCATCGACCCCAAGGTGAACTACACGCTGATCCGCGGCAACCATAGCATCAAGATCGGTTACGAATTCCAGTCCATCTCGACGGCCATCGACGACTTCAACCCGGTCTATGGTTCGGACACGTACGGCGGCGGCTTTGCAGCCGTGACCGCGGCGAACTGCACGGCCGGACAGGTTTCGACGGCAACCACACCATGCACCCCTACCGATACGGCCGCGGGCAACACGGCGTCCACACAGATCTCGCAAGCACGTAACCTTGCCGACTTCATGTTCGGCAATCGCAGCGCATACCAGCTGAATAACTTCGTGGTCATCAACCTGCGCCAGAAGATGAACTTCATGTATGTGCAGGATGACTTCAAACTCTTCCCGAACCTCACCATCAACGCCGGTCTTCGCTACGAACTTGTGACGCCGCAGTACACCGACGGCAACCACCAGGCGAACTTCGATCCGACCACGAACTCGCTGATCCAGGCGAAGGATGGATCGATCTATAACCGCGCGCTGGTAAACATGCAGAAGAACAACCTTGGACCGCGCTTCGGTTTCTCCTACAGCCCGGATAGCGTCTCGACGATTCGCGGCGGCTATGGCATCAACTACACGCAGTTCAACCGCGAGGGTGGCGAAAATCTCCTTGCCTACAACGGTCCGTACATCGTGGGCGCGAGCATCAATCAGCTTCCGAGCCAGGGTATCTGCACCAGCGATACGCAGGATCAGACGACCTGCTTCCGTCAGACGCAGCAGGGCTACTCGACCACGCTCGTCTCGCCTTCCGCTTTCAATCCGCTGAAGGTTCAGTCGCGCTACATCCCGCGGAATAACCCGACAGGCTATGTGCAGAGCTTCCATCTGTCGGCACAGCGCCAGCTTCCACGCAACATCGTCCTCGACCTTGCTTACGTTGGTTCCAAGGGCACACACCTCATGGTCCTCGGCGATCAGAACCAAGCCGCGGTGCAGAGTGTGACGAGCGCGACCTGCTCGATCACCCCAAATAGCAACGGCACGGCGACTTATATCTCGAGTGGCTGTCCGTCGGAGCAGAGCCGTCGTCCCATCACTAACTTTGCCGGCATTGAAGTGGCCACGGGTATCGGCTACTCCAACTACAACGCTCTCCAGTTCAAGGCCGAGAAGCGTTACGGCAATGGACTCTATCTCATCAACTCTTTCACGTACTCGCGCGGTTTCGATATCGCCTCCGGCCACCTTGAAACGGCGTTCGGGGATAACTCGCGCGTCAACCTCGCGAACCTTCGCGGAGACTACGGTCCTTCGGGCTACGATCAGCCGCTCAACAACACCACGTCGATCCTCTACGATCTGCCGTTCGGCAAGGGACGCCGGTTTGGCAATTCATCGCCCTACCTTGTACGTCAGGCTCTGGGCGGATGGCAGCTTACCATCATCAACCAGTCGACCAGCGGCGTGCCGCTCAACCTGAACTACTCGATCAACTCGGGCTTCACGGTCAGCGATCTGCTTACCTTCCGCCCAAACGTGACCGGCAACCCGCTCGCCTCGAAGTCTGCCTACGTGAAGACCGCGACGGCTCTCAACGGCTTCTTCAACTCAGCAAGTGTGGCTGTTCCCTATACCAACAACCCCTTCGGCAACTCGCAGCGCAACTCGGTTCGCGGGCCTATCTATAACCAGACCGACTTTGGTCTTCACAAGGCGTTTGATCTCTGGCGCGAAGACACCAAGCTCGATATCCGCGGCGAGGCCTTCAACGTTCTCAACCACGTCAACTACACTGGTCCGGACACGAACCGCAGCAACAGCACCTTCGGTTCGATCACGGGCTTCAACCCTGCCCGTCAGCTTCAGGTCGCTGCCAAGCTGATCTTCTAACTCGGAGCCTTTCCGCACATGAAGCTCACACGTCGTTCTCTCCTCAACATGGGCGCTGCCACCGCAGTCGGCAGCGCCCTCAACCCTTCGCTCCGCGCCTTTGACCTGCACCCCGCAGCCGCGCCCAACACGTTCCGCTTCGCCGTCATCGCCGACACGCACATCATCGACGAGTTCTATGTCCCCGGCTCGGAGAACGGCTTCGAAGATAACGACAGTATCCTGAAGACGACCGATCGTCTGACCGCCGCGCGCGATAGCATCAACGCCGCGCATCCGATCGATGGCAAGCAGGTCGAGCAGGTCTTCCTTGTCGGCGACTGCTTTCATAACTACCCTTCGGCCGACCTCGACTTCTATTACAAGCACCGTACGCGTATCGACATCTCGCGCGACCTGCTTGACGGCTTCAAGATGCCGGTACACATCGGATTCGGCAACCACGATTACGACGAGCACCAGAAGCCTGGCATCTCGCGCGAGATGTCGCATCAGCTCTTCAAGGACAAGCTCCGCACTGAGCCCTATTACGCGGTCGACTACAAGGGCTTTCGCTTTCTGCACCTCAACAACTTTCTCGGGAAGACGTGGGACGCGGACCAGCCGCTGAAGGGCCGCACGATAGGCTCGCTTGGTGAGACGCAGCTCCAGTGGGCCGAAGCGCAACTCGCCCAGCGCAAGCCGACCGTGGTCTTCATCCACTATCCTCTGTGGTTCCAGCAGCCGACGGAGTTCGCGGACTTCGGACTGCATCCTTTGCTGCGCAAGTACCAGGACAACATCCGCATCGTGATCGCCGGCCACTATCACAAGTGGATCGATTTCTCGCACACCTACGGCCCGCAGCACACAGTAATGGCCTCGACGCGGTATGACAAGAACGCCTTCATGCTCTTCGACGCCGACTCCAAAGCAGGGTCGATTCGCTGGATCGACAACGATCGGCCGGAGTGGTCGACACATTACGCCAAGCCTTACACGCGCGGTTAGCAGTATTCTTTCTCTGCCGTTCTGACAGGAGTTTCATGAACCTCTTCCGCAAAGCCGCCCTTACCACTCTTCTTCCTCTTGCCGCACTAGCGCAGTCTCCGCAGGCGAAGCAGGATGCCACGGTGCGCATCAACCAGATCCAGGTGATCGGCACGCACAACAGCTATCACGCCGGGTTCGCGCCGAGCGAAGCGGCTTACATGAAGATGAAGAACCCGAAGGCCTTCGAGGCGCTCGACTACTCACACGCTCCGCTCGATCAGCAGCTTTCGAACGGCATTCACCAGATGGAAATAGACGTCTACGCCGATGCCAAGGGCGGACGCTTCGCGCATCCGGCCATCACGCAGATGGTGGCTGACGCCAAGCTCCCTGCCGATCCCGATCTCGACCCCAACCATGACTTCGACAAGCCCGGCTTCAAGGTGATGCACGTCGTCGGCATCGACCAGCGCAGCTCGTGCAAGACGTTGGTTGTCTGCCTCACCGTCGTCCACACGTGGTCCAAGGCTCACCCAAGCCACCTACCCATCTTCCTGCTCATCGAGACCAAATACGACAAGCCAGCGGCCAAGCCACAGCCCTGGTCGGTATCCACCGAGCCCTTCACCCCTGCAGTCTTCGACGCGCTTGATGCCGAAATCCTCTCGGTCTTTCCGAAGGACGAGATCATCACGCCCGACCAGGTGCGCGGGACGCACGCCACGCTGCCCGAGGCCATCGCGGCCAAGGGTTGGCCGACGCTCGCCGAGGCGCGCGGCAAGGTCGTCTTCCTGATGGACCAGTCTTCGATGACGCCGGTCTACACGGAAGGTCATCCCGCACTTAAGGGCCGCATTCTCTTCACGAACGCCATTGCCGGTACTCCGGATGCGGCCTTCGTCGAGATGAACACCGGGACCAAGGCCGAGATTGATACGCTCGTGAAGCAGGGATACATCGTTCGCACACGGACCGACGAGCCAACCGAGGCGGCGCGCACGAACAACACGGTGATGCGCGAACGGGCACTCTCGACCGGAGCACAGTTCCTCTCGACCGACTACCCGGCGAGTGAGGCTGCCCGTTGGGACGGGCACTACCATGTGGAGTTTCCGGGCGGTCGCACGGCGCGGTGCAATCCGTTAAACAAGCCCGCAGGCTGCCAGGATGATCTGCTCGAAGGCGCGAACTAACCCTCGCCTCTCAAACGAGGAAAAGCCCCACTCATCGGCAAACGATGGGTGGGGCTTTTGATTGTTCGTTGAGATGTCAAACCCGCAGGAACATCTTCTTCCTGTAGAGGATAAGGTTGGGAATAAAGCAGAGAGCGACGTAGGCGAGTGAGAAGAGCAGAGACCCGAAGGATGGGTCGACGATGTGTTCGAAGAAGCCCGTGTAGGTGCATTGTTGCAGGCTCATCGTCCTGCCTCCGCATGAGACACGGATCGTGTCTATCAGCGCCGCGCCAAGCTCCGAAACCATGTACGCCGTGATGGCGTTCGAGCCGAAGATGATCATCGGGAGCATCCACTTGCCGCGCCACATCTTCACGTCGATGAGGCCATAGCAGATCGAGAGAAGCGTCAGCGTGCAGCCCGCGGCGAAGAGGACATACGAGCTTGTCCAGAGCTTCTTGTTGATAGGAAAGAAGACGTTCCAGATCTGCCCAAGGACGAGGCCGGCCACAGCGCCGCCGATGAGTCCCATCAGGTGCTGGCTCGCGGAGCGCTTCGTCTTGAGCCACAACGCTGTCAGCACGCCGAGGCATGCTGTTCCGAGCGCGGGTAGATCGCTGATCAGGCCTTCGGGGTCGCGGACGTGCTCGTACAAGCGTCCCGGCAGGAGCGACCGGTCGACGACGGCGACCCAGTTGCGATCGGGATCGAGCAGGGGGATATCCCGCACAGGCAGGCCAAAGCCGGGGACCGGCACCCACCGCATGAGGATGTAATACGCGACGAGGGCAATCACCGTGGTCGCGATAAATGCCATCAGCTTGCGACTATAGCTGTAGAGATAGATCACCGACACCGCGAAGTAGCAGACCGCGATCCTCTGCAGCACACCATAGATGCGCCACGTCGACAGGTGGAAGAACGGGAAGCCGTTGACGATCAGCCCGAAGCAGAAGAGGATCACCGCGCGCTGCAGAGCGTGCAGAAGAAGATCCTTGCGCGCGGCACCCTTGGCGAGGCGTGCCTCGTTCGAGAAGACGACCGTGACACCCACCATGAAAAGGAATGACGGGAAGACCAGGTCGGTGAGCGTCCATCCACTCCACGCGGCGTGCTTCAACTGGGAGTAGGCGTATTTTTCTGAGCCGGCGTCGTTCACGAGGATCATGAAGGCGATCACGATGCCGCGCATCACGTCGAGCGAGAGGATGCGTCCTGCCTTGTACTGCGGTGCGGTTGCGGAAAAATCCATAGGCGCGTTGGTCCTGTGCGTCGCTTTCGACAGTCGTTGCAGAGTGGAGAAGCCTGGCCCATCGCATGGCTTCCGATATGCGGCGGTGTGGCGAAAAGACTAACACGGAATACTTATCCTCTTCTCGGCCGGATGCCCTAGACGACGGGCGGGAACGAACGTTCTGCCACTCGTTTCGAACAATACCGGTGGCGCTTGGGCGGCCATCTGCGTATGCTCTGCACGATTCAAAGGAAGAATGCGACAATTCACGCAAGAGGCGCGTCGCTCTCCGACGAAGATGGCGCGACGTGACGAAAGGCGGCAAGACATTGGCGAAGGCAGTTCGAAGTGCATTGGTCGTGAGCGCGATGGCGATTCTGAGTGCGATGGGCGGAGCCCAGCAGTTTCATAACACCCTGATGCCGCAACCGGCGTCTCTCGCTGCAGGCTCCGGCTCACTGGCACTCGCGTCGACCTTTGCCGTCGAGACACCCGGCTCGCACGACCCGCGCCTCGATGACGCTATCGCACGCGCCACGCGGCGTGTTGAGAACGCGACCGGCCTCCCGCATGCCGGTACGGGTGTCACTCCGCAGACGAAACTCATCGTGAAGGTCACGGCACCCGGCGGAGTTGTCCAAACGCTTGGAGAGGATGAGTCCTACTCGCTGAAGATCACCTCTTCGTCAGCCGAGATCGACGCTCCCACCGACCTCGGCGCGATGCACGGGCTCGAGACGCTGATCCAGCTCATCCAGACCACGCCCGATGGCTACACCCTCCCGCAGGTCACCATCGAGGACACCCCACGCTTCCGGTGGCGCGGCCTCATGATCGACTGCGGACGCCACTTCGAACCCGTTGCCGTGATCAAGCGCACGCTCGACGGCATGGCCGCCGTGAAGCTCAATGTCTTCCACTGGCACCTCACCGAAGACCAGGGCTTCCGCATGGAGAGCAAGCTCTATCCGAAGCTGACGGCTCTCGGATCGGACGGCAATTTCTACACGCAGGAGGAGGCCCGGGACGTCGTTGCCTATGCCCGAGCGCGCGGCATTCGCGTCGTGCCCGAGTTCGAGATGCCCGGCCACAGCGTGGCGTGGCTGATGGCCTATCCGGAGCTCGCGAGCGGCTCAAATCCTGCCAGTATCCGCCGCGAGTTCGGCGTCTCCGAGTTCGCGATCGACCCCACGCGCGACGAGACCTACACCTTCATCGACAAGTTCCTCGGCGAAATGGCGACGATCTTCCCCGACGCCTACATCCACATCGGTGGCGACGAATCGCCGGCGCCCGACTGGAAGAAGAACCCGCGCATCATCGCCTTTATGAAAGCGCATGACCTGAAGGACAACGACGCGCTCCAGGCCTACTTCAACTCGCGCGTTCTCAAGACCATCGAACGTCTGCACAAGCACATGGTCGGCTGGGACGAGATCCTGACGCCCGGGCTTCCGAAGGACGTCGTTGTGCAGTCGTGGCGCGGGATTGAGTCGCTCTCGAAAGGCGCGAAGCTGGGCTATAAGGGCGTTCTTTCGGCGCCGTACTATCTCGACGGCATGAAGCCTGCCGGGGTTCACTATCTCGCCGACCCCCTGCCCTCGAGCTCGGATCTCACGCCCGATCAACGGAAGCTCATCCTCGGCGGCGAGGTCTGCATGTGGGGCGAGCAGCTTAACGCGCGCACTATCGACTCGCGCATCTGGCCCCGCACCGCGGCCATCGCCGAACGGTTCTGGTCGCCGGAGAATGTGCGGGACGTCGACGATATGTACCGCCGGCTCGCGATCGTGTCGGTTGAGCTAGAGACGCTTGGGCTGACCCATCTCCAGTCCGGAGATGCCGGTCTTCGCGACCTCACCGGAAGCCAGCACATCGACGTACTGCGGACCTTCGCCTCGGTCGTCGAGCCGGTGTCGTTTGGAGAGCGCTACAAGGCGCAGCGCACCAACCAGCTCACCGCGCTCGATCGCTTCGTCGACTCTGTCCGGCCTGATCCCCCGTTGCGGTATACGGTGGAGTTCCTGACGAAGCGCTTCCTCGCCAACCCCACCTCCGACACCGAGGACCGGACCCACCTCGACGCCATCTTTACACGGGCGGCGGCCGCGGCGCCTGAAGCGAAGATCGATATGCAGGCCTCGCCAAGGATGGCCGATGTTGCTCCGCGCGCCGACCAGCTTGTGCTGCTTTCGCAGACGGCCAAGGAGGCCCTGGGCTATCTTGCGGCCGGTAACAAGGCTCCTGCGGGATGGAAAGCCAGGAGCATGGCGCAGATCGACGACGCGAAAAAGCCGGTCGCCATCATCCGCTTCACCTTCATCGCGCCCCTGACGGATCTCATCAACGCGGTCTCTGAGTAAATCAGAGCCTCGCGCTCCATGGAACGATGCGTGACTATGGAGCGCGAGGTGGCCGCATGCGAGAGGCTAGTTGGTGGGAACGCCGGCAGGCAGAGGCGCACTCCGGTTCTTCAACCACTCCATCGAGATCGTCTTTTGGCTTGCGTTCACAGTCTTATCGTCGACGCCCGGCATGAAGATCTGGAGTCCCGCCTGCGGGGTCATGCGGGTGTAGCCGTTCACCAGTTGCTCCTGGTAATTCACGAGATCAAGATCGAACCACGGCTCCTGTGATGCGTCGATCATGGTCAGGTCCACATTGCGCATCGTCAGCTTGCCAAAATCGACCGTTCCCCCGGTAAGCATCAGGAAGTTGTGCCATTGCGAGAGCTTCGTCTCGTCGTTCTTGGCTCCGCCGTAGATCACTTCGAGGTCGGGGCCATTCACCTCGACCGAGGTGATGGGACCGCGAATATGCGGAGGCGGCAGGAGCTTTTCGGTATCGAACAGAATGTCGTTATCCACCACCTGCACCCCTGGGACATTTGTCGCATGGACAAGGTCCGAAAGCTCCAGGTGAAAGCCTCCGAGCAGACCCTTCAGGGGAATCTTCAGAACATCGATCTTCGTCACATGGAAACGGACGCGACCGTCCGAGGTTGGAGCCAGCGTCCCGTCCAACTCGACGGATAGCGGCAAGATCTTATGGACCGTTCCGTGAAGCTTGATCTGGTCGCCGTTCGGCTGGATGGAGATGTTCTTCATCGGAGCGTCCTTCGGCGCGTTCGCGTTTAGAAATGCGCTCACATCGCCGATGTTGGCGTGGATGACGCCCTTGTCAATGCGCAGAACGAAGCTTTCCGGATCGTCGAATGAGGGGATGACGCTCTTGCGTGACCGCAGCATCTGTCCCCGAATCCAGCGGACGTAGACGCGAAAAGCCGGGCCCTGCCGGAGCCTCAGGTTGTGCGCATACAGTACCGTGGCGTCTCGATCCTCTTCAGCGGTTGGGTCAGCTCCTGAGGCCGTCTGAGCGGCCGCACTGCCTAAAGCTGAGACGACCGAAGTTGGCGCCGTCCGCCGCTTGTACGCAACGATGCCGATGCCGCAGAGCAGAACACCAGCCGCGGTCGCGACGACGACAAGTCTCTTTCTTGGGAGGATCACAGGCTTATTCTAGATGGCGCCCACTTGAACATCCCCAATTCGTTCGGTCCGAAAATGGTTCAACCCTGCCGAAGCTCGTTTAGGATGCGGTATACGGCAAACTGAGTCCCAAATAGCCGCGCGGATATTTCGTCCTCGTAGAGCCTCTACCGCTGCGTCCGCAGTGCCGATAGTTTGCAGATGCATTCGTTTGTCGGAATCCAAGGGAGTAACTAGCTGCCGTGGGCATTCATACCCTGCACGTCGAACACGTCATGCTCCTGGCCGTCTATACGCTGCTTACAGTGGCCAATTCATGGCTCTATAAGGGGACCAAAGGGATTCACTGGTTCTCGCTGTATAGCTTCTCAGCACTCCTCGGTGCTCTCTCCGTGGCACTGCGTGGAGACATTCCTGACTTCATCTCCATCGTCATCGGTAATCTCTTCGTCGTTGCCGGCTACTTTTTCTTCTTTCTTTCTCTCTCCGAGCTCTTCGGAAGAAGCCGTCTCCGGCTCTATCTTCAGGGCATTCTGCTTTTCGGCGCGATCGTCACGATGGTCGAATGGGGCTCCATTCATCCCAACACCAGGACACGGCTGATCGCCTACAGCGTCGTCCTCGGGCTGCAACAAGCACACATCGCGTTTGTCATCTCTCGTCGCCAGACAGCCATCCTCAGAACCGCGGGGGCTCCAGTGGCGATGATGCTCGGGCTCCTGGCGCTGACGAACCTCGTCCGCATCGTTGGTGTCTACCACTACGGCGCGCCCTCGGATTACCTCAAAGCCGGCGCGTTCCTGGGTTGGATCGTCATCATTACCTCCTGCCTGCAATGCGGCGCGATGGTTGGCTATGTTTGGATGACCGCTGCTCTCCTTCGCAACGATCTTCAGGTCCAGGCGTCGACCGATCCGCTCACCGGCCTTCTAAATCGCCGCGCCATCGAGCGGGAGGCCGAGCCTATGCTGACAAACTGCCGGCAACTCTCCGCCCCCGCCTGCGCCATTCTCATCGATCTCGATGGATTCAAGCAGATCAATGATCGCTTCGGCCATGCATGCGGTGACACAACCTTAACCGAGGTTGCAGCCTGCCTTCAACGCGAAATGCGCAAGACCGACCTGCTCGCTCGCCTGGGTGGTGACGAGTTTGCCATCCTGCTGCCATACACCCCATTAGAAGCCGCTGCCGAGATTGCGGAGCGTCTCCGTCACGCGGTGGACATCCTGAAGATTCCGTGTGGGGAGGACGGGTCTGGGTATACCGGCGTTACGGCGAGCTTTGGCATCGCAGAAACCGAGCCAACGACCCGCACCTGGGAGCAGCTCGCGATGAGTTGCGACGAGGCGCTCTATGTCGCGAAACGGGCCGGAGGGAACCGGGCGCTTCCGGCTGAGCAGTTCGCCTAGACCGGGTGCTGGACCTTATCCTGAAAGAGTGCAGGAAGCGGCATTCGCCGCCTCGCATGACTCTCAGGAGCACCCGATGTCAATCGAAGTTCCGGCGACTGGCCCGGTAAAATCCGCTTGCTGCTCTCCCGCCGCTCACCGCGACTCCGCATCCGAGCCAGTTAGGCTGCACCCCTCGGAAAGCAAGCCGGACACGGCCCGGACTTCCGTCTATCTTCCGGCTGCGACGTTTCTTATGGGAACCGACTACAAGGATGCGTTCTCCGCGGATGGAGAAGGTCCCATCCGACCCGTCAAGCTGGACGCCTACGAAATCGATACCTACCCGGTTACAAATCGCGACTTCGCTGCCTTCATCAGGGACACGGGGTACAAAACCGAAGCGGAGCGCTTCGGCTGGTCGTTCGTCTTCTACGCGCACATCGACCCGCAGCGCTTCGACGAACTCGTCCAGGATACCGTCGCCGCCGCCCCATGGTGGTGCATGGTTCCCGGAGCCACGTGGGACAAACCCGAAGGCCCGGGGTCAAACGTTGACGCACGGGCGAACTACCCCGTCGTCCATGTCTCCTGGAACGACGCTGCCGCCTACGTGGCATGGGCTGGCCGATCGCTGCCTACCGAAGCACAATGGGAGTATGCTGCGCGTGGAGGCCTCGAGCAGAAACTCTACCCGTGGGGGGATGAGCTAACCCCGGACGGCATGCACCTGTGCAATATCTGGCAGGGGAGCTTTCCGCGCGAGGATCTTGGTGAGGACGGATATGCCGGAAGCTCACCCGTCGACGCCTTTCCTCCGAATGGCCACGGTCTCTACTCGATCACGGGAAACGTCTGGGAGTGGTGCTCCGATTGGTTCACCCCAGCTCGCGCGAAGCTCTCTCCCACTGGTGAGGCTCTGCACCACCCCACCGGTCCGGCAGACGGCCAGGCCCGCGTGATGAAGGGTGGCTCGTTCCTGTGCCACGCCTCCTATTGCAATCGCTATCGGGTCGCCGCGCGCACCTCGAACACGCCTGACAGCTCCGCCTCGAACGTAGGCTTTCGTTGCGCCCGCAAACTCTGAGCGCTCCACTAGGCAAAAAGAAGAGGCGCCTGCCTGACCCACACGGGATCGAGCAAGCGCCTCTCGTTCTTTTTGAAGCGACAGAGACTTAAGCGGAAGCCGTTTGAGTCTCGACCGGGCGGTCGCCCGACACGGTGACCTTGACATGCGAGGTCACATCGCGGTGCAGCTTGATTGGCACATGGAACTCACCGATCGTCTTAAGCGGCTCTTCGAGCGAGATCTTGCGACGATCGATCGTGAAGCCCTTCTCCTCGAGCTGGTGCGCGATGTCGCTCGACGTTACCGAACCGAAGAGATGATCGTTATCGCCAACCTTGCGCTCGAACGAAAGTTCGACGGAGGAAAGCTTGGTCGCGAGATCCTCGGCCACAACCTTTTCCTTCGCCAGTTTACGAATCGCCGAGCCCTTCATCTGCTCGATCACGGCCTTGTTGGCGGCGTTCGCGACGATCGCGAGCTTGCCGGGCAACAGGTAGTTCCGTCCATAGCCATCCGCAACCTTGACAACATCGCCACGGTGCCCAAGCTTATTGACGTCCTCTTTCAGAATCACTTCCATGACAATTCTCCGATTCCCTTAGGAATGTGGGAGCGGTCGCGGCACTGCCGCCGTCCGCTCCCAATTAGGCCAGTCCGGCCAGGTTAGAAACGTGCCGCGAACGGAAGCAGAGCGATATTCCGAGCCTGCTTGATCGCCTGCGTGAGCTTGCGCTGGAAGTGGGTGGAGGTGCCCGTCAGGCGGCGCGGAATGATTTTGCCGCGCTCGGAGACAAAGCCCTGAAGCAGGCGCACGTCGCGGTAGCTGATCTTGTCGATCTTCTCTACCGTGAACTTGCAGACCTTCTTGCGGCGGAAGAACTTGCGTCCTCCGGGTCCGCCGGGGCCTGCGGGACGGGCTCCGCCGGGACCACCAGGGCCGCCTGGAGGACGGGGTCCACGCGGTGCGCCGGGGTTGTAACCGCCGGTGGGGCGGGGTGAATCCCCCGCGGATGCTTCCACGCGCGGAGCTGAAACTTGTTCGTTGGTCTCGTCAGCCATTTCGATGTCCTCTCGGTACGTTATGCCGTCCCTCGCCCCAGACACGCCGTGGTGTCTCTGAACATTCCATCCGCTCGAAGGCGGAGGAAATGGAAGCGAAGTAAGCCGTGATACAGCAGCGCAGGCTGGTCCAGAAAACAGGACCGACCCGCGAATCTTTGCGAACTAGACGGTTGCGGGAGCCTCTTCAGCAGCGGCAGCGGTCGTGACATCCGCCTCAGCCGCATTGGCCGTCGCTTCGTCTGCGATCTTGGCCGAGTCCTGCGCAGGGGCCACGGGAGCAGGAGCAGCAGGTGCCGGAACGGATGCCTGGACCTGGGGAAGCGTGCTGCGCTTCACCTTGCTGTCGCGGAGAGCCTTGACCTTCGCGAGGCGCTTGTCTTCCTCGTCCGTGCGGACCGTGATGAACTTGATGACCTGTTCCTGAACCCGGAGACGACGCTCGAGCTCCTGCACCTGCGCGCCTTCTGCGGCAATGATGAACAGGACATAGAAGCCGTCGTTGAACTTGCGGACGGTATAGGCGAGGCGGCGACGGCCCATCTTCTCGACTGCCGTTACGCTTCCGCCGCCGGTGGTGACGTAGCCCGAGAAGGTCTCGATCAGCTTGTCGAGGTCTGCTTCTTCAACGTCCGGACGGACGATGAACATGATTTCGTAAGTACGCATTCTGTTCACTGCTTTCTGCGAGGTTCTGCCTCGCACCGTGCCTGCGTGTGTTCTGCAAACGCGGTCTGGAAGAATTGCTGCCCTTGTTACGCCTTCGGCTTTGGATCCTTTGAATCCTTCTCAGGATCCTCCGGCCGACGGTTGAACTCATTCATCGCGGCGCTGACACCCTTGGTCAGCACCACCTCGACCGCGTCCTTTACCCGGTCGAGCACTTCATCCATCACTTCCAACTCCGCCTTACGCATCGGAGCCAGCAGGTAATCCTTGCCGCCTGCCTTAATCTCTCTGCCGTCCGCCAGCGCCGGTTTCCCAACACCGATACGAACGCGAATCCACTCTTCCGTGCCGAGCGTTCCGGAGATCGACTTCACCCCGTTATGCCCGTTGGCCGAACCGCGCCGGAAGATCTTGAACGTGCCGAGCGGGAAGGCGAGCTCGTCGTAGAGGACAATCACATCCTCCGAGACATCCTCGATTCCCAACTCCCGGACCAGAGCCTGAACGGAAAGCCCGCTCAGGTTCATGAAGGTCTCCGGCTTTGCCAGCAGAACCTCCTGCCCGCCCAGCCGAACCCGAGCCGTCAAAGCCCGGCCCCGGCGGTTCGCCACCACCGCACCGCAATCCTCTGCGATTCGGTCGATGGCAAGAAACCCAGCGTTATGCGGCGTGAACTGATACTCGATGCCAGGGTTCCCAAGCCCGATAATCAGTTTCACGCCGCCCGCCAAACTTCTAGCTTACTTCTTTTTCGCATCGGCAGCAGGAGCAGCAGCCGCATCGGTCTTGCCCTTCTTGGCGACTTCAGGCTCCGCTGGAGCAGCCGCGGCTGCAGCTTCTTCCGCAGTCTCCTTGATCGAGGTGACGTGAGCCACAACAGCCTTCTCGTCGCCCAGATACTTGATGCTTCCGGAGTGCGGCAGATCGGAGATGTGAATCACACCATTCAGTTCAAGACCAGCAACGTCGACGTCAAGGTGGCTCGGAATATCGTTCGGGAGGCACTCGAGTTCGACCTCGCGCAGCACCTGGTCGAGGATACCGCCCTGCGTCTTCACGCCAACCGGGGTGCCGATCAACTGGACCGGAACCGAGACGCGCATCATCTTATCCATCGCAATGCGCTTCATGTCGATGTGCAGGAGCTTGCCCTTGATGGGCTCGTTCTGCCAGTCGACGATCATCGCCTTGCCGCCCTGCTGGCCGGTAATGTCTAGATCGAAGATGGTGTTGTGGCCGGACTCGGAGTGGAGAATCTTGGTGACGGCACGGGGATCAACGGTGACGGCGACCGGAGGCTGACCCGCTCCGTAGACCACTGCCGGGATAAGACCGGCCATCCGAACCCTGCGTGCATGACCCTTATTGAACTTGCCCTCGCGCGGTGTCGCGACGATTCCCTGAATTGCTGAAGCCATTTCATTTTCCTTTCGGGCACAGCCCACTTGCGCGGGACATGCTCCCTTTCTGCCGTTAGTCCTTCGCCACTAATTGAACAGCGTACTGACGCTGGTCTCCATATGAATGCTCTCGATGGCACGACCAAGAAGGCCGGCAATCGAGAGCACTTTAATCTTCGATATCTGCTGCGCCTCAGGCTGCAGCGGAATCGTATTCGTCACGACCAACTGCTCGAGTCGTGATGCCGCGATGCGCTCGATCGCCGGTCCACTCAGCACCGGGTGCGATGCGCACGCGTAAACTTTTTCGGCGCCCTGATCGAGCAGCGCATCCACCGTCTTCACCAGCGTTCCCGCCGTGTCGATGATGTCGTCCAGGATCAGACACGTGCGGCCTTTGACATCGCCGATCACGTTCATTACCTCAGACACATTGATGTCCGTCCGGCGCTTGTCGACAATCGCCAGCGGAACATCCAGCTTCTTGGCGAAGAATCTCGCCCTCTCCACACCGCCCGCGTCCGGCGATACCACCGTCAGGTTCGGAAGGTTCATATCCCGGAAGTGACTCACCAGCACCGGGCTGGCGAACAGATGATCGACCGGAATATTGAAGAACCCCTGAATCTGCGCCGCGTGCAGGTCGACTAACAAAGCCCGGTTTGCCCCGGCCGATGTCAGAAGATCCGCAACCAGCTTGCTCGTAATCGCCACCCTCGGGCGGTCTTTACGATCCTGCCGGGCATATCCATAGTACGGAATGACGACAGTCACACGTCCGGCCGATGCCCGCTTCAATGCGTCCATCATGATCAGCAGTTCGACCAGGTGCTGATCGACTGGAAAACATGTTGGCTGAATCAGAAAAACGTCCGCGCCGCGAACGTTCTCCAAAAGCTGAAAGTGAACCTCGCCGTCAGAGAACCGCTGCAGGCGCGTTTCGCCTAGCGGTACTCCAACGAACTTGCAAACCTCCTCGGCAAGCGGCCGATTAGCCGAGCCGGAAAAGATCTTGAATCGCTTGTCATCGCTCAGACGGCCGGAGCGTTTTCTCTCCGCACCCGTC
Organism: Granulicella sibirica; assembly: GCF_004115155.1. Lineage (NCBI taxonomy): Bacteria > Pseudomonadati > Acidobacteriota > Terriglobia > Terriglobales > Acidobacteriaceae > Granulicella > Granulicella sibirica. The sequence goes on from NZ_RDSM01000001.1 coordinate 1,358,677, forward strand.
TTTGCGTTGCCCCCATCTCCGCCTTGTTGTGCGTTGGATGAAACCGGAGGTCCGGTTTGGGCCTGATATCCCGATTGGGCCACGAACTGTGTCGTAGGCTGCTTGGCTGGCGTCGAACCCGTTTGTGTTTCGTTCGCCTGCCCCGCGTTTTGGGGAAGAACCGCAGTCGTGTCTTGTTCGTTCACGTTTGAAACCTCCAGGCTGGTTGACCTTGGTTGAGTTCCTACTGCTTTACTTCTTACCAGAGCCTTGTTGTGGCTCTGCTTCTGCTCGTCGAATACTTGAATCCAATTGCGTCCTTTGGGTTGCTGCCCGCCGGATTGAAACCAATCTACGAAAAGTATCGGTAAGACCTTACTGGTTCTTCTTTTCTCTTCTGCTCGTCCAGGCTCGTTTCGCCCGGACTCTCAAAAATCAAACTCACACGGCACATTGTTGCCGGCTAAAGTTCCCTAAACTTACCTATCGGCGCTCGTGGCCGAATCGTTCACGCCTTCCGGCGTATTCCTCAGGACATGCTGAACAATCGACTTCTTGGCTGGGCGACTAGGATTCGAACCTAGATAAAGTGCTCCAAAGGCACTCGACTTACCATTAGTCGATCGCCCAGTGACGATCTCCGGGGCAGATTCGCCCGAAAAGATCACCCTGCGATCATTCTCCGCCAGTACTCCGCTCGTGGCAAGGTCTCAGTTGCGAGAGCTTTCACGCCCGAAGCCTGAACGCGTTGTTGAGCAGCTTGCGCCTCTGCCGTGGACCGGTAAAGTCCAAACAGAGCCGAACCTGAACCAGAGAGCGCCGCATACACTGCAGGCGATCCCGTTTCCATACCCATCAGTTGACGCTTGATCTCACGCAAGGAGGAATACTGCGAGAAGACGACCTCTTCAAAGTCGTTCTCGATCCCGGTGCGGACAAGCTCGAGAAGGGTATTCTCGGCCAGACCGTTCGATATGCCGCCTTGAATCAAGTCAGGAGCGGGTTCACGAACGATACCGGAGGTGCCGGATTCAGCTTCCAGCCTCTCGGCTTCCCGAAAGACGGACGCGTAAACGCGGCTCAACTCATTTAGAGTATCGCCTCCCCCTCCGGATGTCAAGCCCGGGTACCTTATACCGTTCGATGACGCGTTGTGGCGCGCCGCATACCTCTGATCCCATTCGCGGAAAGCTCGCGGCGTCGATACCCCGACCGCCGGAATCGCCACCACACACGCTGTAGCCGCAAAGTCGGCCATCGGGGAAACAACCTCGCCCCGGCCTTCTCCAAGGACCGCGCCCCCCACAAGAAACAGCGGCACATCCGACCCCACTTCCGCTGCCAGGGCCAAGCGCTCCGCCTCAGGCAGCGCGACCCCCAACTCCCTTTCCAGCGCAATCAGCGCAGCAGCCGCGTTCGCCGATCCAGCCCCCATCCCACCCTGAACCGGCAGCCTCTTCTCGATATGAATCGCCACCTCAGCCGTTACCTCAAGCCGCGTCAAGGCACCCTCAACCATCTTCCAGGCCGTGTTACGCCCATCGCACGGTACGCGGGGATGATCGGATGTCAGCGAGATCTTGATCTCCTCACTCACACGCGCGGACACCGTCACAAAATCATGCAGATCGAGCGTCTGGTATAGGGTCACCAGACCATGAAATCCATCCTCTCGAGCCGGCCCGATTGCCAGTCCAAGATTCACCTTCGCATACGACCGAACCCTTGTGCCCATCAGGCGATTCTAAGCGCCCTGGCTAAAATGAACCCTTTACAGGTGCTCCACCGGAAGCACGCATGAAGCGACCGGCGAATTCGAGGAACGTCGGCCAGTTCGGGGCCGGGGTATGCCCTTCACTATGTTGACGGAACCCCAGATCCCCCGTGATGAGCGGAGTCTGCATCGCAGGGTACTCCGTCGTACCAAGGTCCTTCTTGCCGAGCAGACGGTAGACGGGTCCAGCTCCAACTTCAGCGAGAAACGTCCCACGAGCATCCGCCCAGCCATCCCCGTTCGTCGCTCCGCCTCCTATGAACACGGGCCGTGGCGCGCACAGCGCGATCAGCTCATGCGCATCCACCGGCAGGTCTCCCCATCCGAGCGATCCACCGTACTTCAGGAAATCTCCCGCCATCCAGTGATACTCGCCGGTCGCGGTAAGGTTCTCGACGACCTCGCCCCAGTCCCTGCGGCTCAACTTCGCGCCACCCTCGCCAGAGGAACTCACATAGACGATGGCGAAACGTGGGTCATAGGCCATCGCTACCAGCGACGCCTTGCCATAGCGGGAGTGTCCCTCGATCCCGATCTGCTTCGCGTCCACAGCCTTGTCTGTTTCGAAATAATCGAGCGCCCGGCTCGCTCCCCAGGCCCAGGCTCGCAGCACGCCCCAGTCGTCCAGCTTGCGCGGCTGCCCTTTGTTGCAAAGGCCGATGATGCCCTCGGTCAGCCCCGCGCCGTTATCTGCCTGGACGCTGACCGGGCTCAGCGTGGCGTATCCCCAGCCCTTCGCGAGTACCTGCTGCTGCCACGTCGGACCGACCTGAGGCGGTGGAGGCGGCATCCCCGGACGCCTCGGAAATCCGCCAATAAAACCGATCTCCATCATTACAGGCACCGGACCCTTGGCCGCCAACGGTGTCACCAACTCCATCTGAATATCCACCGTGATCAGCGGATACGACGAGTTGTCGACGTGTCCAACGAGACTCTTGATCGTCGTAGCCACATCGCCATTCACCCCACTCTTCGTCGATGTGACCTCCCACGTCACCTTGGGCGTATGCGCAGGGACACGTCCATAGATCTCGCGATCGAACATCTCGACGATCTCGGGACGTCTCTGCTCCCACCACACTTTCGCCGAGGTAACCTTCTTACCGTTACTCAGAACCAGAGGGTCCGGCAGTGCCGGAAAGGGATTCGCCTTGGCTTCGTCATAGTTCGCCGCGTTTGGCTTATCGGGGCTGCCGCTCTTGCCCGGTCGCAACGTAGTGATATGCAGGAGGTCCAGGAGCCTCTGGTGATCTTGTTCCGCGGTCAGGTGAGCCACCGGGGTGGGTGTCTGCGCCCGCCCCGCGCCAAGCAAGAGGGCTAACGACAAAGATCCAATCAACCCGTTATTTCGCGCTTTCTTGAATCTCTGCATTTGGTCAAAGAACCTCGGCAGCCACCCTACTCTCCTCATTATTTCGAGAGCAATAGGAAAGTTGCCTAGGGCGCCAGCAGTGGATAGAAACGAGGCGGACCCCGCCCTTTTCAGAAGATCTGAAAGTTCACCTCCACGTTCATCTCGACCGTTACGGGTTTACTGTCCTTGAATGCAGGCTTGAAGCGGTATTGCCGAACAGCCGCAATCGCCTTCTCATCCAGCCCCATGCCGATCCCGCGAATGATCCGCACATGTGTCGGCCTCCCCGCCTGGTCGACCCACAGGTAAACAAGCACGTTGCCCGACACTTTGGCCTTCCGCGCCTCCTCCGAGAACTCCGGATCCGGCATAAAGACGGGCACCGGCGCACTTACCCCGCCGCCGATCCGCATCGCGCCACCTCCCGTGTTCCCTCCGGACCCCAACCCAACCCCTGACCCGTTCCCTGTGCCGATACCAGTCCCGAAGCCGTTTCCAAGCGATCCCGTCCCGACGGTCGGCGAGTTCGGCATGCCGAGATTGGGCAGACTGCTGTCCGCCATCTTCAGATCCTTCTGCATCACGACGGTCGGCTCGATTGCTATCTTCGGCTGCTCCAGCGCAGGAGCCTTCGGAGCCACAAGCTGCGTCTCGGCAAACTTCGGCAGCCTCCCCTGGGCCACCGGCGTGGGACTCTTCTGCCCGCCACCTCCACCGACTGCCTGAGCCCTCGGCGGAACCTTCGGAAGAGTCGGCGCTTCCACCATCGCTACAGCGTCAGGCCTTGCTGGGAGCACCATCATCCGCCTCGAAGCCATGCCGAACCCGACCAGCAGAATCGCCACTCCATGCGCGGCGATCGCCCAGCCTACCGGTCCCATCCCCCTGCGTTCGGCCATCCGATCGACGACCGCCACCGGCCTCGACGCAAGCACCAGCGGCGCCATCCTCGGCCGCGCAACCAGATCCCGCAGACTCGCCCAAAGCGATCCAAATACTCCAACTTCCTGCAACCCGCCGCCAACCAGAACGCCCGCGTTCGCCATCGCACCCTCCCCTTCGTTACCTGCCTGACTGACAACCGGCAGAACCGCCTGCCGCATCCTCACGTCAAACCCATCCCGCACCTCCGGATTCGCCGCCTCCCGCAGCACTCCATCCAGCAAACCCTCGAATTCCTCCCCCGAAATCTCTTTCATCGCCTCACCACCCCATCCATAACCCTGACCCTACCGACCGCCTCGAACCGCCTCTTCAGCTCCGCCCTAGCCCGCATCACCCGGCCCCGCACCGTCCCCTCCGGAATCCCCATCGCCTCAGCCACCTCCCGCGACGTCATCTCCTCGATCGCCGAAAGAACAAGCGGCCTGCGCAACTCCTCCGGCAACCCGTCGATCAGCCTCCGCAGCAGATCCCTCTCGCCATCCCCAACTACCTGTTCCTCGGGCGTCTCCCGCAAATCCGCCACCTCCATCTCCGTGACATCGCCATCCCCAGCTCTCTTGTTCCTCCCCTCCAGCCGATCCAACCCAACCCTCCAGACGACCCTGGCCAGAAACGCCCGCTCGTCCTCGATCTCCTTCCACGCATCCCCGCGAAACAGCTTCAGCAACGCCTCCTGTACCGCATCCTCGGCGTCCTGCGCATTCCTCAGAAGTCCAAACGCGACCCGGTAGAGGAACCGTCCGTGCCGGTCCACCAACTCCCCGAATACCCGACCCCTCTCCGAACTCATGCCACTCCGCACATCCAGCCCTTCACCCCCTGAGCCCTTCACCCCTAGGACCGGCCGCACCCCCAAACCGTTCACATTTCTTTCTCGCCACCTCCCCGGAACCAATGCGCTATCCTCCAAGAAAACCCACCCGCAGCCCGGGAATCCCACTCCCAAGGTCAAAACGTTGCTCTCGTCCATCGCAACCCGCTGCCTCCTCCTCTCGCTCTTCACCACTCCCCTGCTCGCCCAGACGGACACCCCCTACATCCCGTCTACCTCGAAGCACGCCATGGTCGTCACCATCCAGCACAACGCCAGCGACGCCGGCCTCGAAGTCCTCAAGGAGGGCGGCAACGCCGTAGACGCCGCCGTAGCCGTCGGCTTCGCTCTCGCCGTCACCTATCCGGTAGCCGGCAACCTCGGCGGTGGAGGCTTCATGCTCGTCCGCATGAAGACCGATCAGCATGGCAAAGCGCTCAAAGCCCCCGAAGCCCACTTCCTCGACTACCGCGAGCGTGCCCCCACTGCCGCCACCGCCGACATGTACCTCGACAAGGACAAGAACGTCATCAAAGGCCTCTCCACCGTCGGCTACAAGGCGATCGGGGTTCCCGGCACCGTGGCTGGCCTCACCTACGCTCAAAAGACCTACGGACGCCTCACCCTCGCGCAAGACATGGCCCCAGCCATCCGCCTCGCCACCAACGGCTTCGAGCTCACCGCCGAGGAGACAAAGTTCCTCCAGACCAAGTACATCGAAAAAGATCCCGAATCACACCGCATCTACCAGCGCAACGGCGACTTCTACAAGCCCGGCGAGACCTTCGCTCAACCCGAACTCGCCAAGACCCTCGCCCGCATCGCCACCAACCCTGGCGACTTCTACCACGGTGACATCGCCAAGCGCCTAGCTGCCTTCGTGCAGGCCGGCGGAGGCCTCATCACCGAAAAAGACCTCGCCGACTACCAGGTCAAAGACCGCACGCCCCTCTACGGCAAGTACCACGGCTACGACATCATCACCTCGCCACCGCCGTCCTCCGGTGGCATTGTCCTGCTGGAGATCCTCAACATCCTCTCCACCTACGACCTCCCCAAGCTAGGTGCCGACCGCTCCGCCGCCCAGATGCACATCATCACCGAGGCCTTCCGCCGCGCCTACATGGACCGCAGCGACTATCTCGGCGACCCCGACTTCAACGACATGCCTCTCACCCAGATGGCCGATCCGAAGTACGCCGCCGCATGGCGAGAGAGCATCGACCCCATCAAACCCACCCCATCCGAAGGCCTCAAGCGCCCCGCCGGCTTTCTGCCTCCGCCACCCGCCGTTCCGCCCGTCCACGAGTCTCCCCAGACCACCCACTTCTCAGTCGTCGACAAGGATGGCAACGCCGCCTCCAGCACCTACACCCTCAACAGCTTCTTCGGAGCTGGCATCACCGCCGGAAACGGCCTCGCCTTCGCCCTCAACGACGAGATGGACGACTTCACCGCGAAGGTCGGCGTGCCGAACATGTTCCGCCTCATCCAGGGCCCCGCGAACTCCATCGCCCCGGGCAAGCGCCCGCTCTCCGCCATGACGCCGACCATGATCATCAAGGACAGCAAGCTGGTCATGATCCTCGGCTCTCCTGGCGGCTCAACCATCATCACCACGGTAGCCAACGACCTCATCAGCGTCCTCGACAATCACCTCTCCATCCAACAGGCCGCCGATGCTCCACGCTTCCACCACCAGTACCTTCCCGACCGCCTCGACGTCGAGAAGAAGTTCCCCATCGCTCCTGTCAACGAGCTCAAGGAGACCGGCTACACCGTCAATCGCGCCGGCGAATTCGACGAGAAGAGCCCTGGCCAGTGGGGCGACAGTGAGCTCATCTATATCGACCCGAAGTCTGGTCTCATCACCGGCGGACAGGATCAGCGACGCCACTTCGGAAAGGCCGCAGGCTACTAACTTACGCTCCGCATCCAGACCAGCACTGCCGTCTACCGCGACGAAGCGGGTTGCGAAGTAGGTTAACAAGTAACCTCCGCCCACAAAGTTTCAAGGGCGCATGCCACCCACAGAGAGCGCCTCCCTACAACTTCCGGACCAGTTTTTTCTTGCAATTTTCATCCTCCGGCGATACGGTAGAGCCACTCCTTGTCCCAATCGGCGGTTTTTCTTCGCTGGAAGATCGCCGATCTCAGTCAGAAGCGGTAGCTATGAACCCCGCTTCGGCCGGCCATGGTCGTACACATCCGCCCCAGAGGTGGAGCTTTCGTTCGTGTTCCCGTGAGCCCCTTTCCAAGGCTCTTCACACCCACGATGGACTAACGGCCCGCAGCAAGTGAAGTATCCAAAAGTGAATACCAACGGGCAGGCTTTCATGGCCGCTCGCTCAACCGTCGTTCCGACGGCAATAACCCTCTGTTCCCTTTTTCGGAGACCACCGTACATGACTATTCCCCCCCGCAGGCACAGCCTCCTTCAGGTTCTGAGCCTGCTTCTTCTCGTCTTCCTTGTCACGGTTCCACAGCTTCACGCGCAGACCTTTCGCGGAGGCATCAACGGAACCGTCACCGACCAGACCGGAGCCGTGGTCGCCGGGGCAACCGTCGTCGCCACCGACGTCGGAACCGCCGTTACCCACAACTCCGTAAGCTCCTCAGGCGGCGACTTCCTTTTCCAGGATTTGCCCCTCGGCGACTACACCGTCACCGTGGCCATGTCCGGTTTCTCCACCGCCAAGTACGACAAGGTACCCGTCTCGGCCGGAGCCATCTATACCCTCCCGGTCAAGCTCGCCGTCTCCAGCAACGGCACCATCATTGAGGTCAACGCCGCCTCCATCGCCCTCGACACCACGACCGTCACCCAGAACACCGTCCTCGACGCCAAGACCGTCGAAGACCTCCCGCTCAACGGACGAGACTTCACCCAGATGATCGCCCTCACCCCCGGCTTCGGCGGCTACTCTGGCGGCGGCTTCGGCTCCCTGAACGGAACCCGCGCCAACCAGCTCAACTGGCAGATCGACGGTGTCGACAACAACGACCTCTGGCATAACATTCCCGCTGTTAACCAGGGCGGTGTCTCCGGCATCGCCGGAATCATCCTGCCCATTGACGCGGTCGATCAGTTCAACGCACAGACTCAATCTGGTCCCGAAGGCGGCCGTAACCCCGGCGGCACCGTCAACCTGACCCTTAAGGCAGGAACAAATCAGCTTCACGGCACCGTCTACTACTTCAACCGCAATGAGCTCTTCGGAGCCAAGAGCCCCTTCTCTGATACCAAGGCGAAGGTCCGCAACTACAACACCGGCTTCTCTGTCGGTGGTCCCTTCATCAAGGACAAGCTCTTCGGCTTCCTGACCTTCGAACATCAGCGCTTCGTCATCGGTCAGTCGGGAAACGCAACTCTGCCGTCCGTAGGATGGCAGAACCAGGCCAAGGCAATTCTCGCTGCCAAGGGTGTCGCCGTAAATCCTCTCATGACGAACGTGTTGAATGCAGTGTACGGAGCGGGCAACCTCGCACAGGATACGACCGGAGTGGTCAGCAACTTCCACTCGAACGATCCTGAGTATGGCTACAGCTGGAACGGCCTCGCCAAGGTCGATTACACCCTGTCCCAGAAGGACACCCTCAGCGCTCACTGGTTCGTCGGTCAGGGCAATCAGGTCGCACCAACGTCCTCGCACCTCCTGGCATATTACGAAGTTGCTCCCATCCACGTCCAGAACATCGCAATCGTCGAAAACCACGTCTTCTCCAACAGCATCACCAACCAGGTCCTCGCTGGAGTCAACTACTTCAACCAGGTCTTCGACGACAATCAGACCAATCAGAACGTCCAGAGCCTCGGCTTTATCACCGGAGCCACCTTTCCCAACGCACCGAACATCAGCATCGGCAGCTTCGACCCAGTCGGCGAGACGCCTCCCGAGGGGCGTAACGACATCACCGGCCACCTCACCGATCAGCTCTCCTGGGTCAAGGGCAAGCACCAGCTCCGCTTCGGCGGCGAATACCGTCAAGCTCAGCTTGACGAGTTCTACCACCGTCACGCCACAGGCTCTTTCACCTTCGATGGAAGCCAGGTTGCCGGAACGACCGGTTACGCCGCTGCCCTCGCCGACTTCCTCGCCGGTAAGACTTCGGCTGCCAGCATCACAATCGGCGATCCAGAGCGTCAGGTATTCGTCAACACCTGGTTTCTGAACGCAGGCGACTCCTGGCAAGTCACGCCGAAGTTGAACTTCAACTACGGCGTCCGCTATGACTATGAAGGACCGCTCCACAACCAGTACCAGAACATGTCGGTCTTCCGTCCTGCCTTGACAGCGAGCAATGGACTGGCCTTCCAGGGCAACCAGGTCGATTCGCTCTATCCGAAGTACTACAAGAACATCAGCCCACGCCTCGGCCTTAGCTATCAGGTCGATGAAAACACCGTCCTCCGCGCTGGCTACGGTTGGTACGCCGACACCCCGAACCTCAACCCTTTCCTCGATAACCGTCCCGGCAACCAGGCACCCAACGGTGTCGAAGGAAACCCCGGCGGCGGAAGCCCCGTCTACAACATCGCCGCGGCAAACGGCGGAAACAACACCACCATTGTTCAGGGCGTGCCGATCTTCCCCTCCGCGATCAGCTACCCCTGCTCAGCCTCTTCGACCTGCGGTGTCTTCAGCGTAGCGCCAAACTTCCGCCCCTCCTATAACGAAAACTACAGCCTCAACGCCGAGCACACGATCAACAAGTACACCATCGCCCAGCTCGGGTACGTCGGTTCCTCGGCACGTCATCTCCTGTCCCTCCTCGACATCAACCAGGCACAGCCCGGCGTATACACCGATACGGTCGATCCCGTCACTGGCGTCACGCTCGTTGGCGCTGACTTCAAACGCCAGCAGACACGACCCTACTTCTCCACCTACTCGCAGTACGGCAACATCAACCAGATCTCCAGCATCGGCACCGCGAACTACAACTCGCTTCAGGCTCAGCTTCGCGTCAACGGCTGGCATCACATCACCACCCAGGCGGTTTACACCTGGGCGCACAATATGGACGAAGTCTCTCAGTACCGCGGCACGCTTGCCCAGGACAGCCGCAACTTCAAGGGGGACTACGGCAACTCCGACTACGACACTCGCAACAACTTCACCGCGTTTGCGAGCTATGAGGTTCCCGGCTCTCAGCACCTCAAACTGCTGACGAACGGCTGGCAGGTAAACGGCCTCGTGAACTTCCACGGCGGTCAACCCTTCCAGATCTTCGCCGGAGCCGACGTAAGCGGAGTCAACGAAGGTCTTGATCGCGTCAACCAGATCGCTCCTGCAAAGACCGGCATCAACGGTCAACATCCGAACGTAAATTGGATCGATCTGAGCGCGTTCGCCCTGCCGACTGCCGGTACCTTCGGAAACTTGCGTCGTAACCAGTTCTACGGCCCCGGCTTCTCGGATGTCGATCTCTCGTTCTTCAAGAACACCAAGATCTACGAGAGACTCACCGTCCAGTTCCGCGCGGAGCTGTTCAACACCTTCAACCGCGTCAACTACGCCCCACCAAACATCAGCTTCGGTTCCGGAACCGCAACCTTGAACGACACCATCGGCGACTACAACGGAGCCCCTGGTATCGGTTCAGGCGAGCCCTTCAACGCACAGTTCGGCGCGAAGATCATCTTCTAACCCGAGCTCAACCCGCTGCAAAAGGAGCCCCTGTCCGCATCCCGGACAGGGGCTCTTCCCTTTGCGACCCACGTTTCGTCCGACGTCCATGATGAGATCAAGTGCTTTCGATTGAAGACTTTACAGGATCTACCTCAATAGAATCAAGACTTTAGCGTCGAAGTCCAACGCTAAGTCTCATCGTTCGAAGACTTTAGGCCATTTACCCCATACCGGGGTGGGTACCTACTTCGCGTCGATGGACTTCTCCACGAGTGGCTCCATAATCGCGTATCCCGCAGCCGTTGGATGAACGCCATCCGAGCTCAGCCCATCCTTCATGCCGCCCGCTACGGTTGTCATGACCGAGTGATAATCGACGTAGGTGATCCCGCTCTTCGCTGCGTAGTCCTTCATCCACGCATTCAGCGCAATGATCTTCGGTGCCGGCTCCAGACCTTTTCGCCAAGGGAAGTCGAATGCCGGAAGGATTGAGCAGAGGATCACCCGGATCCCATGTGCCTTCGCCAGGTCCGCCATCGTCTCGATGTTCTCCTCGGTCATCAGCGGCGTCATCGGTCCGGTGTTCCCAGCCACATCATTGGTCCCCGCCAGGATGACCACAGCCTCGGGGTGCAGGTCGATCACATCCTGCCGGAACCGCACCACCATTTGCGGTGTCGTCTGCCCACTGATTCCGCGCCCGACATATGGCTTGCCCGGGAAGAACACAGAGGCATTTGCCGGCTTGGCCCAGTTATCCGTAATGGAGTCCCCATAGAACACCACCCGTCCCGCCGTCTCCGCAGGCAGAGCCTTATTGGCCTCGGCGTAGCGCCCAAGCTGCGGCCAATCGGCAAGCTGCTTCTTCATCCGGTCCGCCTCGGACGGGGATGCTGCGGAAGGCTGTCCCGAGGTAACCACCCCCTGCCCCACCTTCAACGTCGTCCCCTGCCCATACCCGGTAGCCACCCCCGCCAACAACGCCACTCCCATCCAACCCATGCGAATCATCCAAAATCCTCCGTTCGAGCCAGTCTACTTGGACGGCAACTCGCAGGCTAGAAGATGATCCGCGCGCGGGCGCTTACCAGAGCCCGTACCGCGCTCTGTGTGGCATAGGTAGGATGGATCGAGACCTCCATGTCCGGCCCCACCTCCACACTCCGCGTCAGCCGCAGCCGGTAGAAGGTCTCGAAGATGGACTCATGGTGCTTTCCCTGGAAGTTCGGTTCCGTATAGCTCAAAGAGGCCCCGAACATATCCCCATGCCGCCCGAACGGATGCGTCTGCACCACTCCAAGCGTATCCGTCTGACGGATCGAGGTGCCGCGCGGCGTGGCGAAGCCGACTTTCGCAAACGGCGCCCACCCGTTCTCGAACTCATGCTCAAAGGCGAATGCCCCGCCGTAGCCGCTCCCCAGATTCTTCGTATCCTCCCGGTACATGCCAAGGCGAAAATCGGAGTACTTGCTCCCCGGAGATCCGGTGAACCATCCCGCCTCAATCGCTTCCAGGTACTTCCGATCCTCGAGTGTCTTGATGTTGGTGTACTGCGATCCCTCGGTATCGACCGCAAGCGCATGCACATAGATATGCCGCGTCGCCTGCACTTCAACAGCCGCCCCACCCGCGTACGTCCCGTCGGAAGCGACAGCGAGGTTGCCGTCGTTCTCGCCGTTCAGGAACTGCGTACGCTCGTCGTTGTTGTACATGCTCAGGCTGATGTACTCATTCGGGTGGATCTTGCCCAAGTAGAACGAGAGCCTCTTGGACCAGAAGTCCTGCCGCCAGTAGAGGATGTTCAGCGTGATCGGTCTCTGCGCGCCGCCCCCTTGCAGACAGTTCAGGAAGACCCCCGACCCAAGCTGGTCGCTCAGATTGAACTGTTGGCTCACGCCGAGGTTTGTGCCCGAACGGACTAGCAGAAAAACAGACCCCGCCGTCTTGCCATGGTCATAGGCCGCCCAATTCGCCGTGAAGTCCAGCCTCCCGCTCCCCTGGTTATGACGATCCACCCCGTCCGGCACCGTGGCGGCGTACTGATCGAGCAGTGTGTAGGAAGCGGTGAACTTCACGCGCTCCCCCCTTGCCACCGATCGCGCCACCTCGCGTACGGCCTCGGGAAAAGCGCCAAATGGATCTCCTTCTACGAGTGGGTCGGCCGGCACTTTCGCCAATGCGGCGGAGTCCACGTCGAGCGTTTGCCGAATCTGAACCGGTGGCGGCTTCTGCACGACGCCGTCAGTCGTCTGCTGAGAAGCTCCGGCCTGATTGCTCTGCCCGACAGGATCACCCCCCTTTGCGGCCTGGCCCGATGACACGCCAGCGAGAAGCAGCCAAAGCAACAGGCCGAGCCGGCTCGGGGTCAGGACCTGCCGATCTTTCTGGAACAACGTGCGTCCATCCGCCCATCCAGTCTCGTGTCTCACATCGCTCCTTCGCCGGTGCTATCGTCCGGCAAACACTAAAGCCGTAGCACACCACATCGCGGAGGCGTGTGTCTTGTCAGAAAGGATCGCGCCATGCACAATGCAAGTCGTCTTCTGGTGTTTGGTCCACCACTCCATCCTGTACCCTTAACCAAAATGCAACCCGGAATCTCCACCCACGTCCTCCTGCAGCAACGCCTTCATCCCGGGCATCTCGATGCCTTCGCCCGAGCCGGTGCGCGGCATCTCGAACTCTTCGCGGCGCGCCACCACTTTGATTACACTGACCGGTCTGCAGTTCGGGAGATCGCCAACTGGTTCCGCGCGAACGATGTGACCCCATCGCTCCATCAGCCCCTCTACACTGAGGCCCGCTGGTCACGCCACGTCGCACCAACGCTGAATCTCATCGCGGGCGACAAGTCCCGGCGAATCGAAGCGATGGACGAGGTCAAGCGCGCACTGGAGACAGCCGAACAGATTCCGCTTGCCACCGTCGTTCTTCACCTCGGACTACTGCACGATCCGTGGACGCCGCACTCGCTTGAGCACTCGCTCACGGCCATTGAGCACCTCAAAGCATTCGCGAGCCCACTTGGCGTCCGCCTCCTGCTTGAGAACCTGCACAACGACGTCACTACGCCGGATCATCTTCTCGAGGTCGTTCGCGTCGGGCACTTTGATACTGTCGGGGTCTGCTTCAATATCGCTCACGCGCATCTTTCCCCGGAACAGACCACTGATGGCATCCTGCCTGGCTTGGAGCTTCTGAAGCCGCGGGTCGCTACGCTTCACCTCTCGGATAATGACGGCCGTATCGACCAACATCTGTGGCCCGGGTCCATCGAGAAGAACGGTATCGACTTCCCGGCGGTCCTTCCCAGCCTGAGTGCCCTTCCGCCGAAGACTCCGTGGATCGTCGAGATCGCCCACGATACGAACGAGGATCTCGATGCCCTCACCGCACACTTCACACAGACACTCGACAACTTCCGCCGCCTTGAAGAGATCGTAAACCGCTAATCCCATCCTGTACGGCGGTAGGCTGCCGGGCAGGGATGGGATCGGTGGTCGTGCGCTTAATATAACGAGTTCGGTCTAGTAGATGATCTTCAGACCGAACTGGATGACGCGTGGGGTAAATGTGCTGCTGATGATGCCACCCGTGCTGGCCGTCGCTCCATTCGTCCCGCCGATGGTGGTCGGCAGATACAGGTTGGTGTGATTGAGCAGGTTGTAGAACTCCGTGCGGAACTCAACCTTGAGGCTCTCGACGGGAGTCGAGAACTTCTTGTTGAGCGCGAAGTCAGTCTGATAGAAGGCCGTGTTGCGCAGTGGGTTGCGTGCGGCGTTACCGAAGGGGCTCAGAGGGGTTGCGGCAGTTCCAGTTGCGGGTAGAGAGAAGGCAGCGGGGTTGACATATTGAATGAAGCCGCTCGAGGCGATCTGGGTGTTGAGCTTCTGCTGGACACCTGGAATGACATTCGGCCGGTACAAGTTCAACCCGCGGAAGGATGCTGTGATCTGCGGTGACACCTGGTTTGCAGCGCTTGGACCGTAGGTGAGGTTGAACGGCGTACCGGACTGCATCGTGTTGATGACCGAGACCTGCCATCCGCCGAGAGCCGCGTCGACGAAGCCGTTGGCATTCGAGAGGAACTCGCGACCGCGGCCGACGGGCAGTTCGTAGATAAAGCTGGTGACGTCGGAGATCGGAAGGTTGTAGTCGGACTGGCCGTAGTCTGCGGCGATGTTGTTGCCGTCCTGCGGGGATGGGGTATTTCCTTCTAGCGAGGCGCTGGCATTATCGAGGGCGTGCGACCACGTGAAGGAGTTCAAGATAGTGAGGCCGCGTACGGAGCGCTGTTCGTAGCGGACTTGGAGAGCGTTGTAGTTGGCATAGAACTCGTTGAGGGCTTCGGTGATGTCCGAGGGCCAGTTGGCGTAGGTGCGCTTGAAGCCGTTCGCGGGGTTCTTCTGGTTGGCGTTGAGGAAGCCCTGCAGCTTCAAGCCATGATTGCCGACGTAGGCTACGTCGATCAGGGTGTTCTTCGCCAGCGTGCGCTGAACGCCGAGGAAGTAGCTTTCAACATAGCTGTCGCGCGTGTTCTTGGGAATGTAGGTGATGTTGTCTGTCGCGGGATTGAAGGTGGTGACAAGGGCGCTGGGGAAGCCCTGATCGACCGTCGCAAAGCAACTCGCCGCGGTGCCGTTGATCGGGATGATCTGGGCGGGCAGCGGATTGCAGTGGTTGGTCGCGTTTGGCGTGGGCTGGACGACCGAGGCAAACTGAGCCTGGGGTGCGTTGATCGGGAGGATGTCGCCCGAGCCAGCGCGGGTGTAGTGAACATAGCTCGTGCCGAAGCCGCCGCGGATGGCGGTGTTCGCGTCGGGCGCGTAGGCAAAGCCTATACGAGGAGCGAAGTCGTTCAGGTCAGGATTGACGAGTGTGGATCCGTAGACTCCCGTACCCGTGACGGGGGTGATGCCGGTACCGCTGGCTCCGGAGGTGGTGGTCAGGACGGTCTGGGAAACGGGATCGAAGTTCGAGACATTGTGGTTCTGGTCGGAGTAGGGCGAGCCATACTCCCAGCGGACACCGAGATTGAGGGTGAGGTTGGAGTTGACCTTGAAATCGTCCTGCGCGTAAGCGCTGTTGAGTGTCTGTCGAAGGTGGACGACGAAGTAATTGGCGAGCTGATATGCACTCGAGTTGCCGAAGAGGAAGTCGGCGAAGTAGTTGTCGGAGACGGCGGTTGTGTTGGTGCAGTTTGGGTTGGTCGGGGTCTTGACGCCGTTGACGGTGGTGCTTGGGCAGGTGCTGTATCCGCCGGTGAAGCTCAGCGCGCCGTACAGAGGATTGTTATCGTTAACTGCCATCCACACATGCTCGTACTCGTAGCCGAACTTGAGCGAGTGGCGTCCCTTCACGTAGGTGAAGTTCACCTTCGGATCGAGCAGGGCGGGGTTCTGCCACTGGGGATTCGTGCTTTGACGACCGAAGCCGGAGAAGCCGCTGATCCCGATCGAAGGCAGACCACCCGCGACGATCGGGTTGGTGGGCAAACCGGGAATGGTGACGGCGTTGTTGCCAAGCGAGAGGGTGTACTTGCCGGCCTTGGTGCGGGAGAGACCGACGCGCGCGTCGAGGATCTTGTTGGTGCCGAAGAGATGGGTGACGCCAGCGGCTACCTGCTGATCGAGGACGCGGATGGTTCCGTTCGTCTGTCCGTCGAGGGGAGCGGGGATGGTGGTGTTGTTGACGCCGGTCTCCTTGCGGTCGCTGATGCGAAGGAAGTAGCTAGTGGCGGGGCTCTGCTGGAAGTCGAGGCGAAGGTCGCCCTTATCGGAGTTATCGGTGAATGGTGCCTGGATGAAGTAATCGTTTGTGGCGAGGCCTGTGCTGGGAACGCCCTTGGCCGGAAGTTGGCTGATTGCCTGGAACTGCTTCACGATGCCCGCTGATATCGGGTTGATGGCGGACGCGGGAATCGGTGTCCCGGCCGGGTAAACGACACCGGTGAGCGGGTTCTGCACTGCGACGACGAGATTACCGGCGAGCTCGTTCTGGGTGGGTAGCGTGAGCACGGTGAGTGGCTTGAGAACCTGCCGGAAGCCCTCGTAATCCAGGAAGAAGAAGAGCCTGTCCTTGAGGATCGGTCCGCCGAAGTTGATGCCGTACTGGTTGCGGTTGAAGACCGGCTTCTTGAACGGGATGACGTTTCCTGCGCCGCCGACGGTGGTGGGCTTGAAGAAGCCGGTAGCGTTGAGGTCGGTGTTGCGAATGAACTCGTACGCGACCGCGTGGAAGCGGTTGGTTCCCGCGGCGGAGGCGACGTTGATGGTGGCGCCAGAGGAGCGGCCATACTCGGCGCTCTCATTGTTTGTTACGACCTGAAGCTGGGTGACCGAATCAGGTGGCACGGCGATGATCTGGTTGTCGAAGCCCTGGTTCGACTCGCCGTATGCATTGTTGTCGAGGCCGTCGAGGAGGAAGTTGTTGAACATGCTACGTTCGCCGTTCACGTTGTAGGATCCGGCGCGGACCAGCGAGCTGATGGAGCTTGTAACGGCGGCAGTCGGCGCCTGGCGGGCTCCGGTGACGAGGCCGAGAAGGTCAGAATAGTTACGGCTCACGAGAGGAAGTGCGGCGGTCTGGTAGCCGGTGATGGTCTGGCCACGTTCGCTGGTCTCGGTCTCAACCTGGAGGGAGACGCCGGAGACTTCCACGCTGGTGCTCGTGTTGGCTAGACCAAGAGTCAGGTCGATGCGCTGACGGCCTCCAACGATCACGGAGATGTGGGTCGCGGTGGCGTCTGCGAAGCCCTCGTGGGCGATCACCACGTTGTAGTCGCCCACGCGGAGGTTGGGGACGTCATAGTCGCCGGATGCGTTTGTGGTCCCGGTGCTCACAGCGCTTGTGCCTGTATTGGTGACGGTGACCGTCGCGCCGGAGATCACTGCGCCGCTGCCGTCGTGTACGGTTCCTACGATACTTCCATTTTCGTATTGCGCCAGAGCGGCGGCGGGCAGAAGGAGACACAGCATCGCTGTGAGGAGGCGGAGATAAGGTCGCATGTCCCCGACGTTAGTGGCGCGATGTAACGAGGCGGTAAATGGACGATGAACAACTGATGAGCGCAGGAATGGCGAACAGTATCAGATTCATTATCGGCATACCCAAATTCAGAAGTGATAGATCAGGTCGCTCGCGATCGTGAACTGATTCTGGCGCGTCCCCTGATCGTAGGCGTTCCGATCCCAGGCGTGGTCGAAACGGACCTCGGGGCGGATCTGGATGGTGGAACCGATCCAGTGGCTGAGCATGAAGGTGTTCTCGGTGTACTTCGTGTTGTACCCCGTCCGCTGCCCCTTCTTATCGTTGAGGTAGTCACTCCGGAAGCTGATGAAGTCGTGGGGCCCTAACTGTTTGTTGACATAGTTGACGAAGGCGTAGGCGGGGGTGAGGCAGGTCTGCAGGCCTGGGGCGCAGATGCCCCCGTTGGTTCCCTTTTCAGGCACGATGTTGCTGTAGATGCTGGGAACGCCGCGCTCGTAGAGGATGTAGCCCTCCGTGGCGACATGCCATGTCTTGCCGACCTTGTGATACCAGGTAGCGTCATATTGCTGGTTGTTGTTGAAGGCGTATTTCGCGTCATTGATCCCGTTCGCGCAGAGGTAGACGTTGTCGTTGACGGACTGCGTGGTGTAGCTGACGCAGACGGTTGCAGCCGGCCGAGCGTCAGCGGTCCAGGGAGCTACGTCATGGCTGGCTGAGACTCCTGCCTGGACAAGCCATTTGTCCGTAAGCTTGATGGTGGCGAGGACACCCGTGTCTGTGAAGGGGTCGACCGAATAGAGAAGCGAGTGGCTGAACATGTAGTTATTCGGCGTGAGCTGCGCCTCGATTCCTGGGATAGAGATATAACGACCGATCCGAAGGTTCATGCCCTGGGCGACCTTGGGAAAATAGATATCGACATACTCAAGCGCCGGGTCGAAGCCGTACTGGCGGTCATGATCGAGAAGCTGGCTGGAGAAGTAGCCCTTATTGGTCGTCGAGCGGTAGTCGGTACCGTAAAGGCTGGTGAGGTGGTAGCCAACGTCAACATGGTCCTGCTGGACGGTGTCGGGGAGTCGTTCGAGATAGACAACGAACTGGTTCATCTCAAAGCGATTGGAGAAGATGTCATTTGTCTCCGGGCTGTTGCGATGACTCGAGTTCGTGAAGTTGAGCGTAGGCTCGACCCAGCCGTACAGCTTGGTGCGAGTGTTTGGCTTGTTGAGTGCGGCCATCAGAGGATAGGAGTTTGTATCAGGCTCGCCGATAACCGGAGAACCGCCGTAGGACCAGTCAGAGCTGGGAAACGGCGGCGACTCGAGCGGAGACGGCAGACCGCGGCGCGGTGGGGTGAGGGCATTTGGGTCGGCAGGAGCAGGATGCCAGTCCTGGCGGTAGAAATCGGTCCACCGTCCCAGAAAGGTCGGATTTGGGGCGTCAGGCAGGTCACTCTGCGCGGAGCAGACGCGGCATGCGGAAAGAAGCAGGATAAATCTGAGCGCGGAACGGACTACCAGCACGACACACCGCCTTCAACCTCTTCCTAGGATGCCGGATCTTGCGTAAGAAAGGCATAACACTAAGGCTTTGGAAAAAGTCCTTCAAGCGGCTTCGCCCGCTGCGGGTCGAGTTCTGGCCGAGGGAGCGGCATTCGGGGCATCATGGCGTCGCGCTGGCTGGTGTTGTAGACGAAGATCGCCATGACGGTGGCCATCTGGCGGAGATCGGGTTCGGAGAGGCGTTCGTAGGTGTCGAGGTTCGTGTGGTGTGTCCGCGTCTCGTAGTCGCGAGGGTCTTGAATGAACTGGAAGCCCGGGAGGCCGACCAGCTGAAACGAGACGTGGTCGGTCGAGCCAGTGTTGCGGAGAGAGACGGTGCTGAAGCCTAGATCGCGGATGGGAGCAGCCCACTGCTCGAAGATGCTCGCGGCGGCTGAATTGCCCTCGGCGTAGATGCCAAGAAACTTCCCGGTGCCATTATCGGTGTTGTAGTAGGCGTCGAGTTTGGCATGTTCAGGCTTGGCGCTCATCGCCGTGGGGGCGCGAACGAAGGTGGGGACAATCTGGTCTTCGGGCTTCTGCGAGTAGGAGAGGTTAGCGAAGTGACTGGCGACGTAGCCGGAAGAGCCGAAGATTCCCTGCTCCTCGCCCCCCCAAAGGGCGACGCGGATGGTGCGGCGGGTGTGAATATCGAGCGCTCGAAGAATGCGCATGGCTTCAAGCGCGACGATGACCCCGGCTCCATCGTCCGTGGCTCCGGTGCCCGGGATCCAGCTATCGAGGTGCCCACCGAGCATGACGACCTGATCCTTGAGCATTGGATCCGTGCCTGGAATCTCGCCGATGACGTTCATGCCCTGCTCGTGCTCGCCGGTGATCCTGGTGGCGATATTGAGGCGCACGGAGACGGGGACATCATGAGAGAGCAGTCGGGACATCCGGCCAAAGGCCTCGTTGGCGATGGAGGCCGACGGAATCGCCTGTTTGTGCTGGGGTTGGAAGACGAACCAGCCGAGGGTGGCCGTTGTATCGCCGTGCAGAACACCTCCTGAGCCGCCAGGCCGAAGCACGGCGAGAGCGTGCTCGTCGGCAAAGAAGTGGCCCGTCTTCTCAAGAAAGGCCATGTCCTTGAAGACCTTCCCCCAGAACTCCTGGTCATAGGGCAGGACGTCGGTCTCATTCTGGTTGCCGTCGAGTGGGTAGTCGCGAAGATGAGCTAGCTTGGCTGTGTCGTAGTGCTCGAGCGGCGCGGAAGGGTCGGGGTTGATCTTCGGAGCATCGCCGTAAAGAATGATCTTCCCGGCCAGCTTGCCTTTCCACTTATCGAAATCCTTCTCCTCTTTGAGGGTCGGGATAGCAACGACCTGGGCAGTAATCTCTCCGGCGGTCGCGGGCGACCAGGGAGCGGCTTGCGCCAGAAAGGTCGCGGTTCCGGGCGCAGTCATCTGGAGGACGGTACCGGTCTGCTGCCAACCTATTCCGAACTCTCCCCAGGATTCAGTGTGCGGATTCGCGGCTCCCATGCGGCGAAGCTGGTCGACTGACCAGTCGGCGGCTTTGGCGAAATCTGGCGAGCCCGTGAGACGTGGGCCGATCCCGTCGAAGAGGCCGCTGGCGTACTCCATGATGTGCGAGTGGACAAGACCTTCGTCGCGGATGCGGGCGATAGTGTCGAGGTCGAGAGCCTCCGCTGCCGGTTGAATGGGGGCAGGCTTCGGCTTGTCAGCAGCGTAGACCTGCGTAGCGAGGAGGCAGAGAGCCAGTGCGACGGAAGAAAATTTCATGTGGACACGATATTACGCGAGCCGTTACTTGAAATTTCGCTTCATCGCGACTACCACTCCCTGCTCGAGGGTGATTGAGTCCGACTCCCGTTCAAAGGCCGAACGCACATCATCCTGGCGGAGCGAGACGCTGTGAAACAGGAGCGCACTTCCCTCTATATCGACGTGGGTCGCGGTCAGTTGCCAGTTCGCCTTTCCGACCTCCTCCTGGTCAAGCGAAAAGGTGCCGCCTTCCTTCAGCTTTCCAAGCAGGCCGCCGCCAAAGCTGACCTCGCGCATCAGGTGACCCTTCATGCTGCGAATGCGAAGCTGACGCGTATTGACCGTCATGTCACCCGCCATGGCGGCGAAGACGCGTGCCTCTCGCGTCGGAGGGTGAAACTTCGGATCGGGCTCAAAGTGCATGAGGGTGTTCTCTCCATCGGTTCCAGTTTCAGTCCAGAGGAATGCCGCAGGGAGTAAGGCGAGGAAATCATCGACCTGCTTGCCATCGTGCTCTCGTTCGGCGACCTCTTTCTTTTGCGCCTTGGAGTCGCGCAGAAACTTCTGGATGGAATCGGCTGCGTCCGCCTCGGAGACAGTGTGCTCGTCTTTGGTCACAACGCGGCAGACATCGCCACCAGGCGTTGAAGCGACCCATTGGACGAGATGCTCCTTCGGTTTGCGAAGATCCTCGTGATAGCTCCACATGGAATGATCCGCCTTGTTTGCGGATCGTTCGACATCAACCACCCTCTGCACAAATGCCTGGGGATTCTGTGGCCAGGCCACGCCAGGGAGCATCGCGAGAAGAACAAAGGTGAGCAGATGAGTTCTTACTAGGGTCATGGATTCATCCAGGAGCTAAGTCGTCCAGCGCTTGGGAATTCGATGCGGACGTTTCCCGACGGCTTCAATTTTGAACGTGTATCGGACAGAATGCGACGATTCAGGGAAAGATTGCGCGTCTTTTTGCTCATTTGAGGAACGCAGTGGATCATCTTCCGGATGGTCAGGAGATCCGGACACACTCGTGGGCTAACTGCATGCCCTCTTCCACGTGGATCACCCAGGCTCCGAGGGTGGAGTAGCGGTTGTGGATGTGGGTATCTCCAGCGCACGTGATCTCGTTCTTCTTCTGGTCGATGGCGATTCCCCAGCCGCGCAGACCTTCGGTGACCTCGGTACGAACTTCCGGGGTATTTTCGCCGATGCCTCCCCCGAAGACGACGGCTTCCGCCTCGCCGAGGATAGCGAGGTAGGCTCCGACAAAGTGACGCACGCGATAGCCGAACATCTGGATGGCCAGCTTTGAGGCCGCGTCGTCGCGTTTGCGCAGGATGCGCGTATCGAGAGAGACGCCCGAGATACCGAGGAGACCCGATTTCTTCTCAAGAATCTTGAGCGCGTCTTCAGGCGAGATCTTCTGTTTCTCGGCAAGATAAGGAAGGATGGCAGTGTCGATGCTGCCGCATCGTGTTCCCATCATCAGGCCTTCGAGCGGTGTAAAGCCCATGGAGGTGTCGATGGACTTGCCATTCTGGATGGCGCAGGCAGAGGAGCCGCTTTCGAGGTGCAGAGTGACAATCGAGATGTCTTCCGGCTGCTTGTTGTTTAGGTGAGCGTACTGCTCGAGCATATAGCGGTGGGAGAGGCCGTGAAAGCCGAACTTGCGGATGCCCAGCGAGTCGGCGACTTCGCGGGCAATCGGGTAACGCCAGGCGTGCTCGGGGATAGTGTGGTGGAAGGCGGTGTCGAAGGTGACCGCGACGGGGAGATCCGGTGACTTCCGCTGCAGGACGTCAATGATCTTCAGGGAGTTGGCGTTGTGCAGCGGAGCCTGCTCCTCGCGGCGTTCGATCTCCTCCCGGATCTCCCTGGTGTACCGCTCGGCCTTCTGGAAGGTGTCTCCTCCATGAACGACCCGGACTGCTGCCTGGTCGAGGTCCTTCCAGTTCTGAATCTCGGTGTGGGACTGGAAGAAGTCGACTACGCGCTCCGTGGCTGCGGAAAAGTCCTTGAAGTCCCCTTCCTGCTCGGCGATCGTTTTGCCGTCCTGCTGGACAATGAGTTTCGTCTGCTTTCCGATGTCGTCGACCGTTCCGGTCAGAAGCTTCCTGCCTTCGCTCGCGATCTTCTGGTCGGGCGAAGCGTCGACCAGGTCGAACTTGAGAGAGTTGCTGCCTGGATTCAGGGCCAGGATGCGGGGCATCGTTTCTCCTCCTGCGGCCTGGTGCTTCGGACCGACTGGGAGTTGGATGCGTCAACGTTGAGGAAGGGAGGGCGCATGCGGACGGACGAGTTTGGCAGCGATGCGCTGATCGGAGAGCATAGGCTGCGCTTCCCAAGTGGGACCCTCGGACATGCCGAGGAGACAGGGCGTTGTGGTGGGGAGGTCGGACTCGAGGAGGGTTCCAGCGCGGAGATTGAGAATCTCAGATGCGAGCACGCGGAACGCGGGCAGCCGAAGCGTCGAACGGACGCCAAGGGCTCCGAGACGCTCCTGGAGGAGGCGCCTGGTCGCGGCTGGCTGGATGCGCTCGTGGTCGCGGCGATCAACCTCGCGGAGGAGAGCGGAGGCGATGACGGTGGCTAAAGAGATCTGCAGCGAGCCCTGCCGATCGCCGACATGCATCTCGTAGGTGAAGGTGAGGATGTATTCGGACTGCGGGAAGAAACGGCGTGCGGAGACGGGCATCACGCGCGAGTCATACGAAGCCTGCAGGCCGAACGGAGCCCACATGTGGTTCATCTCGGCGCAGACGATTCCCATGAGTATCTCCATGATGGCTGTGTCGATCTGGGTAAGCTCACGAGTCTGCGTGGCTTTAGGGATCGTCGTGAGACCTCCGAGCGCCAGGTGCACGAGAGGCTCGACGAGCGTCAGGTCCATCGACAGCATAGAGCCTGCGTCGGGCGTGCGAAAGCGGCTCTGGGCGATATAGCAGGTCTCGAAGTCGATGGTGTCGATGAAGTCGTGGAAGAGGGAGCGTTCGGCCACAACCATCGCAAGCGTGATCGGCGCTCCGAGACGAGCGGAGAGATTGATGCTGAGGGATTGGGAGAAGACCTGATTCACGCTTACGAGCATCTGCATCTGCTCTGCCGAGATGGAGGCGCGTTTGGCAAAGTTCACTGGATGCGGCAATGCGGCAGCGGCTCGCGCCTCGGCTTCGGCAGCCTCGCGGAACATGTTAGTGATTGCGTTCTGGTCGAGCTCTTCAGCCATGATGCGGGCTGACTGCATTCCGCTCACCATTGCCCGTTGAACTTGGTGAGACTCTTCTTAGGTTGCGCTGCGCTTTCATGGCAGAGGATGTGCTTTGGTTTGGGAGAGGCTGATTGGAGGTTCGTGTTGGCGGAACAGGCTGGAACGGCGATCGCGTTGGGGCATCAGGGGGATCACGTGGGGTTGAGTCATGTTGGGCTGATGGAGCCGGAAGACGGGCTTGGGGCGGCGATGTCGAAAGAGCGCTGGACTGCGTACGCGGATGTGACCGCGCGGATGTCGGTGCTGATTCCCCTGCCGAATCTCTCGCTGAACGAGCTGATGGCGCTTAAACCTGGGACGCTGCTGGTCTCGCTTTGCCAGATCACGCAGGATGTTCCTTTGCTCGTGGGCGATGTCTTCCTCGCGAACGTAAGTTGCGAGCCTGCAGGCGAGCGGCTTGGCGTGAGGATCAACGGGTTCGATCAGCCGCTGAAAGGCTAGTAACGAGAGGAGTTGCGTATGCCGAAGGAGAAGCAGGTAACGCCGGAGCCGGAGGAGTCGCTCGCGGTGAAGTACTCGATGGAGGACCTGAAGATCAGCGCGCAGTTGCAGCTTGGGTCCACCGTTCTGCCGCTCAGGAGCATTCTCAACATCAAGGTTGGTGAGGTGATTCCGTTGGATCGTCCGCTTGCGGGTCCGGTTCAGGTGATCGCGGGCGGAAGGACCGTGGCTTCGGGGGAGTTGGTGCTTCTGAATGGGTTCTTCGCCGTGGATATCAGAGAGGTCTCGACACTAGAGATGCATTTGCCGGCCGAGACCTCCTAAGTAGCACAGCGTTTGACGCTCAGTGGAGTTACCGGCCAAGGTCGAGCGGTTTCCCGGCGAGGGGCTCACGCGCGTTCCAGTCGAAGCCAAGGAGTTTGGCGATCGTGGCGGCTACCTGGCTCTGGGTGACGGGAGCGGTGTTTTTCTCGAGGCCGGCGGGTTGGACGCCGGGACCGAGCAGGCCGATGAAAATGTTCTTCGACTCGGGAATTTTCTGGCCGTGGTTCTTCCAGCTCTCCGCACTGCTGCCGCGACCGTGGTCGGTGAGAAAGATGAGAGTGGTGTTGTCCCGGTACTGGGGGAGGGACTGGAGGGTACTCCAGAGTTTCGCGAGGTCGGCGTCAACGCGGTGGGCAGAGAGAAGATACTCGCCGTAGTTGCCGCCGTGGGCCCAGTCGTCGGTCTCGCCGAGGGAGAGGAACATAACGCGGGGCTGTTTGAGCTTTAGGTATTCGAGGGCGGTCGAGAAGATGGGCGCGTCGAAGGCTTCGTCGGGCCAGACGCGTGGGGCGTTGGCCTTCTGGTCGTTGAGGAGGTCGATGGCTGAGGTGGATGGGGTGAGGACGAGGGGGTCGTAGGAGACGTTGACGGGGAAGCCGCAGCGGGCGGCGTTGAAGATACCGGTGAAGACCTCCCAGGCTCCGAAGGCGGCGGCCTTGCCGTGGAGCGAGGGCTGCTGGTTGAGCCACTCAAAGACGGTGATATTGGGGTTTGGCTTGTTGTCGTTGGAGTTGATGTTGACGTCAGCGTGGCCGGTGAGGGTCTCACTGTAGCCGGGATAGGAGAAGTTGTAAGGGTTGGTGACGTGGGCGTCGGAGCCCTCGTCGAGGTCGCCGTAGAGGCGGCCCCTGGTCGCGACGGTTCCCCAAAGGAAGGGGAAGAGTTGGGCGCGGCGGGCCTCGGGCGTCGAGGCGAGGAAGTCTTTCTTCAGGGTCTCGACGGGACGGCTGTCCCAGTAGTTCTTGGGCGTGAGGAGAGTCTCGTCGGCGCCGCGGAAGACCTCCTGCCAGCGGACGCCGTCGGACATGACGAGGATGACATTGCGTGTGTTGGCGGTTTGGGGGACGGCAGAGATGCAGGAGAGCGCGGTGGCAGCAACCAGGGAGCAGAGCACTATCGTTCTGGAGAGCAGAAACATGGGTCCGAGATCCTCGTTTGGACATGGTACTTCGGGCCAGCGACAGGAAGGTTAAGAGGGACAGGGACTGCGTTAGCTTCCTGGAGATTGCCTGTATCTCAACTTTCAGGAGGAGCCGACATTCGATGCTTGTGGAGGACTCGTCAAAGAAAGGGCGTTTCTCGTTACTGGTTCTAGGCATTGAGAAGCTGTTCGAAGAGCGGCTCCAGGATTCGCACAAGTTCGTCATCGCTGGCATCTGTCAGGGCCGTTAAGCCCACCATCTGTCGCATTACTTGAAAGCCCGCAATCAGCGACAGGGCGATGGCCGCACGCGGCAATGCAGCCTCTCCCTTCACGAGTGAGGCCATCACCTTCTGGTGGCGCTTCTCAATCTGCTCGCGCCCAATCTCTGCGGCACGCTCGCTTGATGCGGACCGCAGTAGAATCAGAAATCCGTCCAGGGGAGTCGCGTCTTTCTCCGTGATGCTGACCAGCGCCTTAGCAAAGGCTGCCGCGGGATTCGCCAGTCCCAGATTTTCCGGCGCAAGGATGATTGGCGTCGCCATGGTTGCGGCCAGCGCCTCCGCAAACAGCCCCTCCTTCGACCCGAAGTACCGGTTGACCAGCATCGCCGTCACACCTGCCCCCTCCGCGATCTCACGCACGCCAGCGCCGTCATAGCCCGACCGGGCAAATGCCTTCCGCGCAGACAAGAGAATGGCTTCACGTGTGCCAGCAGAGCTTCGGCATCGCGGAACAGCAGGCTTGCTCATAAACGTAGTTTAGCAAGTCTACCGATGTAGACAAAAAGCATCGGCGCGTGTAATGTCTACAACTGTAGACACCTGAGCGACCCTTTTCATTTCGTACCAGAGCCGGCCGCAGCCAGCGCGCGGTTTCATCGTTGGGGAGGCCTCCTGCTCTTGTCACTCGGCACCGCCAGGTGCGGCGCTCATATCGCCGGGACAAAGCAGGCCACTGGATTCGCACACTCGCCGCAATGGCGCGATGGTCGCTTTGAAAATGCGCAGCCCATCTGGGCAGATACCGCAGGGGCATGGAAGCACCTTCTGTTTGGTCATGCGTCGCCGGATGCATTACCACGTACTCCGGTGCCTGTCGGCCATCCCACGTCCTCTTCACTTGCTTCACTGCCTGGGTCGGGTCTGCGCGTCACCTGGTTCGGCCACTCCTCCGCGCTGCTCGAGATTGACGGCAGCCGAATCCTCATCGATCCTTTCTGGGGCGAGCGTGCATCACCGCTTTCATGGTTCGGTCCACGACGCTGGTATCCACCGCTTATTGCGCTCAACGATATGGGACCGATTGATCTTGTCCTCATCTCACATGACCACTACGACCATCTGGATTACGCGACCATTCACGCGATGCGAACATGGAAGACCTCTTTCATCGTGCCGTTGGGCATGGGTCCGCGTCTTGTCGATTGGGGTATCCCGAAGGAGAGCATCACCGAACTCGATTGGTGGCAGAGCAAGCAGTTCGAACGGCTCACATTGGTAGCAACACCCGCGCGCCATGCTTCTGGGCGCACCTCCACCAGGAGTGATCACACCTTGTGGGTCGGCTGGAGCATCCTCGGCCCACAGCATCGCGTCTGGTACTCGGGCGATAGCGGTTTCCACAACGATCTGGCAAAGATCGGCCAACTGTACGGCCCTTTCGATCTCACGCTGATTGAAGCAGGTCAATATGATGCTCGCTGGCCTGACACCCACATGGGGCCGGAGCAGGCCGTGGAAGCTCACCTGGCGGTACGCGGCCGTCTGATGATCCCGGTTCACTGGGGTCTGCTCAGCCTCGCCAACCATAGTTGGACCGAGCCCGCGGAGAGAGTGCTGGCTGCGGCACAATGCCGCAACGCGCAGGTTCTTATCCCTCAACCCGGACAGAGCCTGGAACCAATCAACGGCGCCAACACCGAACGGTGGTGGCCCAAACTCTCCTGGCAATCTGCAACAGAGGCACCGATCCTGTCTACAAAAGACGGCTCCCCTTCAGAGCGCTATATCCCGCAACCCTGCACGCAGCAGGCAGCAGGCAAACCAGAATCAGGGCCCCCGATAGGACGAGGTACAGATGAATAAGACAGTATTAGTCACAGGAGGCACCGGCTTTGTTGCAGGTTGGTGCGTGGTGAAGCTTCTTGAGCAGGGTTACACCGTAAGAACAACCGTGCGCAATCCACAGAAAGAATCTCTTGTTCGGTCGTCCGTGTCGCGCATCGTGAATGCGAATGAACGGCTCAGCGTCTACTGCGCGGATCTGACGTCAGACGATGGCTGGGATGAAGCGATGAAAGGCTGCGACTATGTGCTGCATGTTGCATCACCGATGAGCTCAAAGTCGAAGAACCCCGATGACCTCATCATTCCCGCAAAGGAAGGCACACTACGCGTGCTGCGGACGGCAGCCAAAGCGGTCGTTAGCCGCGTTGTCTTCACCTCCTCGTGCGCAGCAGCGAAGCCTCCTCTCGCAGGCCCTGACAGCGACAACGACGAATCATTATGGACAAACCTCAACGATGCCAACCTGGATACCTACCGGCGATCCAAGATCCGTGCTGAACGGTCCGCATGGGACTTCATGAAGACATGCGATACCGGCATGACACTGGCTACCGTCCTGCCCGGCGCGATCCTCGGCCCTGTGCTCCACACGGAGTCTCTGGGCTCAGTACAGGTCGTCAGCAGACTGCTGACAGGCAGGATGCCCGGCACACCGAGGCTCGGATTCAACATCAGCGACGTCCGCGATCTCGCCGATCTGCATCTTCTCGCCATGACCTCGCCCGTAGCCGCAGGTCAGCGCTTCATCGGCACGGGCGACTTCCTGTGGATGAAGGAGATTGCCGAAACCCTTCGCCATTCTCTGGGGGAGGCGGCCAACAAGGTTCCCCGGCGCTCACTCCCCGATCTGCTAATGCGCCTCATGGCTCGCATCGACCCCACATTGCGTTCCGTAACTCCAACCCTCGGACGTAAACACAATCATTCGTCTGCTAAGGCCCAAACACTTTTGGGATGGAAGCCGCGCCCCGGCAAGGACTCCGTGACCGATTGCGCCAAAAGCCTGATCAGCAGTGGCGCACTCCAGGCGATGAAGTAACGATCAGTCCTGACAAGTCGGCTTATCGAAAGTCAGATAACGGCTTGATCTGGAAGATAATCAAGAGCGGTCATCTTGAAGGCGCGGTCGCGAAAACATGACGAACGTCGCCCTCAGGCGATTCGTGACTTCGGTGCGTTCGCGCTCTCGCGTTTGTAGAACTCGATCTTCTCGATGATCTCTTCGGCGCTTTCGTCGAAGAAGGCCGGGATGCTGGCGTCGCTTTGATTGATGGCTCCGGCGACGCGGCTGACGGGGTTCGAGGAGCGGAGGCCCGGGCGAAGGCGCAGGTGGACCGACGAGAACATGGGCAGGCGGAGGAAGCGGACTTTGAAGATGTAGGCGGATTCGATGTCGTCCCAGGTGTAGAGGCGCGGGGCGCCGACCACGTACTTGATCTCGAGGCCGCGCTCGTCCATGCGGAGGTACATGGTGTTTCGCATGACGATGGCGAGGAGGATGAGGACGACGGCGCTGCCGCCGAAGAGGAGTTCGGTCTGGAAGGTGAGGTGCCGCCAGGGCTCGGGGTTGAGCCAGTAGGAGACGGCGGCTACGCAGAGGAAGAGCAGGATGGGGGTCGTGAGGCGGGTGGGTTGGAAGCGAGAGGTCATGGGTGGGTCTCTCTTTTCGCTGAGGATTTGACTGGTTCGGCCAGGCGAGCGCGGCGGATGGCCGCGCGGTGGAGGTGGGTGCCTACCTCGCTACCTCGCGATGTAGGCACCCACCGCTTCGTTAGGGATAGATGCGGTTGAGGGTGCGGGCGAAGGGGATGGTTTCGCGAACGTGGTCGAGGCCGCAAATCCAGGCCACAGCGCGCTCGATGCCCATGCCGAAACCGCTGTGGGGGACGGAGCCGTAGCGGCGGAGGTCGAGGTACCACTCGAAGGCTTCGAGCGGGAGGTTGTGGTCGAGGATGCGCTGGCGGAGGAGGTCGTAGGAGTCGACGCGCTGGGAGCCTCCGATGATCTCGCCGTAGCCCTCCGGAGCGAGGACGTCGACGCAGAGGGCCTTGGTGGGGTCCTGCTCGTCGGGCTGCATGTAGAAGGCTTTGACGGCGGCGGGGTAGCGGTGGACCATCACCGGGCGGTCGTATTGATTCGAGATGTAGGTTTCGTCAGGGGAGCCGAAGTCGTCGCCGTAGGTGTGGCGGCTTTCGATGAGGCCCTTTTCGAAAGCTTCTTCGAGCATCTGGTGGGCTTCGTCGTAGCTGATCTTGGGGAACGGGGCCTGGATGGTTTCGAGCTTTGCGACGTCGCGGCCGATGACCTTGAGATCAGCTCGATGGTGCTTCAGGACGGTCTGGACGATGTGGGAGATAAAGTTTTCGGCGAGTTCCATGAGTTCGGTGAGGCCGATAAAGGCGACCTCGGGCTCGATCATCCAGAACTCGGTGAGGTGTCTTCGGGTCTTGGACTTTTCGGCGCGAAACGTCGGGCCAAAGCTGTAGACCTTACCGAGCGCGAGAGCCGTCGACTCGATGTAGAGCTGGCCGGACTGGGTGAGGTAGGCCTTTTCGTCGAAGTAGTCCATCTCGAAGAGCTCGCTCGTGCCCTCGCAGGCGGCTGGGGTGAGGATGGGCGGATCCGTCCGGGTGAAGCCGTTGAGGTCGAAGTACTCGGCGGCGGCGCGCATGATGGTGGCGCGGACGCGGAGGATGGCGGACTGGCGGGGGGTGCGGATCCAGAGGTGGCGATGCTCCATGAGGAAGTCGACGCCGTGCTCTTTGAGGGTGATGGGGAAGGGGGTTTCGTCGGGGACGCGCTGGAGGACTTCGATGTTTTCCACGTCGAGTTCGAAGCCGCTCGGAGCGCGCGCGTCGGCGCGGACCTTTCCGGTGACGATAACGCTGGATTCCAGGGTGAGGTTCTTCAGCGTCTCGAAGACTACCTCGGGGACGGCTGCCTTGGGGACGATGCCCTGGATGGTTCCGGAGCCGTCGCGGAAGATGGGGAAGAGGAGCTTGCCGGAGGCGCGGAGATTGTAGAGCCAGCCGCGGAGGGTGACGGTCTGGCCTTCGTGGGCGCTGAGGGTGGCGATGGTGGTGATCGGTGCTTGGGCTTCGGACATGGCTGGATTAGTTTATCCGCTGGAGCGGTGTGCCAGCGGCGGGGTTGTCGCGCTACACTCGGTCGGTCTGAAGATTGCCTCTGGGAGAGAAGCGTATGTTTTTGCGAGGCTTGAGGGTTCTGGTGGGCATGATCGCTCTGACTGTCTGCGCGGTGGCGCAGCAGCGGGCGCCGATCGAGGACTATATCCATACGACATGGGATACGCTGACGCGGTCGATGTTGGAGTGCAAGTCGGTGGTGGACACAAAGGTGACGACGGCACCCATTCTCTATCTGCCGGCGGGGATGGAAACGCCTGCGGCTGTTGCGGCGATGCACGCGCAGTGCGGGGTGCAGATCGATCATCTTCCCCGGCCGATCGGAAAAATGGGAGACGTGAAGCCTTCGGAGTTCCCGAAGAACGGGCTGCTGTATCTGCCAAATCCGTACGTGGTTCCAGGTGGGCGGTTCAACGAGATGTATGGGTGGGATACATACTTCATCCTGCTTGGGCTGGTTTCAGACCACCGGGTGGCGCTTGCGAAGGGGATCGTCGAGAACTTTTTCTTCGAGATCGAGAACTACGGGGCGATTCTCAATGCGAACCGGACGTACTTCCTGACGCGGTCGCAGCCTCCGTTTCTGAGCTCGATGATCCGGGAGGTGTATGAGGCGGAGCCTGCGTCGGGGGAGAACGATGCGTGGCTGGCGAAGGCGTATGAGGATGCCATGCGGGACTACTCGCTGTGGACCTCGCCGGCGCACCGGGCGGGTGAGACGGGGCTTGCGCGCTACGTCGACCTTGGGGCAGGGCCGGTGCCTGAGATGGCGGATGACAGCACCTACTACCCGGACGTGATCCGGTGGCTGCTGGCTCACCCGGATGCGGGTGCCGGGTACATGATGGACGCGCCGGACAATCCTACCGACGACCAGGCTGCGACGCTGGCAGCGACAAGCTGCGACGTGAAAGCTTTGAAGGTTTGTGCGGCGGCGCATGTCGACGGGCATCGGCTGACGGCGGCTTATTTTCGGGGCGACCGGGCTATGCGGGAGTCAGGGTTCGATACAAGCTTCCGATTTGGGCCGTTTTCGGGGTCGACGGATCAGTATGCCCCGGTGTGCCTGAACAGCCTTCTATACAAGTACGAAACGGATATGGAGCACTTCGCGACTCTGCTGCACCGCAAGCAGGATGCGGCGATGTGGGCGAAACGGGCGGTGGCGCGTAAGGCAGCCATCAATCGCTACCTGTGGAACCAGACCAAGAGCATGTTTTACGATTACGACTTCGTGAACAAGAAGGCGTCCGACTACAACTACATCAGCGCCTTTTACCCGCTGTGGGCGCATCTCGCCACGCCCGCGCAGGCGGCGGCAATGGAGACGCAGCTTCCGCTCTTCGAACATGACGGCGGACTGGCGATGAGCGATCGCGCTTCCGGTACGCAGTGGGATCTACCCTTCGGATGGGCTCCGACGAACTGGCTGACGATCTACGGCCTGACGGAGTACGGCGACACGACGGACGCGCTACGCCTGGCGAAGAGCTTCACCCAAACGATCGAGCAAAACTATAGGAATGACGGAACGCTGCGGGAGAAGTACAACGTTGTGAGCGGGTCGGCGAATGTTGCGGTGTCTGCGGGCTACAAGATGAACGTGATTGGGTTTGGGTGGACGAACGGGGCCTATCTGCGGCTAAAGGCTATGCTGGCTGCTGCTCCGGCGAAGCCTTGATCGCTATCAGAAGCGCCTTCCGCCTGGATACGCCGGGAACTGGTAGCGGTTACGGCGAATCAGGTAGATGATCAGCCAGACGATACCGATCGGGATCAGGAACGGGAGGAGCACGAACAGCAGCCATCCTGGGCCCTCCATCACGACGCGGTCACCCGAGATTTCGGCTGTGGGGGCCTGCTGTAGCTCGCCGCCGAAGAGGACGAGCTGTCCGTCGATGTGCGATTGATCCGCCAGCGCGAGCTTGCCTCCGAAGACGACCGTGTCGCCGTTGATGGTCTTGCCGCTATCGACGCTGACGTTGCTGAAGAACGCTACCATGCTGCCCGAAACGTTGCCGTGAATGCGCACGCTGCAGAAGGCGCAGACGACATCCGAGGCAGAGTCTCCCTCGTTGATGTCGATGGTGCTGCCAAAGCTCACGTGGTCGTGGCTTCCATGTGAGACGATGTTGGCCGATTCAGCGAACGACACACCCGTAGCGAACCCGAGCAGGCAGACGAGCAGAGCGGCGAGAAGCACGCACTTCTTCATGACAGAATCCTCAAACTTCCACGTCCTTTGGCGGGAGAGACCGCGTCAAACGTATCCTGCTGGGGCCCGTTTCTACTGAGACTCGATGCTACCCTTAACGTATCCATGAGCGACGAGAAATCCAACGCATACGAACTTCCGAAGGCATACGATCCTTCGACGATTGAAGAACGCTGGGCCGAGTACTGGGTGCGCGAGCGGCTCTTCGATGTCGCGTCCCCGAGCAATACGCAAGAGGCGACGAAGAAGTTCACCATGCTCCTGCCACCGCCAAACGTGACCGGCCGCCTGCACATGGGGCACATGCTGAATCAGGCGGAGATGGATATCCTGACGCGGTGGCACAGGATGCTCGGCGAGACGGCGCTTTGGGTTCCCGGAACCGATCATGCGGGCATCGCGACGCAGATGATGGTCGAGCGGGCGCTGGCGAGCGAGGGCACGAAGCGCGAGGCGCTGGGACGCGAAGCCTTTGTAAAGCGGGTGTGGTGTTGGAAGAAGGAGTACGGCGGCGCGATTACCGGGCAGATGCGCCGCCTGGGAGCGAGCGTCGACTGGAGCCGCGAGTACTTCACCATGGATGACGGACTTTCGGTCGCGGTGAAGGAAGCGTTCGTTCGGCTATACGAGCAGGGGCTGATCTACCGGGGGGCGTACATCGTCAACTGGGATCCGGCGATCCAGACCGCGGTCTCGGACCTCGAGGTGGAGCACGAGGAGCGGGTTGGGAAGATCTACCACGTTCGCTATGACCTGGCCGATGGGACGGGGTCGATCACAATCGCGACCACGCGGCCTGAGACCATGCTCGGCGACGTCGCCGTGGCGGTAAATCCATCGGACGAGCGCTATACAGCGCTCGTGGGCAAGATGCTGGCCCTGCCGCTTGTGGGACGCGAGATTCCCGTGGTCGCGGATGAGTGGGCGAACCCGGAGTTCGGCACGGGCGCCGTGAAGGTGACGCCGGCGCATGACGTGAACGACTTCGCCATCGGTCAGAGGCATAACCTGCCGAACCTCATAATTCTCGATAAGACCGCTCATATCGACCTCGAAGGCTCGCCGTATCACGGAATGGAGCGGTACGAGGCACGCGAGCAGATCGTAGCGGACCTCGAGGCGTTGGGTGCGCTGGTCGAGATCAAGGAGCACACCAACTCGATCGCGCTCTCGCAGCGCTCTGGCGTGGTGATCGAGCCGCGGCTTTCGATGCAGTGGTTCATCGCGGTGAACAAGACGCCTTCTACCGGCGGGGATTCGATCGCGGAGAAGGCGATTGCGGCGGTGCGCGATAACCACATTCGGTTTACGCCGGAGATGTACTCGAAGACGTACTTCGAGTGGATGAACAACATCCATGACTGGTGCATCTCACGGCAGCTCTGGTGGGGGCATCGGATCCCGGCATGGCACTGCGACAAGGGGCACATCACGGTCTCGCGGGAGACACCGGAGGCTTGCTCTATGTGCGGATCGAGTGCCATCACGCAGGAAACGGACGTGCTGGATACATGGTTCTCGTCCGGGCTGCTTCCGTTTACCGTCTTCGGCTGGCCGGAGAGCACGGCGGACCTCACGGCTTTTTACCCAACCCAGCTTTTGGTGACGGGCTTCGACATCCTGTTTTTCTGGGTGGCGCGGATGATCATGCTCGGAAGCCACTTCATGCTCGATGTGCCAATGCAGGACGGCACAGCGCGCAAGCTGGCCGATGCGGTTCCCTTTCGCGAGGTCTACATCCATGCCCTGGTGCGCGACGCGGACCGGCAGAAGATGTCGAAAACCAAGGGAAACGTGATTGACCCGATCGACATCATCAACCGCTTCGGGACGGATGCGGTACGGTTTACGCTGGCGAGCATGGCGTCGCCGGGAACGGATATTGCCTTCTCGGAGGCGCGGACGGAGGGGTACCGAGCGTTCGCTAACAAGATCTGGAACTCTGCACGATTCCTCTTCATGAATGTCGACCGGGCGCGCGACGCTGGGGTTGCGATCGATCCAAAGAAGCTGGCGGCTGCGCTTCAGGATGATGGCTCGACGAGCCTCGAGACGCGGTGGATCCTGGCGCGGCTCGGAGCGGCGACGGAGGCGGTCGACAAGGCGCTGAAGGACTATCGATTCGACGAAGCGGCGAGTGCGATCTACCAGTTCTTCTGGGGCGACTTCTGCGACTGGTACATCGAGATCGTGAAACTTCGGCTGAACTTCGGGCCGGAGGATGACCTCGCGAGCGCGACGGCTGCTTTGACGACACTGCTTGCGGTATTCGAGGCGGCGCTGCGTCTGCTTAGCCCGTTCATGCCATTTATCACCGAGGAGATCTGGCATGCGTTCTGGCCGCAGATCGGGCTCGAGGTTCCGGCGAAGTCGATCGCGTTGACGCGTTACCCCGTGCCGGCCGACTTCCCTGCGGACGGCTCGGCGAGCGTGGCCGCGATGACCCTGCTGCAGGAGATGATCGTTGCGGTTCGCGGGCTACGTAAGGAGATGAGCGTTCCGGAGAAGGAAGCTGCGCCGATCCGGGTGTTCGGGCAGAACCGGGTTGTCGCGCTAGTCGACCAGAACACCGACCTGCTGCGGCGACTTTCGCGGGTGAGCGAGGTCGAGTTTACCCGCGAGGCGATGTCCGGGAACGGTACGCGTTCTACCTCGGCCTTCGATGTGCAGGTGGTCTACGAGCGAACGATCGATGTCCCGGCGGAGCGGGAACGGCTGACGAAGGACCTGGCCAAGTACGAGAAGGGCCTGCAGGCGGCGGAGCGGCAGCTTGGCAACGAGGCGTTCATGGCCAAGGCCCCGGCGCATATCGTCGAGGGGCTGCGGAAGCAGGCGACGGAAACCAAGACGCAGTATGACAAGACAAAGGCTGGGCTGGATGCATTGCCGCCGGCGTAATACGCGCGAAGATACGAGGATGCGAGACATCGGTGCGACCGAGAAGGCTCGGCCTAACGACGTAATATTAAAGGACGATGAAAAAGAAGGAAGTTGGACCCACGCCGGATGGACGTCTTGCCGTACTGGAGGCGAACCGGCGCTTGAAGATGGCGAGATCCGCGCACGCCTACGTTCGCGGAAACACGCTGCAGTTTTATGACTGGCTCGCAACCGGCTCGGGCGATCGGCTTCCACAGGGTCCGCCGATCTGGATTTGTGGCGACTGCCACGCCGGTAATCTCGGTCCGGTGGCGAACGCGGACGGCAAGGTCGAAGTGGAGATCCGCGATCTCGACCAGACCGTGATTGGCAATCCTGCGCATGACCTCGTGCGGCTCGGCCTTTCGCTTGCGACTGCGGCTCGCGGATCCGACCTTCCGGGGGTTACGACGGCGCTGATGCTCGAACAGATGGTGGTGGGCTATAGCGAGGCTCTTTCTTCTCCTCGAAAGGCGGGCGCGGACCCCGAAGGTGGCAATCTGCAGCCAATTCGTCTGATCCTGGAGCAGGCACTGAGCCGCAAATGGCGTCACCTTGCGGAGGAACGGATCGAGGACGTGACGCCGGTGATTCCTCTCGGGTCACGGTTCTGGGCTCTCGCGGAGAGCGAGCGGAGTGCGATCGAGGAACTGCTTCAGAAAACGGCCGGGCTTGCTGCGTTGCTGAGCGGGGAGCAGGAAAAGGGCACCCTCCGCGTGCTCGACGCCGCGTATTGGATGAAGGGATGCAGCTCGCTTGGCCGCCTCCGGTTCGCGGTCCTCGTGGGGATCGGGAAGGCAAGCAAGCGGCGCTATCGGCTGCTCGATATCAAGGAGGCCGTGTGTGCGGCGGCTCCTTCGGCACGGGGGGGCGAAATGCCGGAGGATAACGCGGAGCGGGTTGTTACCGGGGCGCGTGCGCTGTCTCCTTTCCTGGGAGAGCGAATGATGGCGGCGCGCCTGCTGCGCAGGCCAGTGGTCGTGCGCGAGCTGATGCCGCAGGATCTCAAGGTCGAGTTGGAGCGCCTAACGCGCGAGGAGGCGGTTGCGGCAGCGCGGTATCTCGCGATGATCGTCGGGCGGGCTCATGTCCGGCAGATGGACCTTTCCACTAGGAAGAGCTGGAAGGCCGAGCTGGGGCGGAACCGTTCGAAGAGCCTCGACGCGCCGGGATGGCTTTGGCGCAGCGTGGTGGAACTGGTCGCGAGCCATGAGGCGGCTTACCTTGAGCATTGCCGCAGGTACGCGATGGCCTGATCTAGTTCGCGGCGGGCGCCCGGGTGGGCTCGTCCGCCGCGACTTTAGTCTGATCGACCGCGATGACAACATTCTCGTGCTTGATGTCGAGGCGAAGGCGGTTGAAGAAGCTCATATAGATGTTGGCCACCCAGACAAGCGCGAACTCCGAGAGCAGGTACCCGCGCCATCCCGGGTACAGAAGCTGGTAGCGGGTGACCAGGAGAAAAAACGCGGTGACATAGTGCGAGAAGCAGTATTCGCACGTAAAGAGATAGAAGAACTTGCGGGTGACGAGCGGCTTGCAGTTCTGACTCTTCTCTTTGCAAAACTCGCGAGGCTCGCGGAAGACCTCTTCGTGGGTGACGGTCCAGGAGGCGCAGGCGATGGGAATGGCCAAGAGGAACAAGGTCGCGATTTGGTGGGAGAGGTCGGGCATCAGGCGTGTACACCTTGAGATGCAGGTGAGAGGTTTAGGATTACGCCATGGACTGGAAGAGCAGACGAATCCGCACGATTCTGGAAGCGGCCCTTGCGGAAGATAAGGCAGCAAACGACGTCACGACCGTGCTGACGGTCGAGCCCGGGCTGAGGGCGACCGGAACGATCGTCGCCAAGCAGCCATGCGTGATCTCCGGAGTGGGCGCAATTCCGGCGATCCTCGACATCTTCGGGAAGATGGTTTCGGGGGATAATCCTGGAAACCAGAGCCGGTTTGAGGTGGTAAGCCACTTGGAGATCTTCGACGGCGTGCGGGTGAAGAAGGGGCAGACGATCGCCGTCATTCGCCACCATGCTGCGGCGATCCTCTCGTGCGAGAGAGTGATGCTGAACCTGATCCAGCGGATGAGCGGGATTGCCACGCTGACCAATGCCTATGTGAAAGCGCTGTCGGGGACGAA
This sequence comes from Granulicella sibirica, assembly GCF_004115155.1. Lineage (NCBI taxonomy): Bacteria > Pseudomonadati > Acidobacteriota > Terriglobia > Terriglobales > Acidobacteriaceae > Granulicella > Granulicella sibirica. The sequence goes on from NZ_RDSM01000001.1 coordinate 1,397,091, forward strand.
CGCGAAGGTGGTCGATACGCGCAAGACGATCCCTGGGCTGCGTGCGCTGGATAAGTACGCCGTATGCTGCGGCGGGGGAACGAACCACCGGCTGGATCTGCAGGACGGCATCCTGATCAAGGCGAGCCATATTGGGCTGGGCGGAGGCCTACCCTCGGCGCTCGAGCATGCGCTGGCGAAGCGGAAGCCGGGACAGCGGGTCGAGGTGGAGGTCAGGAGCCAGGAAGAACTGGATCAGGCGCTCGCCGGGGGGGCGGAGGCGATCCTGCTCGAAGGTATGGCTGTTGCGGCTGTGAAGAAGGCGGTGAAGCAGATACGCGATACGAGGCCAGGAATTCCTATCGAAGCTTCGGGGAACATCACTCTCGATACGGTGAAGAGCTTCGGGCTAACGGGCGTCGACTTCGTCTCGGTGGCCGCGTTGACGCAGTCTCCCGAGACGATCGACATGGGGATGCGAGTTACCGCGAATGTCTTCTGAGGCGTGGGACTCGGACGAGGTCGAACGTGGGCTCGCCGGGAGCCGATTTGCCGTAAGACACCTGGCTACGGTTGGCTCTACGAATACGCTCGCCATCGAAGCAGCCCAGGGTGCGGCGCCGGACAGGTCGGTGTGGGTCGCGGATGAGCAGACCGCAGGGCGCGGGCGGGGAGGGCACGGGTGGCATTCGGCTCCAGGGGATGGGCTCTACGTCAGTGTGCTTTTGCGGCCGAAGCTTGCTCTGGCTGAGGCGCTTTGGATTTCGCTCGCCGCTGGGCTTGCGGTGCAGGCGGCGGTCTTCGATCTGACGGGGCTTTATCCCGATATTCGGTGGCCGAACGATCTGCTACTTGGGGAGAAGAAGTTCGGAGGCATATTGGTGGAGACGGCTGCGGAAACATCCGGCGCGCTTCGCTATGCGGTGATCGGGATCGGGCTGAACGTGGGACATCCGGAGTTCCCCGGGGAGCTTCGGGGTATCGCCACTTCGCTGCTTCTGGAGACGGGGCATGCATGGTCGCGCGAGGGACTCCTCGTTGAGCTTCTGCTCGCGCTTGGCGGAGAGATCGACCGACTGGAGGCCGAGTTCACCGGTCTTTCAGGAACGGCAGCGGGCACCGCGGAGGAAGATTCCCTGCTGAGCCGGTTTGCCGAGGCTTCGAGCTGGGTGCGGGGCAAGGCGGTTCGGGTGGGCGAGGGGGACGGATATACTGGCGTGACGGCTGGACTCGACTCGCGTGGCTTTTTGCGTGTGCTTGGAGACGACGGCACACTCCATACGGTGCTCTCGGGTGGTGTGCGTCCCCGCTAGCTGGAGAGGGTTTTGGAACGAATGCTGCTTGCCATCGACGCGGGAAATACGAATACGGTGCTTGGTCTCTATCGGCTTTCTACGGATGACGTGCCGGGGGAGATGCTGAAGCACTGGCGGATTACCACGCCACTTCGGCAGACTTCCGATGAGATCGGCGTTACGCTGCGGAGTCTGTTTCTCGATGCGGGGCACGATCTGAGCGTGGTGGACGGCATTGCGATTTCGTCGGTGGTGCCTCCGATCGATTCCACGCTGCGGCGAGCCTGCGAGATCTTCTTCAAGGTGAAGCCGCTCTTTATCGAGCCGGGAGTGAAGACGGGTATCCCGGTACTGACCGACAACCCGGCTGAGGTTGGTGCGGACCGCATCGTGAACTGCGTTGCTGCGTTCGACAAGTATGGCGGGCCGACGATCGTGGTCGACATGGGTACGGCGACGACGTTCGATGTGGTGTCGAAGCGCGGGGAGTTTCTGGGCGGCGCGATTGCGCCGGGGCTCGGGATTTCGGCCGAGGCTTTGTTTCAGCGGGCGGCGCGGCTGCCGCGCATCGATGTGAAGAAACCCTCGAAAGTGATTGGCACGGGGACGGTGGACAACATCCAGATCGGACTCTATTACGGCTACATCGGGCTGGTCGACGGGATTCTGAAACGCATGATTGCTGAGCTTGGGCCAGAGACGAAGACCGTGGCGACGGGTGGCCTCTCAAAGCTGATTGCGCCGGGTTCAGAGTACATCCAGGAGACGGACGATATGCTGACGCTGACCGGTTTGCGGCTGGTGTATGAGAAGAATCGCGACCGGCACCGCGAGAAGCCGCGTGAGGCATTGGCGGCGCGGCGTCCGGGAGTCTGAAGCGGGCCGTGCAGAATTACTTCAATTATTTTACCGAGATCGAAGAGCGCTTTCAGCAGAGACGAGGATCGCTGCTCATGTTATCGACGCTGGACTGGGCGCTGATCGAGACGTGGCGGGAAGGCGGGCTGCCGCTCGAGGCGGTGCTGCGCGGGATCGACAATGCGTTTGATAAGCAAGATGCGAAGAAGCAGCGGGCGGGTGGGAAGGTTCGGAAGGTGAATGGGCTGGCGTGGTGCTCGCAGGCGGTGATGGAGGCGGTCGAGAAGGCGCAGGAAGCAGCGACGGGTGCGCTTGTGGAAGGGGCGGTCGAGGCGGCGGAGAGCGGGTTCGAGAGCGGGCGGGTGGCGGCTTACCTGATTGGGAATGCGGGGAAGCTTGAGAATGCGGCGCTTCCCGGAGTTGCGGCGGGCGTCGGGGTGGAGTGCGGGACTCGGCTGCGGCAGATTGCTTCCGGGGTGAGTGCGGCGGGATCGCTGGAGGAGATCGATCGTAAGCTCAACGTGCTCGAAGAAAAGCTCTTTGGGGCGTTGCATATGAGCGCACCGGAGGAGGATCTGGTGCGTCTGCGGGAGCAATCGGCGCGTGAGCTTGCGCCCTATCGGAGCAAGATGCAGGCGGTGCAGATCAAGCAGGTTCAGCAGCAATTTCTGCAGAAGCGGCTGTTCGAGGCGTATGGGCTGCCGCGCTTGAGCCTCTTCTATATGAGCCATTTATGACAGTGAGGATCGAACGGCCTGAGTACGGAGGGACGTTTGTTGGTTTGGACGAGGCGGGAGCAGGGCATTCGGCTCGCTTCGTGTTGCCGGGCGAGTTGGTTGAGCTTCCTTCGCTGCGGGTTCTCGAGGCCTCCGGGGAGCGGGTGGCGCCGCGGTGCCGGCACTTTGGGGTGTGCGGTGGGTGCGATTATCAGCACTCCTCGGACGCGGAGCAGATACGGATCAAGAAGGAGATTCTGCTGGAGACGCTTCAGGCTGCCGGGCTCACCGGGCTTCCGGATGTGGTGGTGCATGCGGGAGAGCCATGGGAGTATCGGAACCGGGTAAGGTTTCGGGTGGAAGCGGTCGATGGGGCATTTCACGCCGGGTATAACCGGCGCGGTGGACGGGAGTTTCTGCCGATCGCCGAATGCCCGATCTCCTCACGGCTCCTTCTGCGGGCGGCAGAGGCGCTACTGAAGCTGGCCGACGGGAAGGAGCCTGGGCGGCGCTGGCTCGCTTCAACCGCTGAGGTTGAGTTTTTTGCCTCGAACGACGAGAAGACGCTGCAGATGACGGTGCTGACACGGGACGGGCGGATCGAGGGATTCGCGGAGTTTTGTGGGGCGCTGGCGGCGATGGTGCCTGAGTTGGTTGGGGCTGGGGTGCTGGCGGCTTCGGCGGGATATGGGGCGAAAGAACGGGCTACCTGGGGGACGGGTGGACTGGTGCAGGAGGTGAGGGACCGGCGGTACTGGGTGTCGCGTGGTGGATTCTTTCAGGTAAACCGCGTCCTCGTTGAGGAGATGGTAGAGCTGGTGACGGCGGGGCGGCGGGGAGCGCTGGCCTGGGATCTGTATGCGGGCGTGGGGCTGTTTTCGCGTGTGCTGGCGGGTAGCTTCGAGTTGGTCGTTGGGGTGGAAGTGGGGGAGCCGGCTGCCTCGGATCTGGCACGGGCACCGAAGAAAACCGAGCACTTACAGGCTGTGACGATGGAAACGGTCGCGTTTTTGCGGGCGGCGGCGGTGCAGCGGGAGAGGCCGGATCTGATCGTGATGGACCCTCCGCGGGCTGGCATCGGGGCTGAGGTTTGTGGGCTTCTGGAGCGGATCGGGGCGGCAGAGATCGTCTATGTTTCGTGTGATGTGGTCACTTTGGCTCGGGATTTGTTTTTGCTGGTAGACTCCGGCTACCGGGTTGCGGAAGTCCATTTGATTGATATGTTTCCGCAGACGTTTCACCTGGAGACGGTGGTTTTTCTGTCGAAAACGATGGTCTGAACGTGGGCCAATGTGTGGCTGATGCGGTTTCCTGCACGCTTCATCGGAGAGCCGGCCGCTTCCCCTGATCCCAGACTCTGGGCCAGGAATGGGTCGCGTCTTGAGCCGCTCAGCTTTCGCCGGACTCCGCTGCTTTGGGCGGCTTTGTGGTTCTGCGTGGGGATCGGGGCTGAGCGGCTTGGATGGGTTCCGGCTGTGGTTTGGGTAATGGCGGTCCTGCTGCTAGCGGGGATGAGCGGGGCGGCGATACGGACGCCTTGGGTCGGGCTGGTTCCTGTGGCGGGGCTCTGGGTGGTGGCGGGGTTGGGGTGCGGGGAGATGCAGCCGGGAGCGGCGACGCAGGCGGAGTTGCGTGGGTTCGCGGATGGGCTTAGCCGGACGGTGCAGGGACGGGTGATGCGGGTGCGGGTGCTTCCTCCGCAGGCTCGGCAGGACGTAGATGTGGATGGCTATGAGGAGACGGAGGGGGATGCGGGGCTGTCGGTCGACCTGGGGGTGGAGGCGGTCGAGGAGGTGACGCCGGATGCGTCGCGGATGGTTCCGGTGACGGGCGGGGTAAGAGTCACGGTGATCGCGGAACCTGGGGTGGCGATGCCGGAGTTGCGGTGCGGGGATGTGGTTGACGTGGCGATGCGGCTCAAGGTGCCAGAGCGGTTTCGGGATCCGGGGGCTTGGCAGTACGGGGATTACCTGCTGGATCAGGGGATCGGGGTTCATGCCTCCGTGCGGGCGGGGAAGCTTGCGGCTGAGACCGCCCGAGGTGCGGGGAAGGCCTGGGATCTGCGGTGCCGGGTGTACGCGGCGCAGGCGTGGGCTTCGGGGAGGATGTTGGCATTTGCCCGGTCGGGGGCGAACCGGGCTCTGCCGGAAGGGTCGCGGCTTACGGCGGAGGATGCGGGGACGCTGAACGCGATGCTCTTTGGGGATCGGTTGGGGCTGAATAGGGAGATGCGCAAAGGGTTCGAGCGAACGGGATCGTTTCATCTGTTCGTGGTTTCGGGGATGCATGTCGGGTTGATCGCGCTCGGGATCTTCTGGGTTTCGCGGCGGACGCGGCTTCCGATGTGGGCGGGGACCTTCGTCACGATCGGGCTGACGACGGGGTATGCGGCGCTCACAGGGCTTGGGATTCCGGTGCAGCGGGCTTTGGGGATGGCTTCGATCTTTCTGATCGCGCGGCTTCTGGACCGGCACCACAACACGCTCAATGCGCTCGGGGCGGCGGTGCTGGGTGCGCTGGCGTGGTCGCCATCCAGCTTGTTCGAGGCGAGCTTTCAGATGACGTTTCTGGCGATTGTGGGGGTGGCGGGGATTGCGATTCCGCTTGGCGAGAGGACGATTCTGCCGTATGCGCGGGCGGCGAGACGGATCGAGGAGGTTTGGCGGGATGTGCGGTTTGAGCCGAGGCTGGCACAGTTCCGGGTGATGCTGCGGATGTTTGGCGAGGCTTTAGGGCGGCTGCTTGGGCGGTGGGCGATGGGCTTGCCTGCCCGGGGTATGCGGGTGGTGCTTTGGGTTGCGGAGCTTTGCCTTGTAGCCCTGGTGACAGAGGCGGTGATGGCTCTACCGATGGCGCTTTATTTTCACCGAGTGGCTCTGCTTGCTCTGCCGGTGAACCTGCTGACGGTTCCAGTGATCGCATTTCTGGTTCCGGCGGCGATGGCTACGTTTTGTGGAAGCTTGCTGAGTCCCTGGGTTGCGGTGCTTCCGGGGACTGTCACGGCGGTTCTGCTGCATGCAGTGGCTGGGACGGTGGGACACATCGCGCGGCTGACGGCTGCGGATGTCCGGGTCCCGGGACCGGCAAGTTGGGTGTGTGGAGTGGTTGTGGCAGGCCTTGGGTTCTGCTGCTGGGCATCGAGGCAAAGGCGAGCGGTTTGGGGATGGCTGACCGTGGCGACGCTGCCCCTGCTGGTCGGGCTTGCGCTTCTGCCAGCGACGCCGAGCGTGATTCCGGGGATGCTTGAGGTTACGGCGATCGACGTGGGACAGGGGGATTCGATTCTTGTCGTTGGGCCGAACGGCAGGGCGATGCTTGTGGATGCTGGTGGGCCGGTCGGTGGTGTGGGGCTTCGAAGTGGCTCTGCGGATACGGGCTTCGACGTCGGCGAGGAGGTGGTTGCGCCTTATCTTTGGTCACGTGAGCTGAGAAGACTTGACGTTCTGGCGTTGACGCATGAGCATAGCGACCATATGGGAGGAATGCCTGCGATCCTGCGAAGCTTCCGGCCGCGCGAGCTTTGGGTGGGGGTGGATGTTCCCTCCCAGGCTTACGGGGCAATGCTTGCGGAGGCTTCCGCGCTTGGCGTCAGGATTCGGCACCTTCGGGCTGGCGATGCGCTCCCTTGGGATGGGGTCGATGTTTCGGTGCTTGGGCCGGAGGCGGAGTACCGGAATGCCGGTGCTCCGAAGAATGACGACTCGCTGGTGATGCGGCTGCAGTTTGGGAAAGCCTCGGTTCTGCTTGAGGGCGACGCGGAGCGGCCGGAGGAGGCGACGATGCTGGCGCACGATCGAGTTGGGCCGGTGACGCTGCTGAAAGTTGGGCATCACGGGAGCGCGACGAGTTCGACGGAGGGGTTTCTGGCGGCGGTAAGCCCACGGGATGCGGTGATCTCGGTTGGGCGCGGAAATACCTTCGGGCATCCGCGAGGCGAGGTGATTACGCGGCTTGCCGGGCGAGGTGTGAAGCTCTACCGGACGGATATGTTTGGGATGACTACCTTTCTGCTGGGCAGGGATGGTGGAATCCGAGAGGTTGTTGGAACGTCAAATTAGTGTTGTCGGGCTTTTACCAGGGAGCGTGACTATGGACGTGCAGGAATCGAGCGAAGAGAAACCAGTGATGTCGCCGGCGGAACAGCAGGAAGAGGCACGGCTGCTGCGGCGCATGCAGATGATGATGAGCATGGTGATGCAGACGATCGCGCAGGATGGGTCTCTGACGGTCGACGAAGCCTCGCAGATGGTAGCCGATACCAAGACCGCCGCGTTGGCGATGTTTCCGGGAAAGGAACTCGCCTACGAACTGATCTGGAGGCCGAGGTTCCAGAGGCTGATGCGGGAGCGGTTTCGGTTGATGTAACGATAGACCGATAGGCCAGCCTCAGGTGAGCTTCGGCTGGCTGACGAGGAGCTTCCAGTCGCTGACGCTCTGGGCTGCGTAGAGGGCAGCGAACTCGAGGATGGCCGCAGTGAAGCGCTTGCCACCGCCGATGTATCCGGCGATGATGCGGGCGTCCCCGGCGCGTGCGTGACCACGGGCCAGTATCTCTCCGCAGACTGCGGCGTATTGGGAGAGGTCGGAGGCCTTCAGGCCGGTGATGTCGACGGAGGCCTTGTGGTCGTTGAGCTGGCGGACGAGGTAGTCGCGTCCGTCGAGGGTGGTCCAGCCGAGGAGCGGGTCCGACTGGAACTGCATGGCCTGCTGGCCTTCGGCGGTGCGCTGGCCCTGATTCTCGCGAAGCTCGGTGTGTTTGCGAAGGTATTCAGCATAGACGGAGGCCGCCTCCTGCTTGATCTGCAGAAAGAGTGGGTCGCCGGGGCCGTTGCCGGCCATGTAGATGACGTAATCGCGGAGGCCTACGGAGCCTGTGCCGACGACCTTGAAGGCGATGTCCACGGGCGTGAACTGGCCGAAGAAGTGTTGCCGCGCCGGGATGAGGGACTGTCGAAAGCCGATGAGCGAGGCGAGCACAGCCTGCGCCTCATTGCCCGTGACGCGGCGCAGAAGAGGAGGCTGGGAGCGGAACCGGCGCTTGGTCTTGTAGGGCTCGGTGAGGCGCTCGAGGGTGTGGACCGGCGTGGCGCGCTGAGCGTTGAGCAGAATCTTTGAGATAGGTGCGATGGACCCGAGGCGGTGGACCTGGTAGCGCGCGACCTCGAGGATGGGCATGCCGGCGAGCTGACGCATGAGATCGCAGTAGGACGTGAGGAAGACGGCGGCGGCGGCGTTGCACGCGGTTTTGCGAACGCCGGCGTCGTTGCCGGCGAGGAGCATGCTGGTGGCCATGCGCTTGATGTCCCACTCGAAGGGTCCGCGAACGGTTTCGTCGAAGTCGTTGATGTCGAAGACGAGGCGGCCGTCGGGTCCGCTATATGCCCCGAGATTCTGGACGTGGGCGTCGCCGCAAAGCTGCGTGATGACGCCGGTGTTGGCGGAGAGCGAGAGGTCATACGCCATGACGGGGGCCGCGCCGCGAAAGAAGCCGAAGGGCGATGCCGACATGCGCTGATACTTGAGCGGCATGAGCTCGGGAAGGCGTTCCCCTTCGGCGCTCTTGAGGATTTGAAGCGGGTCGCGGGTGCGGAGGGAAGGATCCCACTTGGCCAGCTCGGTGCGAGGGTAGGTCTTACGGAACCCTACACCGATGGTGAAACCATCAGGCTTAGTCGTGCTTGTGGTGTTTGTCGTGCGCGTCTTTCGCGTGGTCATCGTGTGGGAAGTCTACGCCATGGAGATGACGGTCAGGGATGGATTGCAGCCTCGTAGATGGCCTTGGCGATGCTCGCGATGGTAGCGTCGCGGGTCTTGTCGTCATCGGTGGAGTTGGTGAGGAAGACGGCGAGGGCAAGAGTGCGGCCGTCGGGCAGAGTGATGAGAGCAACGTCGTTGGTGGCGTAAGTGAGGCCGAGGATGGTCTGCGAGGTTCCGCCCTTGTGGCGCACGACCGTGCCCGGCGGGACACCATCCCGAATGCGGTGGGGCGCCATGGGAGAGGTCTCCATGAGGCCGAAAAGAAGCTGGGTATCGGCGGGGGTAAGCGGGGAGGCGTCGGCGAGAAGGCGCAGGAGTTGGACGGCGGCGCTGGGGCTGATCCAGTTGTGGAACTGGTTCTGGGCGTCGAGGTAGAGGCCGTGCTCTCCGTCGACGATGTGGAAGTCCTTGATACCCAGCGAGGTGATGTAAGCCTGCACGACCTGCGGGCCGCCGATGACGCGGAGGAGGATGTCGGCGGCTACGTTGTCGGAGAGGTTGACCGCGAGGCGGAAGAGTTCGCGGAGGGAGACATCGACGTTGGGGGCGGGGTGCTCATCCTGGAGCGGACTATAGCCGGATGGGATGCGATCGGCCGGGAGGAAGCGGACCTGCTGGTCAAGGGATAGCTTGCTCTGCTCGACGAAGTGAAGGACGGTGACGGCAAGGGGGAGCTTGAAGACGGACTGCATGGGTGGATGCGAGTCGGCGTTGAGGCTGCAATCGAGCTGCGCGTTGGGCAGGGCGCAGGCGACGGCGACGGTTGAGTCGGAATCCGCAGCAATCGTGGCGATGGCCTGTTTCAGAGGCGGTGGGGGTTGCGTCTTCTTCGTGGTCTGGGCGTGCACGGGAAGGACGAACGCAAGGGCCAGGGAAGCAAGCGGGAGACGCATAACGCCAGAGTAGCGGAAGCGGGGACGCCCGGAGCGTTGGGATTACCAGATTTTTGCGGGATGTGATTGAAACTACAGCGCGGCTCGCAGGCCGATGAACACTAACGCTTCCACTTGGCGATAGTGACCGTGGTGCCCTCGTCGGGCGCGGAGACGATATGGAACTCATCGACGAGGCGGCTTGTTCCTCCGAGACCGAGGCCCATGGCTCCGCTCGTAGTGAAACCGTCTTTCATGGCGAGGTGAACGTCTTCGATGCCGGGTCCGCGATCAGAAAAGGTGAGCCGAACGCCGGAGGGCTTTTCGTAGATGGTATCGATCGCCACTTCGCCTTCGCGGCCGTAGGTCAAGGTGTTGCGACCGATTTCCACGGAGGCAGTGACGAGCTTGGTCAATTCGACAAGGCCGAGACCGGCCTCGAGCGCGGCGGTACGGACGGCGGCACGCAGCAGAACGATGTCGTCAGCGGTGCGGATGGGAAGAATCTTCGCCGCAGTCGAGCCCTCGAACTCCGGGCTTAGAGGGAGCATCGTCCTGATCCTCCGCCCGGCCCGCTGCGCTCGGATACCGGGCGAGGGGAAACAGGGTCATGGCAGAGGATCTCTGTGCCGTGCTCGTTCAATGCAACGATGCGCTGGAAAGACGCGCAGGAACGTATGAGTTCTTGCAGGTGCAAAGATAGCAAGCGAGCAGCCCTTTATGGGAACGATAACTTCGTGTTACTAAAGTGTACCAAACGAGGTCGCCTTTCACAGGAAACCCCGTATGGAGCCGAAGGCGGGTGGGGCCGGGCCGGTGGGTTAGTTCCGGCTGGCGAGCCAGGCTTTGAGGCCGGGTTCTTCGTCGGCGCGGCGGCGGATGCAGTCGTTGATGCTGTCGATGGCCTTGGCGAGGGTACGTTCCGACGCGTCGACGTGATGGGTAGCGAAGAAGCTCTGAACCTCGTCACGGCCCTGCACCGTGCAGAAGCTTCCGGTGGCACCGACGACACGGACGCCGGAGTTGGTGGTGAACTGGGCGTGAACTTTATCCCAGTGCTGCTGGATGTAGTTCCAGGCGATGTCGCGGGTTTTGGGCTGACGGAGGAGCAGGGTGAAGAGGATCCAAGAATCCTGGTTGCGGACCTTGCCGGAGGAGGCGTAGTCGAGCGTGCGGATAACGAGGATGGGGGATTGGAAACGGGCGAGGGTGCGGAGCGCGTCGGACTGGAGGCCGGGGTCGGTGGCGTTCTCGGCGACGGCCTGGAGCTTGTCGTAGAGGGCTGAATCGCCATTGAGGGCGGAGACGGTGACGGCGGCATCGACGAGGGCGGCGTCGCTGGATTTGTGGGCGGTGAAGGCGTCGCCGGTGAGCACGTTTGCCTGAGCGAGGATGCTGGGGTCGCCGGCGACTCCGAGGCGCTGGAAGAGCGTGGTACGCCTCTCCTGCGCGTTGTAGGACTCGTGACCGCCGGGCTTGCCGATCATCGCGTAGATGGGGGCGAGTTCGCGGCGCAGGAGAGCGTCGATGTGGTCGGCGTCCTCGGGTGTGGCGATGCTGGCCTGGATGGTGGCGATCTTGCCGAGGGCGCTGTCGATGACGGAGGCGTCGGGATCGGCCTTGAAGGAGAGGGCGAGATCGAGGAAGTCGGCGATGGGCTGCTGGCCGGAGAGCACGAGGGCGTACTCGTCGCCGAGGAGACCCATGCGCTCGGTAGCGCTGAGGGAGTGCTCGGCGGAGGCGGCGATGGCCTTGCGCTGGGCAGGGGTGTAGGAGGTGCGGTAGTAGCCATGGTCGCCGGCGTTCGCGAAGAACAGCTTCGCTTTCGGCGCGAGCGGGAGCGTCGTCTGCTCCGGGGTGATCGGGGTGCAGATCTGCTTGCCGAGCTTGGCTGGGTTGTCGGGCTTGTCGCTCGCCTTTACGCAGACGGGGATCGTCCACTTCTCGGTTGAGGCGCTGTCGGTGGGAGAGAGGAAGAAGCGCTTCTGGGTGACGGTGACGCTCCCCGCGGTCGCGTCGCCAAAGATGAGGAGAGGCACGCCGGGCTGGTCGATGAAGCTGGCCATGATCTTGTCGATGGGCTGGTGCGAGGTTGCTGCCTGGGCATTCCAGAAGTCCTCGGCGGTAGCGTTGGCGTAGAGGTGGGCCTGGAGGTAATTGTGAACACCCTGGCGAAAGAGTTCTTCGCCGAGGTAGCTCTCGACCATGCCGATGACAGAGCCGCCCTTGCCGTAGGAGATGCCGTCGAAGAGTTCGTTGATCTGGTCGGGAGTGCTGGTTTCCTTGGCGCGGATGGCGTGGGTGGTGGGCTGCGCATCGAGGTTCAAGGTGCTGTCGAGGGTCGTGGCGACGTCCTGGGGGAAGTTCCACTCCGGGTGCCACTTGGCGACGGGCTTGTTCTCCATCCAGTTGGCGAAGCCCTCGTTGAGCCAGAGATTGTCCCACCACTGCATGGTGACCATGTCGCCGAACCACTGATGAGCCATCTCGTGGGCAACGACGGAGGCGACGCCTTTTTTCGCGTTGACGCTTGCGTTCTTGTCGACGAGGAGATCGGTCTCGCGGTAGGTGATGCAGCCGAAGTTCTCCATGGCGCCAGCTTCGAAGTCGGGCAGGCCGATGAGGTCGAGCTTGGGCATGGGGTACTTGATGCCGAAGTACTTGTCGTAATAGGGCAGGATGTACTCGGCGGCTTCGAGGGCGAAGTGGGTGAACTGGATCTTGTCCGGCGTGGAGCAGACGCGGATGGGTACGCCGTCGGCCTTGCCGGTGATGCATTGGAAGTCGCCGACGAGGAAGGCGACGAGATACGTCGACATCTTCGGCGTCGTCGCGAAGGTGAGGGTGTGCTTCCCTGCCGCGGCGGGCTTGTCGGAGATCATGGCTCCATTGGCGATGACGGTATCGGGGACGTCGACGGTGAGCGAGAGGTCGTAGGTGGCCTTGAGGGCGGGCTCATCGAAGCTCGGGAAGGCGCGCCGGGCGTCGGTCGGCTCGAACTGCGTGACGGCGTAGTTGCGGGTCTTGGTCTTCGAGAGATAGAAGCCACGGAGCTTGTCGTTGAGGATACCCGTGAAGGCGATGGCAAGATGAACCGGCCCGGCGGCGAGCGGCTGGGCGAAGCTGAAGGTGGCCTGCTCCTTATCCTTGTCGTATCTGACGGTTCCGCTTTGCCCGCCTGCGGAGACGGACGCGATCTCAATCTCGGACGAGTTCAGGGTGATGGTGCTCGAGGAAGCATCGAGCGTCAGGTCGATGGTCTCGTTACCGGCGAAGGTCGCGGCCTTGAGATCGGGGGTCAGCGCGAGGGTGTAGTGCTCGGGATGGACGCCGCCGGGGAGGCGCTGTGCTTCGGAATTGGATGCGAAGGAAGCGAGGGCAAACGACAGGGCAAGGAGGGTGGAGCGGAGATACATCGGGTGAAGCCTTCTTTCAGGGGTGGGACAAATCCAGGGAATATTGGGCTACTTTGCCGCAGGCGGCGTCGCGCTCACAATCTGGTTAGACGCTTTGAGGTGGTAGATGTGTTCGAGCATGTCGCGATAAACATCCATGGGAGGCAGGAGGACCTGGGCGCGGCGTTGATCGAGCGAGGCCGGATCCTCGACAGCGTACATCGCCATCGCTCCATTGACGAACTTGAACTGCGAGCCGTAGCGCTGCAACTGGCCGGTGGCAACGAGCTCCTTGTCGACGACGAGGGCGAGGGTTGAGCCATCAATCTTGCCGGAGTCGGCAAGGGTTTCGAGTTGCGGGAGAATGCTTCGCTGCCACGCGTGGTCGGGGGTGTGGGTGAGGATGAGCATGGCGGCGTTCGAGGCGTCGATGCCGACGAGACGGATGGTCGGCCAGCCCTTGGCGTAGAAGATCTGCTTGAGCTGATCGGTGAGGTCCTGGTCGATGCTGGCCAGGTTCGTGGCGATCTGACCCTGGAGCCCGGTCGAACCGGCGCGAAAGCCGCGCGCCTCCTGGTCCTGCTGCTTCATGGCAAGGAGTTGGTCGCGCAGCACAGTGTCGGTGCCGGGGCCGTTTTGCTGGATGAGCGCCTCGTGCCGTCTCGCCATATCCTGTTGCCAAGCGGGTTGCACTGCCGGTTGCTGTTGGGCTTCCTGCGCTGTTGCGAGGGGCGAAGCAGGGGCGCAAAACGCCAGCGAGAGAAGAAGCACGGCACGCAAAGACATGTTTCCAGTGTACCGTTCAGGCGGACAGGAGCTGGTCAGGCGGGCAGGAGCTGGCTGGGCGTCTTGAGCCTGGTCACGGTGACGCGGGCCGGAAACTCCTCCGCTGGGACCGCTTCGCCGATCCCCGCAGCCAGAACGCAGGCCTGCCAGTCGTCTACCGTAAAGGCGCGCCGAATTGAGATGAGGCCGTCCGAGATGATGATCGGGTGCCAGGGCGCCACGGCTCCGAGAAGGCGGAAGAGACGGTAGGGATTCGGGTGGCGATGGAGGTCGTTGACGAACCAGCCAAGGCGGGCATTCCGCTCCATCCAGTTGAGGAAGCGAATGATGTCGTGGTTCTCAAGGTGATGCGTGAAATGCGCGCTGAGAATGACGTCGATAGGCTGGAGCGGCTCGTACGCAAAGACATCTGAGACGACGTATTCGATGGGGGGCGTCGTGTTGGGGAACTCGCGCGCGACATCGATGGCCCATGGGTTGAGATCGAGGCCGGTCAGCCGTACAGAGAGGCCGCGCTTAGCAGCCCATTTTGCGAGGCGCCGGAGCATGGAGCCATCGCCGCAGGCTACATCGAGGATATTGATCGGCTGCGTCGGATTGGTCGCGGCGATGCGGTTGAGAAAGTGAAGCGTTGCCCGGTGCGCGAGGACGAGGCGGCTCACCGAGTCCAGATCGTGCAGGCATCTTCGATACTCCCCGTAGGTCGAGAGCACGTCCATGCTCTCTTCGAGGTATGCGCGATGGCTGAGATCCATGGGCATTTGATGGTTACGTTGGCTCAGGCAATCTGGTTTTGCCAAACTTCGGATTATGTTACGGGTGAACACGCTTCGATGGAAACATGGGCGGCTGAACAAACCGACTGGGCTTGCGCAACTTGGCTGCAACTGCGCTTTGCGCGTATGGTCAGAGGTTGCCGGTCGAAAGGCGCCTTCCTGCCGCGCTGAGTCCTCCGGCAACGGTTCGAGATCGTCTATCAAAGGCAGGGTAAATACGAGGAATGGAAACGAACATGGCCCAGTACGTCCTCTCACTCGACCAGGGAACCACAAGCTCACGTGCCATGCTTTTCGACCATGAGGGCAAGATCGCAGGTATTGCCCAGCATGAGTTCGAGCAGAAGTATCCGAACACAGGATGGGTCGAGCATGATCCGATCGACATCCTTACTTCGCAATTGACGGCTGCCGTCGAGGTGCTTGCGCGGGCGCACGTTCGTCCACGGGATGTCGCTTCGATCGGCATCGCGAACCAGCGCGAGACGACGATCGTGTGGGATCGCGAGTCTGGTAAGCCGGTTTATAACGCGATCGTCTGGCAGGATCGGCGGACGGCCGAGTTCTGCTCGCAGCTTCGCAATGACGGCAATGAGGAGATGATCCGGAACAAGACCGGGCTTCTGATCGACCCGTACTTCTCCGGAACGAAGATCACGTGGATTCTCGATAACGTTGATGGTGCGCGTGCGCTCGCCGAGCAAGGCAAGCTTGCGTTTGGGACCGTAGACTGCTGGCTGATCTGGAACCTGACCAGCGGGAAATGCCACATCACCGATCGGACTAATGCTTCGCGAACATTGCTATACAACATCGTCGAAGACAAGTGGGATGAGGACTTGCTCAGGCTGCTGCGGATTCCAGCGAGCATGATGCCGGAGGTGGTCTGGTCGAGCCAGAAGGTAGGCCGGGTGACGACCACCCTTGGGCTTGGCGATGTTGAGATCGCGGGGATCGCGGGTGATCAGCAGTCGGCCCTATTTGGACAGATGTGCGTCAATCCCGGCGATGCGAAGAACACGTATGGGACCGGGTGCTTCCTGCTGCAGAACATCGGGGACACGTTCACGCTCTCGAAAGAGCGGATGATTACGACGCTCGCCTGCACGACGAATCAGAAACTCCAGTACGCGCTCGAGGGGAGCGTGTTTATCGGTGGGGCGGTGGTGCAGTGGCTGCGGGACAAGATGCAGTTCTTCGAGGCGGCTCCGGACGTGGAGAAGATTGCGAAGTCGGTGGATAGCTCGAACAACGTCATCCTCGTGCCTGCATTCACGGGACTTGGCGCGCCACACTGGGATCCTTACGCCGGTGGAATGATCATCGGGCTGCAGCGCTCGACCGAGATCGGCCACATTGCGCGGGCGGCGCTTGAAAGCATCGCTTTCCAGGTGACGGATGTACTTCGGGCGATGGACTCCGATACGGACTCGAAGATGACGAAGCTGAGGGCCGACGGTGGCGCGGCAGCGAACGACATGCTGATGCAGTTCCAGGCAGATCTGCTTGGGGTTCCGGTCGAGCGTCCGGCGATTTTGGAGACCACTGCGCAAGGCGCGGCTTACCTTGCAGGGCTCGCGACGGGCTTCTGGGATAGCGTGGAGGAGATCGGCAAGACGCGTCCGGAGGGGCAGATCTTTACGCCGAAGGTCGATCGGGCTCTGGCGGAGAAGAAGTACGCCAAGTGGCAAGATGCGGTGCAGCGGTCGAAGGGTTGGAATAAAGAGAACTAAGGGCTGAAGCGATCCTCCGCAGCATGCACCGCCGAGGATCGCTTTCGTTATTGCACCGACAGGGTGAGTGCGCTCGAATCCGTCGAACCGGGATTGCGGCATGTGATCGAGACCGTCGCCGCCGAGTTCACGTCCTGTGCCCCGACGGCTGCGGTGAGGTGCTGCGCGTCTACCCAGGTCGTGCTGAGGACAGTTCCGTTCCACAACACAGTCGCTCCCGGAAGGAAGCCGGAGCCAGTCAAGGTAAGCGTCTGATTTCCGCTTCCGACAGCGATGGTTGTTGTTCCGGTTGAGGTCAACGAAGGTGCGGGGTTGGTGGTTCCTTCGGCGGGAAGCACGAAGGGACCTCGCAGGAGCAGAATCTGGTTCGGAACTGTGCTGCCGAAGCTGGCAGGCAGGATATAGGCCAAGCCATCCTGCCCCCAGCGTGTCCCGATCACCCCTGAACCGATATTGCTGCTGGGGAACTGTAACTCGTCTTCCATGACGAAGTGCTGGTCATCGAAACGCTCAAGGAAGGTCAGCGCAGTTCCCGCAGTGTTGATACCGATATTGAAGGATTTCTGCTCGGCCGCATATGGAATGACGCCGGCGCCGTAGAGACCCGTGCTGTATGGCCCAACCCCGAGCGGAAGGAGACCTACCTGCGAGGGTGGAGTGGTCGATGGGTCGATGATCCCTCCGCCCGAAGCGTAGACGAGTCCGCGGTCCAGCGCGAAGGTGCCACCAAAGCCCCCGAAGCCGAGCAGCGTTGTGCCGTCGATCGGATGAATCCCGCTGGAGTCCAGCGAATAACGGTAGAACTCGGCACCCGTGGACTGGTTGTCATAGGTATAGAAGTGGGTCGCGTCCGCGAAAGTGACGTTGTTGAGCCCGGGATCGGAGTTCGTCCGGACGGTCGCTGTCGTCCCCGCGAAGTCGATGACGCCGACACCCGTTGCCGCCACCGCGGAATCCGTTCCTGGGACTGCGGCCAACCCGGTTGCAGCGGCGGGACCGCTTCCGAAGTAGGACGTGCTCTGCAGAGGAACGGTGAGATCCAGCGTTTGCGTCTTCAGGTTGAAGCGTCCGAGGCTCTTCGCTCCGCTTAGACCGATATAGAGGTAGTTGCCGGAGGTCGTCTCGGCGAGGAGATTCGGCTCACTGCCGACAGAGATCGGCGTTCCGACGACACCGGTAGCAGGATCGACAGCCGCGAGGCTGTTGCCGGTCACCGACGTGGCCGTGCTCGGCAACGTGGTGTAGAGCTTGCGCGTGAAAGCGTCGTAGGTCATCGCGGTTGCCGGGAGGTTGAGCAGGTTGTAGACGCTCACCGTAAGCGAACCGGACAGACCTCCGCCCGGAGCCGCGGAGCTGACGGTCACCTGCCCCCATCCCATGGTCTTGATCAGGGAGGTGTCGACTGTGGCGGTCAACTGTGTCGCGCTCACAAACGTGGTCGGCAGAGCGCTTCCATTCCACAGAACGCTGGAGGCGGAGCTGAAGCCGCTGCCATTGACCGTGACGGTGAAGGTGGCGCCGCCGGCCGCGACGAAGTTCGGTGCGAGTTGCGTCACCGAAGGCTGAGCGCTGAACAGAGATCCGGTGACCACCGTGTCGGCGGTGACGCGGTTGTTGTTCATCGCCGGGTCGAAGCTCTGCGAGGCTGCCGTCGCGATGGTCTCGATGGTGCCCGAGAGGCTGGGGACACCGGTGAAGGTGACGGTCGCGGTGGCGTTGTTGGCGAGCGAACCAAGGTCGCAGTAGAGGACACCGCTCCCCGTGCAGGTTCCCTGCGACGACGTTACGGCGCCGATGGGGACGGAACCTGGAACGTTGAGGATGAGGGTCGCGCCGACTGCCGCATTCGGACCTGTGTTCGACACTGTGAACTGGTAGCTGAGGTTCGAACCGGTGGATGCGGTTGTGGCCACCTGGGCCGTGACCTTCAGGTCCGCGGGAGAGGCGCTCACGTCCTTCACGATCGGACCCTGCACCACGTACAGCTGGTTGCTGGCATGAAAGGCAAGTCCAGTCTGGCCCCAGCGAATGAGATCGGAACCTGACGAGGAGTAGGAGTTGACAACACCCACGCCCGCCACGGCGAGGCTCGCGACCGGGTTGAAGGTCGTCTCGTCAAAGGCCTGAATCTGGCCGGTGTTGGTGTAGTTGTTGAGGAGAACGAAGGCGCGATTCAGCGTCGAATCTGAAAAGATCGCCCCTGAGGCCGGGACCGGCGTTGTTGAGTAGGAGGATGCGGTGGAGAATTGGCCGAGCGTGGCGCCCGTCGTTGCATCTGCCGCAATGCCCGAGGGGAAGTACAGACGGCCGTTGTCGTACTGGAGGGTCGAACCGCTTCCGCTGGTACTCAGCTGCGTGATTCCCGTCACTCCGGTTGTGTCGACTGAAAGCTTGTAGAGGTAGCTCCCGATCGCCTCGGAGGAGACGTAGAGAGTGGAGGCTGAATCGCCAAACGCGAGTCCACCGACGTTGGAGGTGAAGTAGGTCTGCAATCCGCTGCTTGTGTTCGTTCTCGCAACGCCGGAATCAAAGATCGTGACCACGCCGGCGCTGCTGTACACAGCGACCGCGTTAGGCTGGCCCGGAGGAATTGCGAGGGCCTTCGCGGTGAATGGAGGGTTGTAGACGCCTGGCCCTCCGCCGAGAGAGAACTGCACGCCCGCCGTGCCGGTCTGGAGGTTTACCTGACGGA
Source organism: Granulicella sibirica (assembly GCF_004115155.1). Classification (NCBI taxonomy): domain Bacteria; kingdom Pseudomonadati; phylum Acidobacteriota; class Terriglobia; order Terriglobales; family Acidobacteriaceae; genus Granulicella; species Granulicella sibirica. The sequence goes on from NZ_RDSM01000001.1 coordinate 1,415,950, forward strand.
CCGCTCCGATACCGTCAAGACCAACAAATGCCTGCGTGCCGTCGTCCGAGAGGGCGAGCCGGTTGGGTTCGCTGCCGACGAAGATGGTCTTCTGAATGACGCCGGTATTGGGGTCGATGCCGATGAGGCTGTTGCCGATCGACGGACCACCCGATCCCGCGATGGTCGCGTAGATCAGGCTGTCTTTGGCGCTCCAGGCAATATCATTCACCGGGAGCGCAAGATAGGTGCTGAACGGCTGCACCGGAGGAGCCTGCCCGAGATTCTCGGGCGCGCTGATCCCGATGCTGGCGGTTCCGAGCGTCGCGATCAGAGCAGCCGGAACGGTCGCGACGATTTGCGATGAACTGGTGTAAGACGTGACGAGGGGCGTGCCGTTCCACTGCACAACCGTATCGGGGAAGAAGCCGCCCTGTCCGTAGAGGGTGATCTTCGTATCGGGGCTTCCCGCTGGTGCGTAGTTCGGGGAGACGGTGAAGCTCGCTGTCGGATCCAGCACACTCAGAACCATTCCGAATGACGAGAGCGGAGTGGCTCCTGTGATTGTCGGCGGGTTCACTACCACGACGTAGACCGTGCCCGAGCTTGCCAGGAAGCTCGTTGGCAGCGATGCCGTGATCTGCGTCGAGGTTTGCGCAGTGATCGTGAGGGCGGTGCCGTTCGCCGTCACGGTGGCGTTCGCAGCGAAGTTCGATCCGGTGAGGGTCAGCACGGTGGCAGGCGTAGCGGCAGGGGCAACGGCAAGTGCTGTCGGAGTCACCGATGTCAGGACAGGAGGTCCGACTACAGGCAGCGGCACTGCAGGCGACGCGCCTCCGCCAGGACGAGGATTGGAAACCGTGATCTGTGCGACGCCGATGCGCTGCAGGTCATCGGCCGTTAGATTTGCCAGGAGCGACGTGCTGCTGGCAAACGTCGTCTGCCTCGCCGACCCGTTCCATTGCACGACGGAGTTCGCCTCGAAGCCCGTTCCGGCGAGCATGATCGTGACCGCTGGCCCGCCAACTACGATCGCGGCGGGATTGATTGCCGTCACGATGGGAGTTGGACTGACGATGTTGAAGGTCGCGGCGGCCGAGACGCCGCCGTTGGGGTCGCTGTTGGTGACCATGACAGCGCCAGCGCGGCCGGAGGCAAGCGATGCAACGGTCAGGGCCGCCTGCAAGGTGGTTGTGTTGACGAAGGTGGTCGGGAGTGCGACTCCATCGAGCGCAACCACCGAGGTGCTGTTGAAGTTGAATCCCGTGAGGGTGAGGGTCTGGGCCGCGGCTCCCGCGTTCACGGATGCGGGGGCGAGCGATGTGATTGCTGGACTTCCCACGATGCCGAGGGGCATGGCACCGGTGGCGCTTCCGCCCGGGCCCGGATTGTTCACGGTGATCTGACCGGTGCCAAAGTTCTGTACATCCGCAGCCGTCAGCGCGACCTGAAGCGACGTACCGCCGACGAAGGTCGTCGGCCGTGCCGAGCCATTCCACAGGGCACCCGAGTTAGCCTCAAAGCCCGACCCGGAGATCGTGATCGTGACAGCCTTGCCCGGTGGGACGGCGGACGGTGAAAGACTTGTGATGGACGGGGTGGGACTCATCACGTTGAAGCTGGCAATTGGCGAAGTCCCGCCACCGGGAGACGGATTAGAGATTGCGACCGCTCCGACCTCTCCCCTGGCGAGCGCGGTCGCGGGAACCGTGGCCTGGAGCGACGTAGAGCTTCCATAGCTGGTCGGCAAGGTTATGCCGTCGAACGACAGCGTAGACGACGAGAGGAATCCAGTGCCCGCAACCGTGATTGTCTGCGGCGCGGCGCCGGCCGAAACCGAGGCAGGCGAGATGGACGTTATCGCCGGAACAGGGTTCTGCGTGGCTGGAGGTGTGGTCGTCTGAGAGTTGGAGGAACTGGTGCCACCGGAACAGCCTGTGAAAAGTGGAGACAGGGAAACAAGGACAAGAACGAGCCAAGACTTACGTCGCAAGAAAAACTCCGGGGGCATAGCAACGAGAAAGCGTGGCAGCACACTTTCTCGCGGCATGGCGAGCGAATGGTATTACTGGGAACTTCCGGATCATAACGGCAGGATGGAAAACTGACAATCGCTTTTTCGTGACGTCATCGGTTCGAGAAGAATGATCGCGACGGGTACGAAGCCGACTCTCGGTGAAATCCAGCCTATCCATTCTGGCCTCCTTGCTATTTCGTGATGAACCTCTAAGCTGGTGAAGGAGACAACCATGAACCGCGAACGCATGCTTGCCAAAGTGAAAGACCGCACCGAACCGTGGGATATCGTCGTCATCGGCGGGGGCGCTACGGGAGCTGGAGTCGCTGTCGACGCCGCTTCGCGTGGGTACGATGTGCTGCTCGTTGAGCGGGAAGACTTTGGCAAGGGGACTTCGAGCCGGAGCACGAAACTTGTGCATGGGGGCGTTCGTTACCTTGAGCAGGGGAACGTCTCGCTTGTGATGGAGGCGCTGAAGGAGCGTGGCTTGCTGCGGCAGAATGCTCCTCACCTGGTTCACGATCTCCAGTTTGTGGTGCCGAACTACTCGTGGTGGGAGGCACCGTTCTACGGGATCGGGCTCAAGGTCTACGACTTGCTCGCGGGGAAGTACGGGTTCGGGAAGTCGAAGATTCTTTCGCGCGAAGACACGCTCCAGAGGCTTCCCACGCTGCAGCAGGACGGGCTGCGCGGGGGTGTCGTCTACCACGATGGGCAGTTCGATGACACGCGCCTGCTCACGCACATTCTGGCTACGGCCGTTGATCAAGGCGCGACCGTGCTGAACTATGCGTCGGCAGTTGAGGTACTCAAGGGAGACGACGGGTTCGTAAAGGGCGTCGTCGTCGAAGAGCGCGAGAGCGGCGAAAAGCTCAACCTGGCGGCTAAGGTCGTCGTCAATGCCACGGGCATCTTTACCGACGAGGTTCGGCGCATGGCGCAGCCCGAAGTGAAGAGTATGGTAAGCCCGAGCCAGGGGATTCACCTCGTCTTCGAGTCCTCCTTTCTGCGAGCGGGTGCCGCCATCATGGTTCCGCATACGAGTGACGGGCGCGTGATGTTCGCCATTCCGTGGCATGGACATACCGTCGTGGGCACCACCGACACCCCGATCGCCGCGCCCTCCTACGAGCCGCTTCCGCTCGAAGAAGAGATTCAGTTCATCCTCGACACGGCGAAGCTCTACCTGAGCCGTCCGCCGCAGCGTGAGGACATCCTGAGCATCTACGTCGGAATTCGGCCTCTGGTGAAGGCGGCTGGATCGGACGCGAGCAAAACCTCCGCTCTGTCGCGCGACCACACGATCCACATCGACGACTCGGGCCTTCTGACCATCGTTGGCGGGAAGTGGACGACCTATCGTCACATGGCCGAGGACGCGGTGAACCACGCGGCGACGCTTGGCGACCTGAAGGAGTCACCGTGCGTGACCTTCAACCTGCACATTCACGGCTTCTATGAGCATCCGGAGACGCTTGGGTGGCTCGGGGTGTACGGATCGGATGCAGCGAAGATCAAGGCCCTTGCCGACTCCAATCCGGATCTCTACCACAGGCTTCACCCGGATCTCCCCTACATCGCGGCCGAGGTGGTATGGGCCGCGCGGGAAGAGATGGCTCGCACGGTCGATGATGTGCTTGCGCGACGCACTCGTGCTCTGCTGCTGAATGCCAAGGCGGCGATCGCCATGGCGCCCGAGGTTGCGCGTATCCTTGCCGCTGAGCTACAACGGGACGGCGCGTGGGCGGAGGAGCAAGTCGCTTCCTTCACAGCGCTTGCTGCCCAATACGTCGCGGGGCCAGCACCACAGAAGGTCTGAAAGGGTACGAACCATGTTGCGAAATCCCGTCATGGGCGAGTTCATGGGGACCTTCATCATGATGGTCCTCGGTAATGGCGTCGTTGCCGCCTGCGTCCTCAAACGCACCAAGGCCGAGGGGTCGGGGTGGCTTGCCATCACGACGGGGTGGGCGTTCGCGGTCCTGTGTGGGATCTTCGCGGGGAACCTCTTCGGTAGTCCCGACGCGTTCCTCAACCCGGCGATCGCCATCGCTTTTGCGATCAAGCTTGGGGACTTCTCGCATGTCGTCCCGTTCGTTGCCGCTGAGGTCGCGGGTGCGTTCCTTGGCGCAGTGTCCGTATGGCTCTTTTATCTTCCGCACTGGGCGGTTACGGAGAGTCAGGACGACAAGCGTGGATCGTTCTGCACAGGCCCCGCCATCCGTTCGTTTGGCTCGAACTTCTTCTGCGAGATCTTCGCCACATTTGTCCTTGTGCTCGTGGTCGGGGCGATCGGATCGAAGCTCGTGCTGAGCGCGGGGCCTGCTCCGGGCGTTTCGCCGTTCCTGGTTGGGTGCCTGGTGTGGTCGGTAGGTTTGTCACTGGGCGCGACGACGGGGTATGCAATCAATCCGGCACGGGATTTCGGTCCGCGCCTGGCGCATGCTCTTTTGCCGATCGCCGGCAAGGGCTACTCCGACTGGTCGTACGCCTGGATCCCGGTGGCGGGGCCGATCATCGGGGCGAGTTTGGCGGCTTTCGTTCTGCGAGCGCTGGGAGCTTAGGGTTCGGAACGCCTGTTCTTGCGGTTCTTCCACCACGCGCCGACGTCCGGGGCGAACTCTAGGCCGACACTTCCGAGCGCTCCCTCCAGCATGACGACGGAGGAGTTCACCAGCGTCAGGCCCACGCCGCGTTCGTTCGCCGGATAGTAGGCGTTCGAGATCGCCCCGGCGGTAAAGCTTCCCAGGATGTTCGAAGCGTTCACCTGGGTCAACCCGTTGTCGCCTCGGCAGATAAATGGAGCTGACAGAGCGTGCCGGACCCGCGAGCTGATCGAACCGGTTCCCTGCCGGAAAAAGCGTGGATCCTGGTGCAGGAGGATAGGAAAGACCGCACCGGACAGCATCGTCCCGTCGGTCACGTCGGCGTAGTTCCCCCCGGTCCGCTTGGCGAAGCCACCCGGACCCCAGCCATATCCGGGGTGCGTGTCCGTCAGCTCGCTTGCTCCCGCAAGAACCACCGCTCCGACGATGTTGAAGGGGTCGACGGCGTTATGCACGGCCAGATCGAGCTTCTGACCGCTGGAGAGAGGCATCGCAAGGCCGCTGATGACGGTATTGAAGTTCGGAACGACAGTGAGGATGCGCTGCTGCTCCTCAGCCTTCAGTTCTTGCGCCGCGATCGAGTGGATCCACTCGCGGCGCTCGGCCTCTGTCTCATGGGCGTAGACGGTGACCGTGGTATCGATCTGGGGCGGGGCCGAGAGAGCGTCGGGTAGCGCCGGTTGAGACTGGGCCTGCCCGTGGAGCGGAAACGCAAGACACGCTGCCACGGCGAACAGGAGCACGCCGGTACAGGGCCGAAAAGCCATCGTTTATGGGATGGCTTGACGCCGTTCCTGGTTGGTCAGATACGGTTTAGGAGGTCGCCAACACCGAGGCCGCGCGCTCCGAGTGACCGGAGATCTCACCTGCGCGAATCTCGGCGTAACCTGCCGCGCCTAGGAGTGCGCAGGTGTCGTCGAGGATGATGCGGACCGGAATGCCTTGGAGAATTCCCTCCATGCGGCCCTTGTCGACGAACGCCTTCATGAAGACGCCGTTCTGGAGCGTCTTGAGGATCTTCGGAGCGATGCCTCCACCGAGATAGATTCCGCCTGCCGCGAGAATCTTGAGAGCCACGTTGCCGGCCTCCGCCCCGTACGATCCGGCAAAGATCCGCAGTGTTTCGGCGCAGAGTTCGGATGAACCGTCTTCGGCGGACTGACCGATGACCGCGTTCGGATCTTCGTGCTCCATCCGCTCACGCAGCCAGGCGGGCTCTTCTATCTTCTGGTCGTCCTTAAGGAACGCGTAAACGTTCTTGATGCCGATGCCGGAGACGACACGCTCGGTAGAAACGCGTCCGTTCAGGGTTCGGCGCAGGTATTGCAGCAGTGCGATCTCCTGGTCGTCACGCGGTGCGAAGTCGACGTGCCCACCTTCGGACGGGATGGGCGTGTGGCGCTTGTCTCCGTCCCAGATCAGCAGGGCTTCCCCGAGGCCGGTTCCGGCCGAGACGAGCCCACGGTGCCCGACCGAGGTCGGGTCCGCTTGGTGCAGGGTGAAGATCGACTCGGGAGCAAGCTCGGGAATGCCGTAGCCGTTGGCTTCGAGATCGTTGATCAGGAAGATGTGCTCTATCTTCAGCGAAGCCTGCAGGTCGCGGGAATCGAGCGTCCAGGGCAGGTTTGTCAACTTGAGGCGGCCATTCTTGACTGGACCGGGACATCCAAAGCACGCCGCGACGACCTGCTTGCGAGACGCGTCATCATCCTTGAAGAAATCATTGACGATCTCGTCCAACGTCGCGAAATCGTGCGCCGGATACTTATGGTCGCGAACGGGTTTGAGACGGCCGTTCGCGAATTCGTAGAGCGCGAGATGAACCTTGGTTCCGCCGACATCGCCTGCGAGAATCATGCGTTTTGAGCTCCAGAGGTGCCAGTGATGTTACTTGAGCTCCAGGGTTCCAATTGCGGGAGACTTCTCGTCGGACGCCGGTAAGGGCGCGGGAAGATATTCCGCAACGGCCTTATCGATCAGGAGCGTCAGCTTGCCGCTCGCCGGACGAATGATTTGCGAGGGGTAGGTCTCGGGCTGATAGGGGCCCGTGAAGACCTCGTTCAACAGCTTGGCCTTGGCCGAGCCTTCGATCAGAAAGGCCACATCTCGGCTTTGATTGATGACCGGCCAGGTGAGCGTAACGCGCCAGGTGTCCTTCTGCGGAACGTGGTTTGCGATCGCGAGGCGTGAGATCTCGTTAAGCCCTTCGGTGTGCGGGAAGAGCGAGGCGGTGTGGCCGTCGTCTCCCATGCCGAGGAAGAGAAGATCGAAGGTCGGGGTCTCGGCGCCTTCAAGCTTGAAGCTGTTGCGCAGGTCGGACTCATACTTCGACGCAGCGACCTCAGGATCCAGTTCGCCCTCGATGCGGTGTACCTGCGCCGGGGGGAGCGGCACGAAGTCCAGGAGGTTTTCGCGGGTCATGCGGTAGTTGGAGTCGCTGTCGGTCGGGGGAACCGTGCGCTCGTCAACGAAGAAGAGGTCGATCTTGTCCCAGGGGGTCTCGGTCAGGTATGGATACTTTGGATCGGCGAGGATCTTGAACATGGTCTTCGGCGTACTCCCGCCGGAGATGGCAATGCGAACACGGCCACGGGCCTGCGAGACCTGACTCGCCGTCTCGGAAAAGAGCAGGGCTCCCGCCTCGGCCGTAGCGATCGACGTGGGGTAGACCTTATAAGTGAGCGTAACGGGACGTGGCATCTGCTTCCAATCCTTCCAGGTGATCAAACACTTCGCGAGCCTTTGGCTCCCTCATCGAAGCGGTAGAAGTGAGCGTAACTCAAACGGACTGCCTTCCGGAAGCGCCGATAGGAGGATGCGTGGGCAGCCGAAGAGAGTCATAACGCCAAAACAGACCGGGGAGACCGGAACCATCCGATCTCCCCAGGCAAGTAGTACCGTCCTAGAGTTTGCGCCACTTCCGGCCGTCGGCCTTCAGCAGGGCATCCGAGGTTGCCGGACCCCAGGACCCGGCAGGGTAGTTGGGAAGGTCGCTGAGCGGCGTTTTCTTCCAGTTTTCGAGGATGGGCGTGATGAGCGCCCAGGTGGCTTCGACACCGTCACGATGGGCGAACAGCGTCGCGTCCCCGAGCATGGCGTCGAGCAGAAGGCGTTCGTAGCCGTTGTTCGACGAAGGCCCGAAGGCGTCCGCGTAGCTGAAGTCCATGTCAACCGCGCTGATGTCCATCGATGGACCAGGCACCTTGGCGCCAAAGCGCAGGGTGATGCCATCATCCGGCTGGATGCGCATCGAGATGAAATTCGGCTCGATGTGCTCGGACGTTCCCTCTTTCTTGAAGAGGCGAAGCGGCGGCTGCTTGAACATGATGGTGATCTCGGTGAGTCGCTTCGTCATCCGCTTACCGGCGCGAATGTAGAACGGAACACCCGCCCAGCGCCAGTTCTCGATCTCAAGTTTGAGCGCGGCATACGTCTCGGTCTGCGAGGTCGGGCTCACGCGGTCTTCCTCGCGATAGCCGGCCGCTGGCTTTCCATTGATCGTCGACGGACCGTACTGACCGCGGATCGCATGCTCCGGCGCGATCGGCTGGATCGCCCGCCATACCTTCACTTTCTCCGCGCGAACAGCTGATGCCTCGAACGAGACCGGAGGCTCCATCGCGATGAAGCTGAGAACTTCCATGACGTGGTTCTGGACGACGTCGCGCAGCGCACCGGCGCCTTCGTAGAATGGCCCGCGGCCTTCAATGCCGATCGACTCCGCCGCGGTGATCTCGACGTGGTCGATATAGTTGCGGTTCCAGACATTCTCGAAGATCGAATTCGCGAACCGGAAGACCAGGATGTTCTGAACCGTCTCCTTGCCGAGATAGTGATCGATGCGGAAGATCTGGTCCTCATCGAACACCTTGTTGACCTCGTCGTTGAGGGCGCGAGCGCTCTCAAGGTCGTGGCCGAAGGGCTTCTCGATGATGGTACGCACCCAGGTCCTGTCGCTCGTCGGCTTCGACATGCCGTGCTCACCGAGCAGCTTGATGATGTCAGAGAAGTACTCGGGAGCGGTCGCGAGATAGAACAACCGATTGCCCTTGGTGCCGAACTTCTCGTCGATACCGGAGAGGACGGCCTTGAGCGAGTCGTATCCCTTGGGATCGTCGAAGTTCATCGCGTGATAGGAGACCTTCGAGATGAACGGATCGAGCTTCGGATCGTCCTTCTCGACGCCGCCGCCGGCGATGACGCCTTCCTTCATATCAGGCGGAAAACTCTGCTCGAGCGGACGGCGCGCAACGCCGACTACCGCGATCTCGGACGGAAGCAGGTTCCCCTGCTCGAGGTGGTAGAGCGCTGGCAGAAGCTTACGCTTGGTGAGATCTCCGGATGCCCCGAAGATGACGACGATACAAGGATCCGGCTTGCGCTCTGGAGCGGCCGGTGGCGGCGGGGTGACGGAGATTTCGGTGTTTGTCATATCTGCTTCCTTTCGAATGCTACAGGCTACGCGGCGACGCCATAGTCTGCGAGTGAAGTGCGAAGTTGCTCGGAGGAATCGAAGCGGATGGCACGCATGCCGAGCGCAACGGCTGCCTCGCAGTTCTCCTGTTTATCGTCGATAAACAGGGCGGACTGCGCGGGAAGGCCGGAGATCTCGACGGCGGCGCGGTAGATGTCGGGGTGCGGCTTCATCACGTGGACATAGCCCGAGCAGATGAAGTAGTCGAAACAGGGTCGAAGCGCGAACGCATCCAGACGATGATCGTTGAGTTCGCGCGACTCGTTGTTGAGGGTGGCCTGGCGGTAGCGTCCGCTGTCCTTGAGAGACTTGAGGATCTCGAACGAGCCAGGGTGAAGGATCGCACTCTCCGCGCAGACGCGCGGCCAGAGGTCCTCGAAGGTGAAGGAGCGGGGGTGAACAAAGAGCGTCTGATCGAAGAAGGTTCGCGCCGAGGAAAGCCCGCGTTCCCAGTAAAAATTTGCCGCCTCATGCCGTGATTCGTAGTCCGGGAGATCGACACCAAGACCACCAAGAACCCGGGCACGCTGGTGGCGATCCCACCCGTTGGTGAGAAGCACGCCCCCGATATCCCAGAAGATCGTTCGAATGGAACTCACTCGCCCTCCGGGAAGTCCGCGCCGATGGTGAGCGACTCCCATTGATCGAGTTCCTGCTTCCATCCGTCGAGACGCGTGCGGAAACGCGTCAACGCGATCTTTCCAAGCAGAAGATGAAGCGGCGGTTTTTCGGCGCCAACGACATCAAGGATCGCCTGCACGGCCTTCGCCGGGTCGCCCGGCTGCTTGCCTGCCTGGTCGTGGAAGTACTCGCGCGTCTTCCCTGCGGTCGGGTCGTAGTCCGGAATCCTTGCCTCTGCCTCGACGCCGGAACGTCCCAGGAAGTCCGTGCGAAATGGGCCTGGCTCAATAATCGTAACGGCGATGCCAAGGGGCTTCAACTCAGCTGCGAGCGCCTCCGAGAAGCCTTCTACCGCGAACTTGCTCGCGTTGTAGAATCCCCAGCCGGGCGACCCGATGAGACCGCCGATCGACGAGAGGTTCACGACGTGTCCGGACTTCTGCGCTCGCAGGTACGGAAGAACAGCACGGGTGAGTCGGATGAGCCCAAAGACGTTCGTCTCGAAGACCGGCATGTATTCGGCTTCGGTTGCCTCTTCGATGGCTCCGGCGAGGCCGTATCCGGCATTGTTGACGAGCACATCCACGCGGCCGAACTTCGTGATCGCACCAACCACCGCATTCTCGATCGAAGCAGCGCTGGTGACGTCGAGCGGAAGCACGAGGGCCGTCTGCGGAAATTCGTCTGCAAGCTCGGCGATCTGTTCCGGCTTCCTCGCCGTCGCGACCACCTTGTCTCCGCGCCGCAGAGCCCGCTCGGCAAGGTCGCGGCCAAAGCCCGTCGAGGACCCCGTGATGAACCAGACGCGTTGGTTCTTCGATTCAGTCATGATTCTTTCGATGCGACAGGGCCGGTTTTCGGTGCGGAACGGAGTACGTAACAAAGGCTGATCGAGTCAACGATCAGTCCTGCTCGTACTCCCAATCATCTTCCGGATCGGGTGGAACGCTATCTTCATATGTGGCCTGGAGCGATGTGTTGCGCTCGCCCGGGGCCGGAGTGTCGGTCAGCTTCTTGACCATCTCTTTCTCACTCGTGACCATCATGTCTCCTGCGATGTTGCGGGAGGACGGCCCGTCCAGCCTAAGTGCCGGACCGCCCTCCCCGTTGTGTCGCCTACTTCTTGACCAGGCCCTTCGCCACCTCGACCACATGCGCGGCCGAGATGCCCAGCTTGTCCTGCACCAGCGGAGCCGGAGCCGACGCACCAAACCGGTCGAGGCCGATTACCGCGCCATGACGCCCGATGTACTTGTACCAGCCCATGGTCGCGCCCGCTTCGAGTGCGATCTTCGGCACGTCGTGCGGGAACAGGGAGCTGATGTACTCCTCACCGGCTTCTTCGAGCAGTTTGAAGCTGGGCATTGAGATGACGGTCGCCAGGATACCGGCTTCCTTCAGCTCCAGCGCCGCCTTCATGATCATCGCCACTTCAGAGCCAGCCGCGACCAGGATGACGTCCTTGCCGAACGACTCAAGCACATAAGCGCCCTTGCGGGTTCCTTCGAGCACTTTGTACTTCACCGCGTCGAGCACAGGGAGATCCTGCCGCGAGAGTGCCATGAAGCTCGCCGACTTGCGCTCAAGCGCAAGCTGCCAGCAAGCAGCGGTCTCGTTCGCATCCGCCGGTCGGAAGTCGGTGAGCTGCGGAATGGCGCGGAGGCTCATCAACTGTTCGATCGGCTGGTGCGTCGGTCCGTCTTCGCCGAGGCCGATGGTGTCGTGCGTGAAGATGTACAGCGAGTGGCAGCTCATCAGGCCGCCCATGCGCAGCGCCGAACGGCAGTAGTCGGAGAAGGTGAAAAAGGTTGAGCCGAAGGGGATCAACCCGCCATGCGCCGCAATCCCGTTCACCGCAGCCATCATGCCGAACTCACGCACGCCCCAGAACACATTCTTCCCCTTCGGGTCGACGTGGAAGCTGGGGGAATCCTTGAAGATGGTCTTCGTCGACGAGGTAAGATCAGCCGCGCCGCCGAACAACTCCGGAACCGCCTTTTCGATAGCGTTCATGACCACCTGCCCAGCGTTGCGAGTCGCAACTGGCTTGTCCGGCGGGAAGACGGGAATTGCTTTCTCCCAGCCTTCGGTCATCTTCGATGAGAAACAGCGTTCGTACTGCGAGCCAAGCTCCGGGTAGGCCTTCTTGAACGCTTCGAACTTCTCCTGCCACTCAGCCTGGGCCTTGGCGCCCTTGGTTTTGGCCTCGCCCCAGTGCTTCGCAGCCTCTTCCGGAACATAGAAGGCCTTGTCCTCAGGGAAGCCGAGGTTCTTCTTGGTGGCCTTCGTCGCTTCCGGTCCGAGCGCTTCGCCGTGAACTTTGTTCGTGCCCGCCTTGGGGCTGCCGTAGCCGATCACCGTGCGAACCCGGATCAGCGAGGGCTTCGTCGTCTCGGCCTTGGCCGCGAGGATGGCCTTCTCGATGCCTTCGAGGTCGTTGCCGTCATGCACCATCTGCACATGCCAGCCGTAGGAGTGGAAGCGCTCGGTGACATCCTCGGTGTAGCTCAGCTCGGTAGGTCCATCGAGCGAGATCAGGTTGTCGTCGTACAGCAGGATGAGCTTGCCCAGGCCGAGGGTTCCAGCGAGCGAACAGCTCTCGTGCGAGATGCCTTCCATTAGGCAGCCATCGCCGCAGAGCACGTAGGTGTAATGGTCGACCGGCGTGTGGTTCTCGTGGTTGTAGATCGCCGCAGTATGCTTCTCGGCGATGGCGAGGCCAACAGCCATCGCGATTCCCTGCCCGAGAGGACCGGTGGTGACCTCGACGCCCGGCGTCTCGCCATATTCCGGGTGTCCCGGGGTGTGCGAACCCCACTGGCGGAACTTCGCAAGCTGCTCGATCGGCAGGTTATAACCCGCGAGGTGTAGTACTCCATAGAGAAGCGCGGAGGCGTGGCCGTTCGAAAGAACGAACCGGTCGCGATCGGACCAAAGCGGATCCAGCGGGTTGTACTTCATCAGCTTGTGGTAGAGCAGATAGGCGATGGGCGCGCAGCCGAGGGGGGCGCCAGGATGACCGGACTTCGCCGATTCTACGGCGTCGACGGCGAGAAATCGGAGGGTGTTGATCGCTACCTGTTCAAGTTCCAGTACGCTCGTGTCGCTCATTTGATCCTCTAATCCTTCTGATCGTGACGTTGTCTTCTCTTACGTTGCTTTCGTTCTCTTCAGTTTGCCTGATCCCGCTTCACTCGATCTCGGAACAGCCGTGACGAACGTTGACCCAATGCGCCATCTCTTCGGAGCTCTTGCGGGAGGGCCTTTCCTTCCGCGCGTCACAACAGTGTACAAGCGGTCACCGCGAATGCGATTGTCGATGCCTGACCGATTCCATGGGCCTATGAAGAAATTTCGATAAATCGGAGCCCGGTATCAGGTCTTCTTCCTAGATCGCTTCGCCGCGGGCTTTGGCGTCGAAGCGGTTTCGGACGCGTCTTCCACGACATCCACCGCTGCGTCTTCGCTTTCGATCTCGGCCGGTGCGCTTACCGGGGCCGGGGCTGGGACGTTAGGGGTAACGATGGCCACGTCGTAGTTGCGGCCGACCCAGCGACCCTGCTCCGGATATTCCAGTGAGAACGAGATGGTAACGCCAACCTGGTCGATTCCGGTAGGAATATCTGCCTGGAAAAAATTCGCGCTGATCCTGGTCGAATCGAGGCTCTGGGTATTGCCCCAGTTGTCGATCGTCCAGACCAGCCGGAACTTCTCGTGATCGCTGATGCGCAGCGTCTGTCCAGCCGGAACGGTAGACACAATGCGCGTGGTGCGGAAAATCTCCGTGTTGTTGGAGAACGTCCGGTCCGCGGGAGCCTTGGCGTAGCGCTCCTCGACGACGGAGATCGTGTCGAACACCTTACCGTCCGCGACCGACCGCAGGAGCTTCAGGTATTCGGCGTGCGCCCAGACCAGGGGCTGCGCGGAACCGGCCGAGAAACCGAGGAACATGCCTTCTTCTGGCATATCGGCGTGATCCCATACCTGCTCCGGCATCATGCCGCCGATCGAGGAGAACTTTTCGTAGGCCGTGATGAACGGCTTCACATCATGGCCGGCAGCAAGCTCGTAGTGGGCGCGTTCGCCGCCAAGCAGGGGCCACGCGCGTCCCTGTCCCCAGCCGCCGTACGGGCCGCCGTCTTTGCGCTGGCCGTAGCCGTCGTGGTTGTAGCGGCGCCAGCAGTCGCCGTTGGGCGTCTCGATCTTCAGGGTATGGTCGATCACCTTCAGCGAATCGACCATCAGCGGATCGTCCGCCCGGCGAATCCCATAACGGACCAGTTCGAGGAAGCCAGCGTCGACGACTTCACGGGCTTCGAAGGTGTTCTTCTCGCCTGGGCCGCGATTCGCGATGACCAATGAGCCCACAGGAATCGTGTCGTTGTGGAACGGCTCCCCAGGAGCCGGAGGCGTGATGCGGACATAGTGCCGTTTGATGTCCGGGTGCAGAATACCCTCGGTAGTCGTCGTCCACTCGTCGAGATGCGCTTCCAGCCAGTCGGCATACCCCTCGAAGGCGTTGGCGGTATCCGCCTTTCCGCCAGCCCGTGCGAGGTCCGCGGCGCAAACCAGACCCGAGATCACAGCAGCCAGGGTGGACGGCGAGTATCCCGAGTTCTCCTCCCAGCGCTCCTGTTGCGTCACCGGGGCGTACTTGCACAGGAACGCAGCCGCAGCTTCCACAAATGGCAGCACGTCGAAGTTTCCGAGGCCATCGACCTTCCAGAGACGCCATGCCAGGATGATCGGAAAGGCCACTTCGTCGAGCTGTATTCCCGACCAGTAGGCCGTTCCGTCTATCCAGAAATTCTGCGCGAAGCCGCCGTTTGCCTGTTGCGTGCAGGCCAGATAGACGAGCGCGCGGCGAGCCGTATCGATGCGTCCGCACGCCAGGAGCGAGGTTGCCGACTGCACCATGTCGCGCGTCCACACCAGGTGGTATCCGCCAAGATCGTCGTCCGACTTTGAGGCTCCCCACGGAACCGAGGCCGAGGCGATGAACGCCCCGGAGTACGTCTTGTCCTCATGAGTCAGCACGATATCGTGGCTGATGCGCATAAGCCTTCCACCGTCGGTCGAGTACGCGCCCAGGCGCGCCGGCGAAGCAGCCCGGTGCCACTGTTCAATGAAGCGCTTTGAGTGCAGCTCGTAGGGCGTCGAAAGCGTCTGCATCATTCCGGCGAGAGCGGCATGGTGGCCATCTCCGAAGGCGATCGCGATCGTGAAATGAGGCGTGTGCCCGCAGTTGATCTCGCCCATCACGGCCAGGTTGCCGTTTAGCGCCTGCCCGAACTCCCAGGCCATCTTCCCGTTCCGATTCAGATCCTGATAACCGTCGCTCGACCCCACGTACCCGCACGACGACCGGCTGAAGCCGCAATCCGCGCCCATCGCCAGCGAGACGTTATTCTTCCACGCTACGATGCATCGCTGGCCCGCCACGCGGATGGACCGCGCCGAGTTCCCTGCTCCGCCTCCGTCGAGATGCGGCGCCAAAAGTGCATAGCACTTCAGCTTCGCCAACACTTCCGGCTTGGCTTCGATCTTCACGTTCATCAGGACAACCGGGTGATGCGGGTCCGAAATGAACTCCTTCGTAACTTTGTACAGGCCACCCGCGGCATGCCCCGTCACTCGCACCGCTGGCGCGTCCGGGTCGATGTAGCTGAAGTCGTACATGAAATCGCGTTTTTCTTCGTGGACGAAGGTCTCGCCATCCGTGAACAGCAGTTCCATGTCGCGTGTCTGCGGGCGATCGATGGTGGGATAGTACATCTCGTTCAAGGTTCCGTGCGAGAGGGTGAACCACACCCGGCTGGACGCCGCATACGCCGTCGCTACAGCGTCTTTCCGGCTGGACGTCCAGCGCGGCTCAAGGCCCGGACCTCCGAAGGCATGTCCTTGATCGTTGAGCCAATGGTACGCAGATTCGAGGTCGCTCATTTGGAATCATTAGAACGCAAAACCCGGCTGCGTGGGAGCCGCCATGTGCTATTTGCGGACAAATGTTGCGCCTGGGATATGATGCTGAGGCTGGATCAACTTGGGCGGTTTTCGCCCTTGGCTACATGCTGCATCGCGGCGCACGGAGATGGCATCGAAGTAAGCGTGACCGCCCGGCGAACCGCGACCCGGGCCCCTACCGTTTCACGATACGAGGAGAACGCGACATGGCTTTTGAACTTCCCCCCCTGCCTTACGCTTACGACGCTCTTGAGCCCTACATCGACGAAGCAACGATGAAGCTTCACCACGACAAGCACCACCAGACCTACGTCACCAACCTGAACGGTGCCATCGAGAAACATCCCGAGCTCGGCTCCAAGTCGCCCGAAGAGCTCATCAAGGATCTCGCCTCGATCCCCGAGGACGTGCGTCCAGTCGTGAAGAACAACGGCGGCGGCCACGTCAACCACACCATGTTCTGGCAGATTATGAAGCCAGGCGGCGGCGGCACTCCGACCGGCGAGATCGCCGACCAGATCAACGCCGACTTCGGCGACTTCGAGACCTTCAAAAAGACCTTCAACGAAACCACCGCAAAGCAGTTCGGCTCCGGCTGGGGATGGCTCGTGTTCGATGGCGGCAAGCTCAAGATCGTCACCACACCGAACCAGGACAACCCGATCTCGACCGGGCTGTTCCCCATCCTCGGCAACGACGTCTGGGAGCACGCCTACTACCTCAAGTACCAGAACAAGCGCCCGGACTACCTCGCCGCCTGGTGGAGCACCGTCAACTGGGAAGAGGTCAACAAGCGCTTCGCTACCGCCAAGAAGTAAGCATTCAGCAAGAAAGGGCCACCCTGGATGGGGTGGCCCTTCTGCTTTGGTGCAACGCCGAAAGCTTATTCGCCCGAGCTGCTCTGGCTCCGCTTGGGGCGCCGATTTGCCTGGAGAACCTTCTTGCGCATCCGCAGGCTCTTCGGCGTGATCTCCACAAGTTCGTCCTCGGCAATAAATTCGATCGACTGCTCGAGCGTCAACTGCTTGAACGGAACGAGGCGCACCGCGTCATCCGAGCCCGACGCACGCATGTTCGTCAGCTTCTTCTCGCGAACCGCATTGACATCGAGATCGTTGTCGCGCGAGTGCTCGCCCACAAGCATCCCTTCGTAGACTTCAACGCCATCCCCAAGGAACAGCACGCCGCGTTCCTGGATCATGTCCAGCGCGTACATCGTGGTCGTTCCCTGGCGATCCGAGATCAGCGCGCCCGACGGCCTCTGCGGAATATCGCCCTGGTACGGAATGTAGTCGCCCGAGATCGAGTTCATGACGATCGTTCCACGCGTCTCGGTCAGCATCTCGTTGCGCAGACCGATCAGGCCGCGCGAAGGCACCTTGAACTCCATGCGGACGCGTCCCGAGCCGTGATTGGCCATCTTGACCATCTCGCCTTTTCTCGGTCCAAGCCGCTCGATCACCGTTCCGACGAAGTTCTCGGGAATATCGATCGTCAGGATTTCCGAAGGCTCCATCAGCTCCCCGTCGATGCGCTTGGTCACGATCTGCGGACGCGAGACCATGATCTCGAACCCTTCGCGACGCATCATCTCCATCAGCACCGAGAGCTGCAGCTCGCCACGCCCAAGCACCTTGAAGGTCTCCGGAGAGCCGGTGTCTTCAACGCGGATGCTGACGTTGGTCAGAAGCTCGCGGTCGAGACGCTCCTTGATGTTGCGGCTGGTGACGAACTTCCCTTCGCGACCCGCGAACGGCGAGTTGTTCACCGAGAAGTTGATCGCAATCGTCGGCTCGTCGATTTTGATCAGCGGCAGCGGCTCAGGATTCTCGATCGAGCAGAATGTCTCGCCGATTGTGATCCCCGGAACTCCGGCAATCGCGACGATATCTCCAAGCACCGTCTCCGTCGTATCCGTCCGCTTCAGCCCGTCGAAGCTGAACAGCTTCGTGATCTTCACGTTCTGCATCGTACCGTCGGTTTTCGAAACCGCGACTTCCTGGCCGGTCTTAAGGGTACCGTTGAACACGCGTCCGATCGCGAGTCGGCCAAGATAATCCGAGTAATCGAGGTTCGTCACGAGAATCTGCAGCGTGCCGTCCGGATCGCCCGTCGCCGCCGGAATGGTCTTCACGATGAGATCAAACAGAGGCTGAAGATCAGTCCCGGGCGTCGCAAGATCCATCGTCGCGGTTCCGGCCTTGCCGTTCGTGTAGATGATCGGGAACTCAAGCACGCTCTCATCGGCGTCGAGATCGATGAACAGGTCATAGACCTCGTTCACCACTTCCTGCGGGCGCGCATCAGGACGATCGATCTTGTTAATGACAAGAATCGGAGTCAGCTTCGCTTCGAGAGCCTTCGACAGCACGTAGCGCGTCTGTGGCAAAGGACCTTCCGAAGCGTCGACCAGCAGCACAACGCCGTCGACCATCTTCAACGCACGCTCAACCTCACCGCCGAAGTCGGCGTGGCCCGGAGTGTCGACGATGTTGATCTTCGCGTCCTTATAGTGGATCGCGGTGTTCTTGGCGAGAATCGTGATCCCGCGCTCTTTTTCCAGGTCGTTCGAGTCCATGACACGGTCGGTCACCGCCTCATTCGTGCGGAAGGTGCCGGACTGACGAAGCATCGCATCGACCAGCGTGGTCTTGCCGTGGTCAACGTGGGCGATAATGGCGATGTTGAAGATAGGGGCGATCGTGGGATTGCTCACTGCGGATGTGTGTCCTTTGGGTGGGCGCTAGGAGAAAAAATGCGCGTCGACTCCTAGTTTAGCAGGGCGACCCCATCGCCTTCCGTGAAAACACGCCACATCGCCCGATGCGGCCCTCATCAGTGCTCCAGAGCGTAGTACCCGGACCGGATCACCACGCGGTCCACTCGGT
Organism: Granulicella sibirica; assembly: GCF_004115155.1. NCBI lineage: Bacteria > Pseudomonadati > Acidobacteriota > Terriglobia > Terriglobales > Acidobacteriaceae > Granulicella > Granulicella sibirica. The sequence goes on from NZ_RDSM01000001.1 coordinate 1,434,499, forward strand.
CCGACCCCATCCACTCGATCCGGTGAAACGTCCCATCCCACTTCAACTCCGTGGGCCGGTAGACGATCCTATATTGATTACGAAGATCTGCCTCGATCATTTCCAAATCCTCATCGACTTCGGCCTCCGAAGCGTCACTGAAAAACACCCGCCCACCCGTCTCCGCTGCAAGTTCGGCCAGCGTTGCCGGCCCGGTCGAACTGGTCTTCGGCTTGGCGTGGAAGGCGTAAATTGCGGTATTCGCCTTCTGGCAGGTACCCACCACCTGCTTCAGCGTCGCGAAGCTCGCCGTATCCTCTCCATCGGAGAACAGCAGGATGAAGTTCTCGCTGCCGTCATGTTCGAGCGAACCAATCTCAATGCGACAGATATGCTCCAGCGTATCGAATAGCGCCGTACCGCCTCGGGGGTTGACCCCACCCATGGCCCGCTGTTTGACCCCTGCGGCGAGCAAGCTTGCATCACTCGTCCACGGCTGAACGATCTCCGCCTGGTAGCCGAAGTCCATCACAAGCGCTCGGTCTGTCTTCTGTCTGAGCACACGCTGCGCGTACCTCGTGGAGATCGCCCGATCAGTCGCAAGCTCCCCAAGCATTGATCCACTTGTGTCCATCAGGATCGCCGCGCGAATTGGAAAGTCCTTCAGATACTGGAAACGAAGAATCCTCCGAGGGGGCTTGCCGTTATCCAGAAGCCGGACCTCATCCAGCTTCAGATCATTGATGGGCAGACCTTGGGAATCAGCCACGTGAAACGTTACGCTCACCTCATCGACAGCGACCTTGAGCCGGTAACTCCCTGCAGCGCGATCCGGTTGATTCGGAACCTGTGCGCAGAGGCACCGAAGAGGAATGAGCGAGAGAAGCAAGGTCCGCCAGATCACACTCCCACTCTAAATCTGCCGCGAATAAGAGTTACTTGACGCCACATCCTGTACGCCATACAGTGTGTTCAGCACAGTATGACTTCAGCCCTCCAACCCGACCTCTTCGACTCCCTCAAGCTCGAACTCAGGCGTGGCTGCCTCATCCTTGCCGTGCTCGCGCAACTCAAGCAGGAGCACTACGGCTACACCCTCCGCAAGGCTCTCGCCGACGAAGGACTCGCCATCGAGGAAAGCACCCTCTACCCACTGCTCCGCAGGCTCGAAACCCAGGGCCTCCTCACCAGCGAGTGGCGCGAAGAAGAAAAACGAAATAAGCGCTTCTACCGCCTCTCCCCCGCCGGCGAAACCATCCTGACCGATCTTCTTGCCGAGTGGAACGGAATCAACCGGGCCCTGCACGGAATCCTGAACCGCACATCCCACACCCAAAAAGTGAGCTAACCATGCCCTTCCACGACGATCTCCTCAACCGCTACCTCCAGGCCGTTGGGTCTTACCTTCCGGCCGCCAGCAAAGACGACACCCTCGCCGAACTCCGCGCCAACCTCGAGGCCCAGATCGAAGCCCGCGAAGAAGAGACCGGCACGCCCCTCGCGAACGACGAAGTTGCCGCAATCCTAAAGGCCCACGGCCGCCCGGTCCTCGTCGCCGCCCGTTACCTTCCACAGCGCCAGCTCATCGGACCCACCGTCTTCCCCTTCTACTGGATGACGCTTCGACGAGCGTTCCCCTTTGTCCTCCTGATCTACGCTGTCGCCCGCTCTGCCACGATCCTCTTTCACCAGGAAGGAAGCGACCTAGTTGGAGCCATCGCGCGCGCCATCTTCCAGTTCCCCCCGGTCCTCATCACGTTCTGGGCCGTCGTCACCCTCGTATTCGCGGCAATCGAGTACGCGCAGACCAACGGAGGCGTCTCTGCCAACTCATGGACCAAATGGGATCCCCACGATCTACCGCCCGTGTCCCACGAAGACAAGGCCAACAGACCGGAGCCCATGGCAAACCGTGTCGCGGACTGCCTTTTTCACTGCTTTCTCGTCCTATACGTGCTAGCAGTACCCTCGCACCCGTACCTGATTCTAGGTCCGGGAGGGGGCTACCTCGATCGCGTTCCCGTCGGCCTCTCACCCGAGTGGCATGTCTTCTATCTCGTCATCGTCGCGCTGCTCATCGCGCAGATCGCCGCAAAATTCCGCGCGCTCTTCGTCACCACCCGGCGCGCACAGGAAGCCATGGGTTTGGTCACGCAAGCCATCAGCACGGTCACTGCCGCTGTTCTCGTTTCGGCCCGTATGACGTTCATCCCGAAGAGCCCCACAGTCGACTTGGCCAGCCTCGCCACCGTCAACTATGCCGTCAACCTCGGCTTCAAGATTGCGCTTTTGGCCAGCGTGACCGATCTCCTCTGGCGACTATCGAAGTTCTTCCGCGGCCGGATGGGAACCGCATATCTGGCTCTCCCGTAGCGAAAGGGCCGTTCCGCGACCCAAGACCTAGGGTTGAACGCTCGGAACCACCGAAGAAGGCGCGGGGACGCCCGTCTGAGCCGGAGTAGGGGCCTTCGGAACCGGAAGCAGCGCGTCTAACATGACAAGGTCAGCCTGCAGGCTCGTCCAATCCTTCGACGAAGCTCTGTACCAGTCGGGCTCATTGCGCGGACCGCTATAGAAGTCCTTGAAACTCTGCTGCACATCCGCCGTGAACTGCGCTTTGCCGTCGTGCAGGATCGTGTTCAGCAGACGCGCATAGGTTTCATCGGCCAGATGGTACTCGCCGAACCGTGACGGATTCCCCGTGTCGAGGTCAATCTCCGCCAAATCTGGGGCCCGCTGCACGCTCGCCGGTTCAGCCATCTGCATCGCCGGGTCCGCCGCTGGAACAGCGAGCGTGGCCGGGATCGGAGGAGTTGGAACTGGAGTGACCGCTGGCTGATCGGAAACCGTCTTCGAGGCTACGTGAGCCGGAGCAAGCAGTTTCTCAGGAGCAGAAGGATAAACCGGAAGCCAGGGAACCGCGGGTTCAGGCGGTGTCACCTGTGCGAGGTAGATCTTGTAATAATCGACCGTCGTATTGACGCTCTTGATATAGATCTGCTGCTCGTCTGCATTTGGAATGCTGAGCTTGAGCGCCTTTAGCGGGCCAATCTTGGGGAGGTGTGCCACGAAAAAGGCGAAGAACCTCGTTTTCGGTCCGGGATGGACGTACTGCCGTCCATACTCCTTCTCGAACTCGGTCCGCCGCAGGCGATAGAGAAACTTGTTTCGGTTGAAGCCAGGGTTTTCCTTTTCGATCTGGTCCTTGTAGCTGACGAGCGCCACCGTTGTCATCTTCGGAATCAGGCTCGAGACCGCCTTGCGATAGGTCGCGATCGCGAGATCCTCGTGCTTCATTACCGAATCCATCGGGATGCCGTAGGTCTCCTGGAACGCCCTTTCAAGGAGAGGCTTCGAGACCTGGAATCCGATGAAGTCACGGTAGTTCTGCTGTGAGTAGCGCCCATGCGCTACCTCGACCACGTCGAAGCCAAACTCGGTCCGGAGGTGAGCGACCTTATCCTGGTCGTACGTCACCGAGCGGCCGAACCGCTTCTTGAGCTTGGGAAACTCGTCCGAGGTCGCGATGTTGACCGCAGGATGGCCGTAGACGTCGCCGCAGTAGTGTGCGAGCGCTCCAAGCGCAAAGGCATATTCGTTCGCGTCATGCGACTCGCGTATCAGCGCCGAGACGAAATCCCCTGTACGAACATAGTGCAGCAGGTCGGAGTAGTACGGACTGCCGAACGGGTAGTAGCCAATGTCCTGTATCACCGACCCGCCATAAGCGTATCCATGAGCCATCACGAGATCCGCGTCCGAGATGCCTGGAAAACGCGCTTTGAGCATCGGCACGATGGTGGCGAGCCACGCCATATCCACCACCTCCTCGTGCGAGAGCACCGAATAAGCCTCGGCCGACCGGAGCGGGAGGGCAAGCAAGACCAGCAAGACAGCAAGAAAACGGGAAGCAGAGAGGCGGGAACACGCGTTAAGCACACCTAAATCTACGCGGATTCCGCGATCTTCGCCCTCCCACCTTTGGGACGAACTGCTTTTCGTTTCCGCAATGGAATACCTGACTTATACTCAGGGAACCTCATGACCTCATCCACGTCTCCCCAATTCGGACATCCAGCCTTGAAAAACTACAAGCTGGATCATGCCTATGACGAGATGTTCCAGAGCGCCGACGAGCTTCACTCGCATTACGAACCTCTGCTCGAACACTTTACGTCCCTGCCGGAGAACGAGCTGCAGCGGAGAAAACAGTCCGCCGACCTGAGCTTCCTGAACCAGGGAATCACCTTCACGGTCTACGGCCGCGAAGAAGGCACGGAGCGGATCTTCCCTTACGACCTCTTGCCTCGCATCATCACCAGCGCGGAGTGGGCAACGGTCGAGCGTGGCCTGACCCAGCGCATCACCGCCCTGAACCTCTTCCTCAAAGACATCTATAACGAAGGCAAGATCCTCGACGACGGCATCGTGCCCCGCGAGGTCGTTTATAGCTGCAAGCAGTTTCGCCGTCAGATGATCGGCCTCCAGGTTCCGCGCAACGTCTATATCGCGGTCTGCGGAACAGATCTCATCCGCCTCGAAAACGGCGAGTTCGTCGTCCTCGAAGACAACTTGCGCGTCCCCAGCGGCGTGAGCTACATGCTCACCAACCGCCGCGTGATGAAGCGGATCTTCCCCCAGCTCTTCCGCGGCTACAACGTTCGCCCAATCGAGCACTACACTCAGGCGCTGCTCGGCACGCTTCGCTCGCTCGCTCCCGAAGGACGTCCCGAACCGAACATTGTCCTGCTGAGCCCAGGCGTCTTCAACTCGGCCTACTTCGAGCATGCCTATCTCGCTCGCCAGATGGGAATCGAGTTGGTCGAAGGCCGCGATCTCGTCACCCACGACAATATCGTCTATATGCGCACCACGAGTGGCCTCCGCCGCGTAGATGTAATCTACCGCCGCGTCGACGACGACTTCATTGACCCACTCGCCTTCCGAGCCGACTCGATCCTCGGAGTCAGCGGACTCTTCAACGCCTATCGCGCCGGAAACGTCACCCTGGCCAACGCCTTCGGAACCGGCGTAGCCGACGACAAAGCTCTCTATGCCTACGTGCCGGACATCATCAAGTACTACCTCACCGAAGAGCCGATCCTGAAGAACGTCGAAACGTATCTCCTGACCAAGCCCAAGGAACGGAACTACGTTCTCGCGAACCTCGACAAGCTCGTGGTAAAAGCCGTCGGTGAAAGCGGAGGATACGGCATGCTGATCGGCCCTCAGGCCAGCGTCGCCGAGCGCGAGGAGTTTGCCCGCAAGATCGAGGCTGATCCACGCAACTACATCGCACAGCCGACGATCTCGTTCTCCCGCGCCCCCTGCCTCATCGGCGACGAACTCCAACCGCGCCACGTAGACCTTCGTCCCTACGTCCTCTACGGCGACAAGGTCACGATCGTCCCTGGTGGCCTCACCCGCGTCGCCCTCAAGGACGGATCCCTCGTAGTGAACTCATCCCAGGGCGGCGGCAGCAAAGACACCTGGGTCCTGAGCCAGTAACTGAAGCGTTCGATAGAACCACAGAGGAGCCGATTTGCTTTCACGCGTGGCGGATAGTCTTTACTGGATGAGCCGGTACCTCGAGCGGGCGGAGCATACGACGCGCCTGCTCGATGTCAACCTCAACCTTATGCTCGACGAAAGCGAATCGAGCGCCGAGAAGCGTTGGCAGCGCGTCTTGCAGGCGCTCGGGAATCCGAAGGAGGTCGAGTGGACCGGCGACCCCTACGAGCTCACTCGCACCCTCACCTTCGACACGCAGTACAAGGGCTCCATCATCTCCTGCATCATCTCGGCGCGTGAGAATGCCCGCCATGTCCGCGAGCAGATTTCCACCGAGCAGTGGCATCGGCTGAACAGTCTCTACCTCGAAGTGACTGGCCCGAACCTGCGCTTCGACAAGATGACTGGCACCGAGCAGCCGACCGAGTTCCTGCAACAGGTGATGGAAGCCGTCCACCAGTTCCAGGGTGTAAGTGACTCGACGATGAGTCACGGCGAAGGCTGGCAGTTCATCCAGGTCGGCCGATACATCGAACGGGCCGCCGCAACAGCCTTGCTTCTCGAGGCGTACCACGAGGATCTATGGAGCGCCCCCGAGGTCACCGGCGACGGAAACGAGTACCTCGAGTGGATGGGCCTGCTCCGCTCCGCAACAGCCTTTGAAGCGTATTGCAAGGTGTACACAGCCGATTTGACGCCGGACCGCATCCTCGAATTCCTTCTCCTCGATGAGGAGTTTCCGCACTCCCTTCGATTCGCGATCGACTCGCTCCAGCGCTCGCTTATCGCGATCGATAAGGAGAGCGCCATCAGCCACGCCGAGCCTCTGCGGCGACTCGCAGGACGACTCCAGGCTTCGCTCAGCTACAGCAGCGTCGACGAGATCCTGAAGCAGGACGTCATCGCCTATCTCCAGGCCATCCAGACGCAGTGCGGCGAGATCCACAACACCATCTACGAACTGTACGTGGACTATTCGATTCAGGCAGCACTCGCGGGCTAGCTGCATGCGACAGGAGATGCAATGTATTACTCGATTCGGCATCTGACGAAGTTTCTGTACGACAAGCCGGTTAGCGAAAGCATGATGGAGACGCGGATGCATCCGCGCAGCGACCAGAACCAGCGCTGCCTCACGTTCCATCTGTCGGTAAGCCCGCGCTGCCGCGTCTTCAGCTATCGCGATCACCTTGCGAACCACGTGCATCACTTCGATATCCCAGGACAACATGGACAGTTGGTGATCGTCGCGGAATCGCTCGTGGACATGCAGGCCCCGGTCCTCGTTCCGGCCTCTCTCACTCCGGCTGCCTGGTCGGAACTTGATGCGATGGTCGAGGTCGGCGACTACTGGGAAATGCTGTTTCCGAGCGAGTTCACGGCACCGACCTCGGCGCTCGATGAACTCGCAAAGCATCTCGGCGTCGAGCGGACGGACGATCCGCTCTTGTGCCTGCATGAGCTAAATCAGCAGATCTACGACTACTTCGATTATGTGCCGAAGTCGACCAAGGTCGATTCGCCCATCGACGTCGCGCTGACGAGTCGGACCGGGGTTTGCCAGGATTTTGCCCACATCATGATCACGCTGGTGCGGAGCAAGCTGCGGATTCCCTGCCGGTATGTGAGCGGATATCTCTTCCACGAAGACCGAAGCGACCGCTCGTCGGAGTCAGCGACGCATGCTTGGGTTGAAGCGCTTATCCCGGGGTACGGCTGGGTTGGCTTCGATCCGACAAACAGTCTTTTAGCTGGTGAAAGACACATTCGGACGGCGATTGGGCGCGATTATTCGGATGTTCCACCGACGCATGGGATCTTTCGCGGGCGCGCGAAGAGCCAATTGAGCGTAGCTGTAAGGGTCACTCCTTCGATTGGAACGCCGTCGCTCGATCAGGAACTACCGGTGCCTGAGGACTGGTCGATCCTTGTCGAGAAGGCGCAGGCTCTGCCAGAACAGCCGCCTACACCCACCCGTCAGCAGCAAATGGCGCAGCAACAGCAGTAGTTTTTTGTAGTGCGGGAGAATTTGCCGCTCGCTCCGGTCACGATTGTCTGGCTATAGCCGATGCTGGTTCGAAAGGGTACCGGTGGCACCGGATACGACGGCTTTCGCGAAGGATCCGTCCGGACCGCTTTTCGGGGAACCGCCTGTTAGAGGTTCAGTTTCTTGAAGATCCGGTCCGGAATATTGCGAATGACGAACATGATGGGCTGCCACTGAAACGGCACGTAGAGGTTGTCAACGCGCTTGTCGACGGCGTTGACGATCGTCTGTGCCACCTTGTCGACGTCGGCGAACTTCTCGCTTCCCTTCATCGTGCTGGTCATCGCTGTCTTGACCGGACCAGGTTTGATCGTTAGCACCGTGACACCTTCGCGGTCCACCCGATTGCGGAGCCCTCCGAGAAACGCCGAGAGGCCGGCCTTCGAGGAGCCGTAGAGATAGTTCGACTTGCGTCCGCGGTCACCGGCAACGGATGAGATTACAGCAAGCACGCCGGCGTGGCGCTGGACACAATAGTTCGCCAGCCACGTCAGGAGCGAGACCGGCGCGACAAAGTTGGTGTGAAGAATCTGGGCAGCGGTATTGAAGTCCTGCTCGGCGGCCGTCTGGTCGCCGAGGACTCCGTGCGCAAGGTAGGCGACGTCCATGCCGGCGAGCGAGTTGATAGCGTGGGCAAGGAGGGCGGGATGCCCCTCGGTGTCATCGAGGTCGGCAACGGCGGTATCGACGAAGGCGGCTCCGCGTACGCGCAGATCGGCGGCAACGGCGGCGAGTTTGTCGGCGTTACGGGCTACGAGGAATAGGCTCGCACCCTGGCGAGCCCAGATGCGGCACGTGGCCTCCGCAATGCCGGAGGTGGCGCCGAGGACGAGAATCTTCTTCCGTGCGCCAAGGATAGGAGCTTCACCTTGCTGGCTGGCGGCGAGTGCGGTCGGGGCGGTCGTTGAACCGTACGAAGAACCGTTCGTGGTCATAAGGCGAGTTTGTCTCCGGTAACGCGCTCCCAGAAGCTGGAGGTGATGAGGGGATCGCGGAAGCGGGCCAGCTGCTCCCACTGGGGATAAAAGGTCTGAAACTGCGAGGCGGTCATGGCCGCGTCCTTGGCCGGATAGAGACGGCCGCCAAAGTCGCGTGTCATGTCGGCCAGTCGCTCGAAGAGCGGGAACGTCACGTCCGGCTTGATGGGAAAGTCGAGCGCGAGCGTGATGCCGGGCTGCGGGAAGCTCATCAGGCCCGGCGACGGGACATCTCCGAAAGCCTTGAGTACGGCGAGGAAGCTTGCGAGGCCGGACTTTGCGACCTCACCCAGGATCGCGACGGTTCCTTCGCGTGCGTTCTCCCACGGGATGGCGTACTGGAACTGCAGCAGTCCGCGCTTGCCATAAAGGCGATTCCAGCGGAGAACCTTGTCCAGAGGATAGAAGAAGGGTTCGTAGTCCTGGAGCGCCTTCACGCGAGCCTTGATCTGCTTGTGAAAGAAGACGGTGTTGAACAGGGAGACCGTGGTGTGATTCAGCGCGAAACCGGGTGCGTCGAAGGGAAAGATCAGCTTCGGCTCAGGAGACGGCTTCAGCTCGGCCGGCACCTTCGAGTGATCGCCGAGCATGAAGACGCCGCGGCAGAAGTTTTTGCCGGTGGAGGCGCAATCCACCCAGGAGACGGTGTACTCGACATGCTGGCTCTGCCGGGTGATGTCGAGGAACTCGTCGATGCCGTGGAACTGGATCCCCTCATAGTCGATCATGCGCGAGACGATGGGACGCAGACGCAGCGTTGCCCAGGAGATGAAGCCGGTGAGACCGAGGCCGCCGATGGTCGCGGCGTAGAAGTCCGGGTTCTCGGTCGGGCTGCAGAGGCGACGAGAGCCATCCGAGCGGACGAGTTCAAACTGGGTGACGTGACAGCCGAAGGTGCCGGCAACGTGGTGGTTCTTTCCGTGGATGTCGTTGGCGATCGCCCCGCCAAGCGTGACGTACTTCGTTCCAGGACTTACGGGCAGAAAGAATCCGAGGGGGACGGCGAAGTCTAGGATCTGGCCAAGGGTGATTCCGGCTTCGGCCGTCAGAAGGCCGGTAGTGGTATCGAAGGAGAGCAGGCGATTCATGCTCGTGGTGACGAGGAGGTTTCCATCCTTCAACAGGCAGGAGTCGCCATAACTGCGGCCCATGCCGACGGGAAGGGCTCCGTCATGGATGCCTGCGGCGACCTTGGGAAAATCGTTCTGCCAGTGAACCGGGAGAACTTTCGCCTGGTATGTGGGGTAACGACCCCAGGACTCAAAAGGCGCGGGGGCGTCGGGGAGGCCATTGGGGGGTGTTGTAGGCGGCATGATCCTAGCATACCCGATACAGGGTGTGCCTTCGATAAACGGAAGTCATCACCCCGGCGCGAGTAATGGCCGAAAGGAATAAGGGCACAGCCGAAGCCGTGCCCTTTCGATTCCAGGCAAAGAATGCTACGCGGCAGCCTTAATCTTCGGCTCGGTCTTCGGAGCGGCCTTCGCCTGGGCGATCAGGGCCGTGAAGCCGGCTGGGTCGTTGGCGGCGATGTCGGCTAGGATCTTCCGATCAAGCGTGTTCCCCGCGCGCTTGAGGCCGTTGATGAACGTCGAGTAGCTCATGCCGTTGATGCGGCAGGCGGCGTTGATACGAACGATCCAAAGAGCGCGATACTGGCGCTTCTTCTGCTTGCGCCCGGTGTAGGCGAACATGAGTCCGCGCTCGACGGCTTCCTGCGCTGCCTGGTAGAGCTTGGATTTGGTGAGGAAGTAGCCACTCGCACGCTTGAGAATCTTCTTGCGGCGGTCGCTGCGCTTAGTACTCCGTTTAACACGGGGCATGACACAATCTCCTTTTGCGTACTTCGTTTAGCGGCTGGAGGTAAGGGTGGCCTCTTCACGCGCTCTGCAACTTCAAATCTCGGTGGAGGTCCCATCCGGGACTTCCAGGGGCCGGGTTCGCTTTCTGGCCCTTCGCCGGTTTTACCGGACGGCTCGATCTGAAAAACTCTTTCTTCCCTCGCTTTACGCGTAGGGAAGCATACGGGCAATCTTCGGGGTATCCGCCACCGAGATCAGAGCAGCGCCACCGAGCTTGCGCTTGGTCTTGGTCTGCTTTGAGGTGAGGATATGACGCATCTTGGACTGCCCGCGCTTGAACCTGCCGCTGGCGGTCTTGCTGAAGCGCTTCGCCGCGCCGCTGTGTGTCTTCTGCTTTGGCATTGTGTTCCTAACGAGTGGAAGCGATAGTGCTGCCTGGTGATTTCGGCAACGTCTTTCAGTGTAGCAGAGGTTTCGTGGGAGAACGCCTACTCGAGGCGGCGAGAGCTCGCGGCTATCAAGCCAATTTTATACTCTGCAGAGGCACCCCCCCTCCCCATACTTGTCGCATAAGTCGTTTATTATGAAACGCTTAGGTGGATGCGCTTGCCGCAAGCGTATCAAAATAAACAGCTTACGCGTAAATATTAGTCAATAAAGGACTTAGCTCGCTGTCAAATCGAATGTCAAGGTGGCGAAAGTCCGCGGCGCCCTGGGGCGGCGGATGTTCTTCTCTCTAGCTATTATTTTATCGAATGGACCGAAACTAAAAGGACACCGACTTTTCCCTTTGCTTTTAGGGACTTAGGCGATATCGGCCCTTGACACGCGAGTTTTGCCCATTTTTCGAGAAAACACTGATAAAGGTCATTTCGCTGCTTGCCGCGCCCCGCCGACGGACATCGGACGAAGCTATGCCCCGTGGTATACTTGAGCTAGCGCAGGAGCGTCCTCGTCGCGGGTAAGCTGTTGTTTTGAAACACTTTACGCGGGCCAGGCAAAAGTTCCTCGAGAGCTTGCGAAGCGAATTCTTCGCCTGCCACCAAGAATTCTGGAGATCTATGGCATCGACGTCCGTCCCTTCCGTGCAGCCTGTTCCTGATGTTCCCTCCAACGTTGCTGACGCACCGAAGCAAGGCGGCGGTTACTCGGCTGAAAATATTACCGTGCTCGAGGGACTTGCGGCGGTTCGGTTGCGTCCGGCGATGTATATCGGGTCAACGGGCGAACAGGGCTTGCACCACCTGGTGTACGAGGTGGTGGACAACTCGGTCGACGAGGCGCTGGGTGGTCATGCTACGCGGATCGATGTGACGATCCATGTCGATAACTCGATTACGGTGGTCGATGACGGACGCGGGATTCCGGTGGATGACAAGGTCATCAACGGGGAGCGGATGCCGGCGGTGCAGGTCGTGTTGACGATGCTGCATGCGGGTGGAAAGTTCGATGCGTCGAACTACAAGGTTTCGGGTGGTCTGCACGGCGTTGGTGTGAGCTGCGTCAATGCGCTGAGCGAGGAGTTCGACGTCGAGATCTGGCGTGACGACCACGCTTGGGAGCAGGACTACTCCAAGGGTGCTCCGATCAGCACGCTGCGCAAGATGGGTCCGACGAAGCGCAAGGGGACGAAGGTCCACTTCCTGCCGGACAAGACGATCTTTACCGTCACCGAGTTCAGCTATGACACGCTGGCGCAGAGACTGAGGGAACTTGCGTTCCTCAACAAGGGTCTTGAGATTACGCTGACCGATGAGCGCACGACGGATGCGAAGACGGGTGAGGCGAAGAGCCAGCTCTTCAAGTACGCGGGTGGAATTGCCGAGTTCATCAAGCACATCAACAAGGGCAAACAAGTGCTGCACGAGAAGCCGATCTACATGGAGGCTGAGCGTGACAACGTGGCAATGGAGATTGCGCTGCAGTACAACGACGCTTACTCGGAGACGGTGTTCACGTTCGCCAACAACATCAATACGGTCGATGGCGGAACGCATCTCTCAGGGTTCAAGACGGCGCTGACTCGGACGATCAATGCGGCTGGTCAGTCGCTTGGGCTGTTCAAGGATGTGAAGGAGAACCTCTCGGGCGATGACGTTCGCGAAGGTCTCGTGGTTGTTATATCCGTCAAGCTCTCGCAGCCTCAGTTCGAGGGCCAGACGAAGGGCAAGCTGAACTCGGATATCGGGGGAATCGTCCAGGCGTTCGTCAACGAGCGGCTTGGCGCGTTCCTTGAGCAGAATCCGCAGGTGGCGAAGAAGATCATCAACAAGGCAATCGATGCGGCACGTGCGAGAGAAGCTGCACGGAAGGCGAGAGACCTTACGCGGCGGAAAGGTGCGCTCGATGGTGGCGGTTTGCCTGGGAAGCTTGCCGATTGCTCGGAGAGACAGCCTGATCGATGCGAGCTGTACCTGGTTGAGGGTGAATCGGCTGGTGGAACGGCCAAGCAGGGACGGGATCGTCGGTTCCAGGCGATTCTGCCGCTGAAGGGTAAGATCCTCAACGTCGAGAAGGCTCGTTACGACAAGATGCTTGGGCACGAGGAAATCCGGGCGATGATTACCGCGCTTGGATGCGGGATCGGGAAAGACGACTTCGATGCTTCCAAGCTGCGTTACGGGAAGCTGATCCTGATGACGGATGCTGACGTTGACGGATCGCACATTCGGACGCTTCTGCTCACGTTCTTCTTCAGGCACATGACGGAGTTGATCAAGCGTGGTCATGTGTACATTGCTCAGCCTCCGCTTTTCCGGATCAAGAAAGGCAAGTTCGAGCAGTACATCAAGGATGAGCGCGAATACGTGAATGTGATGGTGAAGCGCGCTTCCGATGGAATGGTTCTGACGTACGGAGAAGGAGCTGCGAAGATCGAAGGTGCTGAATTGACTGGGTTTATGCAGCAGCTCAATGAGTATCTCGGGTTCCTGGATAAGGTTCAGAAGAGACTTCGGAATGAGCGGGTTCTGCTGGACTTCGTTGCGCTGTTCGCGCATGAGGGGGCGGCCCCAGCTTTGAAGGCGGATTTTCAGACGCGCGAGAAGCTGGATGCGATGCGGGAGAGGCTGCTTGCGGTCGAGAAGGAGTTTCAGTTCCGGGCCGTCGGCGAGCCTTTCTTCGATGAAGAGCACCAGACGTGGTCGGTCAGCTTTACGGATTCGCAGGGCGCGGAGCGGAAGATCGACTGGGCGCTGGCGAATGCGGCTGAGAGCCGGTTGTTGCTGAGCAAATACTCGCAGATCAAGGACAAGCTGCAGGCTCCGTTCCTGATCTCGTATGCTGCGAAGACGGCGGCTGCCGTGGCGCAGGAGGCTCAGGACGAGGCGGAAGAGGTGGCGTCGGAAGAGGGCGTGAACGAGACGATTGCTGCTGCTCCGGGGACGGTGGCTGAGGCGAAACCTGCGGCGAAGCGTTCAAGCCGGGTGAACCAGGATCCGGTGGAGAAGACGAACGTTCGCGAGGTGTTCGAGTATGTCATCGAGCAGGGACGGAAAGAGTACCAGGTTCAGCGGTACAAGGGTCTGGGCGAGATGACGGCTCCGCAGCTCTGGGAGACGACGATGGATCCGGAACGCAGGACGCTGATGCAGGTGAAGCTCGAAGATATCGCGGCGTGCGAGGAGATCTTTACGACGCTGATGGGCGAGGATGTCGAGAGCCGTCGCAAGTTCATCGAAGAGAATGCGCTGGATGTGAAGAACCTGGATATTTAGGCCTTTGCCTCAGGTTTCAACTTTCTCAAGGGTCATCGCTTGCGCGGTGGCCCTTTTTGCTGCGTTCTTTTTACTGCGTTCTGAGGGGGTACCCCCCCTCCCCACTGTCGGGGTGTAAGCTGTTTCGAATGATGGACTTGCAGCTTAGTAACAGCTGCAAATATATCATTCGAAAGGACTTACACCCTAGATATCAGATAGCAAAGGACTTAGCCGGTGTTTTGGCGGTGCCGGGGCTTTCGTGTCGGCTTTTCTTGCTGCGGCCGGTGTCCTGGTGCCGGTTGGCCTGATGATGGCCGACCCGCTTCCCGGGGCGTGGCTGCTGTGCAGGAGAGACTTGCGGCGTTGGCCCCGCCGCGCAGTTGTTTGCCTGAGGTGGTGCGAGTACCTTGCTGCAATCTAAGATGGTTAGACCCGTATAGACCGTCCCCACGGCCTTTGTTGGGTTTTTCTTTGTACTGTTTTAATTCTACGCTTTTGGAGGGGGTAAACAGGACCGGTACTAAGTACCTTGGAATGATCAGGTTACGTTGTTTTGGGGCTTGACATGCAAATTTGCCCGTAAAAACGGGCCTAATTTCACAACTTTATTTTCCAGCGATCTCTAGGACTGACGGCCCTCAACGAAATCTCCGTCCATGATGCTTTGCGACTGGTGCTATTCTGCGACTTCCAATATGTTCTCCTTCAGGAACGCGGATTGACGAACGCACGGCGAGCCTACACCAAGTCTGAAGAATTGTCGCTCACTACGCAGGTTGGGGGATACTGTCCCCTCTGCGATGCTCCACTCTTTTACACAAAAAGAAATCATGACTACAAAAACTATCAACTCGCGCATATTTACCCGCTCAATCCCACTCCAGAGGAAATTGAAGAGCTCAAGGAAGTGGCGCGACTGCATTCTGAAGTGAACCATCCGGATAATCAAATTCCTCTATGTGCAAGATGTCATAGTCAATTCGACAAACCCCGCACTCGCGAAGAATATGAGCAGCTAGCTGCGATCAAGATCAGCATTCTCCGTCAGCAGATGCAGCGAAGCCTTCGTGGGGACTACCAATTAGAAGCGTCGATTGATGAAGTTATTTCGCTCCTTGGAGAAGTTGACTTCTCGGACGAGAACACCAACAACCTGCAATTCGATGCAAAGAGTCTCGATCAGAAATTCGACGCTTCGCTCCCAGGGCCGACGCGTCGAAAAATCAAGCATCACGTCGCGGACTACTACTCACATATCAAGCGCGGCTTTCGCGACCTCGAGATGCAGACGCCAATGGCGTCTGAAGTTATTTATACGCAGGTGAGATCGTTTTACAAAAAGCAGAAGAGCCTCGGGCTTTCGCAGCCAGAGATTTTCTTAAATATTGTTCTTTGGCTTAGGAGTAACACTGCTTCGCATAGCTTTGATGCTCCTGAGATCATCGCGTCTTTTTTCGTGCAAAATTGCGAGGTCTTCGATTGATCACACCGAACAAAGCGATATCGCTTAAGGAATCAGCCCTCGGTCACCTAGGCGTGATACTGAAAGTGCGGGTGGAAGGCATGGATCTGATTACTCTGTATCACAAAGTGGCAGACCAGTTCGAGAGCTTAGACCAGTTCCTTTTAACCCTAGACACCTTGTACATTCTTGGCCGAATTGACGTTAATGTTACGACTAGGGTTGTGAATTATGCTCCTTGAGATCCGTTCTGAGCAGTTTCGCAAGAAAGTGGTGCAATTCAAGATTGGCCTTAACGTCATCCTTGGGGATGACAATGCAACAAATTCGATTGGTAAATCGACCTTGCTGATGGTCATCGATTTTTGCTTCGGCGGCAGTGATCTTCTAAGCCACAATACCGATTTAATTCCTGAATTGGGTCATCATGATTACTCCTTCGCTTTTAGATTTGAGGAGCAGGATCATCGCTTTCGTCGCGGCACTTTTGAACCCTCGCTTGTTTACATTTGCGACGAGACCTACAGTCCTGGCCCTCCTATTTCACTTCAGGAGTACACCGCCTTCCTCAAGCAGGCATATAAGATCTCCCTGCCCGATCTAAGTTTCAGAGCGCTTGTCGGCCTCTACATCCGTGTATGGGGCAAGGATAACCTCTCCGTGGAGAGGCCGCTAAATTTAGATCAACGACAGGCAGCGGGTCAGTGCGTCGACATTCTTTTAAAGACTTTTGACAGATATAGTGCAATTAGAGATGTCACACAGCAACTGAGCGCCGCGGAGGGTCAAATAGAAGCGCTAAGACAAGCGCGAAAGTATGATTTTGTCCCGAAGATCAGTAAGCGAGCTTATGAAGAAAACGACAAACGGATAAATGAGCTAGAGAGGGAGATGGCAGATATTCGTCTCAACCTCGCAAGGTACGCTACTAACCTCTCTGAAGTCGTGAATAAGGAAGTTCTGCAACTCAAGCTTCAGAAAGATCAGCTGCTCGCGCAGCGGTTGTCCTTAGCGAGTCGTCTTCAAAGAGTTCAGGGTAACCTAAACGGAAGCAGGGTCATACGAAGTGAGAGTTTCCGCGACCTCATAAATTTCTTCCCGGAGATAAGCAAAGATCGACTGGAGAAAGTCGAAGATTTCCATCGTGATGTTGCTCGTCTATTGAGAACCGAGCTTCAGGAGTCTGAGGCTCAACTTGATTTGGAGATATCCCGAATAGATGGTGCGATTGCGGAAATTGATATTGGCATGTCGCAAACTCTTAGTTCCGTTGAGCAACCCAATGCACTCGTCGAACACGTCTACAGGGTATCGGTGGAACTTGATAACACACGTGGAGTGAATCAAATATTCGATGACGAGAGTGCCCTTAAAACGAGGTTAGGTGAACTTCAGGAGCAGCTTGCTCTAGAAAAGAAAAATGTCCTTCAGATCGTCGAAGATACGGTCAACGATGGAATGCGGAGAGTTGTGACGTCCGTGTTTGGCGGGGAGCGCAAGAGCCCTGAACTCACTCTCCAAGAAAAGAGCTATAAGTTCAAAGTATATGACGATACAGGCACCGGCGTTGCTTACTCTAGCCTTGTCGTGCTCGACCTAACTGTCTTTCAAGCGACGGTGCTTCCAGTAGTCGTGCACGATACGCTCCTCTTCAAAAACATTGAAAATGATTCTGTCTCAAGACTTATTCAGATATATCTAAATTCGAATAAGCAATCGTTCATAGCGTTAGATGAAATCGACAAGTATGGATCCGAGACCGCTTCTATCCTTAGAAGCCGTAGCGCAATCGCGCTAGATAACGTAGATGTTCTTTATGTAAAGGACTGGCGCCCAAGCAGAGGTTCGCAGAAATTAGTCAAAGAGTGAGGTAAGCCTCTTAGCTCGATATGATTTCGAGTGATGTGTTAGCTTGGCTGGCGATTTGTTGGAAAAAGCAGGGCGACTGACTAGGGGGTTAGATCGGACGCTGTCTTTAGGATGCAATAATGCGTCCATGAGCGATACGTCTGTTTCTTCTTCGGTTGCGTCTTCGACGCGGCGGCGGTTTCTTGCGGCTTGTTCGGCGGCGGGGTTTGGGGGGACTTTGCTGCCGGGGGTGCTGCTCGGGATGGTGGGGCGGGTTGAGGGGCAGGGGGCGGCGGGGGAGGGGTTGCCGAAGATTACGGGGGCGATGATCGAGGGGGCGGCGGGGATCGCGGGCGTCAGGGTGACGCAGGAGCAGATTGCGATGATGCTCGGGGATGGCGAAACCGGGGGGCTCGAGGAGCAGCGGGGGCATGTGGAGCGGATTCGGGGGTTGGGGATTCCGAATGCGGTGGCTCCGGCGGTGGTGTTCGATCCGGTACCGGGTTGGATGCGGGTGGATGCGGCGAGGAAGGCGGCGCGGATCAGCAAGGCTCCGGGGGTGGGGGGGATTGCGATCGGGGCGGGGCTGGAGGGGACGTCGGATGGGCTGGCGTTTGCCACGGTGCGGGAGCTGGCAGAGCTGGTGCGGACGAAGAAGGTGACGTCGGTTGGGCTGACGAAGATGTACCTGGAGAGGTTGAAGCGGTTCGATCCGCGGCTGCATTGCGTGATTACGCTGACGGAGGCTCGGGCGATGGAGCGGGCGGCGGCGGCGGATGGGGAGATTGCGGGGGGACGGTATAAGGGTCCGCTGCACGGGATTCCGTGGGGGGCGAAGGATCTGCTGGCGGTGAAGGGGTACAGGACGACGTGGGGGGCGGGTGGGTTCGAGGAGCAGAGCTTCGATTACGACGCGGAGGTGGTGAGGCGACTGGATGAGGCGGGGGCGGTGCTGGTGGCGAAGCTGTCGATGGGGGCGCTGGCTTCGGGGGATTTGTGGTTTGGGGGGCGGACGAGGAATCCGTGGAATGTGAGGCAGGGGTCGAGCGGGTCGTCGGCGGGGAGCGCGAGCGCGGTGGCGGCGGGATGCGTGGGGTTTGCGATCGGGACGGAGACGCTGGGGTCGATCTCTTCGCCTTCGACCAGGTGTGGGGTGACGGGGTTGCGGCCCAGTTTTGGGCTGGTTCCGAGGACGGGAGCGATGGCGCTGACGTGGTCGATGGATAAGATCGGGCCGATCTGCCGGTCGGTGGAGGACTGCGCGATGGTGTTGTCGGCGATTTATGGGCCGGATGGGAAGGATCTTTCGGTCAAGGACGCGAGCTTCAATTGGGATGCGGAGTTCGACTGGAAGACGCTGCGGGTGGGGTACTTCAAGGCGGCTTTCGAGGCTCCGAAGGCTGACGAGGAGGAGAAGGAGCCGGTGGGGGCGACGGCGGCGGAGATGGAGGCTTATCGGGGGAGGGTGGCGGGGCGGCGGGAGTTTCTGGCGAGGCAGAGCTATGACTTGAAATACAACGTTGCGGCGGTGGAGAAGCTTAGGGCGATGGGGGTTGCGCTTATCCCCGTCGAGATGCCTAAGTTTCCGTTCGGGTCGATTGTGCCGGTGCTGGAGGCGGAGGCTGCGGCGGCTTTTGACGAGTTGACGCGGAGTGGGCAGGATGGGCTGCTGACGGGGCAGAAAGCCGGGGATTGGCCGAATACGTTTCGGGTGGCGCGGTTTTATTCGGCGGTGGATTATGTGCAGGCGATGCGGGCCCGGACGCTGGCTGTTGGGCTGATGGCGGAGTTGTTCAAGACGGTGGACGTGATTGTGACGCCTTCTTCGGGGACGCAGTTGTCGGCGACGAATCTGACGGGGCAGCCGGCGGTGATTGTGCCGAATGGGGTGCGAGGGGAGGATGCTCCTGTGCCGAGGGTGACGGAGGATGGGGCGGCGGAGAATGTTGGTGGGCCGGGGACTCCGGTGAGTCTTACGTTTCTTGGGGCTTTATATAGCGATGCGCGAGTGGCGTCTTTCGCGAGGGCTTACCAGGAGGCTACGGGGTTTCACCGGCTGAGGCCGGGGTTGGCTTAGTTGAAGTGGATGGTGGTGAAGCGGCCGAGGGTGGACAGGGCTAACTGGATGGGCCGGGGTGGGCCGGTTTTGGGGACGGTGACTTCGACCCATAGGTCTTCGCCGGGCTTGAGGGGGAGTGGGGTTTTGGCGGTGTCTGGGATGTAGAGGGGTACGGTGACGTGGGTGGGGACACGATCGCAGGGCTGGCCTTCCGACAGGGTAATGAGCTGGGTGGCAGGTCTGCGGTCGGCGAGCCGGGCCTGGTACTTGCCGTCGTTGAATTCGAGGGACGCGTTCCAGCTCCAGAAGCCGGGGCCGACGCGTCCATCCGGGAATCGATAGCCTGGACGGCGATGGGCGGGGTCGCGGGGGAGAGCGCAGGCATCGGCGAGGAGTTGAAGGGAGAGGTAGCGGCCGCGGAGCGGGGTGTTGGGATCCCAGGTTCCGGCGCGGACCCAGACGCGTGGGCGGGTGTGGCGCTCGTAGAGGTACTTGCCCGCGATGCTGAGGACGAGAAGAAACTGAACGAGGGTGAGGATGACGGCGGCGCGGAGGGGTTTCATGGGTTCACCTCGGGCGTCGCGCTTATAGACATGGCGTTTACCAGGCGACGCCGGGTCTGCTCGAGGGCCCATCCGCCGGCGAGAAAGAGGACTCCGAGGACGATGAGGCCGAGGGAGCGATTGAGCTTGTCCATGACGCTTGAGAAGTAGAACCAGGCGACGGTGAGGGCGAAGGCGACAATGCCGTAGTTCACCAGGGCCGGGCTGAGGATGTGGACGCCCCACCAGACGAGAAAGACGGCGGAGGCGGCGACGAGAGCGTAAGCGAGGAGGTTGGGTTCGGATGTGGTCCAGGGATGGGCGAGCGTGCCGCCGTTTTGAACCGCCTGAGCCCAGGGGAGTGCGTAGGCGAGCGCCGCTGCGATGGCCGCGGGTGGTGCGCTGCGACGGTCGGCCAGCCAGCCGCAGGCGATCACGGCGAGGATGAGGGCGGCTGCCAGGATCTGGCCGGATACGGGGAGGAAGCCGGTTTGTGAGAGGAAGGAGTTGTTCCTCCAGGCCTCTTCGGCGAGGAAGCCGATCGAGACCGGGGCGAGAATGGCTCCGGCGGCGAAGAGAATGCCGAAGACGGCGCGGCGGCGGGAGCGCAGGAAGGCGGCGAGGTAGACGATGGCGAGGACGAGACCGGCGCGGGCAAGGTATGTGTTGGCGACGGTGTAATTCTGGGCACCGTCGGCCCACTCGCAGGCGATCCAGGCTGGAATGAGGAGGAGGGTGAGGGTCTGCTGGAACTGGTCGCGGAGGAGAAGCCATCCGGCGGCGGCGCAGAGAGCCCATAGGAGAATGGCGGCGGGCCAGTGCTCCTGCATGTTGAAGATCTGGCCGATGAGGGCGATGGCCGCGCCGCAGGAGACGGTGCCGACGGCGTGCATGGCGGTGGCGAGGCCGGGGAAGCGCTGGTGGACAAGGAGGCCGATGCCGTGGAAGAAGGCGAGCATCGACAGGACGAGGGTGAGGCGGGAGGTGGGCGAAAGCGCGTCCCAGTGGGCGGCGACAAAGAGGAGGACTCCGGCGGAGAGGAGGATACAGCCAAGGATGAGAGCGAGGAGGACCTGCCACTGGCGGTTGGCGGGACGGGCATGGGCGGATTCGTAAGCCCGGATGCGGGCCGCGGTGGGGTCGTCGATGAGGCCGGCGGCCTGCCAACGGGTGAGGAGGCTTTCGGGGGTCTCCATGGGGGGAGTAGAGCAGATGCTTCTGTGTGGGTAAAGGGGAAAGATAGTGGGGGTGGGGCGGCGGGTAAGGCAAAGGCAAACGCAGATTCCCTGCGGGAATGACAACCAGAGAAGCAACGGCAGCGGCAGATTCCCTTTGGGAATGACAACCACATGGGCAAGGGAGCGACCGTTCAACGGCAACGGCACCGCGATGGGCGCAGCGCAACTGCTACCATCCGGAAATGTCCGGGAAGATGTCCGAGGGGTTGCTGGTGGAGGCGCGGGGTTTGGTGAAGGAGTATCCGCGGGGGGCGGGTGTGGCCCGGGTGGTGGATGGAGTTTCGTTCTCGATTGGCAAGGGCGAGACGCTTGGGCTGGTGGGGGAGTCGGGGTCGGGGAAGAGTACGGTGGCTCGGATGCTGTTGAGGCTCGTGGAGCCTACAGCGGGTGAGGTGCGGTTTGATGGGGAGGATGTGCTCGGTGCGCGTAAAGGCGAGTTGCGGGCGATGCGGCGGAAGATGCAGATCGTCTTTCAGGATCCGTATGCGGCGCTGAATCCTCGGATGCGGGTGTCGCAGATCCTGGCGGAGCCGTTCGCGATTCATGGGGAGAAGCCGGACTGCGGTGTTGAGGCGCGGGTGCTCCAGTTGCTCGGCCAGGTGGGGCTGGAGGCGGGAGCGCTGCGGCGTTACCCGCATGAGTTCTCCGGCGGGCAGAGACAGAGGATCAATATCGCGCGGGCGTTGGCGCTGCGGCCTAAGTTTCTTGTGCTGGATGAGCCGGTGAGCGCGCTCGACGTGAGCGTGGGGGCGCAGGTGATCAACCTGCTGAAGGATCTGCAGGCGTCGCATGGGTTGACGTATTTGTTTATCTCGCACTCGATGCCTCTGGTGCGGTATCTGTGTGACCGGGTGGCGGTGATGCAGGGGGGACGGCTGGTAGAGATGGGAGATGTCGAGCAGGTCTGTTCGGCGCCGAAGGATGCCTATACGCAGAGGCTGATTGCGGCGACTCCGGTGATGCCGGGTGAGGGTGGCTGAGTTGTTGGTTTGACGGAGGACGCAACAGCCCGCGATTTGACGGTTTGGGTTTCCCACCTTAGCCGACGATGAGACTGTCGGCGAAGATGGGGCACCCGGCTTTACCTGGGATGCGCGGACGCGGAGAGTACAAGGGCAAAAGCAACGGCAGACGCAGATTCCCTTCGGGAATGACAACCAGAAAGACAAGGGCAACGACGTTATCGAGGGCCAGGGCGGCGGTGGAGGCCCCTGGTGCGGGGTCGCCTACAATGAAGAGAGAATGATTTCTGGATTAAGTACGCACTGGAACTTCGTTTGGCTGGTGGCTGCCTCGTTTCTTGCCGGGGTGATGAACGCGATGGCGGGTGGGGGCTCGTTTATCTCGTTTCCGGCGATGATCGCGATGGGGGTACCTCCGGTCGAGGCGAATGCGACGAATACGGTTGCGCTTTGGCCGGGTCAGTTGACCTCCCTGGCGGCGCTCCGCGGGGATATGCGGAAGGATCTGCTGCCGCTGATCTCGGTGGCTTCGATTCTTGGCGGGGTGGGTGGGGCGATTACGCTGCTGAAGACGAAGCAGGTGACGTTCATGCACCTGATCCCGTGGCTGATGCTTGGCGGGGCGCTGATCTTCGGGGTGAGCGGGCCGATTTCGAAGTGGCTGCGGTCGCGGTCGAAGGCACATCCGGATCATGTGGGCGAGAGGCCGCTGCCGTTGATGTGGGTGTTCCTGTGCACGATTCCGGTTTGCTTTTACATCGGGTATTTCGGCGCTGGCGGCGGGTTCCTGATCATGACGATCCTGGCGCTGTTCGGCGTGGAAGAGATGCACGTGCTGAACTCGCTGAAGGTTCTTGCGGCCTGCCTCTCAAACTTCTGCGCGATCGTGACGTTCGTGATCAGCGGACGGGTGCTGTGGCACTACTGCCTGATCTCGATGGTGTTTGCGGCGGGCGGCGGATGGGTGGGCGCGAAGTACGCGCGGAGGACAAACCCGGATGTGCTGCGGGCGATTGTGGTGTCGACCGGGTGTGTGATCGCGGGGTACTTTTTCTGGAAGGGTTGATGGAGCGTGAGCGATGAGTCATGAGGGAATTCGGATTGTGAGCCAGGAGCAGGCGGAGCGGGAGGCTCAGCCCGAGGTGAAGCTGCCTGTGGATGCGGTGACTCCGGCGAAGGTCAGGGTGATGAAGACGGAAGGGACGGGCGTCGAGATCGACTGGCGGGACGGGCACAGGAGCAAGTGGACGTTTGCGTGGCTGCGAGAGGCTTGTCCGTGTGCTACTTGCCATGAGGCAAGAGACGCGGATGGGAGGAAGCCGGGGATTCCAAAGGCGCAGCCGGCTACGCTGCTTCCAATGTTCAAGGAGAAGATTCGTCCGCTGGAAGCGAACGCTGTCGGGAAGTATGCGCTTCGGTTCAAGTGGAACGATGGGCATGAGAGCGGCATCTACTCGTGGGAGTATCTGCGGCGATTGCCGGAAGGAGCGGAGGTTTAGGGATGGAGATGGTGGGTTGGAACGATGCGCAGCCGGTGGCGCTGCAGGAGCTTGCGGAGAGGCTGAAGCCGCTTTATGTGCGACTGGCGGAGCATAAGCTTTATCGGACCTTTCGGTCGATTGAAGACCTGCGGCTGTTTATGGAGGCGCATGTGTTCGCGGTGTGGGACTTCATGTCGCTGCTGAAGACGCTGCAGCGTGGGTTGACCTGCGTTGAGGTGCCATGGGTGCCAAGTACGTTTCCGGTTTCGCGCAGGCTGATCAATGAGATTGTGCTTGGGGAAGAGAGCGATCTCTATGCGGGGAGGCCGGCGAGCCACTTCGAGATTTATCTCTCGGCGATGCGGCTTTGCGGGGCTTCGACGGCGGCGATCGATGGGTTTATCTCAGGCGTGCGGCGTGGGGTTGCGGTTGAGGAGTTGCTGGATGGGATTCCGGCGGCGGCCCGGGAGTTTGTCCGGACTACGTTTGGGTGCATTGCGACGGGTAAGCTGCATGCAGTGGCGGCGGCGTTTACGTTTGGCCGGGAGGATTTGATTCCGGATATGTTTCGGAGCTTCATTCGGGATCAGAATGAGGCTATGTCCGGGCGGCTCGAGATGCTGCGGTGGTACATGGAGCGGCATATCGAGGTCGATGGGGATGAGCATGGACCGATGGCGCTGCGGATGATCGCGGAGTTGTGTGGGTCAGATGAGGTTCGCTGGACGGAGGCGGGTGAGGCCGCGGAAGAGGCTTTGCTGGCGAGGATTGCGCTTTGGGATGGGATCGTGGTGGGGATTGAGACGGGGCGGCTGGTTGGGGTGAGATAGGAAGACAACGACTCCCCGTTGGGCGGCCTACGTTCCCACCCTAACCGACGGTGAAGCTGTCGGTGAGGGTGGGGCACCCGGGCTTTTTCGAAAAGCAACGGCGAAAGTTACTCGTTGGATTCGAGCTTTTGTTCCTGGTAGTGGCCGATGTGGTCGTAGATGGCTTCGGGGAATTTCAGGTTGCGGTAGAGGTTGCCGCAATCAGGATCTTCGGGATTGGGGAGGATGGGGAAGTCCTGCTCGCTCTGCCACTCGAGGATGCGGTCGCGCTTGGGTGGGTTGTAGTCGCGGCCTTCGACCTGTTTGAGCATGAGGGTGGCTTGCTCTTCGGAGAAGTCGCGATCCTTGGTGAGGTAGGCGAGGACTTCTTCATGGGGCATGAAGTGGCGGGCGACCATCGCGAAGACAAGGCGGCCGTAGTGGCCGATGTCTTTGCCTTCGTTGAGGGAGTCGAGGAGGTGGGCCATCATGGAGTCTTTGCGGAGCTCTGATTCGCCACCCTGGCCTGTGGCTTCTCCGGCTGTGCTCGGGGACGGTGGGTTCTTGAGGGCTGCGTCGTCGATGCCTACGTGCT
This sequence comes from Granulicella sibirica, assembly GCF_004115155.1. Taxonomy (NCBI): domain Bacteria; kingdom Pseudomonadati; phylum Acidobacteriota; class Terriglobia; order Terriglobales; family Acidobacteriaceae; genus Granulicella; species Granulicella sibirica. Next base: position 1,459,509 of record NZ_RDSM01000001.1, read on the forward strand.
TCGCGGTTGGGGCGGGCTTTTCACGGTGGCTGGCGGCTACGCCTTGCTTGAGCTTGGCGAGTTCGGCTTCGGCTTGCTCGGCGCGCTCGGTGGCGTGACGGAGGGCTTCGGATTGTTCGTCCACAATGACGGGTTGGTCGAGCACTACTTCGCGGTGTGCCATGTTGGTTCCTCACTTGCGCGGACGGCTGGATTCGCCATTTCTTCGCTACAATTGAGACGCGGGCTGGCGGCTGTGCGTTGTCTTGTGAGCTAGAGACCTAGTTGGGTGAGGGCGTCTTCGACGGTGTCGGCGACGAGGAGGATGGCGCGGTTGTGAGGCTTGAGGACGCGCTCGGTGACGCAGTGGTCGAGAAAGGCCAGGAGCGGGTTGTAGAAACCGTCGGTGTTGAGGAGGAGGATGGGTTTGGCGTGGAGCTTGAGGGTTTGCCAGGCGAGGACTTCGAAGAGCTCTTCCATGGTGCCGAAGCCGCCGGGCAGAATGACGAAGGCGTCGGCGCGGTCGCCCATCATCGCTTTGCGGGTGTGCATGGTGTCGACGATATGGAGCTCGGAGAGGCCGTCGTGAGCGACCTCGAGGTCGACGAGGACTTCGGGAATCACGCCTACGACGCGGCCTCCGGCGTTGATGGTGGCCTCGGCTACAGCGCCCATGAGGCCAACCTTTGCGCCGCCGTAGATGAGGCCGATGTTGCGGGCGGCGAGGGCGCGGCCGAAGGCTTCGGCCTGCTCGCGGTAGATGGGGCGGGCGCCTTCGGCCGAGGCGCAGAAGACGGCGATGTTTTGTATCGACATACTGCACCTATTGTCGCAGGGTCGAGTGAGAGTGGTGCGAAGGGGCAGGTCGGGGAGAGCGGATGGTGGCGCTCTCCCCCGGCTGGCCTCATGTTGGGTCGTCCATTGCCGCAGGCGACCGGGGTGAGTTGGTTGTTAGTTGAGGACGACGGTGCTGTCGTTAAGGGCGCTCGAGACTTCGCAGATGACGGCGCCGGCTTCACGCTTGTCGGTCTTGACGTTGTTGATGACGCGGGTGCCGTTGGGAAGCTTGAGCTCCATGGTCTGGCCCGCGGCTACGGTCATGACCTGGTCGCCGGCCTTGAGCTCGATAGGTGCGCCGGAGGAGTTGCGGACGTTGAAGTGGATGGTCTTGACCTTATCGCCGAAGAAGGCGTGGACAGACGGAGTGACGTGGAGCGACGACGCGAAGGCAGCGCTCGGAGCGAGGGTGACGGCGAGAGTGGCGAGGACGACGGCGGACTTCAGGGCGGATGCTTTGAACGATTTGGTCATCATGGCGATTCTCCGGTTTGGATCTATGTTGCGTATCGGGAAGAGGTGCCGGCCACCCTTACCGTCGCACTTGGTTATACGCAGTGAATGTGAGAAGGTTCCGTGGTTCTTATCGAACACTCTGTGAATTAAGTTGTCCGGATTCGTACAGGGTGGAATGGATTAGGTGTCCGGTGAATGGACGATTAAGATGGAGGCTGGAGTGTTGGCATGGCGTCTCACCTTCTTGAAAAAATGAATCCGCAGCAGCAGGATGGCATACAGTCCGTCGATGGACCGGTGCTTCTGCTTGCGGGTGCTGGCAGTGGAAAAACCCGCGTGATCACGCATCGAATCGCGTACCTGATCCAGGAGCGCGGGGTTCCCGCGGACTCGATTCTTGCGGTGACGTTTACGAACAAGGCCGCGAAGGAGATGGCCGAGCGGGTCGACAAGATCATGGGGCATACGTCGCTGGCGAAGCCTACGCTGGCTACGTTTCACAGCTTTTGCGTGAGGGTGCTGCGGCGGGATATCGAGGCGCTAAGAACCAATGGCGTGGGGCTGACGAAGACGTTCGCGATCTATGACGAGACAGATCAGCAGGCGGTGGTGAAGCAGGCGTTGAAGAGGCTTGCGATCGATGACAAGCAGTTGAAGCCTCGGGTCGCGCTTGGCCGTATTAGCTGGGCGAAGAACCACATGATCGATCCGCAGGAGTACTTCCTTGCATCGACTAACCCGATGGAAGAGAAGATCGCGCACATCTTCGAGATTTACCGGAAGGAGTTATTCAAGGCGAATGCTTTGGACTTCGACGACTTACTCCTTGAGACGGTAAGGCTGCTGAAGACATCGAGCGAAGTAAGAGATCGTTACAACCGGCGTTACAGATATCTTTTGATCGACGAGTACCAGGATACGAACAAGCCGCAGTACGAGTTGATGAAGCTGCTTGGGTCGCATGGGAATGTGTGCGTGGTCGGCGATGAGGATCAGTCGATCTATAGCTGGCGCGGCGCGGATATCAAGAACATTCTTGATTTCGAGAAGGACTTCCCTGCTGCGCGGACGATTCGGCTGGAGCAGAACTACCGGTCGACGCAGATCATTCTCGAAGGGGCCTCTGCCGTGGTTGCGCAGAACACGCAGAGGAAGGGGAAGAACCTCTGGACCTCGCGTGAAGGTGGGTCGCTGATTGGGTACTACGAGGCTCCGGATGGAGAAAACGAAGCACTGTTTATTGCGGACCGCGTGAATAAGTATTTGAAGACGGCGGGTGAGTCGGAAGAGGCTCCGCGATGCGCGGTGTTATATCGGACTAACTCGCAGTCGCGCCTCGTGGAAGAGGCGCTTCGGCGATATCAGATTCAGTACCACATGGTTGGGGGCTTCTCGTTCTATGACCGGGCTGAGGTCAAGGACATCCTGAGTTACATGAAGCTGGTGCAGAACACGAACGATTCGATTGCGCTGAATCGCGTGATCAACTCGCCGGCTCGCGGCATTGGGAAGACGACGATGGAGGTGCTGGAGAGGATTGCGCTCACCACCGGCATCAGTACGTGGGACGCGATTGCTCGGGTGATCCAGGATAAGCTTCTGCCGCAACGGGCGCTGATGGCGCTGGCTAGTTTTCGAAGGCTGATTGAAGATGCGCAGGCGATGCTTGGGACTGAGTTCGCGGAGAAGTTGGCTGCTGATGTTGGGGCTTCGGATGCTGCTGAAGTAGAAGATGCCGATGTCTCGTTCGGGTTTGGCGATGAGGCTGGGCCGAGCGAGACCGGAGCGGATGAGACTGCGGATACTTCGTTCGATACGAGTTTCAACTTTGGATTCGATTTTGGGCCGAGCGAGGAGATTTCGACGATCGCGGCGGAGAATGCTTCGGACTCGGATGCGGCGCATGGGATCGCGGCCGGCTTTAATCCGTTTGCTCCGGTGGTGCTCAAGAGTGCCGCGGCTACGAAGCGTGAGAAGGCTGCGGCGATAAAAGCTGCACAGGAAGAGCCGAAGGTGGAGGAGCGTCCGGCTTTCAGGAAGCCTGGGGATGCGGCTACCTTGCCGGAGTTGATCAAGTTTCTGAACGATCGCAGTGGGTACCTCCGGGCTCTTGAAGAAGAGGCTACGCCGGAGTCGTTTTCGCGGATCGAGAACCTGAAGGAACTTGCGAATGCGGCGCAGGACGCGCAGGAGCGCGGGGAGACGCTGCACGAGTTTCTGGATCACGCGGCGCTGGTGTCGGATGCGGACTCGTACTCAGCCGAGGCGCGGGTGACGCTGATGACGCTGCATGCGGCGAAGGGACTCGAGTTTCCTCTGGTGTTCCTGGCAGGCATGGAGGAGGGGTTGTTTCCGCACTCGCGGACGCTGGTGGATCCGACGCAGATGGAGGAGGAGCGGCGGCTCTGCTACGTGGGGATGACGCGGGCGATGGATACGTTGATCATGACGCGGGCGCGGTATCGGCGGCGGTATGGAAGCGACATGCCTGAGGGGAGCGTGGCTTCGCGGTTTCTCGAAGAGGTGCCTTCGAGGCTGGTGGAGGATCTGGGGAGTCCGGGGATGCGGCCTGCGTACAGGGCGGGGTCCGGGTATGGGGTCCGGGCGGGATATGAGGATGGGGAGCGGCACTACTCCTATGAGGACGAGGATCAGAGTGGGGGACGGGCGCGGCCTTCGGGTGCTCCGGGGGTGAATGGCCGGCCTTCGTATGCGGCTCGGGCGGGCGGGTCGGGATCGCTGGATAACGTCGCGAACTTCTTTGCGGCGCGCGGGCAGAAGGTCTCAAGGCCGAAGCTGGCGGTTCCGGAGCCTACGGGCAAGACGGGTTTGCAGCGTGCGGTTCGCGTGAAACACCCGAAGTATGGCGAGGGGATGGTAATTCAGCGGGAGGGCGACGGAGATGACGCGAAGATTACAGTACAATTTCAACAGCACGGCGTGAAGAAGCTGGTGGAGAAGTTTGCCCAGCTCCAGATCCTCTAATGCGCGCCGGGCAAAAACTCCGACATTCTGTATGTAGAAAGATTGGCATCGACTCATGGCGAATACAAAGAGCATTACCGACACCCAGGAACGCAAGAAGATCAAGCGCGCGGCTCGCAAGAAGGCGGCCCCGAAGGCTCCGCGTACGGGTGCTCGTGGCGAAAACAAGCAGAAGCTGAAGAAGGCTGCACGCGGTCAGAGCAAGCGCTAGCTTTTTGGGCGGCTCCTTGGCGGGAGCTGCCCTGCTCTAGACCCGCACCAGGGACACGAAGTGTGAAGCACGTAACGCCCGAACCATAGCCTTTCCCACAACCGGGAAGACCTCAAGATTCAGGGAGCGAGCACACTGGCCCGGCAAATCTTCGCAACGAAGTCCATCGACAAACTGATTCGAGAGTCTGAGCGGCCGGAACACGCGCTGCGCAAGACGCTTGGTCCGGTCTCTTTGACAGCTCTGGGCATCGGGGCGGTAATCGGGTCGGGGATCTTCACTGTCATCGGCACGGCGATTTCTGGAGATATGTCTTCAGGGGCGGTTTCGGGGAGCGTGCTGAAGACCCCGGTTCTGGACTACATTCTGCATCACTCCGCACTGGCTGGACGGCCGGGAGCGGGGCCCGCGCTGGCGTTGTCGCTTGTGCTGGTGGCGATCGTGTGTGCGTTGACGGGGCTCTGCTATGCGGAGCTGGCGTCCATGATTCCGATTGCGGGGTCGGCTTATACGTACACCTACGCAACGATGGGCGAGCTTGTGGCTTGGATCATCGGGTGGGATCTTGTGCTCGAGTATGCATTCTCGAATATGAGCGTGTCAGTGGGGTTCGCGGCGCATGTTGTCGATCTGATGGACTGGCTTGGGCTGCGGCTGAGCCCGAAGTGGCTATCGCCGGCTTACCTGCCGCAGGGTCTGCAGGATCTGGCCGGGAAGGACATTTATCTGCCGGGCTGGCATTCGGGCTTCAATATTCCGGCATTTCTCGTGGTGATGCTGCTTTCAGTTGTGCTGGTGCGGGGGATTCGGGAGTCGGCGCGGACCAACAACATCATGGTGTTGTTGAAGATCGTGGCGATCCTGCTGTTTGTCTTCTTTGGGATCGGGTTCATTCATCCCGGGAACTATCACCCGTTTTCTCCGAATGGCTGGTCGGGCGTGCTGACCGGTGGGTCGATCATCTTCTTTACGTATATTGGGTTCGATTCGGTTTCGACGGCGGCGGAAGAGTGTAAACAGCCGCAACGGGATGTGCCCATCGGGATTCTGGCGACGCTGATCATCTGCACGATTTTGTACTGCGCGGTGGCGATTGTGCTGACGGGCATTGTGAAGTGGGACACGATGGTGGGCGACGCGGCTCCGGTGGTGAACGCGCTGAAGAAGCTATCGGTGCTGCCGGGTGGGCACAAGCTGCACTGGGTTCGGCTTGGCGTGCTGTGCGGGGCGCTGCTTGGGATGATCTCTTCCCTGCTGGTGTTCCAGATGGGGCAGGCCCGGGTTTGGTTTGCGATGTCGCGGGACCGGCTGCTGCCGGACTGGTTCAGCGTGATTCATCCGCGGTTTCGGACGCCGGCGAATGCTACGTGGTTTGCGGCGGTGCTGGTGGCGATTCCGGCGGGGCTGTTCGATGTTGGGACGTTTGCGGAGCTATCGAACATCGGAACACTGTTTGCGTTTGTGCTGGTGTCGGTGGGGGTGCTGGTGTTGCGGTATCGGGAGCCGGCGCGGCGGCGAGGGTTCCGGGTGCCGCTTGGGCCGGTGATTCCGATGCTCAGCATCATCTTCTGTACGCTGCTGATGGCAGGTCTGCCGATTCTTACGTGGCTGCGGTTCTTTGCGTGGCTGGTGATCGGGCTGGGAGTTTACTTCCTTTACAGCAGGAAGCGGAGTGAGTTCTACCCCGGGCCGGGCGCGTAAACTATAGGGATGGCACGTCGGATTCCGAAACCTGAGCTGGAGCTTGAGCCGGAGGTATGGCTCCGCAAGCTTCCTAAAGTGGAGCTGCATCTGCATCTTGAGGGCACGATTCTGCCCGAGACGCTGGTTGCGCTGAGCGAGCGGCATGATGCGGAGCCGTTGACGCTCGCGGGGGCTCAACAGCTTTATCGCTATGCCAACTTTCATGGGTTTCTGATGGCCTTCAAGGCAGTGACGGAGAGGCTGCGGACCCCGGATGACTACGAGTTCATGACGTACACCATGGTTCGGGAGCTGGCGGCGCAGGGTGTGGTGCATGCTGAGGTGTATATCTCGTTCGGGATTCTGAACCGGCAGGGGCGGCTTGCGGTCGATGACGTGATGTTGGCGATCGAGCGGGGGCGGACGCGGGGTGAGGCGGAGTTTGGCACGACCGTTTACTGGCTGATCGATGCGGTGCGGCACTTCGGGGTCGAGGAGGCGGCGGTTGTGTTTCGGGCGGCGGCGGCCATGCGGAAGGAGTTTCCGAGCATTGTTGGGATCGGGATCGGCGGAGATGAGGCGCGAGGTGGGGCGGATCTCTTTCGGGAGCTCTATGAAGAGGCTCGGGAGGCTGGGCTACGGCTGACGGCGCATGCGGGGGAGTCAACGGGGCCGGCTAGTATCTGGTCGGCGATCAATATCGGGGCGGAGCGGATTGGGCATGCACTCACGGCGAAGGAAGATCCGGAGCTGATGGAGGTGTTGGCCGAGAAGCAGATTCCGCTGGAGATGAACGTGACGAGCAATATCCGGACGGGGTGTTGCGCCGACTTCGACGCGCATCCGGTGAAGGAGTACTTCGATCGCGGGCTGATGGTGACGCTGAACTCGGACGATCCGCCGATGTTCGGGAGCAACCTGCTGGGCGAGTACATCCTGGCGTACGAGCGGTATGGGTTCACGCTGGAGCAGATGCGGGAGCTGGCGGCCAACTCGGTCGAGGCGAGCTTTCTGCCTGCGGAGCGGAAGATTGCACTGCTCCAAAAAGTAGAGCAGTTCGGCTGGTAGGTTCGGGCTAATCGCCCAGCAGCTCGCGCTGGTGGAGCATGTGGACGAGCTGGTGGCGCTTCTCCTGGACTACACGCTGAAACCAGGTGCGTTCAATGGGTTCGAGTCTCCGGATCTCGCGTTCGAGGTCGTGGATCCTGCGGTCAAGTTGTTGTTTGGCGTCTTCCTGAATTTCCATGGTGGAGAGACTATCGACACATTATGATGGGGCAAAATACCACGGAAGCGTCAGGTCTCCGCCTGCTTGCCGGCACGAAGGCTCACGTAAGGGATGCGGATGCACCCGACGACGCTGATGTCACCCCACCCCGGAAATTCCACTTCCTTCGAAGTGAGAAGATGTATCAGAACACAGGAGACGAACGATGAAGAATCACACTGTTGCCTTTGCGAAGCGAAGCCTCTTTCTCGCTGCCCTCATTGCCCTTTGCGCCTCGGCCTCAGCGTCCGCGCAGAACAAGGCTATCGGGTTCAAGCAGGGCATGCCCTTCAGCAACGCCTACGTCGCAGGCAACACCCTCTACGTCGCCGGTCAGCAAGGCCCCGATGAGAATGGCAAGGTGACCGGGACCGACATCACCCTGCAGACGACCAACACCCTCAACATCATCAAGAAGATCGTCGAAGACGCCGGCTTCAAGGTCACGGACATCGTGAACGTCACGGTCTACGTAACCGACCTCGCCGATGTGCCAGCTATGAACGCTGTCTACAAGAAGCTTATGCCCGACCCCAAGCCTGCCCGTGCGACGGTCAAGGTCGCCGGACTGATCGGCGACGCCAAGATCGAAATCTCCGCCATCGCCGTCAAGCAGTAATGACGCGCGTGGCTCTGGCGGCTACTCGAGGGTGGCCGCCAGGGCCGGCGTAACGGTTCGGTGCGTTGCGATGACTCGCGGCGGGGCTACCGACATGGGCGCATACCGCTTGTAGACGCTGAGATGAAAACAGGCCTGCTGAAACTCCTCTTCGACATCGATGCGCCCGTCGTCCAGAAGCGGCGTGAGGTAGAGGCGCATCCAGGCGATCTCCGCCTGCGACATTCCCTTCTTCCCAAGATCAATTGCCTGCCCCGTCAGATGGGGTGACGCTGCCTCCCCATCCGCCTGCGCCGCGTTGCCATTCGTCCGCATCAACCTCAACTGAAATGAAACAGTGCGCACGGCCGAGTTGATCTGAAGCGGCGCATGGAACTGTGCGTAGTGGGCCCGGCCCACCGCGAGCAGAAACTGCGCAACCCAGGGCCTGCAGAATCTGCGGTTCACGGGAAGCCGCTCGTCGATCCGGAGGCCTTCGTTCACCGGTAAGGCCACCAGCATCTTCTTCTGCCGCATGTCGAGGAGATCGTCGTCATCCTGTATGCGGGTGAGGCCATCCTGGTCGGCCATGAGGTTCTGGTGCACCAACACCTCGTGGCTGCCACGAAGCGCTGCAGGCATATTGAGGTGACCGCGTCCGTCGTAGAGGCCGGGAACGACCTCGGCTGAGGCCACCACCTCCTCGGCTGGAGCGACTTGCGGGTGTACTGCGTCCTGGCGGATGACGCTCACAACGGAGGTGGGGACGCTCGGTTGAGGGACTGACTTCGGAGTGCTCTCGTCTGGTTCGTCGGCGGAAAGTGCTCTCGTTTGTGCTGCTTTCGTGATTCGCCGGTGACTTTGCCTGGCCTTCAAGAGCTTGACGGGAGTGGCGGCCTGCTTGCGACCGCGTCTCACTGGTTCCTTCACCGCGAGTTCCGCGCGTTTGTGGCGAGAGTCTGCTTTGCGGGAGAGTTCGCGGGACTTGATCGCTTGCCTGCCTGCAGGGCGGACCCAGTGGGCTTCGTGGGTCGGATGGAAGCGCACCTGGGGACGCGGAGGCTTGATTCCGGTCGTGCGGGAATGGTAGGCAAGGAGCGAAACCGGAAGCAAAAACAGGGCCGCGAACGCTGCAAACAAACGGGTTAGCGTGGAACGCATCAGCAGATTGTGGGAGGCCGAGAAGAGCGCCAGAGCCTCTTTAGAGTAGGGGATGGGTATGATTGGTGGGGAGTGGCGGGTTGGGTTCTGTTGCTGAGTTGGTTATTAGGAGCGTGGATGCGGAGCGTCTGGGTGGCTTTAGGTTTGGGGCTTATCTCGTTGTCGGGTAAGGGGTTGTTGGGACAAGAGGAGGCTCGGCCAGAGTTTTACGTCCAGCACGTGAGACCGATCTTCGAGAACCAGTGTTTTCGGTGTCATGGAGGCATGAATCATCGGGGCGGATTGAACATGTCGACTCGGGCGGGGATGTACAAAGGGGGCAAGGATGGGGCCGTGCTGGTTCCCGGGGATCCAAGTAAGTCGTTGATGGTGAAGGCAATACGGCACGAGGGGCAGAACGGGAGTCCAAAGCCGATGCCGGAGAAGAGCAAACTTTCCGATGGCGATATCGGAACCATCGAACGGTGGATCCGGGCGGGGGCGATCATGCCGGTGGACATTCCGAAGCCTTAGAACGCTATCTCGATTCTCGATTTCCCCTCGTGTCCTTGGTGTCCTTCCCGTGGATGGTTTGCCGTTGACCGGATCGTCGGGGCCATGCTAGCGTCGGTTATGGCGTTTTTCGGGCTTCCTCGTTGTCGTTGCTGCCGACCCTCCGTCGGGTGAGCTGCGACCTTCCCAGAGCCTTCTGAAACGCCGTCTCCGGAACTCATCCGAACCCTCACATCCCTGGCTTGCATGGAATTTGCCAACACTTGCGTGTGGTGGCCTGTCGCGAGCCGTGCCTTCGGAGAGAGTTTTATGGAAATCAGAAGAGACGAACAGCTTGCCCACGGCGGCGAGATCACGTCCGCGGGATCCGGCATGATCCTAAAGACCTCAGAGGAGCTCGCCGGTATTATCTCGCTGGTCGCTTCGTCGAATCGATGGGTCGATCGGGTAAGACTCCGTGCTGAACACCGTTGGTACGAGCGGTTATATGACGGTGCGGACCATGACATCTGGGTCATCAGCTGGCTGCCAGGGCAGTCTACCGGGTTCCACGACCATGGCGACTCCGCGGGAGCCTTCGTGGTGGCGACGGGCATTCTCGAGGAGCATCGTCCAGGGGAGCAGCCCCTCACGATCCGTCCAGGGGAGCCGCGCATATTCGGCACCGGCTACGCGCACGATGTCCGCAATGCTTCCCTGGCGCCGGCCATCAGCATCCACGCCTATTCGCCTCCACTCAGTGAGATGAACGAGTACGAACTGGCTGGCGGTGAGCTCGTACCGCGCGAGCGCGCGTCCGAGGAGGCTGAAGGAACAGATTGGAAGCGGAGAGAGAACAAAGAGAAACTGAATGACCGGCCTGTCGTCCTGAGCATCGAGCAGGTGCTTTCCGTGGCGCGCACCCGCCTGCAACGCCTGCCACCTGATGTGGTCTATCGGGAGCTGATTGGAAAGCAGGCCCTGTTCGTCGATATTCGTCCCGAGGGCCAGCGCGCGATTGAGGGTACTATTCCGGGCGCCCTGGTCATCGAGCGGAACGTGCTGGAGTGGCGGCTCGATCCGCTCTCCAGCGCTCGGTTGCCGGTCGCGACCGATCATGATCTCCGGGTCATTCTTTTCTGCTCCGAGGGGTACACCTCGAGCCTCGCCGCTGCCGCTCTCCAGGATCTTGGGCTGTGGCGCGCGACGGACATGATTGGTGGTTTCCATGCATGGAGACTGGCTGGCCTGCCGATCGCGGAAGCGGGCCAGTCTTCCTCGCAGTGTTCGACGCTGAGAGCATCGTAGCCTCTCACGAGAAGCGCTCTCAGCAAGACCGTGCGGGAGTCTATCGTACGATCAGAATCGGCCCAGCTCCGTATCTCGCGCTGGGGACAGGAGCCGAAATGCCATCGTTCTCAAATGAACTTTCCAATGCACTCACTTACAAGCAGTACCTTGCATTGGGGACCAAAGAGCAGAAGCGCCGCTGGACGCAGGTCTATGACATAGGACGCCTCGATGCCGTACAACAGCAGCGCGAAGGGTGCCGGGGCTGGACCCGAAGATGAGGATAAAGATTGCGAGTGTTGGTGAGCCTGTCCTGCGTGATGCAGCAAGGCCTCTTCGTCCGGAGGAGATTGGCACTGGCCGTATCCGCGAATTGATCGAGCATATGCGAGAGACGCTTGCGGATGCTCCCGGTGTAGGCCTGGCCGCCCCGCAGGTAGGGGAGTCGCTGCAACTTGCCATTATTGAAGATAAAGCGGAATACCAGGCTACCGTGGCAGCTGGCGAGTTAGCCGAACGGGAGCGGTCGCCCGTCCCATTCCATGTCCTGATCAATCCTGAGATCGAGTTGCTATCGCCGCCAGAGGTAAGTTTCTTTGAGGGTTGTCTCAGCCTCCCCGGCTTTGTGGCGATGGTGCCTCGCGCGAGACACGTCAGAGTGCGGGCACTGAATGAGACAGGGCAGCCTGTACAGATCGACGCGGAGGGATGGTATGCACGGATTCTGCAGCATGAGATTGATCACCTTCACGGAACCTTGTATATCGACCGCATGTGGCACCGCAGCTTCTCCTCCATCGACCAGCACAGCCGGCATTGGAAGTCCAGATCGACCGCGGAACTTGTAACTCATTTTCGTCCTAAGTGATAAAGCAATAAAACGCAGATAGACATATTGATCTTAATATCAGAGGGCGAAAGGCAACATGCCTGTTGCATTCTTCAGGCAGGCGTGGTTCTATAAGAATAATCATGTTGATCAACTTTTCCATGCGTTGTTGCTGCACTCCGGTTATCGCCGTTGAGTGCCGTGCCGCATGGTGTTGTTGCTGATCTTCATCTCTTCAAGAAGCCTGACCTCTCTTCAAGAGTCTAGACAAGCATCATGCGAAGCCCGGTTTCTGCCCGGGCTTTTTCTGCGCCCCTATCAAACAAACAGACTGCGATAAGGCGTCCATGTATCTCCGGATCCAATTCTCCTCTAGCGCCACCAAAGGCAGTTTGATGCCTATGCCTTGTCGTTGTTGTTGCCGCTGACAGCATAAGACACGCAATGCGCGCTCCTACGCATTAGCAAACCTGCGCGCAAAAAACATCAGCAAAGAAGAGGATCATGAAACATCTGGTACGTGCTTTTCCTATCATCCTGGTATCGTCCTTCGCCATCGCTCAGAACCAGGGTGGTTCTCTCTCAGGCCTTGTCACGGATGCCAGCGGAGCGGCTCTACGGCATGCGCACGTGATCGTTCGCAACACGGCCACCAACAAGATCAGCCAGGCGGACACAGTCGATGACGGCCAGTACACCGTGCCTCTGCTACAGGCAGGCACATACGAAGTCACCGCAAGCTACGACGGCTTCGAGCGCGAGGTTCATACCGGTGTCGTCCTTGCAGTGGACCAGCAGGGCCGTTCCGATTTTTCACTCAAGGTCGGTTCCGCGACCCAGACTGTTGAGGTCACCGCGGCTGCGCCTCTTACTTCCACGGAGAGCTCTGAGGTCGGCACCGTCATCGACAATCGCAAGGTCGTTGGCCTGCCGCTGAACAATCGTCAGTTCTATTCGCTCGCACTCCTCGCACCTGGTGCGTATCCGCCTGCACAGAACTCGGGCCTTGGTTATCGCGGTGGTTTCAACGTGGTCGGCATGCCGGAAGTGACGAATAACTTCAGCGTCAACGGCGTCGATGACAGCGACGAGATCGCCAATGCGCCTTCGTTCCGGCCATCCATCGAAGGGATCCAGGAGTTCAAGCTACAGAGCGGAACTTACACTGCCGAATATGGACGCAGGCCGGGAGCCCAGGTCAATGTCGTGACCAAAGGCGGAAGCAACAGCTTCCATGGCGATCTCTTCGAATTCATTCGCAACCAGGCAATCGACTCGGTCAATTACTTCACCCTTCCCGGCGTCTCACCCTCTTTCAAGAGGAATCAGTTCGGGGGCACGCTCGGCGGCCCCATCCTCCGCGATAAGACGTTCTTCTTCGTGAACTATGAAGGCCTGCGACTCAGGCAGACAGTCTCTCCAAGAACAACTGTTCCTACCTCCACGATGCTCAACGGCGACTTTCGAAACCTTGGCATCTCGATCAAGAATCCGTACACGGGCCTGGACTTCAAGACTCCTAACGTGATCGATCCGAGTCTCATCAGCGGACTCGGAAAAACGCTCTCCGGATACTATCCCTCGCCCACGAGCGCGACGCTTGGAGGCGGGCTGCCAAGTAACAACTACACACTCAATGACGTGCGGCGCGAGACCATGGATGAGATATCCGGCCGCGTCGATCATACCTTGACGAACCGCGACTCACTTTTCGCTAACTACAACTATTTCAACGACCCATCCTATGAGCCGTATAACAATCAGTGCGGAACATCCGTGCTTCCAGGGTTTGGTTGCAGCCAGGGTCTCAAGGTCATTCACATCGCCGTTGGCGAGACACACACCTTCTCGCCAACCCTGATCAATGAGTTCAGCATCGGCGGCAATCGTCTGCACCAGCCGAAATATCCTGATTCCGCCCAAGGCAACTACTTTGGCTTGCTGAACGCGGCATACAACCTGACCTCGCCGATCGGCCTTGCCAGCACCAGCGTCAACGGCTATGGCAACCAGGGAACGGGTGCGATGGTTCCATCGAACCGCTATGACACCACGGCGCAGATCAGCGACTCCGTCACCTTCCTGCGCGGGAAGCATACGTTCAAGGCGGGCTTCCTTTTCATCAGTTCCACCGCGTCTTACAAGAACACCGGCACTGGCAAAGCGACCTTCTCCTTTTCGCCGACGGCAACTAACTTCACCAGTGGCTATGGTCTTGCCGACTTACTCCTTGGACTGCCGAGCACCGTAACCTATAGCCCCAACGCGGGCGCGACGCACCCCATCGTCAATAACTACGACTGGTTTCTCCAGGACGATTGGAAGATCACGCCATACCTCACCATTAACGCGGGCCTTCGCTACGAGCTCAATACGCCGTTCTCCGACCGCGACAACCAGTACTCTACCTTCGATCCGACCCTCGCCTCAACCACGGACTCCGTCGTTGCGGATCACTTCCGTATTGCGGGCCGCAATGGCGAGGGCCGATATCTCACGTCCTGGGATCTGAACAACTTCGCGCCGCGCCTTGGCTTTTCCTGGCAACCTTTGAAGAATGCCGCCACGGTAGTCCGCGGAGGGTTTGGCACATACTTCTACTCGGCTGTGACCTTGACTACGGGCTACACCTATCTGCAGTCGCAGTTCCCCTTCGCCGTTGGGCAGACCTTCACCTCCACCAAGGCGAATCCGGTGCTGCTCTCGAACCCATTTGGAACGGGCAATGCTACAAGCTCCAATACTGCCTATGCCGTCGCAGCCGGTCTCCCCACTCCGTACGTCAACGAGTGGAGTCTCGGGATACAGCAGGCCTTGAACAAGAGGATCCTCTTCGAGGCAACGTACATCGGTTCCAAGGGAACCAAACTTCCGCTCAGCTACAACCTCAACCAGGGGCCTGTCCGTCCCTTCACGACCTTCGCGAATATTCAGGGAATCCGTAACGGAGGCGACTCGTTCTACCACGGTCTTCTGGTGAAGGTAGAGCAGACCTACGGCTCTCACTTCACCTTCCTTGCCTCCTACACTCTCGGCAAGTCCATCGATGACACGCCGGGTCTCATCAGCGCTGGCGACTCCTCGAAGGCTCTCCCTCAGAACTCGCTCAATCCTCGCAGTGAGCGCGGCCTCTCGGACTTCGACATCCGCCAGCGCTTCGTCGTCAGCCCTGTATACACGCTTCCCTTTGGACATGGGCAGCGGCTTCTGAGCTCCGGTATACCGGCACTGGTGACCGGTGGCTGGCAGTTATCGGGCATCTTCACGATACAAGGTGGCACTCCGTTCACGCCCTACTACGCAAGCAACAACAGCGGCAGCTTCAATCTCTCGGACCGCCCGAATATCGCAGGCAATCCCAACAGCGGTCCTAAGACGGTAAACGCCTGGTTCAACACGGCAGCCTTCACGGCCGCGCCCCTCGGCACCTTCGGAACTGCGGGCCGCAACGTCATCACGGGCCCCGGCTACGTCGACGTCGACACGGCCATCACGCGCACCTTCCCCATCCACGAAGACGTCGCCTTTCAGTTCCGCGCCGAGGCCTTCAACCTCGCCAACCATCCCAACTTCCAGAACCCGACCGGCAACTTCGGCACAACCACCTTCGGCAAGGTGACGGTCGCAAGCGATCCACGTCAACTTCAGTTCGCCGCCAAGCTGCTCTTCTAACTCGCCTCATAGCCACAAGGAGCCCTTCATGTCTGACACGCAGAGCACGCCATCCACACGCAGCAGCCTCTTCTACTCCCGCTGCCCTGCCGTTCCCACCAACTCCAGCCTGGCTGCGCAACTCGGCTTTCTGGACGAAGAGTTTGCGCTTGAGCACGATCTCGATATCCGCTCCGAAGTCATCGGTCTCGACCCGAACCCGAACCCTCCCTATGAGGATCGCCTCTGGCTTCGCCATGCCGGTCACGTCAAGGCAGTCTGGGCGCGGTCAAAAGGTGCAGACACAAAACTTGTTACTTTCTCCTGGCTCGAAGGTTCCTATCCCATCTTTGTCCGCCGTGAGTCCGGCATCAAGACCGTGGCCGATCTAAAAGGCAAACGCCTCGCAGCCCTCAAGTTCAAGGACACCCCCTTCGATCTCCTTCGCGCGCAGAACCTCAAGGTCTACGACGCAGCCCTTGGCACCGCAGGCCTCACGCTGGACGACGTTACCCTCGTCGATGTCCCACAGGAGAAGCACAACAAGCCGGAGCCAGACAGCAAGGGCACGGCCCCGAAGAAGAGCGTCTTCGCCTCCATCGCTCGCGACCTTTCGCTCTGGCTTCTCAACGACAAGGTCGATGCCGTGACCGCTCGCATCCCCGCGGATATCGCGGAGTTCTTCGATCTTGTCGAGATATACGACACCCGCAATCACCCCGACGCGAACGCAAGGGTGAACCCGGGCGTGCTACGGAACGTCGTGGTCAGCGGAGCCCTCTTGCGCGAACGCCGCGACCTCGTCGTCCGTATCCTCGCCCGCCTGCTCGAAGCGTCCGACTGGGCAAGAGAGCATCCGGAGAAGACCCTCGAACTTCTCGCCAAAGACCTGAGCACAACACCCGAAGCGCTCGAGACCTACTTCGAAGATCTGGCCAGCGGCATTCAGGTCGACGCCACCACGCAACAGGTTGAAGCCCTGCGCACCCAGAAGGACTTTCTCCTCAAGCACGGCTTCCTCGACAACGACTTCGACATCGACGAGTGGGTGGATCTCACCCCCCTGCAGGAGGCACGCGCGCTGCTCGCTGCCCGTCACGAGAAGGAAGCCGGCGTTCTCGTCTCCTGACGAAGCCCGCATGAGAGCAGAGCTCGCGGAGCTGCGAAGCATCCGGCTCCGCGAGAACGACAACACGAGGAGAGATGATGAGCACCTTCAGCCCCGCAGTCCCTTCAGTCCCCTTGCCCGCTCTTTCCGGGCAAGAGACCGCCGCACCCTCACGACCCGCGCTCGGCAGTTTCTCGCGACACGCTTCCCTGGCGTTGTTGCTTGCGCTCGGAGTCGTCTGTGTTGTGGATGCCGTCATCATCAGCTCGCTCCTCACGCCGATCAAGACCAGCCTCCACCTCACCGACGAGCAATTCTCCCGCACCGCTTCCCTGCTCACTTTTGCCGGCATCGCCGGTGCGCCCGTCTTCGCCTTCTTCGCCAACCGCTTCGGGCGCAAGCGCGTACTCCTCGCGGGCATCCTCCTCTGGAGCATCGCCTCCATTGGCAGCGGCCTCGCCGCGGGTCTCGCCGGCTTGTTACTGTGGCGCGCCACCACAGGCTTCGGCGAAGCCGCCTACAACGGTCTCGCTCCAAGCTGGCTCGCCGATCTTTACTCCGCGAAGTGGCGCAATTTCGTCTTCTCCCTCTTCATGCTGCGCAACAAGGTCGGCTATGCCGTAGCGCTGTGGGCTGGCGCAACCATTGCCAGCCGCTACGATTGGCACCACGCCTTCTTCGTCGCTGGCATCCCCGGCCTCGTGCTCGCCGTAGGCCTTCTCTTCCTCAAAGAGCCACGCCCGGGCGAGGCCGATGGAGCAATTGTTCGAGCAGCGAAGCCAGGATCCAGAGAACTGCTGCAGGTCTTACGCTATCCCGGCTACATCGCGCACGCGGTCGCCTTGCTCGTCTTCTTCATCGCACAGGCAGGGCTCATCTGGATCCCCGCATACCTTCACCGCGTCTATGGCCTCACTAACAAAGAAGCCGCGGGTTTCTTCGCGGGCGTCCAGCTCTATACCCTGCCCGTCGGATTGATCGGCGGCTATCTCGCCGGTCTCACATTGCAGAAGCTTCGCGGCGGCCTCGCAGGCTTCCTTAGCCTCACATCTCTCCTATCCGCCGCCGCTGCCTACCTCGCCTACACCTCGCATGATCTCGCCGTCACCAAGGCCTTCATCATTACCTTCGTCTGCGCCTTCGGAGCAAGCGCCGGAACATTGACCACGCTGGTCGTCGAGACCGTTCCGCCCGAACATCGCATCAGCGCCGGCTCCTTCTCCGCCATCATCTCCACCGGGGTCTCGGGCATCGTCGGCCCTGAGCTCATCGGCATTCTCTCGGATCACTTCGGGCTTCAGAAAGCCATCCTCGTCGCTCCCACGGCCTACTTCACGGCGGGCCTTCTCTGGGCCGCCCTGGCCATCTGGCTCGCCACCCGCAGCCTCCCCCAAACAGCAAGCCACATTGAAGGGATCCCATCACGATGAGCCTCTCCACCGCCGAAGCCCTCGAAGACGCAACGCAACCCACTCAACACCATCGCCCGACAGACTGGCTCACCATCGCACGCTCCCTCGCCGACGACTTCCGCACCCACGCCATCGATCGGGATCGCGAAAAAATTAAGCCATTCCAACAGCTCAGGACGTTGAGAGCCAGCGGCCTGCTGTCTCTCTTCTATCCAAAGGAACATGGTGGCGGCGGTGGCTCGATCCACGACGCAGCCTGGTCTGTCCTTGAGATTGGCCGCGCCGACGGCTCTCTCGGCGCACTGCTCGCCTTCCATTACTACAACTCGGCCGTACCCCTCTTCCTCGACTTCGAAGGCGACAACGCCGCCATCCTACGCCGCTCTACCGAACAGCGCTGGCTATGGGGCAACGTCACCCAGTACGTCAACCGTGATTTCTTCGCCGAGCCTCATCCCGACGGTGGCTACACCATCAACGGCACAAAGAAGTGGAACACCGGCGCCCCACTCGCCGACGTCACCACCGTCTTAGCCATTCACACCGGCCTCGACCGCTATATCTACAGCGTCGTCCCCACCAGCCGCGAGGGCATCACCTTCCACGGCGACTGGGATCCCATCGGCCTTCGTGGAGCCGACTCCAGCACCGTCACTTTCAAGAACGTCCGCGTTCATCCCGACGAAGTCATCCCCTGGCGTCACGAGGGCGTACAGGATAAGCCCATCCCTTTCTGGACCACATTCGGTGCCGTCTATTACTCCGCGGTCTACCTCGGCTCGATCCAGGGCGCGCTCGATACGGCACAGGACTACGCCCGAAACCGCAAGCGCCAGGTCCACGCCAAGAACGCCCCGCCAACCCACGCCGACCCACTCGTCCAGGCCCAGTTCGGCGAAGCCTGGATCAAGCTGCAGGCCGGCCTCGGCTACTTCGATCGCGTCATCGCCGAGTTACAGGAGGCATGGGACCGCCGTCGCAACATCACGGAAGAAGAGCGCAACGAGATCGCCGTCAAGACTCTTGCGCTCCGCTATTACACCGCACGCCTCGCCCTCGAACTTACCCCGCAAACCTTCGAGTTCGGTGGAGGCACCATGACCGGCGACGCCGAGGGCTTCGACCGCTTCTGGCGCAACGTCCGCACCCTCGCATCGCACGATCCCCTCGTCCACTCCGTCCGCACCGTCGGCGACTACGCCCTCAACGGAACCCTCACCCGCTTCGGCTCCCACTTCCCCAAGCCCACACCAGAAGAGAGAAAGGACGAAACAAAATGATCATCGACTGGCACAATCACTGGCTCTCCCCCCGCTCCATCGACCTCCTGCTCGCCCGCACGGAAGCACCGTACCTGCGCCGCTCGGAGGATGGCACCCTCACCTATACCGGAGCCGGCAAAGCCCTCGCCCGCCCAAGCCTTGCCCTCGACCGAGGCTTCCACGACATTCCCACGCGCCTCGCTCATCTCGATGAAGCCGGAGTCGATCGGCAGGTCATATCGTGGCCCACGACCTTCGGTCTCGACGGTGTCCTCGAAGCCGACTTCACCGTGCCGTTCTTCAAGGCATGGAACGAAGACCTCGCCGTGCTCGTACGAAAACACCCCGACCGCTTCACCGGTCTCGCCGCCCTTCCGACAGCGGACATTGCCTGGTCCGCCGCCGAGCTCCAGCGCGCCCACGATGTCTATGGCTTCATCGGGGGCGTCCTTCCCGTCGGAGCCTTCCTCACGCTCGAGGGTGCCGAGACTCTTCGCCCCATCTTCGAAGTGGCCGAGCGCAACCACAGCCATATCTATCTCCACACCGGGGCCGCGCACCCATCCATCCCCGGCCAATGGTCTTCCACCCTTCGCCAGGACGCCGCCTGGGCCCGCTGGCTCCTCGAGGTCAACTCCCACTTCGCCGCGTCCATCATCACCCTCACGCTCGGCGGCTTCCTCGACCGCTACCCCAACGTCACCGTACAGATAGCCATGCTGGGCGGAACCCTGTCCTTCCTCGAAGAGGCCATCACCACACGCTCACGCCCAGAGGCCGATCCCGACGTACCCGCCTCGCTCAAGCGCGTCTTCATCGACACCGGAGTTATGGGACAAGGCCCCAACGCCCTTGCCTCCGCCTACCGCGTCTTCGGCCCCGACCGCATCCTCTTTGGTTCGGACTACCCGCTCGTCCCCAGCCAGCGCACCCTAGAAGTCGTCGAGCAAAGCGGTCTTTCCCACAAGCAGAAATCTCTTCTTCTCGCAGGCAACGGGGAACACCTTCTCAAGCAACTTGTCCGCTCCTAGATTCCGAGATTCCCGGACTCCTAGACACCTAGACGACCGAACCAGAACCCATCAGGAGAACGCTTCATGAAGCCCCTCGTCCACCTCGCCGCAGCACCGTTGCTTGCTGCGCTCTTCGCCTTTACGGCCCTCACCGCAACGCCCGTTGTTCTATCTGCCCAGCAGGCCGCCGCGCCCACGCCCAAGCCAGTGATCGAAGAATGGGTCTACCGCACGAAGTACGGCTTCAAGGACGAGTGGTGGGCGATCTTCAAGAAGTACCAGATCGCCATCCTCGAACGGCAGAAGCAGCTCGGCTACGTCAAAGACTTCACCGTCTACGCCCCGAGCCTCCATACCAGCGAAGACTCCCGCTGGGATTACCGCATCATCATCGTTCGAGCCTCGGCCGACGCGCCTCCGGGCCAGTCCGAGGGGGAGGTAGGCAAGCAACTCTTTCCCGATCAGGCCACCTTCCGGCATGACGAAAACCGCCGCTGGGAGCTGACGACGAACCACTGGGACCTGCCCATCCATGTGGTCAATCTCGATGCGTCGAACTAGCACACACTCGCGACATGGATGCAAAACATCAAGAACTGCGTGGGGCTAGCGCGCGGCGACTGCCGTCGTCTGTGGAATGACTTCGAGGAGCGCCGCGCTGTGAGCCCAGATCTTCGGCGAGGAGTGTGTCGAGGTGAGCGCGAGCGTTGACGGCTCACCTGTCCTTCCTGTTCCGGTAAGCGATGATCCCGTGAAACCGTAAAGGCCACAGGCGCTTGCCGAGAAGGCGCCTACGGGCTGCTCGGTGTTGCCCGCGCTGCATCCTCCCGAGGCGGAGAGGAGATGAGCATAGACACCGCCATGATGCCTGTACCCGACGATGTCGCCTTGCGATGAGAGCACCTCATCCTGCGATGGAGTCACCTGGTCTCCTCCGATCTGGGTCGTCGTGCCGCGGGGATCCATGTCGGTTGCCTGGGGCCGGGCAGCATCCCACACAGTCGTAGGATCAGCGAGTGCACGGACATAGACGGTCAAGGGGACGTGGACTCCGCTTCCATCGAGGGTGTCAAAGCGGATCGCCAGATTCGATGGGCTCTGCGTGGCGTAATGCGTTGTATCGAAGTGGAAGGCGTCAGCCGCCAAAACGTGTCCGGTAACATGAGCACCGGCCGAAACCAGCCTTCCATCCGCGAGTTGCACGAGCTGCGTCGTGTGCGCCGAGACTGTGTCGCCAGCGTGCGCGCGGCTCGCATCGATGCCATGGTCGAAGGTGATGGGGAGGGTCGTACCGGGAGCCAGGCGGGAGACCTGGGCAAAGGCTGTGGAGGCCGTCAGCAGAGCGAGTAGAGGGAGGTAATTTGTTTTCATCCGGGCACCTCGGCCAGATAGATATCCGGCAACAATCGAAGTGGACCATGAAACCCCCTTACCAATTCCTTACAAGATCCTGACATTTATGTCAGAAACTTGCGGAGAAGCGATGCGATGGAGAATGATCGATTCGGGGGGCAGACTTTGCCGGAAGCGCTTGCGTCAGCTCGAATTCTGATCGTGGAAGACGATGCGAGAATGGCCGAGTCCCTCGCCTCCGGCCTCGGTCAGCGGGGCTATCAGACGACAGTCGCTCCAAGCGGCGAGGATGCGTTCTTCCTCGTCCACAGTATGCCTCCAGACCTCATCGTGCTGGATCTGACGCTTCCAAAGCGCGGCGGCCTGGAGATTCTGAAACAGCTCCGAGCGGAGAAGCTGGACATCCGCGTCCTGATCCTGACCTCACACAACTCGGTTGAAGACAGAGTCGCCGGCCTGAACGCGGGGGCCGACGATTATCTTGGTAAGCCGTTCTCCTTTCCGGAGCTTCTCGCCCGGGTTGCTTCTCTGCTGCGCCGCGTTCCCATCGCGACTCCGGTTGCCGCGACCTCTCTGCATCTCGCAGATCTCAAGATAGACAAGCAGACACGGGGGGTGAGCCGTTCCGGCACGCCGATCGATCTCACGCCGCGTGAATTCGATCTCCTGATCTACCTTCTCGATCATCGCGACAACACGGTCTCGCGCGAGATGCTGGCCAAGGATGTTTGGTCGGAGGTCTCCCGCTTCACTCCGCTGGACAATGTCATCGACGTACAGATGGCGAGGCTGCGGCGAAAACTTGATGACCCATTCCCGATCAAGCTGCTGCACACCGTACGTGGCATGGGCTTCATCCTGAAGGAGCCTGCACCGTGAGGCTCTCCCGTCCGACTCATATCCGCACGCGGCTTGCGTTGTGGTATGTCGCGATCCTCGCTTTGACTCTTACGGTTTATATCGGGATCGTCTTCGCCTTTCAGTACGTTCTGCTCGAGCACCAGATTTTCCACGATGAGATTCAGGATGTCGAGACGGTCGAAGGCCTGCTCTACTTCGACCCCTCCGGTGCGCTCCGGGTTCAGGAGAGCTACCACTCTCATCCGCAGTCGCGGCTTCTTGTCGATCGCATGATGGAGATTCGCGATCTCACGGGAACGGTACTTTACCGGAGTGACACACTGCATGGGGTCCCTCTCGGTGGGCCGGCCTTTGCAGGCGAAGGAGCAGGAACGTTCAACCAACGATCCACTCAACTCGCCGATGGTACAAGTGTCCTTGCGATCAGCCATCTGCATCCGGTGGAAGGAAGGCCTGTTCTCATCCGCCTCGCGTATGGTCTGGCCCCGCTGCAGGATCGCATGCTTCATTTCTTCCTGCTTCTTCTGTTGGCGACGCCGGTCGGCCTGCTCGTTGCAGGCTTTGCCGGATACAGCCTCGCCCGCAGGGCTCTTCGTCCGCTTGAACTCATGGCTGCGCGTGCCGAGCAGATTACGGCTAGCAATCTCCACGATCGGATTGAGATAGAGAATCCGCGGGATGAGCTTGGACGCATGGCTCGCGTCATGAACCATCTTCTGGAGCGCCTGGAACAGGCCTTCGCACAGCTTCAACGGTTCACGGCAGACGCCGCGCATGAACTCCGGACGCCGCTCGCTTCTCTTCGAGCTACCGGCGAGCTGGCACTCCAGGGAAACACAACGCTCAGCGAGTATCGTGACTCAGTCGGCAGCATCCTTGAAGAAACAATTCGTCTCAATCAAACGATCGAGGGGCTGCTTCTGCTCTCGCGTGCGGAAACCACCTCGGACGCCACCTTGCAGACGACGTTCTCCCTGCAGGAGGTGGTCGACGAAATCCTGCTTCTGCTCGAAGTGATCATCGAGGAGCGTAAGCTGACCATTCGCAAGGAGCACGAGGTCATCGCGGGACTTCTTACGGCAGATCGAAGTCTTGTTCGCGTCGCCCTCCTCAACGTGCTGCATAACGCAGTAAAGTTTTCGCCCGACGGATCCACGATTCGCATTAGCTACTCCAGCGAGCAGTACGAGAGAACGCCTGTCTTGCAGGTGTGCATCCACGACAGCGGCCCTGGAATCCTCAGGAACGAGTACGATCGCGTGTTTGAGAGATTCTTCACCAGCAGCTCGACAGGGACGATTTCAAAGAGTGGGGCGGGGCTTGGCCTGTCCATCGCAAAACTCATCGTTGCGCGGAGCGGCGGACGTATCTTCTTCGATGAGCAGGTCACCCAGGGTGCGCGCTGCTGCGTCGCGCTCCCAATCTCCACCTCCCAAGGATAAGCCGAGGTTTCTTCGTTCGGTGTCAGTGAGCAAAACCGCTAAAGCTCTGCATAAACGCTAAGATCGCCGGCACCAATAAGACGAGGAAGATGCACGGGAAAATGCAAAATACCAGCGGAAAGATGATCTTGACCTTGGTTTTCGCAGCGGCTTCTTCAGCATGCTGACGGCGCTTGCTGCGAAGTTCATCAGAAAAATCACTCAGGGCTTTTGTGATCGGCGAGCCGAAGCGATCTGTTTCCGACAGCATGTTCACAAAGGCACCGATCTCTTCGATCCGAGTGCGATTCGCCAGCGCGCGCCACGCTTCGACTCTGGATGCTCCCGCGCTTCGTTCGAGCATAACGCGTTCGAGTTCCTCCGCGATCTGCGGATGAGAGAGGGCGAGTTCTTCGGTCACGCGTTGAAGAGCCTGGTCCAGGCCGAGACCGGCTCCCACACAGATCACAAGAAGGTCGACCATGTCCGGGATGCTTCGTCGAATACTCTCCCGTCGCCGTTTCTGCTTCGAGCCTAACCACATGTCAGGGAGCATGAATGCTATTGCTCCGCAAATCAACATCCAGAAGAAGGAGTTAGAAGGGGCGAAACTCCCGAGCAAGCCACCCAGGATTACCCCGGCTCCCTGTGTCAGAAAGAAGAGATCGGACACGTAAGATCCTCGGAGACCCGCTTCTCCGAAACGCCTCAGCATCTTCTCGTTCTTCTTCTTGCCGGAACGTTTACTGACTTTGGATACCTGTCGCGAAAGGGAGTCCGCAAACCGTTCGCCCATGCCTACCTTTCGTTTATCCTCGCGACTGCTCTTTACGAGGGCCAACATTCTCTTGGCTTCGGGAGAAGAACGACGAATCCAGGGCAAGCAAAGCAAGAGGAAGCAACAAGAGCCGAGAAACATGACGAGGAAAAGCGTAGTTGCGTTCATTCTCTAGACCTCGATTGCCTTGACTATCCGGTGAATCAGATAGCCGCCAAGGCAAAGCAGACATGCGGCACCATACATAAGCTTTTGCCCGAGAGGATTGTTGAACAGGACGCTGACGTAACCGGGGTTCGTGAGAGCAAGCATCCCGAGCATCAAGATAGGAAGCAGACAGAGGATCCAACCGGTAAGGCGTCCCTGAGCGGTATGTACCCTTACATCACCCTGCAACTTCAAACGCTCGCGTATCACGGCGGAGGTTCGATCCAATATCTGGACCAGATTGCCTCCACTGTCACGCTGTACCAGGATCGCTGTCACCAGAACTTTGAGGTCTTGCGAGGGATAGTGGCGCACCAACTCGGAGAGCGAGTCGCGCATAGGCAGCCCGAACTTCTGTTGCCGAAACACTTCGCCAAAAGCACTGCCTGCCGGCTCCGCCGCCCCTTCGGCCACGATGCCGATCGCCGCCGACATGGAGTGTCCGGCGCGCAAGGCGCGAGACATCATGTCCAACACCTCAGGCAGAACCTTATTCATGGCTGCAGTCCGGCGCGTGGCCTGCCACCTGAGCAGGAATATCGGTCCGCAAGAGGCTATCGCTCCAGCTACGAGTTCCGCGGACAGACTATGAATGCCACAGAGAAATACCGCCGCAACAGCCGCTATCGCCGCGAGACCGCACCACCGAAGCAGTACCTGCGGCGTTCGCTGACTATTTGCCCGCAGCAGGAGCGACTCCAACTTCAGGAGCGCGGAGAATTTACCTACGACAGCTTCCAGAACATGCGAGGATTCCGACTCAGTCTTCTTGAGGAGATTGATCTGGCTGCTGGCCGACAATCCGCCCGCGCCGCCGACCTGCAGCATCGAGAAACGTGCCTGCATCCGCCGGTCTTCTTCTGACACGCGGCCAGCCAGAAGAACGAAGGGTAGGAACAAACCTACGATTGCGATAGCGGACAGAAGCAGGAGCAAGGATAACCTCAGATCTCCATGGAATGGTTCAGCAGACCAGGAGGAAAGTTGATGCCAGCCGCCGTAAGTTTTTCAGAGAATTTAGGCATGATCCCAGTGGCATAAAACCGGCCCTTCACCTTGTTCTGTGCGTCCAGGCCCTTCTTCTCGAAGAGGAAGATATCTTGCATATTGATGACCTGATCGAAAGCGCCAGTGATTTCCGTGATGTGAGTGACCCGCCGCGAACCATCGCTCATACGGGAAACCTGGATGATGAGGTGCACGGCAGAAGCGATCTGAGTGCGGATGGCCCGCTCCGCCATTCGCATGTCACTCATCATGGCCATTGTTTCCATGCGGGAAATGGCATCGCGCGGAGTATTGGAATGGACCGTCGTAATGGAGCCATCATGTCCAGTGTTCATAGCCTGGAGCATGTCGAGCGTCTCCTCTCCGCGGACTTCTCCAAGGATGACGCGATCCGGGCGCATTCGCAGCGCATTGATCACCAACTCGCGTTGCCGCACGGCTCCCTTGCCTTCCACGTTTGGCGGGCGAGTCTCAAGTCGAACGACGTGCGCCTGCTTCAACTGCAATTCGGCTGAATCTTCGATGGTGACAATCCGCTCCTTCTCAGAGATGAAGCCTGAGAGGACGTTGAGCAGCGTAGTCTTTCCGGCACCGGTGCCGCCTGAGACGACAATATTCAGCCGCGCCTTCACGGCTGCCGCGAGAAGTTCGAGCATGGGCTGTGTCAGCATGCCCGTGCGCACTAAGTCTGCCGCACCCAGCGGAGAGCGTCCGAATCGACGAATCGAAAGTATCGGCCCATCGACGGCGAGGGGAGGAATGATGACATTGACTCTCGATCCATCGGGCAGGCGAGCATCCACCATTGGGGATGACTCATCGATTCGGCGGCCGACACTCGAAACGATCTTGTCAATAATCTGCAGGAGGTGACGGTTGTCACTGAAGGTGATGTCGGTCTTTTCCAGGAGACCGTGCCGCTCAACATAGATGGAGCTGGCGGTATTGACGAGGATGTCGCTGATGGACTGATCGTGCAACAGGGGTTCCAAGGGGCCCAGGCCAAATACTTCGTCGAGTACCTCCTGCGCTAGCGTATTACGCTCCGCCGTGCTCAACGGGGTCGTCTGGTCTGTCAGCAACTGGTGGATGATGGACAGGAGTTGCTGCTGGCCGGCTCGAGTGCTCTGGAATTCCGAGAGCTTCTCGAGGTCAAGGCGCTGAATCAGGTCCTTATGGACTCGAGACTTGATGTCCTGCTGCGACGCGACGATGCTGACACGACCATTCTGCGGTCGAACCGGTGCCGCGTAGTTAAACCGGGGAGCTACAGTGCCGTGGGATTCCATGCTATGCCCTCTTTTCCACGGCTTGGGCTCTCGTGCCGATCGACGAGACAAGTTGCTTCAGAGAGGCCCAGGGATGGGATTTTGTGGTGGGCACCTTCACCGATAGCTTCTCTTCGACGAGCCCCACCAGGGATTGTGCCCACTTGGTGATCTCGATGGTGAAGCCGGATTTGCCATCAGCGCTCACCGGGACACCAAGGTTCGCCGAACGGACGAGCTCGATGTAGTTGTTTGGGATACTGAAACTGACAGGCAGGCGAATGGCCTTTTCTATCTCCTCAAGACTTACCGCGAATTGGGAGGAATAGCGATTGATGACGACTCGTACATCGATCGCGCTATCCATTCGAGCTAGATCGTCCACGTGTCGCGATAGATCGCGTATAGCCGTGATATCCGGAGTGGCTACCAGATAGACCTGGGAGGATGCTGTTACGATCGCCCGTGTCAAGTCGTCAGCCAGATTATCGCAATCGACGATGACGAAATCGTACTCGCCGCGGAGAAACTCCAGGGTAGGAACAACCTCCTCCCGGAACATCTGGCGAGCGATCTGCCCGACATCGGGCGAAGACAGGAGTTCGACCCCGCTCGGGTGCTTGCTCACAAATGACTTCAGAAGCTCACTATCCAAACGATTGACGTTGCTTACAAGTTCCTGGAAGTGGCACGAACTGCCGTCGGCCCCGAGGTAGATACACACGTGTCCGAATTGCGGCTTGCTATCGATGAGGAGCACTTTCTTCTTATTATTCTGTGACAGGTAAATCGCTAGATGGACTCCCAGGGTTGTCGTGCCAACGCCCCCTTTTGCGCCCAGCATCGAAAGGACGGTGCCCGCCGTTTGCGGAGTGGATGTGCGAGCGGCAAGCTGCTGCTCCACACCATGAAATGCATTGTGCAGTGTTTGCGGAGCCAAGGGAAGGTTCAGAAATTCCGTGCAGCCGGCACGCATGGCTGCCAGCATATACGGCATCTCCGCCTTGCCGGACACAGCCATGATCCCAAGGTGTCCGGGGAAGACCTGCCGCAGGAAGGCTGCTGCTTCGGCCGCTTGATCCGGATCCTTCTCGAAGTCAATCAAAGCGATGCAGCCGTCTCCAGCCTTCAGCGCGTCAGGAAAATGAGGGCGGCGGCGCGATGAGATGTAGCTATCGAAACTGGCCCGTGTCACGGTCCATTGACGCTCCATGGCGACATCGAGGGCTGCGCTCACGATGTCCTCGGAGACACACACCGACAGCAACGTCATGTTCAGCGCATCGGAGTCAACTGTATTCATCATCGACCTGCATCTCCAGAGTAGTAAGTCCGCTATGTCGCACTACGGCGTGTGAATCGTCGGAAATCCCGTATCAAACTTCTTTTCGTTCAAGAATGGCCGAACTGTCGTTGGCTCAGCCGGTGGTGTGCTGTCCGACACTGGATCGACTATTGTTGGGGTCACCACAACGATGAGCTCAGAGGTAGACAGGTTGACTCCCTTGGACTTGAAGAGCGCTCCCAGGATCGGAACATTGGCGATACCCGGGGTCCGAGCGAAAGCATCGGTTGTGCGGCGGTCGAGCAAACCGGAGATCGCAAAGCTCTGTCCACTGCGCAACACCACCTGTGTATCCACGTGCTTGGTGGAGATGGCAGGAATGGTGTATCCGCTGATGGAAACTTCATTGGTGTAGTCGAGTGAGCTTACCTCTGGCGACACCTTCAGCTCGATGGTCCCGTCTTCATTGACCTTCGGTGTGAAATTGAGCTTTACGCCATATGGGCGAAATTGAATCGTAATCGAGGTAGCGCCGGTGGATGCTCCCTGCACCACGGGAAAGGGGAACTCGCCACCTGCGAGAAAGCTTGCGGGCTGCCCATTGAGCGTGGTGATAGTGGGCTCGGAGAGGATCTGTACGATTTCTTTATTCTCGAGGTCTTGCACCGAAACTCCAACGCCTGCCCTGGCGCTGTAGAAGAGGAAATTCAACGGATTACTGATGGTCAGCGTATTCCCTCCAACCAGCAGACCAGTACCGGTGCCTCCACTGGTAAGTGTCGCTGGAGAGGAGAACTGCGAGGTCCCCGAAGATCCGACTGAGTTACCGGGGCCCGGAGCAAAGATATTGATTCCGTACTGATTGAGTCTCGAGCGATCGACTTCCACGAAACGCACCTTGAGCTGCACCTGCTTGGCGTTCGTGGAATTCACGTTCAACGAATTCACAACGTCCTTAGTAAATTGAGCGGCTAGCTTCTCGGCGGCGTCCGAGGCGACCTGGGTCGTGACGGAGCCGGTAAGTGTCACGCGCCCCTGATGTTCCTCGACGGCAATCCTCTCGCCCGGCAAAGCTCCTTTGAGGGCACTGCGAAGCGGATCCAGATCAAGCTCGCTGGAGATCATGTAATTCTGCATCTGGTTCTTTTCATCCCAGAGGACGACGGAGACGATCCCCGGAGCTTTCGCGGTAAGGAGGATCTGCTTCGGGCTGACAATATAGGACTCGAGTGCCGTCGGATTACCAACGTAGAGACGACTTACCCTCGACTTTGTATTCACAAAGAGTGTGTGCCCCACACTTAGATGAATCGTGTCCGTCGCGGGCTGCGATGCTTGTGCCGCTTGATCGAGCGAAGTGGTGACCTGCAAGGAATCTCTCGTTGTGGCGCTGCCAGGAGCGGTGGTCTGACACGATACGCTGCCAGTGACACCGAGAACGATGAGTGAGATACAGGCGCGGGGGCGAAGCAAAATGAGTTGGCTCCAATACCTAAGCAGATTTTTCATGGTTGGCCTGCCTGGAATGTTTGAACCGTAGATTTTCCGCCCGAGAGGGTTTCCACGCTGAAGGCGCCCGTTGACTGGCCCGCAGATTTTTTTCCGGACGGCGCAGGCGATTTGCCGGCCGCGCGGCCCAGCGACGAGCCCGGCGGGGCGAGGGTTAGCTGAGGGATATAACTGGACAACGACTTATCCGACTGGTTGCGAAGAACAAAGGTGAGTTTCCCCTGAGAACCTGCTACCGCAAGCCGGGCTGCTTCGTTCGGAGTCAGGAGAAGGGTGAGCGTCTCATCGGAAGGATGCGTGTTGTCCGCTGCCGGGGTCCCCTTTCTTCCAAGAAACAGGACCCGGACATTCTGCACGACCATCGAGCTCACAAACGTTGCATCCGTATCGGAGTGGTAACTCACAAGAATGTCGAGATAACTTCCCACAGCGATCAGACCCGAAAGTCCAGCAGCCTCATCGGACATCTTGATGGATACGGCGCGCATTCCATCCGGTACGGACGCTGCGACGCTATCGACTTCATTCCCGGCCAGGGAATGCTCAACGACCGGCTCGCCCGCGGACACCGAGATCAGAAGCTCCCGTCCGATGATGTCCTGAGGTCGTGTAAAGGCGCCCGGAAACTGCACGGACACTGGCCAACGAACCACCGCGAGCGACGAGGCTGTCAGCCGCTCGCCGTTATGGATATCGTGGGCTGCAACAACGACGTCACGCGTGGCTACCGGACTGGCCGCAGGAGGAGCGGCATGTCCCATGTGCTTGCTCAACTGCCAGGTGAGCAGCCCGGAGCAGGCCAATGCGAAGACCAGAGCGCAAAGTAAGCGTTGAAGGTTCATCGGGGCAGACTCACCGAAGACTGCAGCACTATTGTCAATATGGCTCCCGATGCGATGGCCAGGGCGTATGGCAGGCGGAGAGTATTGCCTTCAAGCACATTGATTTCCGGATGCGGCGTCAATCCACTTCTGCCATGATGCGCCGTCAAGACCAGGACATTCGAGAGGGTCTGCCGGACTGCGCCGCGCTTGACCGCAAGGATGACTCCCATCAATCCACCGCAGAGAGCAGTCCACACCAGGAGCGGACCCACGCTGGCCAGTCCCAAGAAACAACCCTCAGCCGCAATCAGCTTGACATCCCCGGCGCCCATGCCTCCCGCGAGGTGAAATACGAAGAACACCGCGCCGCACGCAAGAAGCGCGAGGAAAGAGCTCCCACACTCGCGCCAACCGCCTGCCACGAAGTGTAGCAACAGCCCCGCGAGCATCGCCGGTCCTGTGAGCCAGTTCGGAATGCGGCGGGTGCGCACATCGGTCAACGCCCCTATCAGGCCGCAGCCAAGCGCCAGCATCGCGGCGAGATTATGTGTGACATCGTAGGTGGTCATTTGGGCCTGGATCATGTTGACGATAGAGCACACACTGAGAGGAACGGTCCACCGAAGCGGGGCTGGACCCTTCCACGGTTAGACGTTGCTGGTTAGAGTGGTACCGATCTTGGTGAAGGCGCTGCCCAGTGTGGTTGCGAAGGTCTTCATGGTTGCGACCGCGCCGAGTCCGATAAGCGCTGCGACGAGGGCGTACTCGATGAGATCCTGCCCGGACTCTTCCCGGACAAGCCTAGAGATGATCTGTTTGATGTTCATTAGTATGCTCTCCTGATAATTGATATTTGTTGTTAGGTCAGCCGGCGACAAGATACTGCTCCGAAAATCACATGCCGGCTTGCAGGACTTCACGCATGTGCTTGCCCTACCTAGACTGCGCGTCTATATCGGCAGATCAAGTGACTTAGCCCAAGCTTCTGCGCGCCCATGGGGGGGATGCGCAAGGGACAAAAGTTGTAGCCACAGTCCTGAACATTGGATCGGAGATGCCGTTATAGACGGCGGCCCTCAGATCGCTCCTTGCCGCAGGTTCTAACAGACTTCGCAGCATGACGGGACAACCACAACCCTCCTCTTTCACTCTGCGGTGACAACAGGAAATTGCCCATGATCTCGGATTCAAATAGCTGAGGAGAGGAGGTTCAAGGTGGATATCTCAACCATTCGCATTATCGCGGCGGTGCTGGCCGTGATCGTGCTCGCTGCTCTCGTGTACCGTCGGAAGTCCTCGAACGCGCTTTAATTACTTGATTGGAACTCTATGCAGACGGTCGTCATTCGCAACCATATAAGCGGCGCGGAAATAGGAGATCGCATCGAATATGCCGCGAACTCCTTGACTCGTCTCGTAGGGCTCCTTGGAAGAAGCACGCTAACCGCCGGGGAGGGATTGTGGATCGATCCCTCCTCAGGTGTCCACACCATCGGAATGCGCTTCGCCATCGACGTCGTAGGCCTGGATCGGAGCATGCGGGTCATCAAAGTCTGGCAGCGACTCAAACCGCAACGCGTGACTTCCATCAGTACCAATGTCCGAAGCGTGCTTGAACTTGCGGCGGGGGAGATTGATGCGCGCTCCATCAGGCTGGGAGATGTGCTCCGCGCGACTCCTGCGCAGAGATAGCGATCTGCGTAACTCTCTCCAGTGCTGTTTCAAATGGAACTCCCCGTCCGGGATCTTTCTCCCGCAGCTTTATAAGACCCTCGGTCGAATAACTCCCTCCCGATGCTAGTTGGGCGATTTTTCCTCCATGGCAGCCGAAGAACGCTGGAGAGCACCGGGCGCGATATTCGTTGCCCATGTCCCCGCCGATTGCCAACGCTTCCTCAATAGCCAATTGATCGCCGGCGCCGCCAGCACTGTCAAGACAGGGTCAACCACGAGCCGGTAGCGGAACTCGGCATGCGTTATGTAATACGGAAGCGGGAAGACAAGCAAAGGGATCAACATCGTCAGACAGATGTCCCTCCTTGCGCCTTGCCACAGTAGAGCAAGGCCGAACCCGCCCAATATCAGCGTCAGGGTTGCGTGAAGCCCAAAGAGAACCGACCCACCCGAAGTTCCGGTACCGGTCCAAAAGCGGAGGACGCGCCGCGCGGACATCGTGAGAAAGATGGACGGATGTGCATGGATAAAGTCTGCCGCCATCTGACCTTTATGCGCCATGTAGTCAATCTCCCCCCTTGCTCTATAGTCCGCCAACTCAGCCTGGTTATATGTCGGAAAGAGTGATGTATCCAGGAAGCCGGTTGCGTGCTCGTTATTCCCCATCCACAGTTCCAACCCTACCGTGGTGCGCGTAAGCACGCAGGCGTGAAAGACCCGGGCGTTGCGCAGTGGCCACGGAGAATACAAGAGTACGGCTCCGAGAGACCAGACTGAGACGAAGCGCCATCGTTTGGCAAGGGCGGGAGCCTTGAAAAGCGTATAGATGACGATGAGTGTCAGGCATGGGGCCAGTGCTGGATTAAACAGAGCGGCCGTTCCGCATAGCATTCCACAGACGCACCAGAATTTCGTTGTATCCCTCCGCCTGGAAAGCAAGAGCGAAGCAAGTCCGATCGGACACAAGGCGGACAGATTCGTTTCCCAAAAGATCGTTGGCATCCAGATCAGCGGAAGAGAGCATGTCCAGAAGATCGAAACGAAGAAAGCACTCCGCTCACTGGCGATCGTCCGGCTTAACCTGTAGATGAGATACGCCGTCGCCACATTGCAGACGGCACCGAAGAGCATCAGGCAGAGCGCCGAGGCCGATGTATAGCTTCCGAACAGACGGAAGACAAAGCTAACCAGGAGCGGATATCCCGGAGCCACGATGGCCGTCGGTCCTGTCTCCATGCCAAAGGGCGAACTCAAGCCCTTTCCCCGGAGGAACGAGTCGGCGAGAAGTCCCATCTCCAAGCCTCGGGAGAAGAACCACCCCGGAGCAAAATAAACCTTCGCATAGAGTACGAGGAGCAGGCGCGAGACAAGCGCGGTAGCGATCACGATTGCGGTACGATCTCGCTCGGGTTCGCCGTACGGCGAGACGCTCCCATGATCTCTATTGGACAATGGTCACCTTAGAGGTGGAGGTGAGCGAGAGGGTATTGTTCGGAAGTAGTGGAGATACGAACGAGAAAGGATAGGTAACCGTCACTGTCACAACACATCCCGCAGCATTGGTCGGGACGGAGGAGGAGGAGAGGCAAGATGCTCCGGTGGCATCTGTCCCCGGCCATGTTGTGCTGGCCGCCAGGTTCGATGGGACAACGCCGGGGGAGGATAACGAGCGCACAAAGGCTGTGACGTTACTGCTGTTCGCGACGCAATTGGACGCAGTGGCCGAGGCGCAACTCGATGTCCAGGAAGCGCCACGAACCATGGCGTAACGCGTGGCCTCCTGTGCCGCATTGGCGACGAAATGATTCACATACACCGCTCGGGAACACTCCATGATTCCGAAGACCAACGTGAACAGAATGATAGCCGAAGAGGTGAATTCAACCAGAGCGCTGCCGCTCTCCTGCTCGACAAGCTTCCACAGCTTCGAGTCGGTGAGACAGAATGGCGGTAATCGGGAGATCCTCTGTGTGAAAGTCATCGGCGTCAATGATTGGTGCGCAAGCGAGAGTTACCGTTCAGGATAATGCTGGAGGGAATTCCGACGATATTGAGGGCCGGTGTATAGATCAGGGATGTCTTGACGTTCACGAAGTTAACGGTCGTCACACTGCAAGTCGGGGTCGCCGTGCAGGAAACAGAGCTCGAGCTTCCGTCCGAGCATTCGCAGCCCCAGCTGGCAGACGAAGTCAGGTTATTGAGGTTTGGACCATTGAGTAAAGCGGCTCGCTGCATTCCGGCAGTGTCCGTGGGATGCTGTGTTCCGTATTGGGCGCCGGCGCTCGCGGCCGCGGACACCTCGATGGCGGCGTAGCAGGCTTGACCCAGATCTACCGAGCCGGCCAGAAGGAGAACAAAGAGCGAGAGAAGCAGGGCCAGTTCAACGAGGCCCTGGCCGTTTTGCTCCGTGCCGAGAGAGCGGACCGAGGAACGACCTGGCATGGATGAGACACCGCGGATTCGAGAGATAGGGTTCACAGTCTTATTTCCAGTCTTGAGCAGATGTTTCTCATTCCGTGTCCTTCTTGCGTAATTCGGCCCGATGGATCACTGCACGACGACGCTCCCCGCTTTCGCGGATGGAAAGGGGCTTCCACCCACAAGAGAAGCGTAGTTGGTACTCGGGGAAAATCCGCTGTTATTCAGTTCGCAGTAGTCAGCTACCAATCCAAAGTAGTTATTCCCTTGAAGGGTGACGTTCGATCCGGTTATCTCCTGGCCCGCAAGATAGAAGATCCCATCCAATCGGGTGCCCGGATTCCAGTTCGCCAGCGTCAGGCCGGCGTTTCCCGCCGGGAGGGTGCGATCCGAGAAGTAGAGAATGCCTTTCAGGCTGCCCGAAGTCGGCGCGGACAAGGTTGCGTTGATGTTCTGAATCGAGCTCGCCCCATAACTGAACCCGTTTCCTTGAGAGACATAGAACGTGATTCCTGAACCGCTCAAATTTGGCCCGTTGATCGTAAGTGCCCCAAGGATGACGTACGTGCCCGGAGCCAGAGTGACCGTTGAGCTCGTATTGATGGTTAGGCCCCCGCAGTATGTCCCGGGCTGAAGATTTGCCGCCGCGGTGACCTTGTAGTTCGTCTGGGTGCAGCCGCTGTAGGTGGGAACAGGAAGGCTCGCTAATGGATCCGTTGTCCTGGGGGAATTGAAGGAAGGCGAAGGGGAGATCGTCCCCGTACTGCCGGATGGACCGCCGGCCACGAAATAAGGACTTCCCGTGCTGGAGGAGCCGCCATTGAAGTTGTAGGAGAGCCCAAGGTAGAAGGCGCACTTAGCCTGGATGGTTTGGTTGATGAGCGTCAACGAGGGTTGACTCGTGCTCTGGGAGAGTAGGTATACGCAGGGCGACGGAGGCACAGTAGCCTCGGCGCGAGCAGCTATATTGACGGTATCGATACCGATTACTTTGGCGAAGACTGTCGAGACCGGGGCGGAGACAACGGCTTCGACATAAGTACTGTTTCCCAGGTTCGGGTCGCCCGCAAGGGCGCACGGCGGATTGTTCAGTGTCAGTTGAAGCTGAAGCGTGTTTCCTGTGGCGCAATTGACGAGAAGGC
The DNA here is from genome assembly GCF_004115155.1 of Granulicella sibirica. Taxonomy (NCBI): domain Bacteria; kingdom Pseudomonadati; phylum Acidobacteriota; class Terriglobia; order Terriglobales; family Acidobacteriaceae; genus Granulicella; species Granulicella sibirica. Next base: position 1,495,470 of record NZ_RDSM01000001.1, read on the forward strand.
TGCTCGCGGTGAGGCCGTTCTCTGTGAGTGCGGCTTGTGCAGCGGTCCGCATTGCCGCGCAGTTCGCGGCGGCGCCGCACGCCGAGAGTTCAAGCGCGCCTGCAAGCGCGGAAGCATCCGCGGCATTCTGCAATTGGCGTTTTCTATAGCGAAGCACGCCGCTATCGATCGAGAGCCCTAGAAAGGCCACAATGACGACCATGCAGACGGCGGCGAGCACCAGGGTCTGTCCAGACTCGTCAGTTCGAAGAGATGACCGGAAAACGCGTCGATAGAGACGGCTTAAACCGCGCTCAGAACGGGAAACGGGGGATCGTCGCTTCGGAGAGAGCATCCCAGGAGACCCGTCGCTGCCGTCATCTCTCATACACGCGAGATATATCGGTCAAACAGCGAGATGAGTTCAAATAGAGGTGCCAGTTAGCGTACGACTCTTGTGACGCAGGGTGCTGCGTTGCCGGTATTGAGCGGACGTCGAACCTGTGCCATAACAGGCGGCCCGACGAGACTTAGCCTCCTCCGGCTCTAATGCGCCAGGTCCACCCAGTCATCATCTTTCTTCTTTGCCGGAGGGCGCGTCCGCTGCGCGACTGACCCCACATCCCACTCGCTCCGGACAAAACGAATCAGTCAGGCCCGGCAAGGTGAATTTGAAGAGCTTGTTGTTCCCGGTCTTGTACTTGCGGTACCCCGAACCCCAGTAAACAGAGCCATCCACGATCGCCGGTCCATCCGCGACCGACCCACCGCTCGCAAAGCTCCATAGAATCTTCCCGGTGGCGGAACTCATCGCATACATCTGGCCTGAATAAGACCCCGCGTATACCACTCCATTCGCAACGCTTACCGCTCCCGCATCGACCGAGCCCGCGACAGGGTCCGGCGTTTGCCAGAGGACTTTCCCCGTGCGTGCGTCCAGTGCGCTCCAGGCGCCCCATGTGATCGTCTTTCCGGAAGGATGAAGCGTGTAAGGGTGGCCGAGGTCATTCGCGATGGCAGCATAGATTCTTTTCCCATCCGTGGCGGTCCCCCAGAGAATGCCCCCTACCGTTCCGCTTGGTCCAACCTGGGTGCTCCAGACGACTTTGCCGTCATTCGCATTGAGAGCCCAGTAGATGCCGCTCTTCTGACCGATGCCGACGAGGTTTCCAATCAGGTTGGGACCTGACCCGAAGTCGAAATCCGGGCTCGTCGGCACCTGGCAGTTTGTCTGCGGAAGCATCGGGCGAATGCAGACCAGTGTCCAGGTGTCGCTGCCTTGAAGCCTCCTTGCCCACCGGATCTTGCCGGTCTTCAGATCCATGGCAAGGACTGAATCAAAATGATCGTCGGGAGAGGTGCAGACCGCATTTGGATTCGCCTTCTGACAAGCTGCCACTTCGGCCGGAACAGTGTAGTTATTACCCGTTCCGGTGTAGAGGAGCTTGCGCACCGGATCGACAGCGGGCGACGACCAAATGGCGCCGCCACTGTAGCCGCCGGGCTGGCCATCGTTGTCCGGCACATCGTATGTTCTCCACACAATCCTGCCGGTCTTTGCGTCCAGGGCGACGATGCTGCCCCGAAACGTGCAGCACTCGTACTTCTGATTCTCGGCCTGGCCTTCTTCACTGGAAGAGACACCAACGTAGACCAGGCCGTCAAAGACAACCGGAGACCCACTTACAAATGCAGCCGGATGGTTATCGACCTGGGTAACCCAGCGCAAGGTGCCTGTCTCTCGATCGACTGCAATGACATGAGTGCCCGTCTGGACCTGGTTGGTCCCAGGAAAGTCGCCGATGTAAATCTGGGTGCTGTCCGCGGCAGGGCTCGTGCGGGACCGGGCTCCCGTGCCACCCAGGTAGTCGGAGATAGCATGGGTCCATAGCAGTGAGCCATCGTCTTTCTTGACAGCAAAGAGGTTTCCGGCGGAGTCAGGGAAATAGACATCATTCCCGGCTACGGTCGGCGTGGCGTAGACATCGCCGCCCGCTTCGAAGACCCACTTCTGGCTAAGGTCTTTTACGTTGGAAGCGTTGATGAGGAATTCCAGAGGCTGACTTCTGGAGTTCTCCGCGTTCTGGCCGGAAGTGGGCCATTCGACTGCTCCAAGTTCAACCTTCTGCGCCTGTGTGGGGAAGGCGGAGATAAGTGAAAGGAGCGCGAGGAAAACGAAAGGGAATGAGGAGACATGAATCGGGTTTTTCATTTATGCCTGAGTCGCGGGTGGTGACACCGTACATGGGAGAACGCACGCCAACCCCATTGATCGTGGACCATGAGATTCAGATGTGCATGAGGGAGCAACAGGTAAACGGGCAAACTTGCGAACGCGAGGATCGTATCAAGATTGTCTTTCGTTGCCAAGCGATTACGCTGCCTGTTGCCGTTAATGAACATATCAACAGGCGAACCACCACACGATAAAGAATTGAAGGCAGCTACACAACCAGAAACAATCATTTCGGAAGCGCCTCCCATCCGGGTGGCAGGCGCCGGCGAGTCCTTTACGGCGTTCCCACGGTCTGCTATACAAAGCGGAAGCCCTCCCCGGCCTATCTCGTGCGTCAGAGGAGTTACAGACCTTGAAACGTCTCGTCGCTACGCTCTCGTTGGCAGTCGCCTTGTGGCCGGGCTTCGCTCTGTGCCAAAGCAATCGACTCCCCCTGCCCAAACCAGTCTTCACCGCCAAGACCGTCATCATCTTCAACAACACGCACAATGAAGCCGTCGAGCAGGGCGCCACGGAGGCTCTCAAGCGATGGGGTAAGCTCACCGTTGTCGACGATCCCGACCTCGCGGATATCACGCTGACCTTTGACAAAAAGTCGGCGCACGAGGGGACCAGCTCGCAGAAAACGGATAAGGATGGCACGCCAAGCTCCAACTACAGCTTGTCGTTCTCCTCCTCCATCCATATGCATGCGACTCTCAAAGGAGACTCGACATCGTTCTACGACGCTACCACCACCGAGTCCAAGAAGAAGGCCGGCGCCGAGTGCGTCACGGATCTTCAGCAGGCATACATAAGCGGCCGCTAAGTCGGACTTCTGTAGCAGCGCCCTCATCTTTAAGCAGCTTGCAAAAAAGGAGAGCCCATAGGCTCTCCTTTCTCCATTTGCTTCGAAGCGCCTTAGACAGCCGCTCCGCCGGAGACGAAGATCGTCTCACCGGTGATCCAGCGCGCATCCTCGGACGCCAGAAAAACGGTGGGCAAAGCGATATCCGCCGGCTGCCCGATACGGCCAAGCGGCGTGCTCGCGATCGTCTGCTTCTCCATGTCGCTGCCGATGATTCCCAGGCCCACTGCGCCTTCGGTCTCCACCATGCCGGGATTGATGGCATTGACGCGAATCTTGCGCGGACCAAGCTCCTTGGCGAGCGACTTCGTGATCGTGTCGAGCGCCCCCTTGGTTCCGGAGTAAACCGAGCCAAACGGCGGAGCCAGCGTGCTGACCACCGAGCTGATGTTCACAATGCTGCCGCCGGTATCAGGAAACAGGGGAAGCGCGTGCTTGGTCGCCAAAAAGACCCCGAGTACATTGGTGTCGTACTGCCGGTGATACTCCTCCGGGGTAACCTGGTCGACCGGCCCAAACGCGAAGACACCCGCATTGTTGATGAGGATATCGACCTTCCCGTAGGCTTCCTTCGTCTTGGCGAAGAGGTTGATCACTTCCGCTTCCTTCGCGACACTGCCGCCGACTGCCACGGCTTTGCCGCCAGCCGCGACGATCTCCGCAACAACCTTGTCAGCGCCTTCCTTGCTCGAAGCGTAGTTCACAACCACAGACGCTCCCTCAGCCGCCAGATGTTTTGCGATGGACGCGCCAATGCCCTTCGATGCTCCAGTGACCACTGCTACCTTATTCGTAAGCTTCGCCATAGAACGCTCCTCTTTAATTGACTCGAAATGACATTTCGAGAGTCATCTAATAGATGTGAGGCCCTTCCCGACGATGCAGAATCCCTGCCATTTCTTCATGACGATCCCCACCATGCGAAAATGAAGCACCCATGAAAAAATCCCTCTCCCCACGACAGGCGATCTACTGCGCCATCGCGGGCTTCACCTTCTGGGTTCTGTGCGACGCATCCGTCAAGTTCGCCGGCCGCTCCCAACTGCCCGTCTACGAGATCGTCGCCTTCCTCGGGATCTTCATGGCCTTGTTCATCGGGCTCTATGCCGCCGCGCGAGGCGACGCCCGGGAACTCTGGCCCAAGCGGCCCGCTCGTCTCCTGCTTCGCTCCAGTCTCGATGTCGTCAACCTCGTCGGCCTCGCGATCGCGCTCCGTAACCTGTCCCTCACCCTCTTCTACATCCTCGTGTTCACTTCCCCGATGGTGGTCACCATTCTCGGACGCATCTTCCTGAAAGAGCGTCTCGACTGGCGCAAGGTAGCCGCCATCGTGACTGGTTTTCTAGGTGTCGTGCTTGCGGTCTATCCCTCGGAAGCAAGCGGCACAACTTCGTGGGTTGGGCTCGCGGCCTGTGTCGTCTGTGTCGGCTGCTTCTCGACCGCCGTCGTCTGGTCTCGCGTCATCAGCCAGACCGAGCGGCCCGAGAGCATGACGTTCTTCTCCGGCCTCGTATCAGGAGCGGTCGGACTGCTCGTAATGCTCACCCACGCCATGCCGCTCAACGGACCTCTTCTCATCGCCCTCATGGCTGCTGGGCTTCTCTGCGGACTCGGCAGTCAATTCGTCTTCGTCGCGCTGAAGCACACGAGTGCCGCCACGGTGTCGCAGTACCACTACACGCAGCTCCTCACCGGCTCGATCGTAGCTTTCCTTCTGTTTCACGAAAAGCCGACGCTATGGATGCTGGCGGGAGCTGTCCTGATCGTCGCGGCGGGCCTGTATATCGCGCTCCGTGAAGAGACCGCGTAGCTCACGGAGTAGCACCCGCCGACGCCATGCGGAAGCTGTGTCCGGGAAACCAGAACCACTGGCCCGCCCCGAAGCAGGGAACGTCGAGTAGGCGACATGCGCCGGAGTAGCCGCTCCCCGGTAGAAGGACAAGCGCGATCTCGCATCGGGACTGGAGTTTGCTGTAGGTCCTGTCTTCGCTGCTGCCCTATGGTTATGATTTCGGCCGGCGAGCCAGCAATGCAGAAGACCGAAGAAGTGATGGAAGCAGATATGCTTCGCGGCACGAGTCTAGTTCGGCGAAGGCCGATCGATGTGGTCGATCACGAGCACCTCCACCTGTCCTTTAAACGGGCTCAGTTTCAGCCCAAGCTGCTCCTGCATCGCCGTATACAGCCCCGGAGCGGTCACGCCCGACTCCGCTGGCGGCAGGTGAACGCGACCGCCAAACATACTGTCATACGGCATGAAGGTCAGATCGAAGTCAAACTGCCCCGTAAGCTCCGTCTTCTCCACCACTGGTCGCTCCACAAAGTTCTGGAGCGCCCGCTTGAAGTCTCCCATCGACGAGTTTTGCGCCGTAAAAACAAACCCGCTGTTTCCTGGCGCGGGATGCATGGTGAACGTTACTCCCGGATCGACCATCACGCTCGGGGCCATCCTCGATCCGCCCTTCGCTGTCGTCAGGATCACGGCGGACATCTCGCGGGTCTCCGTATGCACCTTCAACCCGAACCGCTCCTGCAGCATCTTGCGCTCCATGCTGTACCTCTGGTCGAGCGTCGGCCATCCCGGCAGGTCTGGAACGCCCGCATAGTCGTACACATCCTTGAACACCCAGTCCGGCGCACCGATGATCTGCTCGCGCTGCAGTCCGTAGATATCGCCCAGCAGCGCCCCTACCGGCATCGTCGCCTCAAACCGTCGAGCCCCGATCCACCTCCACCCTCCGCCCATCACCTTCGGGTCATGCGGCTTTACCGTCGTCACCTCGAACGTCGGGTCCAGGTTCGCCGCGATGATCTTCGCGTCCGACCCCAACGGCGGCGGGATCACCCAGGCAATCCCCTTCGCGGCTCGCGTCATCGTCATTGCCTGGCTCGCGAACCCGCTTCTTGCGCCGATCCCCTGCGTCCACCGCCCGGCGATAGTTCCATGATCCGCTGCCATCGTTCCCGCAAAGCTGCCACTGAGATCGTTCGCGGTCGCCGTGAACGCCACCGTGTCGCCCTGGAACGTCACCGTCGGAACGCTGGCCGGGTAATGACTTACGTCCACCCAATACACCATTGCCCGCCAACCTGCCGGAGCTTTCGAGATACGAAAAACCACCCGCGTCGGGTCAGCTGCCCCGCTGAACGCAACCTGCCAGTCTCCGGCAACGTCCGTCGCCTTCGCCGAATCCGCTTTGGGAGTCTGTGCCTGCAGACCAGAGGGAAAGCCGCACAGCATAGCCGAAACCAGCAGAACCACACCCACACGCGTCCCTATACGCAAAAGCGTCTCCTTCATAAGCCGATTCTTACGAGCATACTTCTCTTAGACGCCGGACCATGCGAGTTCGGGCAACGCGGAGGCCGTACCCCTTACCTGCCAGCACTTTAGCGGGATGCCGCAGGATGCCGCCTTGAGCCGGCGATGAGGTGATTCCACCCGCTTCCAAACCGAGCTCCGAAGGCGCTCGGAAACGATTCCCGGAAGCCCGACTGAAGCCGCGTTCGCCTCGATAAAACCCTCTATAATAGAGGGATAACGTTATGGCTGACGATCAGAACCCAGAGAACCCGAAACTCCCGCTTGGACCTCCCTCCGACCCCCTTTCGAACTCCGGCCCCACCGATGACGGCAAAGGCGGACCTGCGGACCCACCGTCCTCCGGAACCGTCCAGGGTCGCGGCGCGCTCTCCATGCTCTCGATCAATATCGAGGACGAGATGCGCCGGTCGTACCTCGATTACTCCATGTCCGTCATCATCGGCCGCGCCCTGCCCGACGTCCGCGACGGCCTGAAGCCTGTGCATCGCCGCATCCTCTACGGCATGCAGGAGATGGGCCTCCAGTACAACAAGAAGTACACCAAGTCCGCCAAGGTCGTCGGCCACGTCATGGGTAACTATCACCCCCACGGCGACTCCGCCATCTACGACACGATGGTCCGCCTCGCCCAGCCCTTCTCCCTCCGTTACCTCATGGTCGACGGCCAGGGAAACTTCGGCTCCGTCGACGGTGACCCACCCGCCGCCATGCGGTACACCGAATCCCGCCTCACCCGCGTCGCCGGCGAAATGCTCGCCGACATCGACTCCGACACCGTCGACTTCACCCCCAACTACGACGAGTCCACTCTCGAGCCGGCCGTCCTCCCCGCCCGCATCCCGAACCTCATCGTCAACGGCTCGTCCGGTATCGCCGTCGGCATGGCGACCAACATCCCGCCGCACAACCTCACCGAGGTCATCGGCGCTTGCATCGCGATCCTCTCCCGCGCCCCCGGCGAGGTCAAATCCGACCTCGAACTCGCCCTCGAACACGTCCAGGGCCCCGACTTTCCCACCGGCGGAACCCTCTTTGGCCGCGCCAACATCCCGCAGGCCTACCGCACCGGTCGCGGACGCTTCCTCATGCGCGCCAAGTGCCGCATCGAGAACATCTCCGGCGGCCGCCAGGCCATCATCGTCGAAGAGATCCCCTACCAGGTCAACAAGTCCAAGCTCATCGAGCGCATCGCCGAGCTCATCAACGAAGGCGTCATCACCGACATCGCCCGCGACGAGTTCCGTGACGAGTCCGACCGCGACGGCATGCGCATCGTCATCGGCCTCAAGCGCGGCTCCGAGCACCAGATCGTCCTCAACCAGCTCCACAAGCACACCCAGATGCAGGAATCCTTCTCGATGATCTTCCTCGCCGTCCACAACGGACAGCCGAAGGAGCTCCCCCTCGACAAGGCCATCCGCGCCTTCCTCGACCACCGCGTCGAAGTCGTCCGCCGCCGCACCGCCTTCCTGCTCGCCAAGGCCCGCGACCGCGAACACATCTTGCTCGGCTACCAGATCGCCCTCGATCACCTCGATCAGGTCATCCGCATCATCCGCCAGTCCAGCTCCCGCGCCAACGCCCGCGAGAACCTCTTCGCCTTCTTCTCCGGCAAAGCCGTCACCCTCCGTGGCACCGAACTCGCCGGAGTCACCCTCGACCCCGGCAAGTACAACATCGACACCCGCTTCCTCCCCCTCACCGGCGGGATCGCGACCCTCATCCTCTCGCTCAAGCAGATCGACGCCATCCTCGAACTGCAGCTCTACCGCCTCACCCAGCTCTCCATCGACGAGCTCCTCAACGAACTTCGCCAGATCCGCGAAAACATCGCCGAGCTCGAGTCCATCCTCGCCTCCGCCGCCAAGCTCCGCTCCGTCATCATCAAGGAGCTCGAAGAGATCCGCGACAAGTACGGCGACGCCCGCCGCACCCTCATCCTCGACGAGACCGCCGAACTCGGCCTCGAAGACCTCATCGCCGACGAGCAGGTCGCCGTCACCGTCTCCCACACCGGCTACCTCAAGCGCACGCCCATCTCCACCTACCGCCAGCAGCGTCGCGGCGGAACCGGGCGCATCGGCATGAAGACCCGCGACGAAGACTTCGTCTCCCAGCTCATCATCGATTCCACCCACGCCTACCTTCTCTGCTTCACCAACACCGGCCGCGTCTACTGGCTCAAGATCTACGAGATCCCCGACGCCGGAACCGCCGGCAAGGGCAAGGCCATGGCTTCCCTGGTCGACCTCCAGCCAGGCGAAAAGGTCGTCACCATCCTCGCCCGCAAGAACCTCACCGAGGAAGGCAAGAACATCCTCTTCGCCACCCGCAACGGCACCGTCAAGAAGACCGCCCTCAAGGACTTCTCGAACGTCATGGCCCGCGGCATCATCGCCATCAACATCGAAAAGGACGACGAGCTCATCTCCGCCCGCCTCACCAACGGCGACGACGTCATCTTCCTCGCCACCCACGACGGCATGGCCATCCGCTTCAACGAGCAGGACCTCCGCACCATGGGACGCCCCGCCACCGGGAACCGTGGAATCAATCTCCGCAAGGGCGACTATGTCATCGGAGCCGCCGTCACCCCCTCGCCCGAGGCCCGCGAACGCACCCGCCGCCTCAAAGCCGCCGAACTCGGCCTGACCACCCAGCTCGAAGACGTCATAGGCGCGTCACCTGCCGCCACGGCGGGTGCCCCACCTTCGCCGACGGACTCATCGTCGGATAAGGTGGGATCCCACGAATCCGGCAGCGCCTCCGTCCTGGTCCCCTCCTTCGGCCAGGTAGCCAAACGCACCACCTCCCCCGACGGCCAGGAGATCCTCGGCTCGAACGTAGACCCCGAAGAGATCGACTCCGCCGCCCAGGCCAAGCTCGACAAGCTCGACGAGAAACTAGGCCTGACCCCCTGCCTCATCCTGACGGTCTCGGAAAACGGCTTCGGCAAGCGCACCGACGTCGACCGCTACCGCCTCCAGTCCCGGGGAGGCACAGGCGTCATCAACATGAAGACGACGCCCAAGGTAGGCAAGGTCACGGGCATCCAGCTCGTCGACGACACCACGGAGATGATGGTCATCAGCCAGTTCGGCAAGATCATCCGCATCGACACCAAGCAAATCCGCGCCGCCGGCCGAGGCACCCAGGGCGTAAAGCTCCTCGACCTCGAACAAGGCGACAAGGTAGCCGCCGCCATGACCATCCCGCCAGAAGACGCAAAGACCCAACCAGAAAACGGGACGCTGCTCTAACAGAGCGTCCCACCACCCTTCTGCTCTGCCGTAGCCTCTTTGGTTGTCATTCCCGAAGGGAATGTGCGTTTTGTTTTTGCCCTCACCCAACCAATCACCAAGCCTGTGATCCCGAGCGAAGCGCAGCGAAGTCGAAGGACCTGCGTTTTGCTCTTGCCTTTTGCGCTATGCCCTCTTAAAAATCTGCGCGTGTTCTTGTCCACTCAGGACTAATCCGCGAGCACTGTCATACTGAGCTCAGCGAAGTCGAAGGATCTGCGTTTCGCTTTTGCGTCAACTCTGCTCAAACCCTCTGGATAATCCCGCCACCTTTGCTTTTTTGCCGCCATTCCCGAAGGGAATCTCTCTCCGTTCACAGACATCTGAGGGTAGGGCGCGCCAGCTGTCTTTCCAAGCCATCCTGTTTGCCCCCTGCACGTTGGAGATAGATTCCCACTCTTCCGCGATCACTTGATTCTTAGCCGTAATCGATGCCAGTGTCCTGTATTCATATGTCTTGAAAGATTGGATTGTTGATTTCTTGATATAAAAGACCGTTTGATTTACCCTGACGCACAGGAGAGTGGCATGGAAAACCAGTGCAAAGCTACGGTAATTATTGGGGAAACCACCGTTACTTTTGAAGGGCCTGCGGATTTTGTGGCATCCCAGGTAGCCATATACACCTCGAAAACAAGCAAGCAAGAATTGATGATTGGAGGCCCATCTGAATACACAACGATGTCACCCAAAGACTTGTTGAAAGAAAAGCAGCCAAAAGGACATCACGAAATAGTGGCCGTCTTAGCCTTTTATCTTGCTCAGTCTGGATTGGAAGAATTCACTGAGGACGATATGCGGCGAGCCTACCTCCAGGCTGAGGCGCGACCCCCAAAGGTCGTATCCCAATCAATTCGAGACGCGCGGAGCAAGTACGATTACATCGAGCCAAGTAAGCGCCGCGGCGCTTACAGGTTGTCGCCTCACGGAGACCGAACCGTTCGTTATGATCTTCCTCGGCGTTGAAGCTAGCCAAGTTTTTTGACAGGTGTCACTTACATATCTCGTAGCGTAATTTTGTCATAAATATTCTTGTTGCGTTTTTTTCTTGTTGTAGTAGTCTTCTGTCCACGGAGGGGTTCTCGGTGACTAACGAAGAGATAAGGACTGCTTGCGAGCGTGCGGTGACAATTGCGAATACTTTTGAGTATGCGGATTTGCGTACAGAGGTCTTTGGTGCGGTTCTTTCACGTCTTCTCCAAGAAGAAAACAAGAATGCGAGCGCTAAGAGTGACAGTTACTCTGTAACTGAACGGGAGCCTATCGCAAAAAAGGCTCAAAAAACGGCTAAGGCCCCGAAGACTCGGGCGCGGGGTGGTCTCACGTCGCGCCTCAAAGAATTGATTGCTGACGGGTTTTTCGGAAACGAACGAACGACGATTGAGATTAGCGAAGCCTTACGTGTCGCAGGCTGGAATCATCAGTCCAAGGAAATTAGCGCTCGTCTGATCGAGCTAGTCAGAGGCAAACAGTTGCGGCGCGCCGGCGGCAAAGACAGCGGGTATAGATATTCCAATTGGTAGGGAGTATTTGAATGAAGGGCAAGATCACAATCACTCTTGAAGATGGAACTACCATGAGCGGCACCATAGCTTTGGATTTGCCGAGCGGCGACACAGAGACGCTGGCACGCTCGCTTTCGGCGCAAAGGCCGGAGGGGGTTGGCCTTGATTTCTCTATCCCTTTGCGGCCTTTTATGAACGAGAACAGCGATGGGCTCAGCGGGTCGAAGAAATTTGCTCTGCTGGTTTCTCACTTTGCAAAAGGAGAACTTGATGTGGCAGTTGATCGTGCGGAAATAATCGAAGCTTGGAATAAGATGACCGGCTTGCTAGGAGGGAAATTTAATGGAGCCCACGAGTCTAGGGCCAAGGACAGTGGATGGATATACGTCCCTCAAGCCGGGAAAATTGCGCTTTTGAAGAACTGGACTAAGGCTCTCTCATGAAATCCATTGAAGATTCGGGCTTCATACTGGAACTACTCGCAAAGCGCCTACCGATCGATCGATCTGATTCCCTAGTAAGACACTATCGCGGGCTGATGAGCGATCTTCAAAACTCACAGTGGGAAGCAACCATAGTCAAGGCGGGCAAATTTGCCGAGGCAGTTCTGAAGTGTCTCTGGGCCCACATTGGGCAAACCGTACAAGATGGAAAAGACTTCAAAGCAGATCTGATCATCCGTGGGCTCGAGCAAACACCAGCGACGGTAGCAGAGGACTTCATCAGGCTCACAGTTCCTCGTGCATGTCGATTTGTGTATGACGTTGCAAGCAACCGCGGGGCGAGACACGATTCTGTGAATATCAACCCGAACGTCATGGATGCAAATGGCGTGTCGTCAGCCTGTTCTTGGGTCCTTGCGGAACTGATCAGGTACTCACAAGCGGGCGAAACCTCTCCATCGGCAGCCGTAGAAATCGTCGCCCGGCTGACTGAGAAGAAATACCCCCTTTTTGAGGAGATTGAAGGCCGTCTATATTTTGCCGATGCATCCGTCGGAGCCCGAAAACTCGCTCTCTTGCTCTTGGCTTTCCGCTATCCTGCAAGAATTTCCAGAGATGAGCTCATCGCCGCGATCATGAGACACGGGCAAAGCAAAAGCAGCGCGCAGACCGGGGTCGCGAGGATTAGTAGCTTGGTTGACGATGATGGAATGCGCTGCCTCAGGCTGCGATCGGTAGGACTGAAGGAAGCCGAAGGTCTTCTAAGCGTTTGGCAAGGGGGAGTCCGGAAAGCTAGCCGGCGACAGCGCGCGTCCTGATTTCCTTTACTTACCCCAACCCCAAATCCTTCAACATCCGCTCCCGCAACATCTGATTAGCCCGCGTCTGATACCCCTGTCCATCCTTCTTCAACCACGCGATCACATCCGCGTCCAGACGCAGGCTCACCGACTGCTTCACCGGCCGATAGAACTTCCCCCGCACGCCCCTCTTGAAGTCCTCAGCTGACAACTCCGGAATGTCAGAAGTATCAATAGGCCTACCCTCAAGGGCTTTCAATTGCTCGAGTTGCTTATCGCTAAGGAGCGTTCCCGGTTCTCTTCTAAAAATCACTTTCATAAGACCTTCTCTCATGGGTTGTAGCTTCCCGGGCTGAATGATCCGCACGATCTCCTCGCCCTCTTCAATCAGTGTGTGAACCACGACCAGGATGTACCTGCCGTTCACCTCCCCGGTCGTGATCCAGCGAAGCTCTCCGTTCACGATCCCGTCAGGGACAGTCACGTGGAGAGGATCGTCAAAAACGGGAAGCGCAGTGTCGAACTCGAACCCGTGCTTCCGGAGGTTGCTGGCGTTCTTCTCGTCATCCCACTCGAAGCGCAAGCTCACCGCCTGTACAAGAGTGTATATACAGAATCCTGAAAAAATAAAGTCGGATCCGCCATTGCTTGTCACTTCAGATAGGCGACCCCACCCCCCACATCCGAATCCACTTAAGAGACACAGGAAAGCAGGGAACCAACATGTCCGACATTATCGCCACCGCCGCCCCCATCGAGCACGAAGACGACAAGGGCCACAAGGGTCCCCACGACCCCAAAGAGATCAATCCCAAGATGACCTCCGACATCGCCTACTGGTCGAAGGAGTTCGGCGTCACCGGCCAGATCCTCCACGAGGCGATCCGCACCCACGGCACCCACGTCGACAAGGTCCGCGCCGCCCTCGCCCACCACGAAGTCAACCTGACCTAACCCTTCCGGTGCGGCCCCGAAAACGGGCCGCATCCTCGAAGGAGAGCCAACCGCAGTCAGCGAAAATTCCCAAAATGGGAAAAACAACCCCCACACCGCCCGGCACCCACAAAATGACACGATTTACCACGCAATGGACCGCAAGCTAACCAGCGAAACCGTGCATCCTGCGCTGCCACAAAAGTTGTAGAAAGAGCCGAAAACGGGTGTCTAACCGCCCTGCGAGAGGTCCCCGGCTGCGCTCCGTGCGGCCGCCAGGACCGCTGGATAGGCATACGTGGACCACTTCAACACGTACCCGTTGCCAAGCTCCGTAGTGAACTTAAACCGATACGCATCAACATGTTCCGAGCCGGTCGATGTCTCATGCTCCCACATCGCGTGCTTATGCTTCACCCACGCGGCATGCATATTTCTTATCATGTGGTACATGAAATAGATGGAAGCATGGGCCCTCTCTCCGTCGCCATCCGGCATGAACTGCACATACCCATAATTCGGATCCTCCCCCTGGCACGACCCCTTCGTTTCTATGCCGGGAATGCTGTTCATCAGCTTGATGAGATCGACGATTCCTGTATCGATCTCGACGGATTGGCCTGAACGCAGCTTCATCAGGACCGTCGGGTGGCCGAGGGAGACATAACCTTCGCTCAGCGTCTTACCTGATCTATCTTGCGGGGCCTGCTTTGATTCTTTGGACGTCATCGTTCTAGGGTAAACGCGTCGTTGGCCGGAGGTTAGGGGAAACGATAGACTCCTTTCAGAACAGCTGGAGCGATGACAGGATTGTCTATGAAGCGACGTGATCTTCTTCGTGCAGGCGTGGCTGCTGGAGTTTCAGCAGCGCTCCCCGTCAGCGGATTTGCCGCTTCCCTTCCCTCTACGGGCGATGACCGCGCTGAGTGGTTGATGCATCTTGAGCGCGTGGCGGGCCCGGTGCTTTCGGCGCTCTCGCATCGAAAGCTGATTGCGACGATGCCGGTTGAGTCGGCTGCAGGGCATGATGCAGATCGGCGGAAGGTGACTTATCTGGAGGCGCTTGGGCGGACGCTTTGTGGGATTGCTCCATGGCTCGAGCAGGGCGAGACGACGGGGGCGGAAGGGCAGTTACGCGAGAGGTTCTGTGGGATGGCGCGAGAGGCGATTGCCGCAGGCGTCGATCCGAGGTCTCCGGACTATCTAAGGTTTGGGGTGGATCGGCAGACCATTGTGGATGCGGCGTTTCTGTCGCTGGCGTTGTTGCGGGCTCCACGGGAGTTGCGGGAGAAGCTTCCAGCGGCGGTGCGGGCGCAGCTTGCGGATGGGCTGCGAGCTACGCGCGAGTTGCTGCCAGGGTTCAATAACTGGCTGCTGTTCGCGGCGATGATCGAGGCTTGCCTGTTTCAGCTTGGAGAGCGGTGGGACCGTATGCGCGTCGACTATGCGCTTCGGGAGCATCAAAGCTGGTTTCTCGGAGACGGGGTGTATGGGGATGGGCCGCACTTTCACTGGGACTACTACAACTCGTTCGTGATTCAGCCGTTTCTGCTGACGCTTATCGATGCAGTCGGGGCGCAGGAGCCGGGGTGGGCGGCGATGGGGCCGGCGATCAAGGCGCGGGCGCAGCGGTATGCGGCGATTCAGGAGAGGCTGATTGCGCCGGATGGGACCTATCCGATTGTGGGGAGGTCGATTGCTTACCGGTGCGGGGCGTTTCAGTTGCTGGCGGAGGTGGCTTTGCGGAAGGAACTGCCGGAAGGGGTGACGCCGGAGCAGGTGCGGTGTGGGTTGACTGCCGTCATACGCAAGACGTTGGACACTCCGGGTACGTTCGATGAGAAGGGCTGGTTGCGGATTGGGCTGGCGGGGCATCAGCCTTCGCTGGGGGAGACTTATATCTCGACCGGGAGCTTGTATCTTTGCTCGGCGGTGTTTTTACCTTTGGGGCTTCCTGCGAGCGATGCGTTTTGGAGCGGGAAGGCGGAGCGGTGGACTTCGCAGAAGCTGTGGGCGGGGGTGGATCTTCCTGTGGATCATGCTTTGGATGGATAGGCTTGCACTGCGGGCGGTTGTGGTTTCCCACGTTAGCCGCGATGAGACTGCGGCGAACATGGGGCACCCGGGGTTTGTGGCGGGCCTGAAGCGTACCTCAGGGGCTAAGGCCCCGTTGCCTGCTGAAGTTCTATGGCACGGCTGAAGCCGTGCCCTTAACGAGACGCTCGGAGTGGTGAGGATAGGCTAAGCGCTGAAGGTGTACGGCGGGCGCTGGGGGCGGGAGAGTAGGGCGTTGGCGGGGTCGTTCTTTAGGAACTTCTCTTTGGCTGGGTCCCAGTACATGTGGCGGTTGGTCTTCATCGCGATGTGGTGCAGGAGGCAGGTGGAGCAGGCGCGGTGGCCGATCTCTACCGGGGCAGTTGGGGGTTTGCGGGTCTTGATGCAGTCGAGCCAGTTTCCGTGCTGGTCGTCGCTCTGGTAGGCGTGCCACTCGTTGGGGCCGATGATTGAGGTCAGGATTTTTGGGTCAGAGGCTTCGAGGGGTTCGAGCTTGATGGCTTTGCCGCCGGCGTCGGTGGGTGTGGTCATCTCGTCGCGACGGACGAAGAGCCAGCCCTTAGTGCCGACCCACTTGATGCCATTGTTGAAGTCGCCGGAGATGTCCATGGTGATGCCGTTGGCGTAGACGGCGTGGGTGAGGAACTTGCCGTGGACGTTCCAGAGCCCGGAGGTGGGAAACTCGGCGGTGCCCCAGATTTCTACGGGGCCGGTGAGTTCGGTGTTCATGCCCCAGTGGGCGGTGTCGACGTGATGGGCTCCCCAGCCGGTGATCATGCCGGCTCCGAACTGCTCGCAGCGGAGCCAGCCGGGGCGGTCGAAGCCGGAGGTGGGCATGACGCGGTCGAGGGTATACGGGACCTCGGGGGTCGAGCCGAGCCAGGCGTCGTACTGGAAGTCCGAGGGGATGGGCATGGTGGCGGGATTGCCGCCGGCGGGGTCTCCGGGGAGGCCGATTTCGACGTGCTTGATCTCGCCGATGCGGCCGTTGCGGACTAACTCGACGGCGCGGAGGAACTGCTTCCAGGAACGCTGCTGGCTGCCGATCTGGAGGATGCGGTCGGTGTTCTGGACGGAGTCCGAGAGGTGGCGGCCTTCGGCAATGGTGAGGGATGCGGGCTTCTGGAGGTAGACGTCCTTGCCCGCACGGACGGCGTCGACGGCGACGATGGCGTGCTGGTGGTCGGGCGTGCTGATGACGACGGCGTCTATATCCTTATTGGCGAGGAGTTCATGGTAGTTCGAGTAGCCGGTGACACCGTCGTAGGGCTTGCCGGATTTCTTGGCGTAGACGCCGTTGATGAGCGCCTTGCCCTCTTCGACGCGGTGCGCGGAAAGGTCGCACACCGCCATGATGTGGGCGTTGTCATACTTCCAGATGCCGGGGAGGTCGTGGCCGCGGGAGATTCGTCCGCAGCCGATGGCTCCGATGTTGATGCGATTGCTTGGAGAATTTTCCCCGAAGACGCTGGAGGGGAGGATGGTGGGGAAGCCCGCGGCTGCGGCTGCTCCTAACGATGTTTTGAGGAACCGCCGCCGCGATACGCCTTCGATACGCTTCGCTTCCATTGCCTTCTCCTTCAACGCCGATAGGAACTGCTAGGCTTCGAGCTTCACGGTCTTTGCGGCTCGCTGAGCCTTGATGACCAATTCAGCCGCGAGGAGGCACTGGGCCTGGTCCTGAGCGACGTGGGTGCGGTTGACGACGTCGGAGACAAACTGTGGGCCAAAGGGCAAGGGGACGTTGTTGCAGTCGATGTAGCGCTGGCTGGTCCGGTCGACGATGAAAAGGTTGTTCCCCTGCTTGCTGACAGCGACGTTGGTGTACTTGCGGCACTCGATGTAGCCCTCCGTACCCAGGATGAAGAGACGTCCGTCGCCCCAGGTGCCGAGGCCATCGGGGGTGAACCAGTCGAGGCGCACATAGCCGAGGCCCTTATTACCGCGCAGGACCATATCGCCGAAGTCCTGGAATTTGGGGTGGCCGGGGTGGTTGATGTTGGCGACCTGCGACTCTACGATGTCTGCGGAGGTAGAGCCGGTGTAGTAGAGGAACTGGTCGACCTGGTGGGAGCCGATGTCGGTGAGGATTCCGCCGTAGAGTTCGGGGTCCCAGAACCAGTCGGGCCGCTTGGAGGCTCCCCCGGCGAACTTGTCTCCGTTGGCTCCCTGTTCGATCTGGTGGGGGGCGATGTTGATGGTCTGTATGACCTTGCCGATGGCCCCTGACTGGACGAGTTCACCGGCCTTGATGGCGGCTTTGACCTCCAGGAGCTCGGAGTACATGATGCCGTAGATGCGCTTCGTCTCGGCGATGGTCTTGCGGACTTCGGCGAGTTGCTCGAGGGTGGTGATGCCGGGCTTGTCCGAGAGGAAGTCCTTGCCATGCTTCATGACGCGGACGCCGAGAGGCGCGCGGTGGCTGGCGATGGTGGAGCTAAGGACCAGTTGGACGGAGGAGTCGTTGAGGATCTCATCCTCGGAGGCGGCCACGGGTACGTCGGGGAAGCGAGACTTGAAGAGGGCGACCTTGTCGGGCTCAGCGCCGTACCACTTGACGAGGACGCCACCACCTCGCTGGATGGCGCCGACCATGCCGTAGATGTGGTCGTGGCTCATGCCGCAGACGGCGAACTTGATGGTGTCCTTGGGCTTGATGTCTTGGCCGACGGCAATCTCGTGGATGATGCCTGTGCTGCTGCCGAAGGCGGCCTCGGGGAGTGCCGAAAATGCTCCTGCCGAACCAATCGCCTTCAGGAACGATCTCCGGTTCACCGCGTCCATGCTGCTCATCCTGCACTCTCCTCAAATGTCACTGCCGGGCTTTGTTCGGCGCAATCAGTCTAAATCTTGGCGCACTCCCGGCATTTGTTCGACTGACGTAATTTCTTCCGAACGCGAACGACAGCAATCTATGCCAACAGGTGGATGCTTGGCAACTGAAACGTTTTTTCAGGAGTGTCCGATACAGGCGTAATTCGTTCACTCCTGCCTTCGTTGACGGGACGGGAGAGGACTTGAGCCGCTCAGGCGGATCGGTACGACATTTTTCGGAGTATTTCGTGAATTGGATTTATTTCGGATCGACAAACTAATCTTGATTAGAGTAGAGTGATCGCGTTCCGGCCAGGCCGTTTGGGAGCCTGCGCCCTGAAAGGAAAACGAGATGCTCACTCGACGCGACGTGACCGTCGCCCTTATTGCCATTGGAGCTACCTGCGGAGTATTCGCCGCCGTGAAGCCGGGGATGATCGGTTCCTCTGTCTACGACTGGAACAAGCTCCCGGTGACGAAGACGAAGATCGGCGAGGTGCGGCAGGTGTTCAAGGGGCCAACGGCGACACTCGATGAGCTCGAGATGCACATTACGACGCTGAATCCCGGCGAGGCGTCGCATCCGCCGCATCATCATCCGAATGAGGAGTTGATCATCATCCGGCAGGGGACGGTGGAGACGCTCTCGAAGGGGACGTGGGTGAAGGTGGGGCCGGGCTCGGTGATCCTGAACGGATCGAACGATCTGCACAGCCTGCGGAATGTAGGTACGGACCAGGCGATCTACCATGTCGTCAACTGGAAGTCGGCGACGACTCCTGCCCAGTAAGTACTTTCAAGAAAAAAAGAAGAGGAATGTGGATGTTTGATTTGGCCGGACGATGCGCCGTCGTCCTTGGGGGCACATCGGGTATCGGGCAGGCGATCGCACATGGACTGGCGGAAGCCGGGGCTGATGTTATCGCGTCGTCGAGACAGCAGGGGCAGGTGGATGCCACGGCTGCTGGTATCGAGGCGCTTGGAAGAAGGACGCTGAGGCTTACTTCCGACGTGGTCGATCGTGGGTCGGTGCAGGCGTTGCACGATGCGGTGATCGCGAGCTTCGGCAAGGTCGATATTCTTGTGAACTCGGCGGGGATTACGAAGCGCGTGCCTACGCTTGAGTGCATGGACGAGCTTTGGGGCAACATCATGAACGTCAACCTGAACGGCACGCTGCGGGCGTGCCAGATCTTCGGGAAGACGATGCTTGCGGCGGGTTATGGGCGGATCATCAATATCGCTTCGCTGGCTACGTTTGTTGCGTTTCAGGAGGTGGCGGCTTATGGGGCGAGCAAGGCTGCTGTCGGAGCGTTGACGCGGTCGCTTGCGGTGGAGTGGGCGGCACAGGGAGTGACTGTCAATGCGATTGCCCCGGGGATTATTCCTACAGAGTTGAACCGGAAGATTCTAGATTCGCCGCGTGGACGTGAGTTGACGATGAGGACGCCGATGGGGCGGTATGGGACCGTGGATGAGCTTGTTGGGGCGGCGGTGTATCTTGCTGCGGAGGAGAACGCGTTCATGACTGGACAGATATTGACAGTGGATGGCGGGTATCTTGCCAGTGGAGTCAATCAGTAGGTTTGCTGGAGATGTCATGAAGATTGTTGCTGCTCGTCTTATCGTCTGCTCGCCCGACCGCAACTTCGTCACGTTGAAGATCGAGACGGATGAAGGCATCCATGGGCTTGGCGATGCTACGCTCAACGGACGCGAGCTTGCGGTTGCGGCTTACCTTGAAGAGCACCTGATTCCCTGCCTGATCGGGCGCGATCCGTTTCAGACAGAGGATATCTGGCAGTACTTCTATCGCGGGGCCTATTGGCGACGTGGTCCGGTGACGATGGCGGCGATCGGAGCGATCGATGTCGCGCTTTGGGATATCAAAGGGAAGGCGCTGAATACGCCGGTCTACAACCTGCTTGGGGGAAAGAGCCGCGAAGGGGTGCTCGTTTATACGCACGCAAATGGCGGCGACATTTCAGAGGCGCTCGAGTCAGTGCAGAAGCATATGGCCGAGGGATATCTCGCGGTGCGGGCACAGGCGGGAGTTCCCGGAGTCGCGGGAAGCTATGGCGTGCCGAAGGCAGGCAAGCCGTACGAGCCGGCGGAGCGGGGGCTTCCGAGCGAGAGCCTTTGGTCGAGCGAACGCTATTTGAACTTTGTGCCGAACCTCTTTGAGAGACTTCGGGTTGAGCTAGGGAATGATGTGCATTTACTACACGATGTGCATCATCGGCTGACTCCGATCGAGGCAGCGCGGCTGGGGAAGTCGCTCGAGCCGTACCACCTGTTCTGGATGGAAGATCCCTGCCCGGCCGAGCTACAAGAAGGATTTGAGCTGATCCGGAAGCACACGACGACGCCGATCGCCGTGGGCGAGGTTTTCAATTCGATCTATGACGCGCACGCGCTCATCAGCAGGCAGTGGATCGACTACATCCGCATGACGATCGTGCACGGGGGCGGCATTACCCCACTCAAGAAGGCGGCCGACTTTGCCGCGCTGTATCACGTACGGACAGGGTTCCATGGCGCGACGGATCTCTCGCCGGTGACGATGGCCGCGGCTCTGCATCTTGGGATCGCGATCCATAACCTCGGAATCCAGGAGCATATGCACCACTCGAAGCTGACGGACGAGGTGTTTCCTCATGCGTACACCTTCGACGCCGGGTATATGTATCCGGGGGATAAGCCGGGACTTGGGGTGGAGATCGACGAGGCGCTGGCTGCGAAGCATCCCTATCAGCGAGCTTATCTGCCGGTGGCGCGGAAGCTGGATGGGACGCTGACGGACTGGTAGGTTCTCACCGCCAAGTTGGAATCCTTATGCCATCTCCGCCTCTGTGCGGCACGTGACGCGGGCGTGAATTTTGCTCATTCCAATGTGGTACCTTGAGCCAATCCAGATCGTTATTTCAGGCTTTGAAAGGGTTCATGATGGGCGCGTCGGGTCTATTTCGGGCAGCTATGTTTCAAACGGTGATCGCGGGAGCAGTCTGCGTTCAGGGTGTGGCCGGGGCGCAGGTTGTCACGGTTCCAACAACGCCTGTGGTTGGCTCCTCCAACCCGGCAACGGCCGAACCGCCGGTGACGCGGCCTTCGACGACACCGTGCACCGTCACGCTCTATAACAACGAAGCATTCAACGACTACTCCGCGCATCCGATCGCGTACGCTCCTCCGTCCGGTTGCAAGGGACCGTGGGCGAAGGTAGTCCTGAATCTGGACTTTACGGTCACGGAAGGCCGCCAATACGACCGCACCGCCAGCCTTTACCTTGGCAACGCAAACATCTTCTATGGCACCACAGCGGAGCCCCGCTCGGCCCTGAGCCCTTCCTGGCATGTCGAGCGCGACGTCACGGACCTGTCAGCCTTGTTCAAGACCGCGCAGACGGGCAATGCCATCATCTACAACATCTTCAACAGCACGTATAACGGCGGCATCTACGGAAACGCGACTCTCCAGTTTTATCCGGCGGACTTTCGCAACCCGCCAGCCCAGCCGCCTGATATGGTGGTCCCGGTAAGCGGGGCGAACAGCCCATATGAACTGGACTCAACCAGCAGCGTGCTTTCGACCACCGTCACCTTGCCGCGCAATCTCATCAAGGTCTACCTGGACGTCATCTCGCAGAGCCAGTCCAACGACGAATTTTGGTATCTCGGTGCGCCGAACGACGTGGCCGGTGAGTTGGAAACGTATGGGGGAACGGCGTTCCGAGAGACAGAGATCAGCATTGATGGCAAGGCCGCCGGTATTGCGCCCGTTTCGCCATGGATCTACACGGGCGGCATCGATCCCTATCTGTGGGAGCCGATCACAGGCGTGGAGACACTGAACTTCAAGCCGTATCGCGTGGACCTGACTCCATTTGCCGGTATGTTGAGCGACGGCAAGCCGCACACAGTTGGCATCAGTGTGTACAACGCAAACAGCTACTTCCTTGCGACGGCAAATCTTCTCCTTTACCGCGATCCGCTCCAGGCTGAGACTGGCGGGGACGTGGTCGAGAATACCCTCTCGCCCGCGCCTGTACCTGATGTCGTGGAGAACCTGACTACGGCGAACGGCGCGACCACGGGCACGGTCTTCGTCGGCTCCAAGAGGACGTTTACCGCTAGCGGATACATCAACACTGCGTTTGGACGAGTGAAATCGACCGTGGAATCCACTGTCAACTTCAACAGCGATCAAACCTTCAATGTTTCCACCTCGGGGGTACCGGAGATTCAGAACGTGCGGCAGACCAGCACGGCTGACACGACGAGTACATACCAGTTGGGCATTGTTTCCCAACAGACAGCAAAGCACTGGTCTTTCCCTCTACTGCTCAGCTACAAGTTCGTGCAGAACAACGATGGAAGTTATAGCCAGACTGTTGGCTCGGATCAGGAGCACCACCTGAGCGAGACGACGACTTTCAACGGCTATACACTGTCTAGCTCGCAAGCGGTGGAGCAGGTGAAGAGCGCCGATACGCTGGTGTACAACTCTTCGCTCACTGCGGTAACTGCGGTTGGTCCGACGACGAGTGAGGCGAGCTACGTTTCGACGGATTCTTCGGGCTCCTGCTACAGCCGCACTCTGACTTCGAAGAATCGCGTGCTGAAGTCTGTGCAGGACAACAAGAGCTGCCCAGCGAAGCCCTAGCTCTCGAAAGGGGCGATGGCGGCCGGGCTTCGGCCCGGCCGTTTTTTGCGATGCTCTTCTTCAAGGGGCGCCCCGTCTTGGAAACAATTTCATTTGGAAATAATTCCTCTTTTCGAAGGTACTCGCCGGTGCGTACAATCCTCCCTGTCAAACGCCACTGCGATAAGAGGATCGAACGACCTATGAGATTGACCCGCTTCCGACTGCTCGGTACCGCCGCTGCTTTTCTGCTTTCCGGCAACCTGTTTGCCCAGCAGGACTACTTCAAGGACCTGCCGAAGGGCACGACACCGCAGGAGGTGGGAAAGCGGGTCGCCGAGCACTTCGTTGTGAGCGCACACCAGTACACGCCGACGCTGCACTATGCGGAGGTGGTTGCCTGGTATGGGTCGCTGACATTCGCGCAGTTGACTCATGATGATGCGCTGCGGCAGAAGCTGATCACGCGCTTCGAGCCGATGATGCCGGGCGGGAACGACCAGGCGCGGATTCCGCTGCGTCACCATGTGGACGACTCGATCTTTGGGGTGGTGCCGCTCGAGATCGGACTCCAGACCGGCGACGCGAAGTTTCTGGCGGAGGGTAAACGCTGGGCGGATCGGCAGTGGGAGAATCCGCAGCCAGATGGGCTTTCGGCCGAGACGCGATTCTGGATCGACGATATGTACATGTTGACGCTGCTCCAGCTTGAGGCGTACCGGGCGACGAAGGATCCTAAGTACCTCGACCGCGATGCAAAGGAGATGGTGGCGTATCTCGATAAGCTGCAGCAGCCGAATGGGCTCTTCTACCATGCTCCGGATGTGCCATTTTTCTGGGGGCGCGGCGACGGGTGGGTAGCGGCGGGAATGGCCGAGATGCTGACGAGCCTGCCGGAGAATCATCCGCAGCGGGCGCGCATTCTGAAGGGCTACAAGGCGATGATGGCAAGCCTGCTGCAATTTCAGGGTGCGGACGGGATGTGGCGGGAACTGATCGACAAGCCGCAGGCGTGGCCTGAGAGCTCGTCGTCCGCGATGTTCACCTATGCCATGATCACGGGCGTGAAGCATGGCTGGCTGGATGGTCAGACGTACGGGCCGGCGGCGAGGCGAGGCTGGATCGCGGTGGTTGGGTATATCGACCAGAACGACGACATTACCAGTGTGTGCGAGGGGACAGGTAAGTTCAACAATCTGGAGTATTATCTGGCTCGCAGGCGTCGCACGGGAGACGATCACGGGCAGGCCCCAGTGCTTTGGGCTGCCTCGGCTTTACTCCGCTAGAGCAATCGATTCCGATGCCGGTACCGAGGTAATGGAGAAAGGTCGTATGACGTTGGGTACTGACGGATCGTCGGACACTCTGGAGAAAATGCGCTGAAATGCCGATAGAGAGACCAAGTGCCATGATGTTCCTTCTGGAGCGGATTCGAAGTGCTCTTTCAGGCAGAAGGTGCCGCTACTCTTTCCAAGCTCCGCAACCTTAGCGGAGCTTTTGATTTTTGTGGCTGAGGCCCTTGGGGGTTTGGCCGATGCTGACTATCGGTAAAACCGATAAGATGTTGGGATGGAACTGCGGCATCTCCGGTATGTGGTCGCGGTGGCGGAGCATGGAAGCGTCAGTCGCGCGGCGCGGGCAATGCACGTGTCGCAGTCAGCTGTGAGCGAGCAGATCGCTGATCTCGAGCGGGAGATCGAGGTTGCGTTGTTCGACCGCGCCTTCCGCAGCATTCGGCTGACGCCGCACGGGGAGCTATTCCTGGCCGAAGCGAAGAAGACGCTAGCGGCAGCGGCACAGGCAGTGAAGGTGGCGCAGGGATCACACCGGGGCGAGATCGGCGAACTCCGGATCGGGTTCTTCGCCGGAGGTGTGGGAGCGGGATTCCCGAAGGTGATCAAGGCCTTCCGGAAGAAGCATCCAGATATACGCGTAGTGCTGGAGGAGATGCCGCCAACAACGCAGTGGCATGCCCTGCTGGATGGGCGAATCGATATCGGGTTTACGCGGCGGCTTGAGTCGCCCTATTCGGAGGAATTGGAGTCGGAGACGGTGCGACAGGATCCGGTCGTCGCAGTTCTGCCGCGGGATCATCCGCTTGCCCCGGGTCCGGTCGATATTGGCGACCTGGCGAAGGAGTCGTTCGTGCTTTCGTCGCGGGATACGTCCCCTGCGCTGTTCGACAAGGTGATTGAGCTCTGTTCGGAGGCGGGGTTCTCGCCGCGGATCGCGGCGATCTCGACCGTGTGGTCGAGCGTGGCTCTCCTGGTGGAGGCGGGGGTGGGAATTTCGATTCTGCCGCTAAACCTGCAGCAGGACCGCACGCACGACCTTGTGTTCTGCCCGCTGACGTCGCCAGGAGCGAGCGTGGAGCTGGTGATGGCGTGGCCGAAGGTGCGGGAGACTCCTGCGCTCGACAGCCTGCGCAAACTGGTACGCGGTTCAGCCCGGCAGCTCTAGGCTGAACCGCGTTTGCCCGAAAGACGACTACCAGGCGAGGGTTGGTGGCAGGAACTCGGCGAACAGGTCGTCGTAGTAGGGCTTCAGCTCCGCCATGTTGGGCTTGGTGTGGCCCTTGGAGTAGAGGTCGTACTGGTTGAACTTGAGGATCCAGGGGAGCATGGAGCGATCCTTGTCCGTGCAGAGGTGGTCGTAGGCGCCGTGCCGGTGCCATGGGTAGAAGGAGTGGAAGCGCAGCATGTAGAGCGACTCATCCTGCAGGTAGTTCTCCATCACCTTGGCGATGTAGCCGTCGTGCCCGAAGGACATATGGACGTTCTCGAGGCCGCAGTTGGGCTCGTAGATGCCGTACTTGGTCTGGTACTCGGCGACGTGGCGGTCGGAATTCTTGGCGAAGTACTCGGGGAAGACGATATCTTTCGACCAGGCGCAGCCGACCGGGAAGGTATCGCCGACGACGCCCCACTGCGGCTCGCCGTAGAGGCAGAGGCACTTGCCGAGGTCGTGGATGAAGCCGGTGAGGACCATCCAGCGGGGGTGCCCGTCGCGACGGATGGCTTCGGAGGTCTGAAGGAGGTGCTCGATCTGGGTGAGATCGGTGTCGGGATCGCTGTCGTCGACGAGGGTGTTCAGGAACTCAGCGGCCTCCCAGATGGTCTTCTGACCCTTGTTGAGGCCGAAGTATTCCTTCTCCTTGCCGAGGGTGTAGGCGACGGTCTGGTTCTCGTGGTTGAGGCGGTAGAACTCGGCAACGCCGGGAGTCGCGGTGGCGTCGTAGACGCGGAACTCGGCCTCGGACTTGCCTTCCTTGTAGCGGCCCTCGAGGAACTCGTCCCAGTCATCCATGTCGCCGAGCGGGTTGCCAGGGACGGTGTTTGCTTTCAGCTCAGTATCGAGAATAGATTCTGCGGAGGGAGCGCTCATGGGTGGATCTCCTTGTTTCCTTTAGAAACAAACGCGGCTCGGGACGCCGGTCTTCGGCTGTCTCCGTTACCGGTAACTTATACAAGAATTCCACTATTTCAAGCAAGCGATTCTTTTGAAGACGCGGGATCCGCGATTCCGGTTTGGGATGCCGGGACGCGGACAAAGACCTCATCTCCATAGATACGAACCTCGTACGTCTCGACGGCGGGGTCGTTGGAGCGCTCAGGGGAGCCGTCGGCGAGACGGAAACGCCATCCATGGATCGGGCAGACGACGTATCCGTCGGCAATGGAGCCGCTGGCGAGAGGTGCGCGCTGGTGAGGGCATTCGTTGTCGATGGCGTAGGGCCTGCCGTTGAGGACGCCGACGCAGAGATGGACGCGTCCTCCGGCAAAGCCCTTAAGCCTGCCCTCCTGCGGGAGGCCGGCTACGTCACAAAGCTTTAGAATCATCCCGAAGGCACCCTCGCTGGAATGGTATCGCAAGTGGTTGCGCTCTCAGAGCAAGCTTGACAAGGCCGTTTTCCGCCCGATAAGGTTCCGGCGTCACCGCTAACTATGATTTCCGCGCAGGCTGCGGCCGCACATGGAAGTAACGAGGTTTGATTGACATGTCCAAAGTGACGAAGACCGGAACCGAGACTGTTCGGGCGATCCTGACCGATATCCACTTCTGGATCCCGGCGCTTGTTCTTGCCGGGGGCATCGGGCTTCTGGTCGCACTCCACTAAATCTCAGATTGAAGCGAAAGAGACTCCTGATGGCGACCACAGCAACCACGAAGGCAAATTCAGCCGCAGCATCGGGCCACTCGCTTCACCTGATGGGAGTGCTCTGCGGGCTGGCCGCAGGCGTATGGCTGGGAGCGGCCGAGGCTCCGACGAAGCTTGTGAATGCAGGGTTTTCGCCGTTTGCCATTTCGCTGTGCATGGTCGCCGGGGTGTTCACTGCGCGATGGACGTTTCCGACGCTGCTGAAGGGAACGACGTATGTGTTCGCGGACCTAGCTGCGAAGAAGCACCTGATCGTATGGGCGATCCTGGCGGGGGCGCTGTGGGCGGTAGCGAATACGCTGACCGTCTTCGCGATTCGGGACGTGGGTCTGGCGACGGCGTTCCCGCTCTGGAATACGAATTCGCTGATCGGGCTCCTGTGGGGGCGGCTGTTGTTTTGTGAGCTGAAGGGTGCGGGGGCGAAGAATATTTCGAAGGTAGTCGTGGGGGCGGTGTTGATCGTGATCGCGGCGATCATGCTTGGATTCAGCACGATTCATGGCGGCGCTTCGACCTCGCCGCATGCGATCCGCGGGCTGCTGGCCGCGGCGGGGGCATCGCTGATGTGGGGGACGATGTATGTGCCCTATCGCAAGGCGTACCTAAGCGGGATGAATCCGCTGTCGTTCGTCACGGCGTTTACGGTGGGCGAGCTTGGCACGATGTTTGCGCTGACCTGGTTTCTGGATGGAGGGGCGCACTCTTCGGCGTTTCAGCTTGCGCAGAGCAAGCAGCTTCTCTTCTGGCTATTTCTGGGCGGCTTTGTGTGGGTGATCGGGGATCTGTTTCAGCAGTTTGCGGCGAAGTATCTTGGAATTGGTCGCGGCATTCCCCTTTCGAATACGAACCAGTTGTGGGGATTGGCGTGGGGCGCGCTGGTTTTTGGTGAGCTTGCGACAGCGGACCGGGCGCATATGACGCTCGTGGTGACGGGGTCGGTGTTGATGATCCTGGGGGCTCTGGCGATCTCGACGGCGGTTGCGGGGTCACAGGAGCATCTCTCGAAGAATGAGGCGCTTGTCCGTGAGTGCGAGCGCTACGGGCTGGACTATCGCGAGGTCCTACTGGCGCAGAGCGGCGAGGAGTTTGGCAGCAGGACCGAGAAGAGGCGCTGGTGGGATGTGCTGATCGTCGCGTGTGCCACCGGGGTGTTCGTTTATCTCGGGTATAACGCGGTGGTGCCTCCTCTCGCGATGAACCTTGGGTGGATTGCGGTACTTGGCGTGATCCTTGCGGTAGCGCTTGTAGGCGGTGGCTGGGCACTGTGGCGGCAGACGCGCTTCAGCTAGCCTCCAGCCGGAGAAGCGGACGACATACACTGGAATTGCCGGGCTCGCGACGAACCGCGCCCGTGGAGCTACAGAATGGCCGTTCGGCTCAAGGACATTGCGCAGGATCTCGGGGTTTCAACGGTTACGGTTTCGAAGGTGCTGCGGGGTAATCCGGATATAGGCGAACGCACGCGCGCGCTCGTGCTCAAGCGCATGCAGGAGTTGAACTACCGGCCGAATATGCTGGCGCGTGGGCTGGCGAGTGGCCGGTCATTCGCAGTCGGGCTTGTGGTTCCGGACCTTGTACATCCGTTCTTTGGTGAGTTCGCGAAGGCTATCGGTGGGCTGCTGCGGCAGCATGGACTTGCGCTTGTGCTGGCTTCGTCGGAAGAAGATCCCGAGGTCGAGCGGCAGGAGATTCATACACTTCTGAGCCGCGGGGTTGACGTGCTGATCGTCGCATCGTGCCAGCCTGAGCCGTTCGATGTGGAACTGTTTCGCGAGCATAAGACGCCGTTCCTCCTTGTCGATCGGAATTTCCCTTCGCTGGACGCCAACTTTGTTGGCTCGGACGATGTGAAGGTTGGCGAGCTTGCGACGCAACACCTGATCGAGATTGGCCGGAAGAGGATTGCGCATATCGGCGGACAAGGAATGAGCCCGTCGGTGAACCGGCTGCGGGGGTACCAGGACGCGCTTGCGGCTGCGGGGCTTGTCGTTCGGCCGGAGTTGATCGTCACGCGCGACCGCTTCGAGGAGACGGGTGACTCGGCAGGATACCAGGCGATGCAGGAGTTGCTGGCGCGCACGCCGCGTCCGGATGCGGTCTTTTGCTACAACGATCTTTCGGCGATCGGGGCGATGAAAGCCACGATGGATGCGGGTCTACGCATTCCAGAAGACATCGCGTTTGTTGGCTGCGGGAACCTGCGATATGCCGAGTATCTCAAGGTGCCGCTGACCTCCATCGACCACTCGACGCAGCAGATGGGTGAGCGTGCGGCGCAGTTGGCGCTGCACCTGGCGACGACGCCGTCCGCTCCTATTCAGGCGATCCTGACTCCGCCGAAGCTGGTGGTGCGGCAATCGAGTGTGGCGAGTTAGTTCTCCATCCGTTCAAGACTTCCGATGGTATGAGCGTGTATCGTTTGCTGATCGAAGCAACGAGGAGATTGGACTATGTTGAGGTTGACTGCGCGACATTTTGCCGCATGCATCGCATTGTGCACCGGACTTGTGCAGGCTGCATCTGCCTCTGAGGTTCTTATCGCCGATGCGAAGTCACAGCCGGAGAGCCTTACAGTTGCGCCGGGCGGGGTGCTGATCGTCGGCAGCGCGAGCACACCGTTCATCTACAAGGTTCGTGCGGGGTCGACGACCGCCGAGAAGTTCGTGGATGCGAGCGCTGAAGGTGCGGGCACTTTCTTCTTCGGTATGCTGGCCGATGCCACGACGAATACCCTTTGGGCGTGCCAGCTTACGCCGACACCGGGCACGACGCCGGTGAAGCGCCACACGACGCTGCGGAGTTTCGACCTTGCTACGGGTGCAGCAAAGATTCGCTGGGACCTGCCCGGAGAGAACAGCACATGCAACGACTTCTCATTTGGGCCGGATAAGGCGCTGTACATTAGCGACACCGCCAACAGCAAGATCTATAAACTGCCTGCTGGAGCGACTACCGGAGAACTCTTCCTGGAGGACCGGACGCTTTATGGGATCGATGGGATCACGTTCCTGAACGGCACGCTGTATGTGAACAACGTGTTCTCGAATAATCTTTACCGTGTCCCGATGGATGCTTTCGGGAAGGCGGGAACTCCGGTCGATATCTGGATGGATCAGCCGGTGAAGGGTCCTGATGGCATGCGCGCGGCGAACGGGAAGATTCTGCTTGCGGAGAATGGCAGCGGCAAGATCTCTGTCCTTACGATCAATGGCGATAAGGCAAGCGTCACTGTCATCAAGGAAGGGCTTAAGACGCCGACAGCCGTCGAGCCTGCGGGCGACATGATCTGGATTGCCGAACGGGGCGCGGGCAAGGCTGTGTCGATCCCTATGCCGAAGTAGGGCTAGTAGCGGTTGGCGCGATCGGCCGCCCAGGCTCCCCAGATCATCGCGATGGGATGCAGGCCGGCGAGAGCCCAGCCGAGCGTTGGGATGCCGAGAGCGACGTAGAGGACAAGCATGACCAGCGCTCCAACGACCGTGCTGTAGAGCATGCCGAAGGGTCCGAAGAAGAAGGTAAGGATAAGTGAGAGGACAATGCTCTTGCGTTGCGGCATGCTTCGGTTCGCCTCCTGTGCGATTTGATTCACTATATGCCGAGAGGGTGGGTTCTCCGCCCGATGTTCTACACTCGCCTTCACATAGCTGTAATCGAAACGCGAGAGCCTTGCCTCACATATGATTTCTAGACCTTTAACCAAGCTTGCCCTTGTGCTTCTTTCGACGACCATGCCTATGCTCAGCGCTCAGCAGAATCCTTTCGTCGGCCTGATGACCGAGGCCGCCGCTCATGCAAAGCAGCACAAGGCGCTGATGCCCGCGCTCTCGCCGAACGACGCCACGGTGCTCAACGGAGATGTGCCCGTGGCGAAGCTGCAGAAGATGGGCTTCAAGGTAGTGCCGTGGACAACGAACGATCCGGAGAAGATACGCGCCGTGATCCGGACGTATCCTGACGGGCTGATCTCCGATAGGCCGGACCTGCTGCAGAAGGTGCTGGCGGAGGAGCGAGCGTCGTCGCCGGAGATGGCGGCGCGGTTGAAGAACTTCAACGTGTCGGGGCACCGCGGTGGACGCGGTCTACGACCGGAAAACACGCTTCCGGCGTTCGAATCGGGGCTCGATAACCTGATCGATACGATCGAGACGGATACGGGCGTGACGACGGATCATGTGTCGCTGATATGGCATGACCAGTTCCTGAATCCGCAGTCTTGCCGCAAGGCGGATGGCTCGGCGTACACGATGGCGAACCGGGTGTACACGCGCGATATCTCGATGAAGGAAGCGCAGGCGACATTTATCTGCGACAAGCTCCACTCGACAGCCTTTCCAGACCAGAAGAACGACTTGGCGCTCTCACCGGTAGCGGTTGCATTTGCGGAACATGAGCACCTGATCAGCCCGTATGTTCCGACGTATGTTGAACAGGTTTTTCGGTTCACGGCCTTCTATACCGACTACTACCGCAATGGAGCCGGCAAACAGAGTCCGCATGCGGCGGAGCGGGCAGCAGCGGGTGAACGCGTTCACTTCAACATGGAGACGAAGATCCTGCCGGAGAATCTCCCAGCACCGAAGCCCGGCAGCCCTGAGTCGAAGATCCCACCGGAGATGCTGCAGAACCATACCGTTGGGCCGCAGGTGTTCGTGGACACGTTATGTGGAGCGATCAAGCGCAACCACATGGAAGCACGGTCGGATGTGCAGAGCTTCGACTTCCGCACGCTCATCCTCGTAGAGGAGCAGTATCCGAATATTTCGACGTACTACCTGACTGAAGGGCCGGAGATGCTGTCGACGGAGTTCCTACCGTCGGGCCTGCGTCAGCCGAAGCCCTAGCAACCGCGTCCATCAAAGTGAACCAGCGAGAGCCTCTATCGCGGCTCTCGCTGGTCTATTCTGTAACGGCTGGTCATTCTTCACCCGCCAAGGAAAAGTCCTATGAACTTCCGTCAGCCAGGAAAGTCCATCGCAATGCCCATGTTCCTCGCGGCCGTAGCCGGATTCTGCGGCGGCGTCCGGATGCATGGGCAGGCCGTTCAAGGCGACGATGTATCACGCCAGGCTGCCCAGGATGCTCCGTGGCCGTCCAGCGCTCACGGCTCAACGGCGGGGGTCGAAGTCCTTTCCGACACACAGGGCGTGGACTTCGGCCCATACATCCGGCAGATGCTCCATACCATCAACGACGGATGGCGCAAGCGCCTCGCCCAGGAAACAGGTCTGCCGATCGATAAGCCAAGAGTCACCGTCATTCGATTCAGCATCAGGCCGGATGGCACGTTGGCCAGCATGCGGCTGGAAGGTACGAGCCATGAGGGGGCACTGGACCGCGCGGCGTGGGCCTCGATGACCGAGGTAAATGGCTTTTCGGCTTTGCCCGCGACGTTCACCGGGCAGGCGTTCGAACTCCGCCTCCGCTTCAACTATCTCCCGGCACCGAAGCCGAACACACCCTGAGCTATCGCTCAATCGTCTGTGAACCAAACGAAAAGGGCACCCTGTTGGGGTGCCCTTCCGTTTATAGTGTTCCTGCTGTTTACGGGATGTAGTAGCGGAAGCTGGTGAAGACCATGTTGTTCGTACCCTTCGCGCTGATCCCGTTTGCACCAACCCACGACTCGCGGTTCAGGTAGCTGTAGACCATCTGGTACTGGATACGGCCAGCCGGCCCCGTGTAGAAGCGATACGTGAAGCCAGCCGAACCTTCGAGGATGGCGCGGTTGACACCGGCGCAACTGGCAGGCGTACCTGGCAGATAGCCGGTCGTTCCCGAGGGCGTTGTCTCGACGTTGCAACCCGCATTGCTGCTCGTGATTGGAGCGTACCCAACGAGTTTGCCGGACACGGGATCGAGGTAGGTAGTTCGCTGTGCGTACTCCCCGCCCGCGTAGCCGTTGATATCAAGCTTCGGAGTCGGGTGGAACTCGAGCGAAAGGAGACCCTGGCTCGAGCGGATGGCAGAGAAGGTGCCGTTCGGACGAACCGTCACGTCGGCCAGCGTCGAGGTGCCGTAGCGGCCCACACCGGTTCCCTGCAGTACATGCACGCCAAGCGTGAAGTACTTGGTCGCCGGAACGTGCGCGTTGGCGAAGAAGCCGCCACCGAACTCGGTGTTGTTGGTGCCGCCGGTCGCAGGAACCGAGGTGGCGCTAACGTTGCCCGGGTAGATGCGGTCGCGGAAGAAGCGGGCGAGTCCGCCGACTTCAAAGTGGCCATACCTCGAATCGTAGGCCGTCTTGAAGATGACGTCGGGAGCGACGTTGTTGGAGTAGTTGGCGTTCAGGTTGTAGAGACCGCCACCGACACCGGCGGAGCCAAAGAAGAAGTTCTGGTTCTGATTGGAGGCGGCGAAGATGATCTGCGCCTCTTCGAGCGAAGCCGCAACCGTGAACTGACCAAGCTTCTGCTGGAAGCGAACACCAGGCTGACGCGCCCAGCTAAAGCCGACGTGGTACGCCGCATCCGGAGTCTGCGGAAGCACTTCGGTCCGGTTGTCGGTTCCCTTGGCATTCTCCGTCACAAGCGACCACATCTGACCGCCGGTGAAGGTGAAGCCGCTGTTCATCGCCACCTGGCCAAAGAACTGGCGCTGACGCAGCGTGTAGCTGTTGCTCTGGTTGTCGTTCGAGGTCACACCAGCGGAGAGGAAGTCGCCTTCGAAGTAGCCGTTGAGCGTGCCGAACTTCGGCTTGCCGCTGACCAGAACCGCGAGACGGGACTGGCGGCCCGAGAAGTTGAACTCGCTCGTATGAGCTTCGCCCGCGCCGTTGAACGGAGTGGCGTTGAACGGGGTGTTGATATCGGAGTTGATGGCGCGGCTGCGGTACACCGTTTCTGCCGCGAAGAACCCGCTCGGGGTGATGGTCACCCCCCTGTAGTGCAGCGTCGTGGGAGACTCGACGGCTGCAGCGAGCTTCGCCTGGTTGTCGGTCACCGTCTTCACAGCGGTGTTGGTGGCCACCTGCTGGTCGTTGATCTGACCCTGCAGATCCTTGACCTTGTTGTCCTGCTCGGCCACACTGGAACTCGCCTCGGCCGCCTTCTCGGTAGCGGCAGCGGCCTGCGCCTGCGTAGCCTGAACCGTCTGGTTTGCAGTTGCCAGCTTGGTGTCGCGATCCATGAGCATCTGCTTCAAGTCGTCGATCTCGGCCTGCAGTTTGACCTGCATCATGCGAAGTTCGCGCAACTCTTCTTCAGTCTGGGAGACCGCCTTGGCTTTGGGCTTCTTGTGCGCCGTCTTCGGCGTCGCGGAAGCATCTGTCTGTGCCTGGACAGAGGCGGATCCGACCGCCATGCCCATCGCCAGAACCATCATCGTTCGCTTCGTCATAGATCCTCTCGTAAACGCACACAGATCGGTCTTGCAGTCCTGACGCGCACCTCGACGTTGCGAGGCATCGCTTGGACAAGATTCCATGGCGTTCAGTACCTACGAGGTTGGCAGTCGAATGTGAATGGAGTGCAAATGCGAGTTCCTATTCAACGAATATTGACAATCACCCCGGTCATGGAAGGAATAGTCTGTGGAGACCGCAGAATTGCACTGAAATTGGTGCTCCCGCCTCGCCAAAACTCCAACTCATTGAAAACAGTGGAGCGAATTCATAGCCCATTCATTTCATCCGGTTAGTCTGGCTCAGCATCAGATCAAACAGATAAAGCCAGCACCGCGGGCCGGTGCGGCATACTCGAGGAAAATCATGATTCGCAAGATTCTGCTCTCGGTTGCGTTCTCGGCAGCCTCGCTGACAGCGTTGAGCCAGCAAGTCACCCTGACGGGCGCCGGTTCGACCTTCGCGGCTCCCCTCTACTCCAAGTGGGCCTTCGACTTCAAGCAGGCCAACCCGAACGTTCAGATCAACTACCAGGCGATCGGTTCCGGCGGCGGCATCCGCCAGGTCTCGACCGGTACGGTCGACTTCGGCGGCACCGACGGCCCCATGAATGATGCGCAACTGGCAGACGCCAAGGGCAAGATCCACTCCGACATCCTGCACTTCCCGACCGCCCTTGGTGCCGTCGTTCCCGTCTACAACATCCCCGGCGTCAACGCCGAGTTGAAGTTCACGCAGGATGCGCTGGCCGGCATCTACCTCGGCAAGATCACCAAGTGGAACGATCCCTACATCCAGAGCGCGAATCCTTCGGTAAAGCTGCCGAATGCGAACATTCTCGTCGTTCACCGTTCCGATGGATCGGGTACGACCTTCATCTGGGCCGACTACCTCTCAAAGGTCAGCCCTGAGTGGAAGGGCAAAGTTGGCGTCGGTGCTTCGATCAACTGGCCCGTCGGTCTTGGCGGGAAGGGCAACGAGGGCGTCTCCGGTCTCGTGAAGCAGACGCCGAACTCGATCGGCTACGTGGAGCTCGTGTATGCCGTGCAGAACAAGATCCCATACGGCCAGGTTCGCAACTCCGCCGGCCAGTTCGTGAAGGCGTCGCTTGCCAGCGTGACCGAGGCGGCAGCCGGTGCGGCGAAGAATATGCCTGCGGATTTCCGGGTGTCCATCACCGATGCTCCCGGTGCGCAAACCTATCCGATTGCGAGCTTTACGTGGATGCTGATCCCCCGCAGCATACCCGACAAGGCAAAGGGAGCGGCGCTCAAGGAGTTCCTGAAGTGGTCGCTGACGACTGGACAGAACGAGTGCGAAGGCCTCACCTATGCGAAACTTCCCAAAGAAGTGATCAACAGGGAAGCCGCCGCAATCGGGACACTGCAGTACTAGAACTGATCTTTCGAGAAGTCCGGGGCGATTTGTAGACCATGGCATCATCGACCACAACACCTGCACCACTCGGCACATCGACTCCGCGAGGCTCCGGGCAACAGCCTATGAGCTTCGCGGAGCGGCTGCGTAAGGGCGACGAAATTGCTTATCTCGTCACCCTGATGGCGGCGCTTGCCATTCTCCTCATTACCGGTTTGCTTGCGCAGCACCTTTGGGCGAACTCGCTTCTTTCCCGGCAGAAGTTTGGCTGGCACTTCCTCACCTCATCCACCTGGGACCCGGTCAGCGCGACCTTCGGGGCGCTTCCGTTCGTCTATGGCACGCTGCTGACTTCGGTCATCGGCCTCGTCATCGCCGTCCCGATCGGCATTGGCGCCGCGATCTTCCTTTCGGAGATGGCGCCACGGAAGGTCTCAAACGTTCTGACGTTCCTGATCGAGTTGCTCGCGGCCGTTCCGAGTGTGATCTTTGGGCTGATCGGCATCTTCGTGCTCGTTCCACTGTTGAACAAGGTCGTTCCTCCGATCACGGATCATCTTCAGTTTCTGCCGATCTTCAAGGGGTCGTTCTACGGCGTCAGCTACCTGACCGCGGGCGTCGTGCTCTCGATCATGATCGTTCCGTTCATCGTGTCGATCTCGCGCGAGGTGCTGATGTCGGTGCCGACAGCGCAGCGCGAGGCCATGATGGCCCTCGGGGCGACCAAGTGGGATGTCACCTGGCGCTCGGTCGTTCCATATGCGCGACGGGGGATCATCGGCTCGATCTTTCTTGCGCTTGCACGCGCGCTCGGC
Organism: Granulicella sibirica; assembly: GCF_004115155.1. Classification (NCBI taxonomy): domain Bacteria; kingdom Pseudomonadati; phylum Acidobacteriota; class Terriglobia; order Terriglobales; family Acidobacteriaceae; genus Granulicella; species Granulicella sibirica. Next base: position 1,532,037 of record NZ_RDSM01000001.1, read on the forward strand.
GAGACGATGGCGGTCACAATGGTGATCGGCAACGTGCCTGAGATCCACGCATCGCTGCTCTCGCCCGGATATACGATTGCCGCCGTCATCGCGAACGAGTTTACCGAGGCGACCGACGACATTTACCTGCACGCCCTGATCGAGATGGCTCTCGTCCTCTTCGTCGTGACCATGATCGTGAACGCGGCCGCTCGGTTGCTGATGCTGACCGCTGGAATCCGGGAGATTCGCGAATAATGGCTACCGCCAGCTATCCCCCCTTACGCAAGAAGATTACGAACGTCGTCATGCTGACCATCACGGGCCTTTGCGCTCTCGCGGTCGTGTCGGTGCTGATCTTCATCCTTGGCTACCTCGTTGTGAACGGGGCGCGCTCGCTGAGTTGGTCTTTCTTTACCAAGCTGCCGGTCCCCGTGGGCGAAGTCGGCGGCGGTATGGCGAACGCGATCATTGGCTCGGGCAAGCTGTTGATGATCGCAGCAGCGGTCGGTGTGCCGCTTGGCCTGCTCGGCGGCATCCACCTGGCGGAGTTCGCCGGTGGCGCCTTCTCGGCGATTGTCCGCTATACGACCGATCTGCTGAACGGCGTGCCGTCGATCGTGATGGGCATATTCGTCTACACGCTGATCGTGCTGCCGATGCATCACTTTTCGACGCTGGCTGGCGGCGTCGCGCTGGGCATCATGATGATTCCGATCGCGCTCCGCAGCACGGAAGAGTTTCTGCGGGGTGTGCCGCGTTCACTGCGCGAGGGCGCGATGAGTCTGGGCGCAAGCAAGACGCAGACGATCTTCACCGTCATCATTCCGGCAGCGCTTCCCGGCATAGTGACCGGCATCATGCTGAACCTCGCCCGTGTTGCTGGCGAGACGGCCCCACTGCTCTTCACATCCTTCAACAACCAGTACTGGAGCCCGGGCTTCAACCAGCCCTCAGCCTCCCTTCCGGTGGTGATCTTCAACTACGCGATCTCACCTTACGAAGACTGGCATCGGCAGGCATGGGCTGGTGGATTCGTCCTCCTGACGGCCGTCCTGTTGATCAACATTCTCGCTCGCCTGGTTCTCTCAAGGCGGACTCATCTTCCCCGCAGCTAAGGCAAGGCGTACCTTAGGAGCAGCACATGGCAGCAGCCGCATTCAAACTCGGAGATTTCAGCAAGGTTCGGGACGAACGTTTCGGAGACGAACAGCTTTCCATCGTTCCTCCGCTGACGCCGCAGTTCACCGTCAACGACCTGAACTTCTTCTACGGAGATTTTCAAGCGCTGCACCACCTGAACATGAAGGTCCCGGCCGACAAGGTAACCGCACTCATCGGACCTTCGGGCTGCGGCAAGTCGACGTTCCTCCGGATCCTCAACCGCATGAGCGAGACCCTCCCCGGCACACGGGTCGAAGGTGAGATTCTGCTTGGCGATCAGGACCTCTTCAGCTTTCATCCCACCGCTCTTCGCCGCCGTGTCGGCATGGTCTTCCAGCGGCCGAATCCGTTTCCCAAGAGCATCTTCGATAACGTCGCTTACGGTGTCCGCATCAACCGCATGCTTCCGGCGAGCGAGATGAAGGATCGCGTCGAGCAGAGCCTTCGCCGCGCCGCGCTCTGGGAAGAGGTGAAGGACAAGCTCCACGTCTCGGCCCTGTCGCTCTCGGGCGGTCAGCAGCAGCGGCTTTGCATCGCGCGGTCACTTGCTGTCGAGCCTGAGGTTCTTCTGCTCGACGAGCCCTGCTCGGCGCTTGATCCGCTCGCCACCGCGAAGATCGAGGACCTTGTCTTCGAACTCAAGGGCACGTGCACGATCGTGATCGTGACGCACAACATGTTGCAGGCTGCGCGCGTCGCGGACTACGTGGGGTTCTTCCTCACCGGCAAGCTGATCGAGTTCGAGGGTGCGCGCAAGATGTTTATGAACCCGACGAACAAGCAGACCGAGGACTACCTCACCGGCCGCTTCGGGTAAAAAGAAGCTTATCAGCAAAAGCCCCTCCTCCAGATTGCCGGGGAGGGGCTTTTTTGCTGGATGCTTCTATCGAAGATTCACGTAGCCGCCATCGAGCGGGTAGTCCACACCCGTAATGAACGCCGCTTCATCCGAGCACAGGAACAGGGCCAGGTTCGCGACCTCGGCCGGCTGCCCCATGCGCCCGATCGGCTGAGCCGCGGAGAGAGTTGCGAAGACTTCCTCTTCGCGGCCGGCGTAATTGGCCGCCAGGTATCCGTCGACGAACGGCGTGTGTACCCGGGCGGGCGAGATCGCATTGCATCGGATGTTCTTCTTCAGGTAGTCCTTCGCGATCGAGAACGTCATTGAGAGGACGGCTCCCTTGCTCATGGAGTAGGCGAACCGGTCGCTCAGACCGCAGGTGGCCGAGATGGAGGCCATGTTGAGGATAACGCCGCCGCCCTGCTTCACCATGCCGCCGATAATCGCCTTCGTGCAGTGATAGACGCTCTTCACGTTGACGGAGAGCACCTTGTCCATGTCCTCGGCCGTGGTCGTCTCAACAGTGCCGATGGCTGCGACCCCCGCGTTATTGACGAGGACATCGATACGCCCCTCGGAGAGGAGCTTTGAGAAAACAGCATCCACCTCGGCCTGCTTTGCGACATTGCAGCCATGGGCGAAGGCGAGTCCGCCCGCGTCCTCGATAGTCTTCGTGGCGGCACTGGCCGCATCGAGGTTCAGGTCGACGATGTGCACCGTCGCTCCCGCGCCTGCCAGCGCCTGCGCGATCGCCAGACCGATTCCGCTTGCCCCACCTGTCACAATCGCCGAACGCCCATCGAGCCGAAACTTAGCCACGCCACCTCTCCCTGTTGAAGTACCAAGCGATTGTATCGCCCGCCCCATACAATGGTCCGAGACTCGCTCACACGCCGAGTCCACAGGAGATGATGGATGCGCCTTGTAAGCTACGAGTCGAACGGAACCGTCTGTGCGGGACTTCAGTCCGCCTCGCTCGACACGATCTACCCCCTCGCCCGCCTTGGATACCCCGACACCCTTGCGTTTCTGACCGCAGGCGCTGAAGCCTGGGAAGCAGCCGAAAAGGCCTCCGCCTCCGCGACGAACCTGATCCAGGTAGCCGAAGCGACGCTGCTCGCTCCCATCGCGCGTCCCGGCAAGTTCCTCTGCATCGGCCTGAACTATAAGGACCACGCCGAAGAGTCGAACATGGCTCTGCCCAAGACGCCGGTCGTCTTCACCAAGTTCAACAACTCGATCGTCGGCCAGGGCGCGACGGTAATCCTGCCTAAGCTCAGTACGCAGCCCGATTATGAGGCGGAACTCGCCATCGTGATCGGCAAGCGCGGCCGGAACATCGCTCCCACGGACTGGGAGGAGTACGTCTTCGGCTACACCATCGTGAACGACGTGAGCGCGCGCGATGTGCAGATGGCAACCACCCAGTGGAGCCTCGGCAAGAGCTTCGACACCTTCGGCCCCATGGGCCCGGCCATCGTCTCGAAGGACGAGATTACCGACCCGCACAAGCTCTTCATCCGGCTCTCCATCGACGGCGAGATGCTTCAGGACTCAAACACCGATCAACTCGTCTTCAAAGCGCCCGACCTCATCGCATATCTCTCGTCCATCATGACGCTCGAACCGGGCGACATGATCAGCACAGGAACCCCTGCCGGAGTCGGCCTCGGGCGCAAGCCACAGCGCTGGATGAAGCCCGGCGAGACCATGACGATCGAGATCGAAGGCATCGGCTCACTCACCAACCCCATCGCGGCCGAAGCCTAAGGAGAACGACTGCCTTGAGTGAAGTCCTCATCACCCGCGCACGCGTCATCGACCTCCGCTTTCCCACCTCTCGCGAGAGCATCGGCTCCGATGCCGTCAACAAGGATCCCGACTACTCCGCCGCCTACTGTGTGCTCGAAACCAATGCCGGGTTCGAGGGGCACGGGCTAACGTTCACTCTCGGGCGAGGCACCGACCTCGTCGTCGGGGCGCTCGAGTTTCTCTCGACGCTCGCTGTAGGCCGCACTCTCTCCTCGATCACGGAGAACTTCGGCGCCTTCGCCCGCCTACTCACGGACGAGAACCAGTTCCGCTGGCTCGGCCCGGAGAAGGGCGTCATCCAACTCGCCGCTGCTGCGCTCTTGAATGCCCTTTGGGACCTGTATGGGCGGGTCGAGAAGAAGCCCGTGTGGCAGCTTCTCGGCGACATGGAGCCAGAGCAGATTCTCTCTGCGATTGACTTCCGCTACATCGACGATGCGCTTCCGCGCGACTGGGCTCGCGAGCTTCTGGAAGAGAGTCGCAGGGGCTACGCCGAGCGGCTCGATCTTCTCGACCGCGACGGCTTCCCGGCTTACACCACCTCGGCAGGTTGGTTCGGCTTCAGCGACGAGAAGATCCAGCGGCTCTGCCGGGAGGGACTCGCGGATGGCTGGACGCACTTCAAGCTCAAGGTAGGCGGCAACCCTGCCGACGACCTCCGGCGCGGGCGTCTTATGCGCGAGGCAATCGGCCCGGATAACTTCCTGATGGTCGACGCGAACCAGAAATGGGGTGTCGAGGAAGCCATCGCACGCACACGCGAGCTGGCCGAACTCAAGCCATGGTGGATGGAGGAGCCGACCAGCCCCGACGACATCCTCGGCCACGCGCGGATTCGGCGCGAGTCCGGCGTGCGTATCGCGACAGGCGAGCACTGCCACAACCGCATCATGTTCAAGCAGCTCTTTCAGGCGGGCGCGATCGACGTCTGCCAGATCGATAGCTGCCGCGTGGCGAGCGTCAACGAGAACCTCGCGATCATCCTCATGGCGGCAAAGTTCGGTGTCCCGGTGTGTCCGCACGCAGGAGGCGTTGGGCTGTGTGAGTACGTCCAGCACCTCTCGGCATTCGACTTCCTGCGCGTCGGGCAGACGATGAAGGATCGGGTGATCGAGTACGTGGGACACCTGCATGAGCACTTCCTCTACCCGGTGCGGATTCGCCAAGGCCGCTACTTGCTGCCCCACGACCACGGCTACAGCATTGAAATCTTCCAGGAGTCTCTCGACCGTTTTGCCTTCCCCGATGGTCAGTTCTGGAAGGAAGACCGAGAACAGAAGTAAGCATTGCCGCTACAAGGGGCTCCATGGCGTCGATTCAGATGCCTGGGGCTTGGTGCTTTAGCGAGCGATCGCGCGTACGTCGTCTACTCCGTTACGCACCGCGCTCACCACGTCGCGGATCTCGTCGAGCGTGGTTCCCTCGGTCAGAGTAAAGCGCACCGCCGTCTGCGCGACTGCTGGCTCGACGCCCATGGCTACGAGAACATGTGACGGCTCGTCACTTCCCGCCGCACAGGCCGAGCCGCTCGAACAAACGATGCCGCGTTCTTCAAGGTAGAGAAGGACTGCTTCACCACTCGTGCCAGGGAAGCAAAAGGAGGCGCTTCCTGGCAAACGCTTCTGCGGGTGCCCGGTAAGGATTGCCGTCGGGACGGCCGACAGCACACCATGGATGAGCTCATCGCGAACCTCGGTGAGACGCGCCATGCGCTCCGCTCGATCCTGCGAGGCCAGACGAAGAGCGGTCGCGAGTCCTACGGCTCCCGCGACATTCTCCGTGCCAGACCGCTTGCCGCGCTCCTGTCCGCCGCCGTGCATCACCGGCTCAAGCTGAAGGCGTCCCTTGGCGAAGAGCACACCGATTCCTTTCGGAGCCCCGATCTTGTGGCCTGAGAGACTGAGCGCGTCCACGCCGAGGGTTGCGATGTTGAGGTCCAGCGCGCCCGCGCCCTGCACTGCATCCGTATGCGCCGGGACCCCGAGCTTACGGGCAACCGCCGCGATCTCCGCGATGGGCTGGATCGTGCCGACCTCATTGTTCGCCAGCATTACGGTGACGAGGGTGGTGTCTGGGCGAATCGCGGCAGAGACCTGTCCGAGGTCCACCATGCCGTATCGATCGACGGAAAGGATGGTGATTTCGAAGCCATGGATGCGCTGGAGGTAGTCGCAGGATTCGAGCACCGCCTCATGTTCGATCGCGGTCGTGACGATGTGCTTTCCGCGCGGCTGCGCGAGAGCGATTCCCTTGATCGCGAGGTTGTCAGCTTCGGTACCGCCGCCAGTGAAGGTGACCTCACTCGCACGGCAGCCCAGGTCTTTCGCGACAGAAGCCCGGGCCACAGCTAACGCGTCCGCTGCTGACTTTCCCAGAGTGTGATGGCTTGAGGGGTTGCCGAACTCGCCCGTGAGATAGGGCCACATCGCCTCGAGCACCTCCCGCCGCACCGCTGTCGTGGCCGCTGCGTCGAGGTAGATCACGCTCCCGCCTTCACATCCATATCGAGGCCGAGATCGAGCGAGCGCACGCTGTGGGTCAGCGCGCCGACGGAGATCACATCGACGCCCGTGCGTGCGATGGCACTCACTGTCTCGAGCGACACGCCCCCGCTCGCCTCAACCAGTGCGCGGCCAGCAATCTGTTTCACACCCTGTGCGAGGTCTTCGATGGAGAAGTTGTCGAGCATGATCGTGTCGACCTTGGCAGCGAGGACCTCTTCGATCTGGTCCATGCGGTCGACCTCGACCTCCATGTGAATGGTATGCGGCAGAGCCTTGCGCGCCTCGATCAGCGCCTCGGTAAGCGACAGACCGCTCTCCCGGATGACCGCGAGATGGTTGTCCTTGGCCATGACCGCGTCCGAGAGCGAGAAGCGGTGGTTGATCCCGCCGCCGCATCGGACGGCATATCGTTCGATCAGCCGCAGACCAGGGGTGGTCTTGCGTGTGTCGACAATCCGCGCGGAAGTCCCCGCAATTTCAGCCACGTACTTGGCGGTCAGCGTAGCAATGCCCGACATTCTCTGTACGAAGTTGAGGGCTACGCGTTCACCTTGGAGCACGCCGCGCGCAGGCCCAGAAACCTCAGCCAGCACTGTGCCCTTTGCAAACATCTCCCCGTCCTCAACGAGCAGTGTCACTTTGATAGCAGGATCCGTGAACCGCATCCCCGCCGCGAATACGTTACTGCCGCTCATCACGCCTGGTTCGCGCGCCACAAGCTGCGCCTCGGCAATAGCAGACTCCGGCACAAGCACCTGCGAGGTGAGGTCTCCCCACGGGGCATCCTCATCGAGGGCCATCCGGACGACGCGCTCGATGGCACTCGGGGCGAGCGGCATCAGCCCCGGCCGTTTCAGCATAGGACCGGAACCTCTTTCGCGAACGCGAGCTGATGCGCGAAGGCACGCGAGGTCTCGGTGTAGTCGGGACGGTAGTGAGCGCCGCGAGACTCCTTGCGGGCGCTCGCCGCCGCAACCATCACACGGGCTAGCGTCAGCAGGTTCGCATCCTCGAGCTCGGGAACGCTGCGCCCAGCGGCCCGCCAGCCGGCGAGCTCATCCGCGGCCTCGGCCAGACCTTCACCATTGCGGAAGATTCCGACTGACTTCCACATCAGCTCCTGCAGGCGAAGACGATTCACTGGTTCGGCGGATATCTCTTCCTCGAGAGGCGCCGCAGCAATCTCAACCTCCTGGCCACACCCAAGTGACTCGGCTGCGGGAGAGTCCGCAACCACAACCTCAGCGCAACGCCACGCAAAGACCAGGCTTTCCAGCAGAGAGTTCGACGCCAGCCGGTTCGCCCCGTGCACGCCGGTACAAGCCGTCTCGCCGACCGCGAAGAGGCCGGGCAGCGAAGTGCGGCCCCAGACGTCGGTGCGAATGCCGCCCATCCAGTAGTGCGCGGCAGGGGTTACGGGGATCGGGTTGTGGCCCCAGTCCATTCCATAAGCCTTGCAGGCCCGATCGATGGTGGGAAAGCGCTCGGCCAGGAACTCAGCTCCAAGGGCGGTGGCGTCGAGCAGGACCGGCTTGCCATCCTGGCGAGCCATCTGCATCGCGATGCCACGTGAGACGACATCGCGTGGGGCAAGCTCGCCTCCGGGATGCACGTCGAACATGAAGCGCCGCCCCGTCACATCCCGCAGGACAGCTCCATCGCCCCGGACCGCTTCGGAGATGAGGAAGTTTCCACCAACTGCGAGCGCCGTCGGGTGGAACTGATAGAACTCGACATCGGCAACCTGCGCCCCGGCGCGGAGGGCGATCGCAACGCCGTCGCCGGTCGCGACCTTCGGGTTTGTGGTGTGGGTGTAGAGCTGGCCCGCGCCTCCACTCGCCAGCACAACCGAGGAGGCATCGAGTTGCCGGAAGCCATGGTCATGGTCGAGAACTTCGAGGCCAACGACCCTGCCGCCTTCGATCAGAATCTCTTTCGCGAAGGTGTGTTCGAGCACGGTGATGTTGGCCTGACGGACGGCTGTGATCAGAGCAAGTTCGATCGCGTTGCCAGTAGCGTCCCCGCCCGCGTGAAGCACACGGGCATGCGAGTGCGCCGCCTCCATGCCCCGGGCAAGCTCACCGTTCTTCCTGTCGAACTCGACGCCGAGCCGGATCAGATCGCGAATCCGTTGCGGACCTTCGGAGCAGAGGATTTCTACGGCTTCGCGACAGTTTAGGTCAGCCCCGGCGCGCAGCGTATCGGCAACGTGCTCCGCGACCGAATCGTCGTCGGTCATCGCGGCAGCAATGCCCCCCTGGGCATACCGCGTATTGCTGTCCTGCAACTCGGCCTTGGTTACGAGAGTGACGGAGTGCTTTCGGCTGATCTCGAGCGCCGCGATGAGGCCGGCGATGCCACTGCCAACGACGATGACGCGGCTCAAGCCTTCACCGCCACCGTCGCCGGGGCAAGCGCGAGCATGCGTTCGAGCGCGACGCGCGCCGGGACAGCGATCGATTCGGGCACAGTGATCTGGTTCAGAACGTCGCCGCGCTCAAAGGCCTCGAGCACCCACGCCAGATAGCCGGGATGAATGCGGTACATGGTCGAGCAGGGGCAGATCACGGGGTCGAGGCAGAAGATCGTGTGCTGCGGATACTGCCCGCCGAGACGCTGGACGAGATTAATTTCGGTGCCGATGGCGAACGTTGAACCGGCGGGGGCAGCGGCTACTGCCTTGACGATGAAGTCGGTCGAGCCTGCAGCGTCGGCTGCATCGACGACTTCCATCGGGCACTCCGGATGCACAATCACGCGCACGCCGGGATAATCCTTACGCGCCTGCTCGATCTGGGCCACGCTGAACCGCTTATGCACGGAGCAGAAGCCGTGCCACAGAAGCACCTTCGCCGATTCGAGCGTTGCAGCGGTATTGCCGCCCATCGGCTTGCGCGGATCCCAAGTCGGCATCTGCGCGAGCGGAACACCCATTTTCTTCGCCGTATTGCGCCCGAGATGCTGGTCCGGGAAGAACAACACCCTTTGCCCGCGCTCAAACGCCCATTGCAAAACGACCGCCGCATTGGACGAAGTGCAGACGACGCCGCCACGCTCGCCGCAAAAGGCCTTCAGCGCTGCCGATGAGTTCATGTAGGTGACCGGAATCACTGGCACCCTGCCGTCAGCGTCGGCCTCGGTCCCGTAGATCTCCTCAAGCTGCTCCCAGCACTCGGAGACGGAATCAATGTCGGCCATATCGGCCATCGAGCATCCCGCAGCCAGATTCGGCAGGATCACCGATTGGTCAACCCGCGAGAGCATGTCGGCCGTCTCGGCCATGAAGTGGACACCACAGAAGATGATCGCCTCGGCGTTCGGGCAGGTCTTGGCAGCCTGCGCCAACTGGAACGAATCGCCGACAAAGTCGGCGTACTGAATGACCTCGTCCCGCTGATAAAAGTGCCCGAGGACGACCGCCCGTTCGCCGAGCGCATGCTTGGCTGCACGAATGCGCAGATCCAGTTCCTGCGGCGAGGCGTCACGATACTCCTGCGGAAGCTGCCCTTGGCGCGGTGAGTTCGCGGGAATCGAATCGTTCTCCGACGATCCTGGCCCGTAGCTCGGGGGAAGCACATCGAACTGCCACGGCGCGTCCGCCAGCCGCGAATTGCATGTGCTGCGCGTCGCGAACGGCGAGCCCGAAACGCCAGTGGAACCCGCACTGAGAATCGTCTGAATCGTCACGTCAACAGATGACATGGAGCAACCTCCGTACAACCCTGCGAACCCGCGGCCCGGCCGAAATGACACCGTCTGCTGGTGATTAAGATTCAGCAAACAGACAAACGACCCATGAAGCCGACCCATGAAGCTCCTGGAGACTTCCAGGCCGCGCTGCTCCGCGAACGCGCTTACATCGCGTCGATCGCGGAAACCGCATATCCCGTCTATTATCGGCGTCTTCCGCCTCCTGTGACAATCAGGGTAAAGCGAACCACTTCCCTCCTTTGTTCCCTGGACCGGCGGCGCGATCCGAGTCATGTCTTGAACCAACCCTTCTCTCCGGAGCGTATACTTTCCCTAATTTAGGACGCATCCGCAGAGCGGAGCGGCACTGGAGAAGAAGCGTATGAGCCTCACCCAAACCCGTACCTCGATGCCGGAGGTACGTCCCGCCCGCATCACCGCCCACACCCTCCTCGAAAAGAAACGCCAGGCCCAGCCGATCACCGCGCTGACCGCCTACGACTATCCCACCGCACGCCTGGTCGACGAAGCCGGCATCGACGTCATCCTCGTCGGCGACTCGCTGGCCATGGCCGTCCTCGGCCACGAGGACACCCTCTCCGTCACCCTCGACGAGATCCTGCACCACGCCCGCGCCGTCAGCCGCGCCGCCCGCACGGCCTTCCTCATCGGCGACATGCCCTTCGGCAGCTATAACGTCTCCCTTGACGAGTCCGTCCGCAACGCCCTCCGCTTCATCAAGGAAGCCGGCATGGCCGCCGTCAAGATCGAAGGCGGTGTCCACCAGGCACCTCTCGTCGAGCGCCTCACCGCCGCCGAAATCCCGGTAGTCGGCCACATCGGCCTCACCCCACAGGCCGTGCACCGCATGGGCGGATATCGCGTCCAGGGCAAGACCGTCGAGGCCATGGACACCCTCGCCGCCGACGCCCTTGCACTCGAACGCGCCGGAGCCGTGGCGCTCGTCCTCGAAGGCATCCCGCGCGAACTCGCCGAGCGCATCACCCGCTCGCTCAGCATCCCCACCATCGGCATCGGAGCCGGGCCTGACTGCGACGGGCAGATCCTCGTCTTCCATGACCTCTTCAACTTCTCTTTTACCAACACGCCGAAGTTCGTCCGCCGCTTCGGAGACGCCACCCGACTTTACCGCGAAGGCATCGCGCAGTATCGCGAGTCGGTCGTCGCCCGCAGCTTCCCAAGCGACGCCGAAAGCTACCACCTTCCTGGAAACTCCCCAGCGGCGAGGACGCCAGGAATGCGCATCGCAACCACCATCGCCGAGATGCGCGCCGCCTGCCGCGAACTCCGCCACGCGCGTGGCGCGAACAGCATCCTCGGTCTCGTCCCGACGATGGGTGCCATCCACGAGGGGCACCTCTCCCTCGTCCGCGAAGCCCGCCGCAGCTGCGACGTCGTCACGGCCTCCATCTTCGTAAATCCCCTGCAGTTCGGCCCGACAGAGGACTTCTCCCGCTACCCTCGGACCTTCGAAGCCGACTGCCGCCTCCTTGAAACCGCTGGAGTCGACCTCCTCTTCGCCCCGGGCGTTGGAGAGATGATCCCCGCAAATGCCACCACAGCGGTCGAGGTCGCCGGCATCAGCGATCGCCTCGACGGATCCTCGCGGCCCGGCCACTTTCGCGGCGTCGCGACGATTGTCTCGAAGCTCTTCCATATCGTCCAACCCGACACCGCCTTCTTCGGCCAGAAGGACGCCGCGCAGGTCGCCGTGCTGCGCGCCATGGTCCGCGATCTCGATATGCCGGTAAGCCTCGTTGCCTGTCCCACCGTCCGCGACGCCGACGGCCTCGCCCTCAGCTCGCGCAACCGCTATCTCACTGAAGACCAGCGTCAGCGCGCTCTCACGCTCGCGCAGGCGCTCCAATCCGTCGAGGCGCTCGTAGCGGACGGAGAGGTCCACGCCAACGCCCTTCGCGCCGCCATGCATGCCACCCTCACCAGCACGCCGGGCGTCCGTCTCGACTACGCCGAGGTCGTCGATCCGAACACGCTCGAACCGCTCGAGACCATCACCGGGCAGGCCCTGATCGCCATCGCCGCGTGGGTCGGCGAGACACGCCTCATCGACAACACCACCGTCACCGCCCCGGCCTTGAGCCACGTACCGACGCTCGAAGAGGCGCATCATGCCTGACAAGAACGGCATCGGGCCTGACAAGGTCACCGTCGGCGTCTGCGGTGGCATCGCCGCCTACAAAGCCGCCGAACTCGTCCGCGCGCTGCAGGGCAAAGGTCTCGACGTCCACGTCGTCATGACGCGCTCGGCCGAGCAGTTCATCACGCATCTCACCTTCGCCTCGCTTACCGGCCACAAGGTCCACACCAGCCTCTGGGAGAACCCGGCCAACCCGGCCACGGGCGATGACGGTGCCGTCAGATCTGTGGGATTTATAGAGCACATCGCCGAGGCGCAGTCCACGAAGGTCCTCGTCGTCGCCCCCGCAACGGCGAACGCTCTCGCCCGCTTCGCCAACGGCCTCGCCGACGACTTCCTCTCGACCCTCTATCTCGCCACCACCGCCCCGGTGATCGTCGCCCCCGCGATGAACGTCAACATGTGGAACCACCCCGCGACCCGGGCAAACGTCGCGAAACTCCGCGAACGTGGCGTTCAGGTCATCGAGCCGGACGCTGGGTACCTTGCTTGCGGCATGGTCGGCAGCGGTCGCCTCGCCGACATCGCTACGATCGCCGACGCAGTCGTCACCACCCTCAAACAGTCCTTCGCCGTACGCGACCTCGCCGGAGAGACCATCCTCATCACCGCCGGCGGCACACGCGAGCCGATCGATCCCGTCCGCTTCCTGGGCAACCGCTCCAGCGGCAAGATGGGCTACGCCCTCGCCGAAGCCGCCGCCCAGCGTGGAGCCCGCGTGCTCCTCGTCAGCGCCCCGACGGCTCTCGCAGTGCCTCCAGGCTGCGAGTTCGTCCCCATCATCGAAGCCGCAGAGATGCAGCAGGCTGTGCTCGCTCATCTTCCCGAAGCCACGATGGTGATCGCAGCCGCAGCGGTTGCAGACTTCCGGCCGAGCCACGTAGCAGCGCAGAAGATCAAGCGCAAAGGCCCGATCACCCTCACCCTCGAACCCACCGAAGACATCGTCCGCGCCGCCGTCGCCCAGCGTGCGCCCGGCACCTTCGTCATCGCCTTTGCCGCCGAAACCGAGGACGCCCTGCACAACGCCCGGGCCAAGCTTCTCCGCAAAGGCGTCGACGCTATCGTCGTCAACGACGTCTCCCTGCCCGGCCTCGGCTTCGATTCCGACCGAAATGCCGCCATCTTCCTCACCGAGAGCTCGGCCGTCGACCTTCCCGAATCGCCAAAACAAGTTCTCGCACACCGAATCCTGGACGAAGCCGTCCAACAGAAACGTGAACAGAAAGCTGTAAGATGGCAAACATTGGCCTGCGGCCCGAAAGACTGAGCAGCCCCCAACGCGAGGCACTTTTGATGAGCCGGACCCGTCGTACCTGTCGATTGTTGGCCCTGACCGCCGCCCTGTCTCTCGCCGCGCGCCTCCCCGGCATCGCCCAGAAGACCGTCTATGAGACAACGCCCCCCCAGCGCAGCGCAACGGTAACGGTTCTTGCCCTCAGCACGGCAGTCCACCAGGGCTTCGCCGGGAATCAGGACACCTTCCTCGCCGACATCGCGTTCAAGGATGGCGACCACCAGACGGCGCGCCTGATCGACCTGTATCCCTCGTCCGACAACCCCATCCAGCGCACGCTCTTCACAGCGCACCGCCAATTTCACATGCGCCTCATCCGCACGCCGCGCTGTGATGGCCCGGCGAAGGACTTCTTCCTCTACCAGGGCGACGCCTACGTCTACGACGGAAGCGCTCGTACCACCCTCGCCGCCGACCCTTCGGCTCTGATTCCCTGCTACAAGATCGTCCACACCCAGACGAAGCTGATCAAGAAGTAAACCGCTCGATCAGAGCGATCAGCTTGGCGTCCTCCCCGGGAGCGGTCGCGATCTGCATGCCTGTCCCGAAGTTTTCTCCGGGAAGCGCGACCACCGGAAGACCGGCGAGGCTGAATGGCGTCGTGTACCGCAGGATCTCCGGGCGTATGGCGGTGTGATCCTCGCCGGCGACCAGCCTGCTCATCGGGGCGCACGGCAGCATCAGAAGGTCGAAGCGTGCCATCAAGGCTGTCATCCGCTCGCGAAAAACGGCAAGCCGCGCGAGGAGGTCCGTCACCTGCTCGTCGGTCAAGGAAGCTCCCCATTTGAGCCGGGCCGCGATCTCCGCGTCGAATTCGTCGTAGTGCCCCCGATGGATTGCCGCCGCCTCATGCGCCTGGATCCCCGAAAAGATCGCGACGCTTCCCTCCCACTCGCTGGCGTCGAACTCTTCGACCTCGGCCCCTACCCGCTGCCACCGCTCTTTAGATTGCCGGTAGGTCGCGATTACCTCGGCATCACATCTGGAGAGAAAGCTCTCGGCCACGCAGCCAACTCTGATGACTGCCGGAGTTGCCACGGCGGGGACGCCAAAAATCCCCTCCGCCAGCACGCTGAGATCCTTCAGATCGCGAAACAGCACACCTGGCGTATCGAACGAGCGCGCAAGGTGTCTCGCTCCCTGCCAAACCTCTGGCCACCAGGTCGATGCAATCGAATGCGAGCACCGATACCCGACCAGTCCGCAGAGCGCAGCCGGAACACGGATCGATCCGCCCGTATCGGTCCCAATAGCCGCCACCGCCGACCCTTCCTGCACACTCGCCGCCGCTCCGCTCGACGACCCTCCCGTAAGAAGACTGGCATCCCGTGGTTGAACACAATCGCCGTACTCAGGATTCTCGCCGGTGATGCCGTACGCGAGTGCCTGCAGGTGCGTCTTGCCGGTGATCACGCATCCGGCATCCCGCAGCCGTTGCGCCATCGCCGAATCGGCAGACGCAACCTCCCCCGTCCGCTCGTAGAATCGCGAACCGAACGTCGTCCGCGTACCTGCCACATCGAAGCAGTCCTTGATCGAGACCGGAACCCCATAGAGCGGCGGCCTTGCGTCCACATCCGGAAAACGGCCCGCCAGCGCCTCAGCCTGACGTATCGCTTCATCGCGGTCGAAGTGCAGGTAGGTGTTCCGCGATGCGATCCCGTTCGCCCGATCCGCGAAGCGCATCGCCACCTCAACCGGGTCAGCGCCAGCATCAAGCTCTAGCCGCAACTCGTCGATCATCAAAACCCTCCGGGGATCGCCCAAACCGATACAGCCCTTCACAACATCATCTCTTGTCGTGCAGAGCCGCAGCCGCCCAACCCCAACTCCACGAAAGAGTTCCGCGAAACACACCGTTCCCGACCGTGTCTACTCCGACGTACGCAGGTTCGGCACAAGTCAGCCGAACACCAAAAGGAGACTGTCATGAACCTCAAGCATCTGGCCCTGGTCACCGCCCTCACCCTTGCCCCCGCAGCCCTCGTCGCCCAAACCCCCACTCCCGGACGCAATGACTACGACGTCAACCAGCGCCGCGCCGACCAGCAGGCACGTATCGGCCAAGGTGTCCGC
Source organism: Granulicella sibirica (assembly GCF_004115155.1). NCBI lineage: Bacteria > Pseudomonadati > Acidobacteriota > Terriglobia > Terriglobales > Acidobacteriaceae > Granulicella > Granulicella sibirica. The sequence goes on from NZ_RDSM01000001.1 coordinate 1,547,579, forward strand.
AGCGGCCAGCTTACCGGACGCGAGACGGCCCACCTTGAATCCCAGGAACACGGCATTCACCAGGAAGAGCGCGGCATGCGTGCGCAGGATGGCGGCCACCTCACTCACCAGGACCGCACGACCCTTCATCACCAGCAGAACCAGGAGTCGCGCCGCATCTATCGCGACAAGCACAATGCCGCGGTTCGCTAACCACACACCCATCCATACCGCCCGCAGGCGCTGACTAAGCCCCGCGGGCAGTTCTGCGTCTGCCGAAAGCTGTTGACGCCCAGCCACCGACCGGTCAGACTCAAGTTTCCTGCGACAAAATTCAGATCGGCCTGACCGGCAAAGGGAGCGTGTGGATGGAACCTGTCAGCGTGGCAATCCACGAAAAGGCTGCCGCCCCCGTCCCCGAGTCCTACCGGCTCAAACAGCAAATTCTCTCGCCGCTCGAAACCCTCGCCCAGTCCGTCTCGACCATCGCCCCAAGCACCTCGCCCACCCTCACCATCCCCCTCGTCTTCGCCCTCGCCGGGACAGGCACATGGCTCGCGTACACCTTCGCCCTCATCGCGATGACTCTGGTAGGCCTCTGCATCGCGGCGTTCGCGCGCGACTCCGCCTCGCCCGGCTCGCTGTACGTTTACACCAAGCAGACGCTGCCTCCCATCTTTGCCACCATCTCCGCGTGGTCGCTCTTCTTCGCCTACGTCACGACAGCCTCGTCCGTCATCGGTGGCTTCATCGCCTACGCCTACGTGGTCCTCGGCCGCTACGGACACCTCTTCTCCCCCGTCCTCCTCGCCGCCATCGCCACCGCCGCCTGCATCTTCATCGCCTATCGCGACATCCAGGTCTCAACCCGTCTCATGCTCTGGATCGAAGGTGCCTCAGTCTGCCTGATCGCCATCGTCGCCGTCATCGTGCTCTCGCAGCACGGCCTGCACCTCGACCCGACCCAGATCCACCTCACCGGCTCCACTCCCGTCGGCCTGCGCCTCGGAGTCATGCTCGCCATCTTCAGCTTCGTCGGCTTCGAGAGCGCCACGACCCTCGGCGCGGAAGCCAAAGCCCCCCTCACGACCATCCCCCAGGCCGTGATCCGCTCCGCCGTCTTCTCCGGCATCTTCTTCATCATCTGCGCCTACACACTCGTGCTCGGCTTCCACGTCGTGTCGATTCCGCTGAACGAGAGCGCCGCCCCCTTCCGCATCCTCGCCGCCCAGGCCCACATCACCCCCGTCGGCCGCGTCATCGACGTCGGCGTCCTCGTCAGCATGTTCGCCGCCACGCTCTCCTGCATCATCGCCGGAGCCCGCGTCCTCATGCTGATGGCGCACCACGGCTTCGTCCACGCAAGCCTCGGCAAGACCCATGCCACCCACGACACGCCCGGCACCGCCGGTCTCCTTACCGGCTTCCTCGCCTTCATCCCCGCCGCCGTTCTCGCCCACCGCGGCGTCTCCGGCAACGACATCTACGGCTACATGGGCTCAACGGCCGTCTTCGGCTTCCTGACCTGCTACGGACTCGTCGCCGTAGCGCTGCCGGTTCACCTCAAGCGCCAGGACAGGCTGAACGGCGGCTGGCTCCTTCTCGCGATCGCCTCCACCGCCGCCATGCTGCTCGCGATGGTCGGCACCATCTACCCGATCCCACCCGCCCCGTACCGCTACCTGCCCTACGTCTACCTCGCCTATCTACTCTGCGGCCTCGGCTGGTACGCCGTCGTCAGCCGCCGCCGTGCTGCTTAGCTAAAACCCGTCGTCCTAAGCCGGCTCCCCGATATCCTCGTTCCAAACGACCGGCTCCCGCTCGATATACTCCGCCATCATGGCGATGCACTCGCTCGAAGCCAGATCAATCACCTCGACGCCCGCCTCGCGCAGCCACTCCACGCCCCCGCCGAAGTTCACCGATTCCCCCACGACCACCGTCCCGAACCCGAACTGTCGCACCAGCCCCGAGCAGTACCAGCACGGCGCCAGCGTGGTCACCATGATCAGATCCCGATACGACCTCTGCCGCCCCGCCCGGCGAAACGCATCCGTCTCTCCGTGAATCGACGGGTCGTCCTCCTGCACTCTGCGGTTATGCCCGGAGCTGACCAGCCTGCCGTGTCGATCGAAGATCGCCGCGCCGATTGGAATGCCTCCTTCGGCAAGCCCTTTACGGGCCTCCTCTATCGCGGCTTCCAGCATCACGGCGTAACTCAGGGCGGGCGTTTTCATCAACATAGGCGTCTAGGATAGCGCACGGCTAGGCGTTTCATCGACTCCCAAAAGGCTCCATCGCGACCACTCCCGGTCATCAAAACGGACCATTTTTTTGTGGACTTACGGTGAATATCCGATACTCTTCTGGTTATCAGCACCAATTCAGACGCAGGCCCGTAGGCAAGCCCAACGCCCGCTCAGACACTTCCTGTCGGCGCAAGTTTTAGCCCAGGGAAGATCTGCATTCACGCAAAGAAACCCCATTCCGTTGGAGGGTATGCCGTCGTGCATTCAAAGTTCAAAGTCCTAGCCGCCTCCTCTCTGCTCGCCCTTGTTCAACTTCTTACGCCAGCCGCAAACGCCCAGCAGACCCTCGGAGCCATCGTCGGAACCGTGACGGATGCCACCGGAAGCGTCCTTCCCGACGCCACTGTCACGGCGGTCGCCGACGGGACCAACCTCACCCGCACCACGCAGTCCAGCTCGTCCGGCAGCTACGCGCTTCAGAACCTGCCCATCGGAAGCTACTCGGTCACCATCAGCGACACCGGTTTTACGTCCGTGAAGTTCCCGGGCATCAATATCCAGGCGGATCGCACGGTGACGCTTCCTGCGACCCTCGCCGTCGGCTCCACCAACGAGAGCGTCACCGTCGAAGCCACGCCGCTCCTGAACGCCGTCGACACGACGAACGGTTACGTGCTCGATAAGGCACAGATCGAAGCCATCCCGCTTCCCACCGGAAGCTTCACCGGCCTCGCCATCCTCTCGCCCGGCGTCAACGCCGAACTCCCGTCCGGCACCGGCGCTCTCTCCGGCCTCGGCAACTCCCCGATCTGGGCAAACGGCCAGCGCGACACCTCGAACAGCTTCTCGCTGAACGGCGTCGATGCCTCAAATCTCTTCAACGGCAAGTCGACCTCGAACGTCGGCTCCGCACGCGTCGTCAACTCGACCGGCGTCTCCTCGAGCACCGGCGCAGCCGGCGTCATCCAGTCTTCTGCCTCGATCTATCTCTCAATCGGCAATGCGATCCCCACCCCCGCTCCTGAGACCATCCAGGAAGTTCACGTCAATGCCTCCATGTACGACGCCCAACAGGGTTCCACCTCCGGCGCTCATATCGACATGAGCACCTCCACCGGAACGAACTCTTATCACGGCCAGGTCTACGGACGCCGCGGCACCAACGCCATGAACGCCGCGCCCTTCTTCTTCAAGAACGATGACGACATCCCGGCCAACCTGAAGAATCCGCAGCTCCACCGCTACGTCGTAGGCGGAACCTTCGGCGGTCCCATCATCAAGGACAAGCTCTTCGGCTTCGTCGCCTACCAGCACCTGCAGGTCTCCGACTCCGAGATTGGCTACTCCTTCCTCGACGTCCCCGTCGGCCTCTCCGACACTACGCGCGACGCCGCCAGCTTCGCCACCCTCGTGAACAACCAGTACGGCACCAGCCTCGGCGCCGGCGACATCGATAAGACAGCCCTCGCGCTCTTCAACTCGCCCGCGCTCTCCGGTCAGCCCGGCAAGTGGCTCATCCCCAACGACACCGCATCCGGCAGCCTCTCTCCGACCCACCCCTTCGACGCCTTCATCCCAGGAACCGGCCGCTTCAAGGCCGACATCGGCGTCGCCAACCTCGACTACAACGCCACCAAGAAGGACACGCTCGCGCTCAAGTACTACTACCAGCACGATCCCACCCTCGCCCCTTACGCCTACTCGAGCGTCCCCGGTTTCACCGAGCATCTCGACTCCGGCGCGCAGGTCTTCTCCATCGTCAACACCTACCTGGTGAAGTCGAACCTCTCCACTACTCAGACCCTCGGCTATATCCGCGAGAAGACCTACGCGACCAACGAGCAGCCCTTCGGCCCCTCAGCTATCCCGGGAGGCAACGTCGGCACGGTCTCGATCAATCAGTTCGGGTCCAACTACTTTCCCGGCGTGTCGATCGTGAATGTCCTGGGCTCCACCGCCAATAACGCCGGAGTCGGAACCGGCATCCTCAACATCGGCCCGAACGCCGAAGGCCAGGGCCCGAACACCGGGGTCTTCCAGAACCGTCTCCAGCCCTCGGCCAACGCCATCTGGACCCTCGGCAAGCACACCGTCACCTTCGGCGGAAGCTACAGCTACACCCAGCTCAACACCATCGACAAGCGCCCCGGTACGGGAACGATTGCCACCGACGATCTCAGCCAGTACGCCCAGGGTCTCGTGACCCCCGGCGGCTCGTCCACTGGCTTCTATGTCAGCTCGTTCCTTCAGGGCAATGCGAGCCGCTACTACCGCGCCAATCAGGTCGGCATGTACGTGCAGGACAAGTTTCAGGTGACCCCAACCCTCTCGCTCACCGCCGGTCTTCGCTACGACTGGGATGGCGGCCTCACCGAGAAGGAAGGCCGCATCTTCAACTTCGACCCCACCCTTTACAAGTACAACGCCGCCGCCGATAACATCGACAACCCCGGCTTCATCATCGCCGGCAACAACACTAATGGCACATCCGGCGTCAGCCCCACCACCCTCACCGGCCGCCAGTACGGTATCGGCCCGCGCCTCGGTGCCGCCTGGTCGCCCACCATGTTCAACAGTAAGGTCGTCGTCCGCTCGGGCTTCGGCATGTACTACGATCGCGGCGAACTCTTCAGCTACTTCTCGCCCGGATACGCCATCGGAACCGTCACCGGCGGGCCCTTCGGCGTCAACCAGCAACTTCCCTTCGTGACGGCGCAATCCTGCGTACCGACCAACTTCTACGAGGGTTTTCTTCCCACGTGCGACGGAACCAATGCTGGCGGCAATCTCGCCAACCCCTACGGCAGTTCGCAGAGCGCGCCTCCGACCAACCCCAAGTCCTCCGACCTCAGCAAGTACCTGCCGAACCTCGCATCGATCAACAATGGCGGCCAGCCCATCTCGCTCGGCGTCTACGACCGCGCCAACAAGCTTCCCTACACCTATAACTACACCCTCGACATCCAGTGGCAGCCGCGCAACGACCTCGCCATCTCGCTCGGCTACGTCGGCAACCTTGGTCGCCATCAGGTGATCCCGGTGCCCTTCAACCAGCCCAACATCGCTACCCCATCGAGCCCCATCAACGGCGAGAAATACACCTACGGCTACACCGTCGAGGGAGCCCAACTCAACGATGGAAGCGACTACAAGTTCGACTACGAAGGCGGCAACGTCGACCATCGCGTCCCCTACCTCGGCTATGCGGCTGAGTCGATCGACTACAAGGCAGGCGGCATCGACGCCTATAACGCCCTGCAGGCGCATATCGAAAAGCGCATGAGCCACGGCGTCTCGGTCGGCATGTCCTACACCTGGTCGCACGCGCTCGATGAGCAGAGCGGTCTCGGCCTCTTCTACAACGGCAACAATCCGCTCAACCTGCGCGACGCCTACGGCTCGGCCGACTTCGACCGCACCCACGTTCTCAACTTCAACTACGTCTTCCGCTTCCCTGACCTCGCCGAGAAGCACTCCATCATGGGCCGCATCGCCAACGGCTGGTCGCTCGTCGGCCTCACCGTTCTCCAAAGTGGTCAGCCCTACTCGGTCATCGACTTCACCGGAGCCGTCGGCAGCATCTACTACTCCACGAACAACGGCATCACCAATCCCATCGTGCCGCTCGCACCCGGTTGCACCCCACAGAACGCCAAGACCGGCCTCTCGGGAGCATTCGGCGATGCGGCCCTCAAGGCCTCCTGCTTCACCGTCCCGCTGCTCGCCCCCGGAGCTCTCAACGGAGCCATCCCCTCGACCGACAACTTCGAGACGAGCTTCACCAGTGGCCAGCGCAATATCTTCCGTCAGTCCTTCCAGAAGCGTGCTGACGCTTCGATCTTAAAGGTAGCGAACATCAACGACCGCTACAGCCTCAAGTACACCTTCGACATCTATAACCTCACCAACACCTCTAGCTTCGACATCCCTGGGAACGAGGTCTCGCAAAACCAGAACTTCAACAACTTCCCCACCTATGGTCAGCCGCTCTACAACGCACCCTTCGGTCTTGGCGTTGTCACCCACACCATCGGCAGCCCACGGCAGATCCAGATGTCGCTTCGGCTTCTGTTCTAACAACGAGGAAGCATTAAGTCGCTGCAAAATGCCCCACGCGCCACAAGCGCATGGGGCATTTCTTTCGCCATCCATGGTGAGTTCAAGTCGTTTTATTTGAAGACTTTAGAGATTTGGACCACGTGTTTTCAAGACTTTACAGCCGTTTTTTCTCGAAGTCCAGAGCTAACCCTTTTCTTTTGAAGACTTTAGGACTTTTCACCCAGGGTGGGGGTACTCAGAAACCGGTCGGCAGTCCGCAGCGAAAGCGCCATGATCGTCAGCGCCGGATTCGCCGCCAGCGAACTCGGAAACACCGAGTTATCGCAGATCCACAGATTCGGAATCTCGAAGCTCCTCCCAAACGAATCGACAACACCGTCTCTCTCGTTCCCGGCCATCCGGCAAGTCCCAATTACGTGCGCCGACCGCTGAAAGGTCCAGACGTCTGTCGCTCCCGCAGCCTTCCACGCCTCCGTCATCACCTTCTCACCATGCGCCGACATCGCCTTCTCAGCCTCGCCATACGAGAACCGCACCAGCACCTTCGGCACTCCAAACCCATCCACCTCATTTGACAGCGTCAGTGCATTCCGCTCATCCGGAAGGCAATCCCCATTCATCCCGATCCCCCCAAGATAGTTGTACTGATCCAGGTAGTCGACCAACGCCTTCCCCCATAGCTTCCGTCCCCGCGCCACCTGGGAAGCAAACGTCACCGGCACAACCCCAAGACTCTGCACGATATATCCGCCGGGATAGTCCGCATCCGGAGCCCGCATCAGGTCCTCCGAGATGAGCGACGCCGGAAAGCCCTTGTTCATCCGCATGGACTCCGCGAACGTCCCCCACACCTGCGTCGCCACATGCGCCATAAAGTTCCGCCCGACCAGCCCGCTCCCGTTCGCCAGCCCCCGGTTGAGCAGCAGACGGGGCGTCTCGACCGCTCCCCCACACAGAAACACCGCCCGACACCTCTGCCGCACATCCTGCCCATCGTGCCGATACACGACTGCCGTCACCAGCCCGGCGGCATCCCGCTCGATATCCAGCACGAACGACTCCGCCCGTATCTCCGCCCCCGCCCCAATCGCCACCGGCAGATACGTGACATCCATGCTCGCCTTGGCCCCGTTCCGGCACCCCTGATGGCAGTATCCCCGGTTCACACAGGCATGCCGCAACGGATACCCCGGCTGGCTATAGTCCCGTGACACCACCGCCACCGGAGCCTCGGCGGTCCTCAGCCCAAGCGCCCGGAACCCCTTCTCCATTGCCTGCGCCGGAGCGTTCAGGGCCACCGGCGGAAGCGGATAACGCCGCGCCGGATCCCACGGATAGTCTTCCGGCCCCGACACCCCGAGGAAACCCTCCACCTGTACGTAGTACGGCAGCAACTCCTCCGCCGTCAGCGGCCAGTCCGCCCCCACCCCGAACTCCGTGCGGATCCGCAGGTCCCGCGCGTCGGCCCGAGGCACAAACGCTCCCCAGTGCAGCGTCGATCCCCCCACCCCCGTCCCGCTGTTGTTCCCCCCAAACGCCGTAGGGGTACCCCCCCCACTGATCCTCTCCCCCTGCCAATAGATCCCGCCCTGCGCCTTCTCGTCCGTCGCAAAATCAGCCGGATCCCACCACTTCCCCGCCTCGATGGCCACCACTTTCAACCCAGCCAACGCAAGCCTCGCCAGCAGCGGAGCCCCACCCGCCCCTGTCCCGATCACCACCGCATCGACGATATCGTTCGTGCTGTATTGCTTCATGCCAGCTTGATCCTGTGCCGTCATCGAGCTTTACCCTCAGGCTCCCACGCTTCCACTTCCCCCATCCCGATCAGCACGAAGCCCTTCTGGGTCGCCGCATCCGCTCCATCCCCGATCCCGCTGTACCCAATTCGCGCAAACGTGCCCGGATGCGCCATGTACATCTCCGCCGCATACGAGAGGAGTTCCTCCGCCCACCGCCCCATGTCCAACAAATCGCCCTGTAGCGTTCCGTTGACGGCGTCCACCAAAAGCTCGTCCTGCGCCTCCGCCCCGAGAACCGCGAACCCCTTCCCAGACCTTAGCAGCGCCGTCTCATCGAGAACCGCAAGCCCGATTCGGATCGCCATTCCGTCCTCGGGAAGTACCTCGTACCGCCAGCCGTTGCCTCCTCCGCTCGCGAGCATCGTGTCCACACGCGCCGCGAGGTCGATCGGCTCTGGCCCATCCTGCGGAACCATGCGTGCAAGCACGGCTCGCAGGGTCGGCAGCCCCTGCGCATCGATTACCAGAGGCACATATTCAGGGTTGTCCAGCTTCGCCCGCTCCAGCAACACCTTCCGCGTCGCCGGCGAAACCCGGTCCGACTCGATCAGCCGCAGATACTCCTGATCCACCATCCGTCACTCTCCTCGCATCCTCCCTTGTTGTATCTTCCGGCGGACCCGGTGCACACTGAAATCGTCGCCGCATTTCGCTCGCCGAACATTCGACTGCCGAAACACACGCACCATCGCTCCCGAGAAAGATACCCTCCGCACATGAACACAACAATGCAGCCGATCCCGATCAAGGTCCAGCGCCTCACCCCGACCGCCCAGATGCCCACCTACGCCCACACGGGCCCCTGGGGCGATCTCGCCGCCGACCTCTATGCGTCTGCCCCGCACACACTCGCCGCAGGCAAGACAGCCGCCGTCCCTACCGGCCTCGCATTCGAATTCCCCGCGAGCCACGGAGCCTTGATCGAGGACCGCTCCAGCCTGGCCGTCCGAGGCCTCACCACCCTCGCGGGCGTGATCGATCCTGGCTATCGCGGCGAACTCAAGGTCGTCATGACGAACCTCAGCCCTAACCCGGTCCACATCGCCCCCGGCGACCGCATCGCGCAGCTTCGCATCGTCCAGCGCCTCGAAGCTGCCTTCGAAGAGGTCTCAAGCCTCGTTGAAACCGAGCGCAACGAGGGAGGCTTCGGGAGCACCGGCGTCTAGCGCCGCGCACACCCAAAGCGGTGCACCAAACCTCGTGCAACAGAGGAATTTCGGGCCTCGCCCCGTCTTTACCACACTCATTCGTCGCCCCGTAACATGCGACAATCGAACCAGCGAGCCATGCCCAAACAGCAAGTTCAGCCTCACCCGTATCTCCCCGCCGCCCCCGAGGGCCAGACCCCGAGCCCCTGTACCATCACCCCCGCTCTGCTCAAGACGCACAGCATCACCCAGGCCGAGTACGAGAGCCTCCACGCCAAGCTTGGGCGCACGCCGTCCTTGACCGAGTTGGGCATCTTCTCCGTCATGTGGTCGGAGCACTGCAGCTACAAGAGCTCGCGCGTTCACCTCAAGCGGCTTCCGACCAAGGGCGACCGCCTCACCGGACCCGGGTCGGTAGTACAAGGTCCAGGCGAGAATGCCGGCATCATCGACGTCGGCGATGGCTGGGCCTGCGCGTTCAAGATCGAGTCCCACAACCACCCAAGCTACATCGAGCCCTACCAGGGCGCGGCGACCGGCGTCGGCGGCATCCTTCGGGATATCTTCACCATGAACGCCCGCCCCATGGCTGTCATGGATTCCCTCCGCTTCGGCCCCCTGTCCCCTCCCGAAACTCCGGAAGAGGGCGACCCCACCGACTACCACCGCAACCGCCACACCATGCAGGGCGTCGTCCACGGCGTGGCCGGCTACGGCAACTGCTTCGGCGTCCCGAACCTCGGCGGCGAAACCCGCTTCGAGTCCTGCTACTCCGGCAACCCGCTCCTGAACGCCTTCGCCCTCGGCCTCGTGCGCAAGGACGAGATCTTCTACGCCAAGGCCACCGGCGTCGGCAATCCGGTCATCTACGTCGGAGCCAAGACGGGCCGCGACGGCATTCACGGCGCGACGATGGCATCGGAAGAGTTCACCGAAGGCTCCGAGCAGAAGCGTCCGAACGTTCAGATGGGCGATCCGTTCCTCGAGAAGCTTCTCCTCGAGGCTTGTCTCGAAGCCATGGCGACCGGGGCCGTACTTGGAATACAAGACATGGGAGCCGCCGGCCTCACCTGCTCCACCTGCGAGATGGGCGCGCGCGGCGAACTCGGCGTCTCCATCGAGCTCGACCTCGTTCCCCAGCGCGAGACCGGTATGACCTCCTACGAGATCATGCTGTCCGAATCGCAGGAGCGCATGCTCCTCGTCGCGGATGCCGGACGTGAGCAGGAAGTCCTCGACGTCTTCACCAAGTGGGGCCTCGACGCGAGCATCGTCGGCACGGTTACGGCCGATGACGTCATGCGAGTCTTCCACCACGGCGAACTGATCGCCGAGATTCCCAACAAGGCTCTCACCGACGAAGCGCCCGTCTACCACCGTCCCGTAGGCACATGGACCGCGCCCGTGCCCAAGGATCCTCCGGCGTGGGTTCTCGAAGAGCTGAAGAAGCCCCGCGACTACACCGCCGACCTCAAGCGCCTGCTCGCCAGCGCCAACATCTGCGACAAGCGCTGGATCTACGAGCAGTACGACTCGATGGTCCAGACCAACACCGTCCAGGGCCCCGGCGGCGAGGCCGGCGTCATCCGCATTAAGGGCACAGGCAAGTCCGAGGCCGCTCCGCACGCGGAGGCTCCGCGCCACGAAGGCTTCCTCGGCCATCTCGTCGACCTCGTCTCCTCCTCGACCCCCGAAGGCGAAGCGACCCTCTCGACCGGCAACGTAGATGCCGCCAACCCTGATCTCGATATCGACACAAAGATGGTCGCGAAGCCCGAACGTGGCCTGGCGATGGCCCTCGCGGGCAATGGCCGCTGGACGTACCTCGACCCCAAGCTCGGAGCCATGCACGCCGTCGCGGAAGCCGCACGGAAGGTCGCCTGCACGGGAGCAACGCCAGTCGCCGCTACCAACTGCCTCAACTTCGGCAACCCCGAAAAACCCGAGATCATGGCCCAGCTCTCCGAAGCCATTGACGGTATTGCCGAAGCATGCAAGGCCCTTGGCACCCCGGTGACCGGAGGTAACGTCAGCCTCTACAATGAGACGCGGGGCGAGGGGATCTATCCAACGCCGGTGATCGGTATCGTTGGCATTCTCGACGACGTTTCCACGGCCGTGCCGAACAGCTTCCGTCAGGCAGGCGATCTCATCGTCTTCCTCTCAGCGATCACAGGAGACGGCCGTCGTGCCTTGCAGGACATGGGTGCCACTGCTTACGCCCAGAGCCGTTCGTTCCCGTTGTGGGGTGAACCGCCTGTCCTTTCTCTCAACGAGGAAGCGGCCCTGCACAAGGCCCTCACCGCGCTCGCTTCGAACCGCCTGCTCGCCTCCGCGGCCGATCTCTCGGACGGAGGAGCGGCTACGGCGATCGCACGCGCCTGCATGCCACAGGAACTCGGCGCAGCAATCTCGATGAAGCTTACAGACGCCTCCCCATTCGCCATCCAGGAGCGCCTCTTCAGCGAGGTCGGATCCTCCGTCATCGCAAGCTGCCGCAAAGCCGACTTCCCCGAGATTCAGGCCCTCCTCGCGCAGCACCCAAAGGTGTGGGCATTCCCGATTGGCGAGGTAAGCGCTGGCGCGATCGAGGTCCGCATCAACGAAGAGCCGGTAATCTCGGCATCACTCGCCGAGTTGCAAGGTGCCTACTCCCAAACCATCGAATCCAATCTAGCCGCCGAGGTAGCCACCGCATGACGAAAGCCCTCGAACGAGCCCGTATGCCCTTGATCAGCAATTCTGCAATCGAAGACGAAGAAACCCCCTTCGACAAGCTCCGCGAAGAGTGCGGCGTCATGGCCGTCTACAACCACCCTGACGCCGCCCGCCTCACCTACTGGGGCCTCTACTCCCTCCAGCATCGCGGCCAGGAGTCCGCCGGCATCGCCGTCTCGAACGGAGCCGAAGAGAACGCCATCACCGACCTCAAGGGCATGGGCCTCGTCTCCGAGATCTTCACCGACCCCGTCCTCCAGCGCCTCCCCGGCCACATCGCCATCGGCCACACCCGCTACTCCACCACCGGCGACTCCGCCCTGCTCAACGCCCAGCCCATCTCGGTCGAATCGACCAAGGGTCTCATCGCCATCGCGCACAACGGCAACCTGACGAACCTCGGCAACTCCCGCGCCCGCCTTGAGAAAGACGGCGCCGTCTTCCAGACCACATCCGACTCCGAGATCATCGTCCAGCTCATCGCCCACTCCAAGGGCCACACCCTCATCGACTGCATCGCCGACTCCCTCGCCCAGGTCGACGGGGCCTTCTCGATCGTCATGATGACGCGCAACCGCATCTTCGCCGCGCGCGACCCTCACGGCTTCCGCCCGCTCTCGATGGGCCGCATCACAGGCAAGGAAGGCGGCCCGGACACGTTCGTCTTCGCCAGCGAGACCTGCGCCTTCGACCTCCTGCACGCTAAGTACGAGCGCGACGTGGAACCGGGTGAGCTCGTCATGGTGTCGGAAGACGGCGTCAGCAGCCACTTCTTCTCGACAGGAACACCGCGCCAATCCTGCGTCTTCGAGCACGTCTACTTCGCCCGTCCCGATTCGCGCATCTACGGCCGGTGGGTCCAGCAGAGCCGCGAAGAGATGGGCCGTCAGCTCGCCCGTGAATCCGGCGTCCCGGCGGACCTCATCGTTCCCGTGCCCGACTCCGGTGTCACCGCCGCCATCGGCTACGCCGCCGAGTCCGGCATCCCGTTCAACTTCGGCCTCATCCGCAACCACTACGTCGGCCGCACCTTCATCGAGCCCACCCAGCGCGTGCGCGATTTCGGCGTCCGCATGAAGCTCAACCCGAACCGCTCGCTGCTCGAAGGCAAGCGCGTCATCCTCATCGACGACTCCATCATCCGCGGAACCACATCCAGAAAAATCGTCCGCATGGTGAGAGCAGCCGGAGCTACGGAGGTCCATCTCCGCATCTCCTGTCCGCCAACGGTCGCCCCCTGCTTCTACGGCGTCGACACCCCCTCGACCGAGCACCTTATAGCTGCACAGAAGAACCTCGAACAAATACGCGAGTACATCGAAGCCGACTCTCTCGCCTACCTGTCGCTGGTCGGTTTAACTCACTCCTGCACCAAGGGCGAACCCGCCACCGGCATGGCCCCCGCCTCCTACTGCACGGCGTGTTACACCGGCGTCTATCCGACCCAGGTGATTGATGTAAGCGAGATTCTCCCTGCCACAACATTGGCCTGACGAATGCCACGTGCCTCAACCGACGACGCGTTCCACTTGAATCGCTTCCTCGAAGCTCAGTCGGGGTTTTATGCCCAGGCCCGCGCCGAACTCGCCGCTGGCCAGAAGCATTCCCACTGGATGTGGTTCATCTTCCCGCAGATTCAAGGCCTCGGATCGAGTTCGGTAGCACAACGCTACGCCGTCACCGACCTCACCGAGGCGAAAGCCTACCTCGCTCATCCCACCCTCGGTCCACGCCTCCGCGAGTGCACCGGCCTCGTGAACGCCATCGAGAACCGCACACTCGCTGAGGTCTTCGGCTACCCCGACGACCTCAAGTTCCACTCCTGCATCACCCTCTTCGCCCACGCCGCATCCCTGCCCGAAGACCAGGTCTTCCAGGAAGCCCTCGCGAACTACTTCCAGAACAAGCCCGACCAGGCGACCATCGCCCGACTCCACCGCTGAGCCGTATCATGGCATCAAGCGTCCAGCCCTCAGGAGTATCTCGAACGTGAACCTCCGCCGCATCCTCAGGTCTCTCTCAGCCCTGATCCTCCTTCTCGCCCTCGTCCTGCCCGGCAACGCCCAGACGCCGCTCAAGACAATCGCCTTCATGACCGACTTCGACGTCAAGGACGACGCCGTCGGCATCTGCAAGGCGGTCATGCAGGGCATCGCCCCGGGCGTGAACATCCTCGACGTCACCCACCAGGTGACCCCCTACAGCATCGCCGAAGCAGCACGCTTCCTCGCCGGCACCGCACCCTATCTTCCCAAGGACGCCGTCTTCGTCGCAGTCATCGACCCAACAGTTGGGAGCAAGCGTCGAGCCATCATCGCCAAGTCAAAGCTCGGCCAATACTTCGTGCTCCCGGATAACGGTCTCCTCACCCTCGTCCAGGATCGCGACGGCATCGAATCCGCCCGGCAGATCCTCAACCCCGCCTGGATGATCGGGGCCAAGACCTCGAGCACCTTCCACGGGCGCGACATCTTCTCCCCCGCCGCCGCCCACCTCGCCAAAGGCGACGACTGGACCCAGGCCGGTCCCGCGATCGACGTCTCCACACTCGTCCGCCTCGACCTGAAGTCCGCCACGGTAAACGCCGCGGGCCTCCTCGGCCAAGTGATCGGGACCGATGGCCCCTTCGGCAACCTCGTGCTCAACATCCCCGCCGAGACCTTCGCCGAACTCGGCTACCGCATCGGCGACGTCATCCCCATCTCGCTCGCCGGGAAACCTTACGCCATCCCATTCGTCAAGACCTTCAGCGACGTACCCGTCGGCAAGCCACTTGTCTATATCGACTCCCGTGGCCGCCTGTCGCTCGGCATCAACCAACGCAACTTCTCCACCACCTACCAGGTCGACGCCCCCGCTGAAATCGCCATTCCCCGCAAGCCCCAGTAACCGCATCTCAACGCAAGAGTCCGACATAGGAGAATTCATGTTGCAGTCCAAAGGCTACGCCGCCGAGACGAAGTCCGCCCCACTCACCCCCTTCAACTTCGAACGCCGCGACCTCGGGCCCGCCGACGTCGTCGTCGAGATCCTCTACAGCGGCATCTGCCACTCCGACATCCACCAGGTTCGCGACGAGTGGGGCGGCTCTATGTACCCGATGGTCCCCGGCCACGAGATCGTCGGCCGCGTCACAGCCGTAGGATCTGATGTGAAGCGTTTCAAGGAAGGCGACCTCGCCGGAGTAGGTGTCATGGTCGATTCCTGTCGCGTCTGCGGCAACTGCATCGCCCACGAAGAGGCGTACTGCGAAAAGGGTTTTGTCGGCACCTACAACGCCAAGGACTACAAAGGCGAGATCACCTACGGCGGCTACTCCAACAACATCGTCGTCGACCAGCGCTACGTCCACAGCATTTCGACCAAGCTCGAGCCGAAGCTCGCCGCAGTCGCCCCGCTGCTCTGCGCTGGCATCACGACCTACAGCCCGCTCCGCCACTGGAAGGTTGGGCCAGGAAAGAAGGTCGCGATCATTGGCCTCGGCGGCCTCGGCCACATGGGCCTCAAGTTCGCCCACTCCTTCGGTGCGCAGGTCACGCTCTTCACCACCTCGGCCGGCAAGGAAGCTGACGGCAAGCGCCTCGGAGCCGACGAAGTCGTCATCTCGAAGGATCCCGACGCTATGGCGAAGCAGAAGAGCAAATTTGACTTCGTTCTCGACTGCGTCTCCGCCCCACACGACCTCAACGAGATGCTCGGCCTGCTCCGCCTCGACGGAACCCTCTGCCTTGTCGGCCTTCCGGAAGTTCCGCTCCCGGTTAGCGCCTTCTCGACCGTCGTGAACCGCCGCAGCCTCGCCGGCTCGATGATTGGCGGCATGCCCCAAACTCAGGAGATGCTCGACTACTGCGCCGAGCACGACGTCGTCTCGGACATAGAACTCATCGGCGTCGACAAGCTCGACGAGGCCTACAACCGCGTCGTTAAAGCTGACGTGAAGTACCGCTTTGTCATCGATATGTCGACCATGAAATAGCTCCGCACGGAAGAGGTTCTCTTCTCGGGGACCTCTTCAGCTTTTTTTTCTTATCGGCAATCGATTTTCGTTGTGCTCCTGTCCGCGCGGGTGAAGAATGAAGCCGGATTTCAAGGAGGCGCAAATGAGCGATCAGGAAAAGACCGGAAACTCGGAGCTTGCTCCGGACGGATCGGTTTCAGACGCGGAGCTAGACCATGTTACGGGTGGCATTTCGGCCTTTCGCCCTTCCACAGCGGTCGAGACTGTAGCCCCCACGTCCTCAAGTGTTCTGCTCTTCGACGAGGCGGATAGCCTCTTCGGAAAGCGAACCACGGTTACTGACAGCCACGACAGGTACGCCAATCCATAGGCTGGATAGCGCACCAATTCCGCTGGCCCGGAGTCACGGCGGCGAAGTCGTACGCCCGTACAGCGGGGATAAAGTCCCTACTGCTCCGAAGCCCGCCACCCGATGTCCCGCCGGTACGTCATCCCTTCAAACGATACCTCGCCCAGCGACGAGTATGCCTTACCCAGCGCCTCCTTCAGCTTCGGAGCGTACGCGGTCATCCCAAGTACCCGCCCCCCCGCCGTCACCAGCTTCCCATCCCTGAGCGCCGTCCCCGAATGGAATAGCTCGACACTCTTCTCCCAATCGCAGAACCCCGTCGCCCCGGTAATCGCCTGCCCCTTCGGATAAGCCCCCGGATATCCAAGACTCGCCGCGATCACGCACACGCTCGCGCCACCCCGCATCTTCACCTTGATAGCCTGCCCCGCACCTAGCACGGACCACTCCAGCAGATCCAGCAGATCCGTCTCCAGCCGCATCATCAAAGCCTGCGTCTCCGGATCACCGAACCGCGTATTGAACTCGAGCACCTTCGGCCCGGCGGCCGTCATCATGATGCCGCAGAACAGTACCCCCTTGAACGGCGTTCCCTCCCGCATCATCCCGTCAACAGTCTTCTGCGCCACGTTCTCGAGCAGCCACTTACTCATTTCTTTAGAGACTAGCGAGTCGGTCGAATAAGCCCCCATACCTCCGGTATTCGGGCCCGTATCCCCTTCACCGATGCGTTTGTGATCCTGCGCCATCCCGAGGGTCACAGCCTTCCGCCCATCGCACAGTGCAAAGAATGAAACCTCGGGCCCGGCCAGAAACTCCTCCACCACAACCGACCCAGCCGAGACACCCGCCACCTTCCCAAGGAGCATAGCCTCCGCAGCCTCTTGAGCCTCTTCAACAGTCGAGCAGATCACCACGCCTTTCCCCGCCGCCAGCCCGTCCGCCTTCACCACCACCGGCGCGCCTATCTTCCCCAGCGCCGCCCTCACCTCCGCTGAAGTCTCGCACACCGCATACCCAGCCGTCGGAATCCCGTTCTTCTCCATGAACCCCTTCGCGAACGCTTTGCTCGTCTCGAGCATCGCCGCCGCTTTCCGAGGCCCGAACACCCGTAAACCGCGGCTCTCCAGCGCATCCACGACGCCCACTGACAGCGGCACCTCCGGCCCAACCACCGTCAACCCAGGCCGCTCCGACTCCACCAGCGCGACCATCGCATCGACGTTCGCCACATCGACAGGGACGCACCGCGCCACAAATCCGATCCCACCATTCCCCGGTGCGCAAACCACCTCCGTCACCCGAGCCGACCGCCGCAGCGCCCAACATAGCGCATGCTCGCGGCCACCACCACCAATCACCAGAACCTTCATAAAAAAAGCCTAGCACCCGCAGAGACCAGCGACGAGGAAGGGGTGCCGCATCTCTTCACCGACAGCCTCTTCGTCAGCTAAGGTGGGTAACCTCAGCTTCAACCTAAGGATTCTTTGAAGCCGCCTTCTCCGCCTCTGCCACCATCTTCCGAAACTCGTCCACCGCTGGCACTCCATGCGGCCGCAGCCCATCCCTCCCCGTATACCGCCATGCGGCGGGATGTTCCAGCGGACCCTCCACCTTCCCCTCGTAGACCACGAACGAGTCATCCGTAGCCCCAACCTCGGTCTGCGGATGCACGCCCGTCGGCGATGCGCTCGGCTGCCCCGAATCGGACGCGTCCAGTGGCCTACCACGCTGCCCACCCACCGCCAGCCCGCCACTGGTCGGGTCGATCATCCCGGGCCGGTTGTTCTGCCTGGGATCGGCAATCGTCTGGTCGACCAGCTTCCCTGTTCCCCTCCGCACCACGATGATCAGGTCCGCATCCTGCGTGCTGATTACAGGCTCGAAACGTCCCCACTTCAGCAGCGCCGTCTCCACATCTTTCTGCGCCACCTGGTTTGCCCGAGGATCGTCGTACGCAATTCCTGCATCTGGATCAATCAGGACAGCCACCGTATGCGCCTTCAGCACGTATGCCGGCAGAACAATCTTTTTGCTCTTGGCCAATCCCGGCAGTGCCAGCAGGCCCAACGCAACCATCGCCAAACGTTTTCGCATCCGCGCCTCCCGATCGATCACGCAAATCCTACTCCGATTTCAACGGAAGAGAGCCCACCGAGTCACCGGTGAGCCCCAGACGCGTGTTGCTCCCTCAAAAAGCTACTGGTTCGGCTGAACCACAAGATCGTCTGCCAGTTTGAATCGCATTAGCGACTCCGCCGGAATATCAATATCGCGGTTTCCGGTCATTCCCGCAAGTGCCGTACCCGCGCCGCCGCCAGCCAGTCCGCCGACCACGAGGCCAACACCGCCCGTTGCCACGCCGCCGATCAGCATCCCGAGCCCCGATCCGCCACCGATAAACGCAGCAGACCGCTTGCCCTTGCCCTTCTTCGTCCGGACCACGTCGTGTGTATCCAGCGCGTACTCCTGCCCGCCCATCGTCATTGAGGTCAGCCGCAGTTCAAGGATCGAGGCACCCTTGAAGTGTCCCCGCCGATGAGAGGCATCCACCACACCGCTCACATGAGTTCCGCGCGGGATCAGGACCTGTCCAGTGTCAGTTCCTGACACTGCCTCGTCGACTTCGCCCGTGAACCGCTCGCCCACATGGCTGGTCTTCACGTTGATGTGCTGGTTGATTCGGATGACGAGCGAAGTTCCCGCAGGGATATGAACATTCACCGGCGAGACGACCGGCTGGCTGGCTGGTGCTGGGGCAGTCCCGTTCGGTGCGGCCACCGCATCTGCCGATGCCATAGCAGGAGCAGCCTGCCCGACCGGTTGCACCGTCGGAGGAGGAACTGCGGCCGCGACCGTGCCACTCTTCGTCGAAGTCGTTGTGGTGGTCACCTGCTGGGTCGCCTGGCCCGGAACCGGGGGCTGCACCACCGAGGTCGTCGTGTTGCCGTCCTTATCGGTCGTCACCACCTGCTGAGCCTGGCCAGTCGCTGCTGCCTGCTGCTTGGCCTGATCGATCGCCTGGTCCTGTTTCGACTTGCATCCGGCAAGAAGCACAAGGGCAAAGGTAGTAGCCGTCATGGACCGGAACATCACTGTTTTTGCAATCGCTGGGAAAGTCATCGTGCGTCATTCCTCTTGTTCTTTGTCTTGGATTTTGCTGAGGAGCCTTCGGAGGGAGTCGGCACCCGGCCGTCCATCCGGAATGGACAGACGGCCGGTAGTCGATACGTCACACCTACACTTCGGGGCCCTACGGAGACCGCTAACCGATCATCCGTACAGGCTGTGAGATGCAGGACAAGCGCGCCCAGCCGTCCAGCTTGTCGATGTGCCCTGAAAATTCAGGATTCCGCACGACCGGCGTCCTGCGATATGGCGCGGGCGTTAAGATAGGTATTATGCCTTTCGCCGCAACGCGTCCGCAGCTCGCTCACCTCACCGCCGTCATGGACGACCTCAAGGCGCGCGGCACCTACTTCAAACTCCGCGTTCTCGACGACGAGCAGGGCCCCGTCTGCCACTACGACGGCCGCGAGGTCATCAACCTCGCCTCCAACAACTACCTCGGCCTCTGCAACCACCCGAAACTCCGCGAAGCCGCCATCGCCGCGACCCGGAAGTACGGCGTAGGCTCCGGGGCCGTCCGCACCATCGCCGGAACCATGCGCATCCACATGGAGCTCGAAGAGAAGATCGCCGCCTTCAAAGGCGTCGAGGCCTGCGTCGTCTTCCAGTCCGGCTTCTCCGCCAACGCCGGTACCGTCTCGAGCATCCTCGGCAAGGAGGACTTCATCCTCTCCGATGAGCTCAACCACGCCAGCATCATCGACGGGGCCCGCCTCTCCAAGGCAAAGATCAAGGTCTTCCGCCACAAGGACGTTGCCCACGCCGAAGAGCTCCTGAAAGAGGTCCAGAACGAGCCCGGACGCAAGCTCGTCATCACAGACGGCGTCTTCTCCATGGACGGCGACATCGGCCCCGTCGGCGAGCTCGCCGACCTCTGCGAGCGCTACGGCGCCATCATGATGGTCGACGACGCCCACGCCTCCGGAGTCCTCGGACGCAACGGACGCGGATCCGTCGACCACTTCCACGCGACCTCCAAGGTGGACGTCCAGGTCGGAACCCTCTCGAAGGCTATCGGCGCGCTAGGCGGATACGTCTGCGGCTCCCGCGACCTCATCGACTTCCTCTACCACCGCGCCCGCCCATTCCTCTTCTCGACCAGCCATCCCCCATCCGTCGCCGCCACCTGCATCGCCGCATTCGACCTGCTCGAGTCCGAGCCTGAACGCATCGCCCGCCTTTGGGACAACACCTGGTACTTCAAGAAGCAGCTCACCGATGCCGGCTTCGATGTAGGCGGCAAGACAACGCCTGCCTCCGAGACCCCCATCACCCCCATCATCCTCGGAGACGGCCGCCGCACCATGGACTTTAGCCGCGCCCTCTTCGATCAGGGCGTGATGGCCACCGGCATCGCCTTCCCCACCGTCTCCGAAGGCAAGGCCCGCATCCGCACCATCATGACAAGCGAGCACACCCGGCCCCAAATCGACCGCGCCCTCGATATCATCGTCTCCACGGCAAAGACAAGCGGCATCCTCTGATCGCCCCTTATCTTCCCCCAAATTCCGACAAAACCACCTCAAATGACCCACCAACGCATCAATTTCCCCAAAATTGCGTCTTATCCTATTGATGCCGTCCTTTGCCCCCCCTCTTCGTCTCAAGATTTCCCCCTCGACGGCGCTCCTCCTCGCTGCTCTTTGTGCTGCCCCCAGCCTCTCGTACGCCCAACAAACCGACCCGGCCACCGCGCCCGTTCTGATCGCATCCTCTGAAAAGCCCCTGGACAATCCCCTCCCCGACGCCCCCTCCGTCACCCTGCAAGACCAGCAGGAGCCACAGTCTTCCTCCTCCAATCCAAGTTCTTCGAACCCAAAACAGACCGAGCAGGGCCCGCCCCCCGGCGAGCCCGTCCAGACCGGCCGCATCCTCTTCATCATGCCGAACTTCCGCTCCGTCTCCGCCGACGAGAAACTCCCGCCCCAGACCGCCAAGCAGAAGTTCCTCATCGCCGGGAAGGACACCTTCGACTACTCCTCCTTCTTCATCGCCGGCATTCAGGCCGGCTTCGCCATGAATGGCGCTTCCTACCCCGAGTTCCACCAGGGAGCCAAGGGCTACGCCCGCTACTACTGGCACACCCTGGCCGACACCGTCGACGAAAACTTCATGGTCGGCGGCGCCGGCCCAGCCATCTTCCACTCGGATAATCGCTTCTACACCCTCGGCCACGGTGGATTCCTGAAGCGGGCAGGATACGCCGTCTCCCGCGTCGCCATCACTCGAACCGACGCCGGCGACCCCACCTTCAACTTCTCCGAGATCATCGGCGCCGGCGCTGCCTCGGGACTCTCCTCCACCTACTACCCCACCCGCTACCGCACCTGGACCAAAGTCGGCCAGAAGTGGCTCACCAGCATGATCATCGACGGAGCCAACTTCACCCTCAAGGAGTTCTGGCCCGACATCAACCAGAAGCTCTTCCACACTCACTAGCCCACTCGCCCTAAAATAGCCGAGATGAGTGTAGCCACCTACGTTCCCGCCCTGAGCTACGCCACCCCCGACGGCGAAAGCCGCATCCTGCTCGACCGCCCCTCCACCACCATCGGTCGCTCCCCCACCCAGGATCTCGTCCTCCCCGAATCCTTCGTCTCCCGTCAGCACGCCCTCATCTCCCGCGAGGGCCACACCTACGAACTCATCGACCAGAACAGCACCCACGGCACCTACCTCAACGGTGCCCGCATCCAGCGCGCCGCCCTCAACCCCGGCGACACCATCCAGTGCGGCTCCCCCAACGCGCCCAAGCTCCGCTTCCACCTTCAGCGCACCGGCGAGTCCGGCATCTCTTTCCTCCCTACCCCCGTCAGCGACCTCCTCTCCACCCTCAGCAACTTCCAGCCACCCGATGACGCCACCCCCGCCGGCCCCCTCGAACAGCTCAACTTCCTCCTCAGCGCCGCCCGCCAGCTCAACGCCGGCGGTGCCATCGACGACATCCTCCGAGCGCTCCTCCAGCTCACCCTCAAACTCACCGGAGTCGAGCGCGGCTTCGTCTTCCTCCGCAAGGACGGCGAAATGCACCTCGCCCTCGGCCTCCACGCCAACGGAGACCCCGTCGAAGAGGACGCCACCGTCTCCCGCCGCGCCATAGCCCGCGCCATCGAGAGCGAGTCCAACTTCCTCATCAGCGACACCATGACCGACCACAGCGCCTCCGCCTGGGCCAGCGTCATGGTGAACAAGATCCGCTCCATCTACTGCCTTCCCCTCCGCAAGCGCACCGCCCCCGGCGAGCCCGACCACCTCCTCGGCCTCCTCTACCTCGACAGCCAGCTCAAGCCCGGAAACCTCAGCGAGGTCGACCACCAGCTCCTCGACGCCGTCGCCACCGAGGCCGCCGCCCTCCTCCACAACGTCCTCCTCGCCGACGCCGAAAACTTCGCCCGCAAGGCCCGCGAAGAGCTCGCCATCGCCGCCCAGATCCACACCAGCCTCATGTCGATCAAGCTCCCCGTCCTCCCCTACGCCGTCCTCAAGGGCCGCAGCAAGCCCTGCCACGACATCGGCGGAGATTTCTACGACGCCGTCGCCTTGACCTCGGCCTCCGGCGAACACGACTGCGTCTGCGTCACCATGGCCGACGTCTCCGGCAAGGGAGTCTCCGCGGCCATCGTCGCAGCCACCCTCCAGGGCATCATCCACGCCCTCATGCTCACCCGCCAGAGCCTCCCCGAGATCGCCGCCCTCCTCAATCAGTTCCTCTGCACCCGTCAGGTCGGCAAGTACGCCACAATGGTGATGCTCAAGCTCTACCCCGACGGACGCCTCGAGTACCTCAACTGCGGCCACATCCAACCCGTCCTGGTCCATGGCGAAGGCCCCACCCGCCAACTCCGCCGCCTCGAAGACTCGAACCTCGTCGTCGGCCTGATCGACACCGCCACCTACGACTCCACCTTTTCCACGTCCGCCCCAACGAGCGCATCCTCTTAAGCACGGACGGCGTAACCGAAGCCGAAAACCCCGAAGGCATCCCTTTCGGCGACGCCGGCTTCGACCTCATAGCCCACGACCCCCTCGAAACCATCTTTACCCACATCACCCACTACCAACACCCTAACGAACCCCAGGACGACTGCACCCTGCTGGAGATTCGCTACGAGACGGCAAGCGCTTAGACCGGAACCGAGGAACTCCATGGACGCAATGAGCCATTTCTCCTGCGAAGCCGGATGTCAGGTGAATAGAGCTTAGGATTTCCGTCGAGCACGATAGAGAGTCAGCGCCTGACTTAAGAGCGGCGCCGGCAGACGTAGGATGGCTTTTTCCAAACCACCATGGTGCAACCTCGCCGCGGCCTCTCTTGCTTGAGCGAAGTGACCTCTAAGCAGAAAACCCCTGGCAAGCTGTTTGTTCAACCCCTCCACGATCGCATGCATCTCCTCCCCGTGCTCACGAACAAAGACTTCGTCGGTGGCCCACGTGCGGCTGATGATTAGGAGCCGCGCGGTTGCGACTTGAATGGAATCCGCGTCGGTCAACCTTGGTCCTCCGTGAGCCCGTTGGAGTGCCGTGTCGACGTCGAGATAGGCGCATGGACCCAGCCGTGTCAGGCGCGCGAAGCATTCGCATTCTTCCCATGTAGGCAAACCTATTCCAAAGCGAAACGCCTCACCGGCCAGGCTGCGGCGTGCAAGCACGGTATTTACATTGATGTAATTGGTGTGGAGCTGGTTCCGATACATGCTCCCGATGTGCACGGGGACGTCTGCAACTCCTGGAAGGAGGGGTATGAGCGCCGAACACGGCTGCCCCGCGCCGAGAATCTCATCCCATCCCCTCGAATCCTCATGCCACTGCTTCCCCCAGGCATGCTCAATCGAGCCATCGGGAAATAATTGGCCGAAGTTCGAAAAGGAGAACACCAGGTCCCTGCGTGTCTCCATGAGTGTCCTCTGCTTATCCAGACGACTCGGTAACCACTCATCATCGGAATCGGCGAAGCCTACCAGATCGTGGGTCGCTGCCTCAACTCCAACGTTGCGAGCAGCTCCTGCCCCTCCGTTGGGGACCCGAAGGTAACGCACTTCACGCTCAAATTCGGATGGCACGCGCGAGGTGTCATCGGTCGAACCATCGTCCACGACAATGATCTCGTCCTTCGGGGTCGTCGCCTCGATGACCGTTTGAATTGCGCGGCGTAATAACGCAGCTCTGTTATACGTCGGAATGACGACACTAATGCTTTCCATGGCTCGTTGCCTCACCCACTCACCGCGATACTTTGCCTTGGCCTCGTCACTCATCGCATACGTTCAATGCACACTATCTCACGCCGGAAGAGCTTTGTTCCGGCTCGTCAATCGCCGGACTTTGCACTCGAGATCAGTAGAAAGTTCCGAAAACAGATAACCGTTGTGTAGTCTTCGCTTGATTCCCTTCCTTGCAATCTTCGGAAACTGGTATACGATCACTCGCAGTCTGAATCCGACAGAGGAATCTTTATCAAATCTATGTTGAACGTGGAATGGCACAAAGGGGTTAATGGGCTCAGATTCCTAAAGAAGGATTGGTGTGAATTGGCTGTGGGTGCTCCGCTGTTTGCTCGCTACGAGTGGAATCTGGCTGCGGCGATGCATCTTGCAGGAGACGCGCAAAGCGTTTGGTTCTGCCGGGTGTCGGATGCCAACGGTCGTCCGTTGTCGATCATTCCCGTAATCCCGGCAACCGCAGCGGTTAGACCCTTTGGTGAGGTAAAAGCCCTGACACTTGGCTTTGATCATCAGTTGGCGGCATTCGACTTCCCCCTGGCCCCTGACTCCAATGTTGCTGAGGTTGGCGCCGCCGTCCTTAAAGCATTCAAAGGCCACCCGTATAAGTGGACAGTCATCTCATGGCCGCGAGTGATGGCAGACAGCAACGCTGCCAGACTCGCCCTCGCGCTCAATCCCCAGTGGACAAACATCACCCCATCGCAAGGATGCAGCACCTTCCACACTCGAAGCACACCGGGTCCCGTGGGCGAAGTTGTCTTCTCCTTGAAGTCAGGGCGGCTCCGAAGAAATCTCGCGAACCGTACGAGACGCCTGGAGAAGCATGGCCCGATATCGATGAAGATGGCTCGGGCGGAAGGCAACATAGATTCTTTCTTTGATGAATTCCTACGCTTGGAATCCTCTGGATGGAAGGGAGAAAGCGGAACCAGGACGGCAATAGCGCTGGTTCCCACCGCTAAAGCCTTCTACCGTTCGCTGCTCGCCGAATCCGACCCATCCTTTGAGACAGACATAGCCTTGATGTACTCCGGAGAAAAGGCCGTCGCAGGCCAATTCGTGATTAGGACGGCAGGGTGGGAGCATCTTTACAAAATTGGCCATGACGACGCCTTCAATGAGTTTTCGCCCGGCAGACTTTTACTGCTACGCGTAATTGAACGTGCAATCGGGCTCGGCGAAATCGATCGAGTCAGCCTTGTCACAGGTCTCGACTGGCACGAGGAATGGGAACCGGCTCTGGAACCAACTCTCCAGATCCATATCTTTCGCTCAAAATGGCGTCCGGTGGTGGTTCGTCTTGGAAGGTACCTTCTGGCGGAGTACCGAAGAAGGCGCAGCCGAACAGGATCGCAAAGCACGCAGACGGTTGCTACACCCGGTCATGAATAACGATACTCATAGACGGGTGCCCGCGAAGCAATCGGAAACCCAGGCAGCGCACCCGCTACTTAAACCCCAGCCGCGCGAGCCTCTCAGCTAGCTACACTCCACCACTCCGCCGGTACGTGACTCCCTCAGGGCTTGCTCACCTCCATCTGGTTGTCGTCCGACACCCGATCGATGAGCTTGTTGTAAGGATCGATCCCCGCGAACGTCGGCGCTTCATCCACAACGATCTCGAACGTCTGCTGCGCCTGCATGATCTTCTCTTTCTTCAAATAAAGCTGCTTTTCATGGGCCTTCTTGCCCGAAAACACCCCAATATCGATGTAATCTGCAAGCGGCATGGGAGTCTCATTTCCATTGCCGTCCGCCTTGACCTTCCTGGCCTGCACAGTAAGCGTCACCTTGTACTTCTTATCCGGCGTCTGCACATAACTCGCGCTAACAGCTTTGTTATCGTAGAGAACGATATTCTCAAACGCATCTGTAATGTAATACTGCAACTCCGCCGGAGTAGCCGCCCGCAGTGCATCCACGAAGTGCCGCGTATCCGGATAAGGAACATCCTGGTTATCAGTCGCATTCGCGTAGCGATACTGCATCAGGAAGCTACGCAGAGCAGCATTCAGCTTGTCTTCCCCAATGTAATCAGAAAGTGCGTAGAGAACGACGGAACCCTTCTGATACCAGACGTATTGCTCATTCTGAACAAGAACAAGTGGGTTCTCGTGGCGAATCTCCCCGGAACGCCCACGCAGATAGCCATCAAGCTCATGCGAGAGGAACTTGCGCATGTTCTCCGTCCCATACTTCTTCTCCATCACCCGCAGCGCCGAATACTCCGCAAGCGATTCGGACATCATGTTCGAACCTTCTACCTGGCCACCGATCAGTTGGTGGGCCCACCACTGGTGGGCAAGCTCGTGCGCAGTAACGAAGTAGGCGAAGTCGATATCTTCAGGCTTTTCAGTGCGCTCGATGAAGCCGATGGCCTCTGAAAAAGGCACGGTGTTTGGGAACGACTGCGCGAATGTCCGATACCGCGGGAACTCCAGAATGCGGTACTGCTTGAACTGGAACGGGCTGAAGTTCTTCTCGTAATACGCAAAGCCCGCCTTGGACGCCTCGATCATGTCGTCCACGTCGAATTTGTGGGCCGGGATGTGATAGACCTCGATGTTGATCGGACCGGCCGTCCCGGGATACACAACTCGCTTTACGTCGTAGCGGGCTGAGATGAAGTTGAAGAAGTCGAGCGTCTTCACCTGGCCCATATCGTAGGTGAAATAATGACGGCCATCCTTGTGCCAATCGGTCTGCAGATAGCCCGGAGCGACAGCTATCTGCGGCTTGCCTTCGGAGTCAGAATCCGATGTGCTGACGGTGGCACGGAAGCTGATCCAATCAGAATGTGTCGTGAAGAGGTTCGTAACAGAACCGAGAGGATCGCCGCGATGCGGCAACAGTTCGAGCTCTCCGAGCTTCTCTTCACGGCGGCGGCGCGGATCGTCTAACTCGACGCCCGAATCGTAACCGATCGTGGGAAAGTAGCCGGAGTCGAAGAAGGTGCCGGAGTACGCGAACTCAGGCCGCTCGTGTCCATCCTTGAAGCCGCGGCTGATGTGCTGCACGTTGAAGGTCATGTTGACCGTCTCGCCGGGCGCAAGCGGCGTATCGAACTGATAGATGGTGTAGACGTGTGTCGGGCTGGTCGACACGATATGAAATGGGCGATCGAACTGGACCTTCGATACGGATGGCTGAAGATCGATGGAGCCGAAGGCAGCGGCGTGGGCGTCGGAGAGGTGTATCTGCGAGATCGGGCCAGACGTCTTGTTCTGGAGCAGGAAGTGGCCGTCGCCTGTGAAGGACCGGCGCTCGGGAAAGATGTCGATGTTGGCATCGACGGCGATGATCTTGGGCATCGGCTGATGCTCGTATTTCCTATAAGCGCGTTCGTAGTCGGCCTGGATCACGCGGCCTTGCTTCGCGCTGATAAACGGGTTCAAGACGTGGGCGTTATAGAAAAACCATGCCCCGCTGCCAAGCGTCACGAGTACGAGGAAGATACCCGCAGGCAATAGCCCCGGCGCGCGCTGGAGAGCGACCTTCAGACGCGCGGCCCACCCGTCTTCAGAGCCTCGACGGGCCAGTGCAATGGAGACGACGCCAAGGACGCTGACGAAGCCAAGCCAGTAGATCGTCGACCATATCAGCGCAGGGACGAAGTGTCCGTAGCGGTTCATATCCGAGTAAGTCACGGAAGTGGTGTTGCCGAGGAGGTAGAGCGTGTTCTCCCAGCCGAAGCTTTGCAGGATAGGAGTAATCACGAAGATGGCGATGACGATGCCATGACCGATGAACTTGTTCGAGACAACCGCCTGTACGAAGAGAGCGATGAGAACGAAGATTAAAACCTGGGGGAAGACAACGAGATAGAGTTCCTGTGCATATTGGATCAGCTCGAAGTGGTAGTAACCCGCCACTGTCTGCATAATGATGCCGCAGAAGCCGGCAACCGTGAGCAGGACGAGCTCAACGAAGCAGAGGGCCGCCAGCTTCGAGAACCAGTCGGTCGTCTCGCGCATGGGGAGCGCATCGTGGATGCCGGAGAAGCGCGTATCGCGTTCACGCCAGATGAGTTCGGCCGCATAGAGCGTCGCGACGATGTAGAAGAAGAGGCTCGCTCCGCCCTCCACCGCCTGAAGCATTAAATAAGTAACGGGCCAACTAACCGAACCATCCCTTCGGCCGGCGAAGTGGCCGTTGTTCAGGCTGAGCGCTGCCATCAGCACGAGGATTCCCCAGAAAGGAACCTCGTGAACGATGTTCGAGATACGGATGCGTGTGAGCGAGACGAACTGCGCGAAAGACGTGCCGGAGCCGAAGATCTGCGTAACGCGGGGTAAAGGGATGGCGACAAGCGAGCGGCGAGGCTTGGCGGTTTCTTCCTGCTCACGCTGAAGATTGGCGCGCTTGCTGCTTGCCTTTGCGGTAAGCGATTCCACCGACATGGGAAAGAGCTTCCAGACGGCGAGCAGGCTCAGCAGCCCAATGCTGCTCCACAGGAGGCGGTTGTAGAGGAAGACGCCCGTCCAGGAGTAAAGCAGCGTGTTCTTCTCGATGACCGTCCAATAGCGGGTGATGGCGTCGTTGTAGAGGAAGCCGATGGGATCGAGGATGCCGGACCAGAAGTGTTCGAGCGAGCGCGTGGCGGAGAAGGCATTCACGCCAATGATGTAGATCATAAAGATCGCCGCGCCCTGCAGGTACACGATGAAGATCCTGCGAGAGAGAGCCGCGACGAGAAAGAACAGCGATCCAAGAAAAAAGATCTGAACGACCGCCACCGAGAAGAATGGCTGCAGATACCAGAAGAGATGGTTCGGTCCGATGCGGGAGTGATCCGCCCAGGGCGCAAACGTCCCGATAAACCCACCGAAGATCATCCCCGAGAATGCAAAGACAGTGGCGACGAACGACCCCGCCCACCGCCCACCAAGATAAGCAAACTTGGAGATGGGCTTGGTGAAGAGGATCTGGATCGTGTCGCGCTGAAAGTCGCGCAGGATCGATGTGCCGAAGATGGCGGCGATCACGATCACGCCGAAGAAGCTGGCGCCGATGTAGTTATAGGTGTTGGCATATGGCCCATTGAGGAGGATCTTGCCATTCGCATTCCCAATAGGGCCGAAGCTCTCGCTGGCGATGCAAAGGAACTCAAAGGTGAACCAGAGCAGGAAGTAAACGTAGGTGGAAACGCTCTTCGCACGGAACTTCAGCTCGAAGGTAAAGAACTCCCAGAATTGGGTCATAAGACTTTCTCCTCGGTGCGGGTCCTGAGGAGGGCGGCATCAAGAGCCCTCACTGTGTCAGGGGCACGGCAAAAGGTGATCCGCGGTCAGTTTGTCTTGGTCTGCCTTCCGAGGTTGAGAAAGTACACGTCCTCGAGGCCGGAATCGACCGGAGTAAAGCCTTCACCCGGACTCGAGTCGGCATAGATCCTTACTTCATGCAGACCGCCAACGAGATGCGTCGAGATGACGTTGAGGCTCGCTTCGAGAGCACGAAGCTCCTCGTCGGTGGAGACCACCCTGCTCCAGATCTTCCCCTTCAACTCATACAGCGCCTCAGCGGGAGAGCCCTCCAGAAGCAGCTCGCCGTTGGCGATGATGGCCATCCGGGGGCAGAGTTCGCGCACGTCCTCGACGATATGAGTCGACAGGATGACCGTCACATTCGAGCCAATGGAACTCAGCAGATTGAGGAAGCGATTGCGCTCGGCAGGATCAAGACCTGCCGTAGGCTCGTCCACAATGATCAGCTTTGGGTTGGCAAGCAGAGCCTGCGCGATGCCAAAGCGCTGCTTCATGCCGCCGGAGTACGTGCTTAGTGCTTTCTTACGTGCATCCCAGAGATTCGTCTGGTTCAGCAGCGCATCCACCATCTGGTTACGTTCGGTCTTATTCGTAATCCCCTTCATCACAGCGAGATGCTGCAGCATATCCAGCGCCGACATCTTCGGGTAAACGCCGAACTCCTGCGGAAGATAGCCGAGCACCTTGCGGACCGCATCCTTTTCCTTCAACACGTCGAGGCTATCGAGAAAGATCGTGCCGGTGTCAGGGTCCTGTAGCGTGGCGACCGTGCGCATAAGGCTACTTTTCCCCGCACCGTTCGGCCCGAGCAGTCCGAACATCTGGTTGCCGATCGTCAGGGAGAGGTTACGCAAAGCCTTGACACCATTAGGGTAGGTCTTCGATAGTCCTTGAATCGTGAGTGCCAAAGGTTAGATCCTCCGATACTGCCCAGTTCAACTTTCCCGCGTAGGCGCACTTTATCACGGCGAACGGCCTGAAAGAGCAACGTTCTGCGCGACAGCAAAGTGCGGAACCAGCATCGACGGTGTCCATCGGCCTTCACCCCGTTGTACCGAGCGTCACGGCGGCTATCCGCCAGGCGGAAGCCCTGAAACCATGAGAACCTCGTCCGCAGAGTCTCCTCTCATAAACGTGGCTTAGACCCTAGTCCCAACCAAGCGAACCGCCGGTCTGGTATTCGATCACTCGCGTCTCAAAGAAGTTCTTCTCCTTCTTGAGATCCATGGCCTCGCTCATCCACGGGAACGGATTCTCCGTCTTGGCAAACACCGGAGCGAGCCCAATCTGTGCACATCGACGGTTCGCAATGAAGTGCATGTATTGCTCGCAAAGCACTGCACTCAGACCGAGGAATCCATTCGGCATCGTGTCGCGCCCGTAAGCCGCTTCAAGCTCCGCCGCCGAACGAAGCATGCCACTTACCTCATCCTGGAATTCACTGCTCCACAGCCCCGGATTCTCAGCCTTGATCTGGTTGATGACATCGATCCCGAAGTTCAGATGAATGCTTTCATCACGCAAAATGTATTGATACTGCTCGGCAATTCCAACCATCTTGTTGCGCCGTCCGAGCGACAGGATCTGTGCAAAGCCCGTATAAAACCACATACCTTCGAACACCACATAGAAAGCAATCAGGTCACGCAGAAAATCTCTGTCCTTCACCGCCGTCCCCGTACTGAACGCAGCGTCCGCTAGGGATTGCGTGTACTTCATCGCCCACGCAGCCTTCTCCGTAATCGACGGAACCTCACGGTACATGTTGAACAACTCGCCTTCGTTCAATCCGAGGCTCTCGACGATGTACTGGAACGTGTGCGTATGCACCGCCTCTTCAAATGCCTGCCGAAGCAGATACTGCCGGCATTCAGGATTCGTCAGATGCCTGTAGATTGCGAGCACTATGTTATTCGCAACTAATGACTCCGAAGCAGCAAAGAAGCCAAGGTTCCGCTTGATCGCGCGCCGCTCATCGGGGGTAAGTCCGTTCGGACTCTTCCAGAGAGCGATATCCGCCTGCATCGAAACCTCGGTGGGCATCCAGTGGTTATTGCAGCCCGAGAGGTACTTCTCCCAGGCCCACTTATACTTCAACGGAAGAAGCTGGTTCACATCGGCGCGACAGTTGATCATTGCCTTATCATCGACGCGAACCCGCGTTCCATTGCGATCGATAGCCGTCTCACTTATAGGCGCAACATAAGACTCAAGGCCGACGACTGGCTTCTCTGCAACTGCCGGCATTACACTTATCTTCTCTACTTCGACTTCTTCGTCAGACCAGGTCAACATCGTAACTCCTTCTCTGCCTACTGGCAGGCCTCGCAGGTTGGGTCGGACATATCGCAGACAACACCAGCCGGTGCGGTTGTCACGGCAACGGCGTTCAGCTTGCCATCTGTCCGCTTCACCGTCGATTTCTCAACATGCGTTGCCGAACGCGAGCGCAGATAGTAGGTAGTCTTCAACCCTGCGTGCCACGCCTCACGATAAAGAGCATCGAGCTTCCGTCCGCTCGGCTGATCGATATACAGGTTCAGAGACTGCGCCTGGTCGATCCACTTCTGCCGGCAGGCTGCGGCCTGGATCAGCCACGTAGCTTCCACTTCGAACGAAGTGGCGTAAAGCCGCTTCAGTTCTTCCGGCACACGGTCAATCGACCCAAGCGAACCATCGAAGTACTTCAGGTCGGAGATCATGACTTCGTCCCACAGCCCAAGCCCCTTCAGGTCGTTTACCAGGGAAGCGTTCACGACCGTGAAGTCTCCGCTCATATTCGATTTCACGAAGAGGTTCTGATAAGTGGGCTCGATCGACTGGGTTACTCCGCAGATATTCGAGATAGTAGCCGTCGGCGCAATGGCAAGTGTGTTGGAGTTACGCATGCCGCTCTTCTGCACCCTGACGCGCAACGCTCCCCAGTCCAGCGTCGACGTTTGGGTCATCGTCATCGTATGATCCCGATGCTCCTGCAGCAGTTTCACGGAGTCGATAGGCAGGATGCCCTTTGACCACAGCGACCCGTCGAAGCTCGCATATCGTCCCCGTTCCTCAGCCAGATCGACCGAGGCCGAGATCGCCTCATAGCTGATGCACTCCATGCTCTCGTCCGCAAAGCGAACCGCCTCCGAGGAGGCAAACGGAATGCGCTGCTGATAGAGCGCGTCCTGATAACCCATAATGCCAAGGCCCACAGGCCGGTGCCGCAGGTTGGACGCGCGCGCCTCGGGTACCGTATAGAAGTTGATGTCGATCACGTTGTCGAGCATCCGCATCGCGGTACGAACCGTGCGCCGTAGCCGCGCCCGATCCAGTCCACCCTCCGTCATGTGGTTTGCAAGGTTGATCGAGCCGAGATTGCACACGGCAATCTCTTGCGCCGAAGTATTCAGCGTGATCTCCGTGCATAAGTTCGATGAATGCACCACACCCGCATGCTGTTGTGGCGAGCGAAGATTGCACGGGTCCTTGAAGGTGATCCACGGATGCCCGGTCTCGAAGATCATCGTAAGCATCTTTCGCCAAAGCTCTACTGCCTTCACCGTACGCATCACCCGAACTTCGCCACGCGCGGCCTTCGTCTCGTAGTGCGCATAGCGTTCCGCGAACGCCCGCCCGTAAAGGTCATGTAGGTCCGGCACCTCATCGGGAGAGAAGAGCGTCCACGTGCCATCCTCCTCGACCCGTTGCATGAAGAGGTCCGGCACCCAGTTCGCCGTATTCATATCGTGCGTGCGCCGGCGGTCGTCACCGGTGTTCTTGCGCAGATCGAGGAACTCCTCGATATCGATGTGCCACGTCTCGAGATAGCCGCAGACCGCGCCTTTGCGCTTGCCTCCCTGGTTCACAGCAATCGCGGTGTCGTTCGCCACCTTCAGGAAAGGAACGAGCCCCTGCGACTGACCGTTCGTGCCCTTGATATGCGAACCAAGGCCACGCACGCTGCTCCAGTCGTTGCCCAGTCCGCCCGCATACTTCGACAGCAGCGCATTATCCTTCACCGCCTTGAAGATGCCCGCAAGGTCATCCTCGATCGTCGTGAGAAAGCACGACGAAAGTTGCGGACGCAGCGTCCCACAATTGAACAGTGTCGGTGTCGAGCACATAAAGTCGAAGCTCGAGAGCAACTGGTAGAACTCGATGGCCTTCGCCTCGCGGTCGATCTCGCGAATCGCCAGTCCCATCGCTACCCGCATAAAGAACGCCTGCGGAAGCTCGAACCGAACACCGCCCTCATGCAGGAAGTAGCGGTCATACAAAGTTTGCAATCCGAGGAACTGGAAGTTGCCATCTCGGCTCGCGTCGAGCGCCGCCGCCACCCGCGACAGATCGAAAAGCCCAAGCTCCTTATCGAGAATGTCCAGCAAGATCGCCTTCCGGATATACGCCGGGAAGTAAGTGGCGTAATCGATCGTGACACTCTGCCTCATGGGAGTGACAGCCTCCGGCAGGACGAAACCCAGCGCCTCGTCGCGCAGAATGTTGATCAGCAACCTCGCACTCACGAACGCATAGTTCGGCTCCTGCTCCACCAGGGAACGCGCCGACATCGTCTGGGCAAGTCCGACCTCATGCTCCAGGATACCGTCGTACAGGTTGCGCCGAACCTCTGACATCACGGCGTCGGCGCTCACTCCGTCAAGCCCATGGCATGCCATCTCGACCTCGCGCTGCAGCCGCACCTCATCGAGAGGAACCGTCTCTCCGCTCGCCAGCCTGACCTTGAGCGCTGGAACGGACTGAATCACCACCTGGGCGCGCACCCGCCGCTGTTCCGCCCGTTCCGCGCGATAGAGCACGTAGGCTCGCGCGACCTTGTGCTCCCCTGACCGCATCAGGGCAAGCTCCACCTGGTCCTGGATGTCCTCGATGTGCAGCGCGCGCGCCTTGTCCGCCCGGCGGCTCAGCGCTACCACAATCTGTGTGGTCAGCTCCCGCACGGCGTCATGGATGCGTCGCGATCCGGTCGCCGTCGTACCCTCGACCGCGATAAAGGCCTTGGTGATGGCATTCGAGATCTTGCTCTCGTCGAACGCAGAAAGCGAGCCATTGCGGCGGATGACCTGAAAACCCGAGAAATCAGCGACGCTGCCGCCGCTGGTTCCGGAGAGAAAGGACGTGGGGATCTGAAGCGAGGAATCAAGATGAGGAAGTGCATTGGTGGCCATGGACCGTCTCCTTGCCTCAAAGGGTTGCGAGGAAACAGGAGAAGCGTTCCAGCACGGAGAGCTGCCGCGGAACGAGTCACTGCCACCTCGCCTCCCCTCGGAGGCGCCAGCGAATATTTCTATGGCAGGTCTTCGGACTCTGCAGGTTCTGACCTACTTGCCGGACTTCCCAGGTTTGCACCCAGTGTCATCGTGGCGTTCGTACCTGCTTACCGCTGCGGGGCAGTTCCGGACTCTCACCGGATTCCCTTTTCATCTCCGGACTCACATCCGGGGAACCATGGAATGAACATCACTATATAGGCGTCCTGCGCTCTCCGCTACTAGATGTTGTGGATATCTGGACGGACCGCTCGAACCAGCCGAAATTCCACCAGTCCGTTTTGCGGCCGCACACGCTTGACAAATGCAGCCTCCAAATCACCCCAGGGAGTCCCCACCACACCGCTTACCGCAAAAAAACATGTCGCAAATCAGTTTTAGCCAGTAAAGACGCGCCCTCCACCACGTTTTCTACCGGCCCGCTAACCGCATTTACCGCACAACCCCCCACATCCTACCGTACAAAAGCGGCATACTTGAGCACAATGCAGCCCTCCAGCCAGACCACAAACAGAGTCGCCTCGATCGACATCTTCCGCGGCATCACGATGATCGTCATGATCTTCGTCAACGAGCTCGCCGAAGTGAAACACCTCCCGTACTGGACCTATCACGCCCCCGGCCGCCTCGACTACATGACCTACGTGGACATGGTTTTCCCCTTCTTTTTGTTCATCATAGGGATGTCCATGCCCCTCTCGGTCCGGGCGCGCCTCAAGCAGAACCCATCGATGCCCGCCCTATGGCTCCACATCTTCCTCCGCTCCCTTGGCCTCGTCGTCATCGGCCTTGTCCTGGCAAACGCCGACCAGGCCGGCCCAATGCTCCTCCCTGGAAGCGTCTGGGCCCTCATCGCCCTACTCGGCGCCATGCTCTACCTCAATGTCTACTCAAGTACCTCAAAATCAAAGACTTGGCTCCGCCTGCTCGGCCTCGCGCTCGTCGTCATCATGTACGCCATGTTCCGCCGCACAACCCCCAGCGGTGGAATCGGCTGGATCAACTTCTCTTACCCCGAAATCCTTGGATTGATTGGCTTTAGCTACTTCGCCACATCCCTGCTCTACGTCCCGACCCGCCGCGCTATCTGGGCGCCTGGCGCCTGGTTTGTCCTACTCGTAGCCCTGAACTCCCTCTGCTCCGCCCACATCCTCAACATCTTCAACCACATACCTCTCTACGTCTGGCCCTTCGGCAACTTCTCCATGCCCCTGAATATTATGGCCGGCATCCTCACCTCCACCATCTTCTTAGGCCCCCAATGGCCCGAGAACCGCAAGAAAATCGCATACTCCATCTCTTTCGCCCTCATCTGCCTGGTCTCCGCTTACCTACTCACCCCCCTCGGAGTCTCGAAAATCCGAGCCACCCCCACCTGGTGCCTCTATAGCACCGCAGCCAGCGTCCTCTGCTTCACCATGCTCTATTGGGTCTGTGACATGCAGAAGAAGACCGGATGGGCCTTTTTCATCAAACCCGCCGGCTCAAACGCCCTCCTAACCTACCTCCTGCCCGATCTGTGGTTCTTTCTCTTCTCCGCTTTAGGGATCACTTACCTCGGCACCCACATGAACTTCGGTTTACCTGGTGTTCTTAAAGCGATGTTGTTCACCATGCTCATGGTCGCAATCTCTTCAGTACTCACGAAAGCGAAGGTGCGCCTGCAACTGTGAAGTTGCGAACTGAACAAAGTTGTTGCGCGGGAAAGCTGCTTGGTGTTTCCTTATGAAACATTACTAAGTGCGCATTCGACAGCAGCGAAGACCCTATGAGGTGAAGTCTTGCAGGAAATGGAACCCGCGGTACGGTCGAGGGTGAAGCGTGGTTTCCTCTGGCGAGTCTCGCTGATAGCTGGACTCGGCGGACTCCTGTATGGCTTCGATATGGGCATCATCGCGGCTGCGCTCATCTATGTGCGCTCCACCTTCGCACTCTCAACACAGATGGAAGAGGCTGTCGTCAGCGTCGTGCTGGTTGGGGCAATGCTTGGCGCGATTAGTGGAGGGATGATCGCCGACCGCATCGGACGCCGCGCTACGCTTGTGTGCGGAGGCGCGATCTTCGTTCTGGGCTCGGTTCTCGCGCCGTGGTCGCCCAACGTAGGTGCGCTGATCTTTGCGCGCGGCCTGCTCGGCATTGCAATCGGCTTTACGTCAGTGACCGCTCCCGTTTATGTATCCGAGCTTGCGCCTCCGCAATCGCGCGGCATGCTGATCGGACTCTATCAGTTCGCCCTCACGCTCGGGATTGCGCTTGCGGACCTGACAGGATACTGGCTCGCAGGTCAGCATGCGTGGAGACTCATGTTCGGCATCGGGGCGGTGCCGGCAGTCTTCTTCTTGCTGATGGTCATGACAGTTCCAGAAAGTCCACGCTGGCTGTACGCACAGAACCGGATAGACGAAGCGGAAGCCGTGTTGAAGACGTATACGGATCAGGCCGGAGCGTTGCTTCTTCTCGAAGATATTCGCGTAAGCCTGCTGACCACGATGGAGCGGCGTTGGAGTGTCCTGTGGAGTCCCGCGGTACGCGGGTCTTTGCTCACTGCCGTCGGGTTCACCGTGCTGCAGCAGGTCACCGGGATCAACACGATCATCTACTATGGACCGCGAATCTTCTCGCTTGCTGGTATCGCGTCTGACAAGAGCGCTATCTTTGCCACTTTCCTCGTCGCCATCATGAACGTGCTCGCAACTGTGATTGCGCTTGTCCTGGTAGACCGCGTGGGACGGAAGCCTCTGCTCTACGTAGGCGTCGGAGGCATGACCATCTCGCTCTTTGTGCTGTCCTACGCGTTCCACAACGAAGCTAATCTTGCATCATCGCTCGGGCTTGTTGCGACCGCTTGCCTGATGGTGTACATCACATGCTTCGCGTTCAGCATGGGACCTATCGCGTGGATCTTAGCCTCCGAGGTATTTCCCTTGCGTGTTCGTGGACGAGGCATAGCCGCTGCCTCACTCGGCTCAGGGATCTCGAATTTTATCGTGTCACTTACGTTTCTATCGCTCATCAACGCAGCCGGGAACGCGATGACCTTCGCGATCTACGGTGTCTTCTGCATCCTTACTCTGGTCTTCGTTCGGTTTGTAGTGCCCGAGACAAAGGGGAGGGAGTTGGAGAGCATCAGTTCCAAACCTGCGGCGGTCGCTCCGTAGGATCAGATCATATTCTGGGATCTCGCATCCCAGGGAAAATGCATACATGCTATGGCTGTTGGATCACAGGTTGGATAACAAGTTGAGACGTTCAGCGGATGGAATCGACAAGGGCTATGTGGTCGGGGTTGACCTCGGTGGAACGAATCTACGCCTTGCCCTCGCCGACGGACATGGCGAGGTCCTGGCGAGGTGGTCTACCCGCACCGTTGGGATCAAGGCCCCAGATGAGATCGTCAAATTGATATCTGCGGGCGTCGATGGGCTGGCGGCGCAGACAGGTCTGGGACGACATGACCTGCTTGCGGTTGGAGTGGGCGCACCGGGCGTTACAAATGCAGAGACCGGGGTCGTCATTGCTACGTCGTATCTCATGGGTTGGCGCGATGTTCCCTTGCGCGCGCTTCTTGAGTCGGCCCTTGGTCTTCCCGTCTCGGTTGATAACGATGTCAATGTCGCAGCTCTAGGAGAGAGCCGGACAGGTTTGGCCAGGGATATTCGAGACTTTGTTTTTCTCGCGATTGGGAGCGGAGTCGGTGCCGGCATTGTGCTAAATGGCCGCATATTCCAAGGGGCGGGATGGACCGCGGGAGAGATCGGCTACATGCTTCTACCTGGTCTACCAGAAGAAGCGATTGAACGCGGCAGGCCCGGGGCACTGGAAGGTTTCGTTGGCGGCGAGGGTATACGTGCTCGCTGGAAATCACTTTGGGATGAGACGAAGACTACGCTTCCCATGGATATCACGGCGACGGAAATCTTCGATCATGCATCGGCAGGGGAGACGCTCGCCGATGCGGTGCTTTATGATTCAGCACGCACGCTAGCCTACGCGATCTATAACATGGCGCTGATTTTGAATTGCCCACTCTTCGTTCTCGGTGGAGGTGTCGGCATGCACCCCGCCCTTTGCGCTAGGACGCGGAAGATTCTTGAGGCGCGTGGGACGCGGGCTGTTCCGAAGCTCGTCATCAGCGCACTGGGTGAAGAGGCACAGTTGATAGGAGCCATTCGTCTTGCGATGGATACGGCGATCGCGCATGGGGCTGTTCGACTCTAACTGTATTGGGCAGTTATGTGGCAAGGAAGATGAGATGGAAGAGACGAAGAAGCAACCGGCAAGATGGATTAACGGCATTGAGCCCACAACTGAGCTGTTAGCGATGAACGGTATCGAGATATTGGAG
Source organism: Granulicella sibirica (assembly GCF_004115155.1). NCBI lineage: Bacteria > Pseudomonadati > Acidobacteriota > Terriglobia > Terriglobales > Acidobacteriaceae > Granulicella > Granulicella sibirica. The sequence continues at coordinate 1,587,074 of NZ_RDSM01000001.1, forward strand.
TACGAATGCCGCGAGCAACCAGAGCGATTGCGTGAGCTTGTCAGAGCCTACTCCAGCGATTCCGCGATCAGGGAAGAGCTGCGGCGCTTTCGTGTGCTCGCTGCAGGCAAGGGACCGGTTCTCTTCATCGGTATGGGCGGTTCCTTCTGCTCGTCAATCAGTGCGTCTATCCTTCTGCAGACCCATGGACGGCCCTCGTTCTCGATAGATGCCGGGGAGTGGCTTCACTACGGGATGAGGGCTTGGGATGACGCCGCCCTATCGGTGCTCCTCACTACTTCCGGGGAGAGCGCGGAACTGGTGGAACTCTTCCGTAAAGGAGAAGAGCGATCGCTCGGGCTGATTTGTAACAACGAAGCGAGCACATGTTGGAGCCTGGCGCAAAACAAGCTGCCGATACTCGCGGGTCCGGAGTACGGCAACGCGACAAAGACTTATACCAACTCGACGGCAGCTTCGATCATTCTCGCCTCGGAGATGGTTGGTGTTCGATGGCGCGACGAAGCCGAACGCGTGATTGAAAGCTACGCCGCAGATCTTCAGCGAGTTTTCTCGATGCGCGGAGAGCTTGAGGCTTTTTGCAGAGGGGCGGCGAATACAGAGATCGTGGGGCGTGGCGCGGCCTATGGAGGGGCCATCATGAGTGCGCTCTGCATTCGAGAGATGAGTGGATTCCGAGTTGCTCCACATACCGGTGCGGGCTTCAAACATGGACCGAACCTTGATGTCGACGAGTCCCATGTTGCGATCATCTTCGCGCTCGGACGCGCGGCGGACCTCGGCATCAAGCTTGCGCAGGAGTGTAACCGGCGCGGCGGTAAGGTTGTGCTTGTCTCGAACGAAGAGCTTGATGGGGGCGCTTCGATGTTTCCCGTCAGGATTGGTGCGGTACCGGAACCGTGGGAGGGGATCACTTCCCTGCTCGTGCCCCAGGCGCTGACCCTGGGAATGGTGGAGAAGACAGGCTGCCGCCTACCACCACGTTTCCGGTACGGCGTGATGGAGCAGTAGGCGAGCCTTTGCCTCAAGGTTGATGAGGCAATGTCAAAACGGGATTTTGATCGAAGAAGTTAGCTGGACGGATAAGGAAGTCATGCCACATTGTTGGCATAATCGGCCAGTCCTCAAGCCGGACGACGTGATGGAAGCCCAGGGTGTACCAGCCAACAATGTCGGTGTTTTCAATAGAGCGATTCGCTGCGGTCCAGGCTGGAAGACCCTCAAGACCCTTGCTACTGGTCACGTAGGTCCCGGAAGCGTAAAGTTCGTCAGCAGCATAGGGAGTAACCCACATCTGGTGCTCCGAGAAAGCACCCACTTTCTGGGCCGGATCGTCCAGCGGGATGTTTGAGACTGCCGTTGCTCCGGGCATGATCTCATAGCCGGTCGGGTAGCCTACCGCGCCATGCTGGGTGGGGTTGATGAAGTGCCACATGCCAGGATGCCGCGGGTCCACATCGAGGGTGCCGTCCTTCTCGGTGTGCGCGATCGAAGAGGCGACCCCCCAGATAGTCTTGCGCGCCGAGCCTGTGAGCTGTTCAGGTACGAGTCGGTCGACCATGAAGCTGTTATTCGGCCCGTCGACATCCATGTCGAGCCTATAAGAGAAATAGTGATCGTGATTGATGGCAAGCGTATTCGGTGCAACCAGCGTGCCGTGCTCGAGCTTACCGGCTTGGTCACCCATAACGTGCGCGAGAGCCTGCTCCTTGACCGCTTTCGTCTCAACGATCCCGGTTGCTCCGACCGCGACCCGGATTGTTCCGTCCTGCTGAAAGATCCAGTCGAGGATGTAGTCGTAGTTGCCAACGACGGCCGCAGTACGAAGGACAAGCTCGCGGCTGGGACGACCGCTCATCAAGCCCTCTTCCGAGTGCCGCCACGCCGGACCGTCGGAGGCATGTTCGAAGAGGCAGGCTAACTCCGGTTTCAGCACGGGTGTGCCTTTGTCCGAGGGCACGACGCCGGTGAAGTACTGCGCATGCGCGGGACAGTCGTCGGGCCCCACCGGCTTGATCAGACCGCCTAGGAGGAACTCGCCCGCGTCGAGAAAGACGCGTGAGTTCCAGCCGACGTCGGGATCCATGTAAGGCACGTACATCTCGGAGAGCGATCCCTCGTACATAACGGACCGAAGTTTGTTCCCATCCTGATAGCGCACGAGGTTGACGACAGGACCGACGCGGGCGTCGAGGCGAAAACGGAAGTGCCAGTTCTGCCAGGAGATTTCTCCGTGATCGATCTTGTAGCCAGGGCCGAGGGGTTGTGTCACCAGCAGAGGCGTCGTTCCCTGGCGCGGCGTTGCGGCTCCCTCTTCGTAGTTGATATCGCTCGCCGGCATCGGCAGCGGACCCCGATCGATGACATCGAGGACCTTCTCCGCCGTGAGATTTGCCAGGATGTAGAGGCCTTCGATCGACCGGCCCCAAGGGTGATAAACGCCGTGCGAATCCGTGCATGCGCCATACCCGATGCGGCTTCGGGATTGCTCGGGAAAGACGATAAAGGTGAGCGGAATGGGTTCACAGCGCACGCTTGAAAGATCGGTTACGCCATGGGTTTTGAGAGCCGCGATGACGCGTGGATCCTTCTTGATGATGTCGCTCATATCGTCGAGTTCGGATTCGGTGATGGGCGCCTGCACTCCGGGGACTTCCTTCCAGAAATCGAGCTTGTGTCCCGCAATATCTACCCTCGCCTCGATTGTCTTTCCTGCCGCTTCGAGGATCACATCTACCTCCCTTGGAAAAGGGTCACCCTGTTTCCAAGCTAGAACCGTGCTCTTAAGTGGTTCATGCAGCAAGAGGCTTGCAACGAGGGTCTTATCCGTCATGTGCCCACTCTGCTGAAGCACGTCGTGAACGGTCCAGTACTCGTCCGAGGTAAGCGAGTCGAGTGGGTGCTGCGGCAGTCTTGTTTGTGCGCAAACGCATGCGGCATAGACAAGAACGGCGGCGGAGGCGCCGAGTAGCGTCTTCATCTTCAGCATCGGAGGTTCTATCCTTTTCTCATCACCGGTCCGGAGGCCGACAGGTGAGTGTGTGCGAGACTTAGTAAGGTTTGATTAGTATGGGGACGTTCCTTCGCCGACGCAAGGCCGATCTTGGTTATTATGTAAACGATTCGCACCCCTCGTAGCATCGATCGTTTAGACTTTACGAGCCACGTGAAACGAGAAGCCATTTCGATAGGACGTCCGTCTGCTTTACGGCACGCGAATGCCTTGAATGTGTTGTCTCTGCTGCGGGAATCGCCTTCGTGCTCCCGCGCGGACCTCGTACGGGCAACCAAGCTAAGCGCGCCGACCATTACGAATGTGGTGAAGGATTTGCTCGCGGCGGATTTGATCGAACCTCTCGGACAGGGAGGTTCCAGCGGAGGAAGACCTCCCGATATGATCCGGTTCAAGGCGGAACGTGGCTGTGTACTTGCTGTCGATATCGCCGGTCGCTCGCTTTCATTTCTTCTGGTCGATCTGAACGGATGCGAGCTCGAGCACGCGGAGATATCCCTCCAGGGCAAGAAGACAACTCCAGAGGCAATCTGCGACTTCATTCATGCGGAGGCACGCCGACTCCTGCGACTTCAAAAGAAGGCAAAGGAACGGCTGATTACAATCGTTGTGGGAGTCCCCGCGATCACAAATGTTTGCGAGGGCATGGTGCTTTCGATCAGTACGCTCGAGCAGTGGCGCTCAGTCCCGCTTAGGACCATGCTTCACAAAGCGATGGGCTGCTCCGTCATAATCGAGAACGACACAAACCTGGCAGCGCAAGGAGAGCGGTTTCGTGGAGCAGCACGTGCCGAGCAGAATTTCATCCTGGTGAGCATTGGGAACGGCATTGGGGCCGGCATCGTGCTCAATGGAGAGATTCACCACGGCACGCAATGGTCAGCCGGTGAGATAGGCTATCTGCGCCTTCCGTTCGTCTCTCGCCGGAACCCGACTCTCCATCAGTTCGGCGAGTTGGAGACCGTGCTGACCGCTCCGGAAAGACTGGAAGGTTCGAAGGGCACCACCGGTACGCATGCCGAAGAGCAAGAGGTCGAAGTAGTCGGCATTCTCGATCTGGCGCAGGCTGGCGATCCGTGGGCCCGCAGGATTATCGCGAAGAGAGCGGGCATGGTCTCTGACATCGTTATCAATTTATCGCTGATCCTAAATCCCGGGCTGATTCTGTTCAATGGGAAGATCGGAAGCCATCCCTACCTGATCGAATCGGTTAGAAAGCAGCTTGAACGAGGCGAATTCGCCGTGACAAAGATAGGAGCGGCAGCCTTGGGAGACGCCGCTGTCTTATGGGGCGGTGTTGCGGTCGCGCTCGAAGCGATCCCATCTCTACTCCTTCCGCAGCCTGAGATCTAAGGATCCTTTCAGCGTGCTGTGGCACACTCGAAGGAGATTATGCGAAAACCTCTGGTTGCGCTCGCCGTCTCGGCTTTCGGGATTGGGACATCTGAATTCATTATTATGGGGCTGCTTCCGGACCTCGCTCACAGCTTCCAGGTAAGCATTCCGAAGGCGGGTGTTCTCGTCTCGGGCTACGCTCTGAGCGTTACACTTGGATCTCCGCTTGTGGCTCTTGCCCTTGCGCGTATGGATCGGAAGCGTGCGCTCGTCATCCTCATGGGCATCTTCATAGCGGGAAACGTCCTATGCGCGATCGCTCCGAGCTATACGCTTCTCCTGTGCTCACGCATTATGACGGCTCTATGCCACGGTGCCTTCTTCGGGATAGGAAGCATCGTCGCCTCGAACATGGTGCCTCGCGCTGAGCGCGCTCAGGCGATCGCGCTGATGTTCAGCGGGCTAACCCTTGCGAACGTCCTCGGAGTCCCCGCTGGCACGGCATTAGGCCAGGCCTTCGGCTGGAGGTTCGCGTTCTGGGCATTGGTTCCGATTGGTCTGACGGCGGCGGCAGGCTTGTATTGGTTTGTACCCTCACAACCGGCCGAAGCCATGCATCTCGGACACGAACTGCGGGCGGTGCTCCGCCCACAGGTTCAACTCGTGCTTGCCCTGAGCACGCTATCTTCGGTTGCCATGTTTTGCGTCCTCACCTATATCGCACCCATTCTTGAGAAAGTGACACACCTTTCTCCATCAACGGTAACGTGGGCTCTCGTTATTTTCGGGGTTGGCATTACCCTTGGAAACCTCGTGGGAGGAAAACTTGCTGATTGGAAGCAGATGACCTCCCTCATTAGCGGGCTGATCTTTTTAATCTGCATCTTCCTGATCATGCCCTTGCTGGAACGAAGGATGGTTCCGGCAATCGCAATCGTGTTCGTGTGGGGCTTCGTTCACTTTGCCGCGTCGGCGCCTCTACAGGCTCGCATCGTGGACCAGGCGAAGGGCGCGCCAAACCTGGCCTCAACGCTCAATCAGGGAGCATTCAACCTCGGAAACGCACTCGGAGCCAGTCTTGGCGGCCTTGTCCTCACGGCGGGTTACGGATATCAGAGGCTGTCGCTCGCGAGCGCGGCAGTGGCCTGTGTGGCGTTAATCGTCGCGTTGGTCGCTTTGAGAGTGGAGCGAAACGGGAGTGCTGAAGTTGACGCGCCAAGGGTTGTCGACGCGTATTAGGCATCGTTTATACTTACGCAGATACCGGCCTCCAAAGTTAAAGTAATATCCGCGGGTTGCGAAGCACGATATGGGAGATGTTCCTTCAGGGAGCGATGAAACACGTGTTCCGGGAGAGGCAGCGTCTCGCGATGGAGAAGTATCTCTCTCTTCCCAGGCTCCTGAGGACTCGCGGGTAACTTCCCTGCGCAACGAGACGACTGCTCCCCAAGACTCCGAGGCAACGGTCATCGCACCTTCGCCGATTCGACCTGGTTCTGACGCCGCGATTGGGGGCAACGCTCCGGTAGGGAGTTCAGATGCGACCATAATTGGCATTCCCTCACAGTGGAATGCTGATGCCGCCACTGTCGTTTCCAACGCTGCGACCTTCGTCTCAGAAGGCCCTCCACGCCGCACTCCATCTCCCGGCTCAGGAAACAGACTCGGCGCAGGTGGCATTCTGCTCGAAGTCGGCACGTTTCTCGGCGAACGCTACGAAATCCTCCAGCTCCTCGGTGAGGGTGGAATGGGCGCGGTGTACAAGGCGGCGGATCGTGAGGTCGACAGGATCGTAGCCCTGAAAGTCATTCGTCCCGAGATGGCCTCGAATCCTGAAATCCTGGCTCGCTTCAAACAGGAACTCGTGCTTTCGTCCCAGGTGACCCACCGCAACGTGATCCGTATCTACGACCTTGGCGAAGCCCAGGGCGTCAAGTTCATCACGATGGAGTTCCTGGAGGGTGAAAACCTTCACCAGATTCTGAAGCAACGGAAGAAGCTGGAAGTCGCCGAAGCGGTAGACATCATGGAGCAGGTTGCCAGCGGACTCTCCGCTGCTCATCGCGAAGGAATCATTCATCGCGACTTGAAGCCTGCCAACATCATGCGCGACAAGAGCGGCCGCGTGGTGGTGATGGACTTTGGCCTGGCCCGTACTTTCACCGGCGATGGGATGACGCAAACCGGCATGATGCTGGGGACGATGGAGTACATGTCTCCGGAGCAGGCGCAAGGTATGGATGTAAAGGCCAGTTCCGACATCTTCACGGTCGGCCTGATTTTATATGAACTGCTTGCCGGGACCACGCCCTTCTATGCGGAGAGTGCGATCGCCAGCCTGCTGATGCGCACACAACAACGCGCCGCGCCGCTGGTAGACGTCGACAGGAATATCCCGGGCACGCTCAGCAACATCGTCGCCAAGTGCCTCGAGAAGGATCCGCCAAAGCGTTACCAGAGCGCCGAGAGCCTGGATGCAGATCTCCGCGCGTGGCAAAGTGGGGGCGGTGCGAGGAGCATCTCTGCCTCCACGACGCAGCAACGCGTCAACCGCGTTCGGGAGCTTCCGTGGCTGAAGATCGGGGCAACAGGCGCTCTGATCGCGGTGATCGGTGCGGGAATTGGCTGGTACATCCTGGGGAAGCGGTTGTCTGCCAAGTCGTTGCCGCATGCCCCGATCTCGATCCTGGTTGGCGACTTTGCGAACCACACGGGCGATCCAGTTCTGGACAATACGCTCGAGCCGATGCTCGGTGTGGCGATGGAAGGAGCCAGCTTCATCAACGTGTACAGCCGCGGCGATGCGCGGAAGCTGGCGAAGAAGCTTCCTAATCCGACGGACGTGCTCGACGAGCAGTCATCGCGGCTTGTCGGCATGAACCAGGGCGTCAACGCGATCATCACCGGAGACATCACGCTGCGAGGTGATCAGTACGATATCTCCGCAGTCGCCTTGGACACGGTGAGCGGTAAGGTGCTCGCGAAGGCAGACGTCAACGTAAACAACAAACAGGCAATTCTGAGCGAGCTTCCGAAGCTCGCCGTGCCGATCCGCAAGGCGCTGGGCGATACGACGCCTGCTTCGCTGCAGTTCGATAAGGTGAGCGGAGGTTTCACAGCGGCGTCGCTCGAGGCGGTTCACCAGGATTCCCTTGGCGTCGACGCGCAGTTCGCGGGCAAGTTTCAGGACGCATTCGACTCATTCCAGAAGTCGGCGGAGCTGGATCCGAAGTTTGCGCGTGCGTACACCGGGATGGCGGCGATGGCGCAGAACCTCGGGAGACCTGGAGATGCTGTCAAGTACATGAAGCTCGCGATGGATAACGTCGATCGCATGACCGAGCGGGAACGGTATCGCAACCAGGGCTTGTACTACCTTACGACGGGTGAATGGCAGAACTGCGTGCAGCAATACACGCAGCTTGTCGCTCGCTATCCTGCTGATCGTGTCGGCCAGAACAACCTGGCAAGCTGCTATACGCAACTGCGTGATGCTCCGAAAGCTCTGGAAGCCGCACAGCATGCGGTTGAGATCGTCCCGAGGGGAGTCGGTCCGCGCCTGAACCTTGCGTTCATCAGCGCCTTTGCAGGCGACTTTGCCACGAGCGAGAAGGAGGCACGCGCCGCGCTGGACATCAGTCCAACTGCTTCGCAGGGATATCTGGTGCTTGCGGAGGCGCAGCTTGGCAACGGGCAAGTCAAGGAGGCGATCGACAGTTACCATCAGCTTGCGAAGTCCGGCAAGCTTGGCGCTTCGACCTCGGCGGACGGACTGGCGGATCTCGCCGGTTATCAAGGAAATTACTCCGAGGCTGCGCGTGTCCTTACGCAAGGAGCGGCGGAGGATGCAGCATCCAAGATGGCGGATAACTCGGCGCGCAAATATGCGTCGCTTGCGAATATCGAGGAGTTGCAGGGACATCACGCCGCGGCGCTTGCGGACGTTGCGAAGGCGCTGGCGAACAGCCAGTCAACGCAGATCCAGTTCCTGGCAGCGAGCGTTTACGTGGACGCTGGCGAGGTTTTGAAGGCGCAGAAGTTGGTTACGAGTCTCTCGACGCAGTCGTCGAGCGAACCGCAAGCTTACGGAAAGATCATCCAGGGATTGATTTCGTTGAAGAAGAAGGATTTCAAGGGAGCAGTCACGCAGATTACAGCCGCGAATACGCTGCTCGACACCTGGATTGGACGTTTCGAGCTTGGGCGGGCGAAGCTGGAAGCGGGAGCGTTCGCGGAGGCTGGATCGGAGTTCGATCTATGCATGAAGCGGAGAGGCGAAGCGATCGAACTGTTTATGGATAACGTTCCGACTTACGCTTATTTCCCGTCCGTCTACTACTACCAGGGGCGCACGCTCCAGGCGATGAAGAATGCGGGCTTCGCGGACGCTTACAAGTCTTATCTCGCCATTCGCGGTCAGTCTTCGGACGATCCGTTAGTTTCGGACATCCATCGCCGTATCGGCTCCCAGGGTACTCCCCCCTCCCCATAGCCGGGGTGTAAGTCTTTTGTTGTCAATAGGATACAGCCGATTATTGACTGTAAATATTAGATAACAAAAGGCTTAGCTGCAAATATTAGTGAGGAAAGGAGATAGCCGGGCCTTCGGGTTTTCCGGCTGTTTTCTTTTTTCCTCTGCTTCTAATTGTAGCGGACCGACCATAACTAAAAGGACAGTGACTTTTCCTTTTGCTATGAGTGAGTTAGGCGGTTTGGGGGCTTGACAGGTTTTTTGGGTTTTTGGGCTGGGGCGGAATACAGGGATCCTTCGCTTCGCTCAGGATGACGGCTTGGAGCGGGCGAGTGCGAGTGCAACTGCAACGGCAAAAGAAAACGCAGATTCCCTTCGGGAATGACAACCAGAGAGGCAAGGGCAACGGCATCGCATCGGCATCGGCAACTACAACGGCAAGGGCAAGGGCAACAGCAAGGGCAGTGGCTACTTTCGCTTAAGATGACTTGCCGGGAGTGGGGTTTCTAGTTTGCCTTGCCTGAGAGGGGGATGATCTGGCTGCCTCCATCGCAGCTTCGGGCATTGTCTGTGAGTGTCAGATTCGCGTTGAAGGTTCCGGTGATTGGAGGCTTGAAGGTTACGGCGATCGTACACCGGGCTCCGGGCGCGAGCGACGTTCCGCAGGCGTTGCTCTGCGCGAAGCTGGTTGCGTGCGATCCCGTGATGCTGATGCCGGTCAGGAGCAGAGGTGTCGAGCCGGGGTTTCTGAGGGTTACGTTCAGCGTGCTGGTGGTGGCGTGCCTGATCGCTCCGAAGCCGAGGCTTGTGGGGCTGATGCTCACCTCGGGGTCGATCACCGTTGCGGTGAGGGGGATCGACTGGGGGCTGCCTGGCGCGTCGCTCAGGATCTGCAGGGTCGCGGTCTGCGGAGTGCCGAACGGACCTCCTGCGAGGAAGATGACCGTGACGACGCAGCTTCTGCCTGGGGCCAGCGGCTTCGGACAGAGGCTCAGAGCGAGGAACGCCTTTGAGTTTCCACCTCTCGGGAAAGAGAGAAACGGATCGGTGATGGTCGCGGGGCCGGTCCCGGTATTGGTGAGGGTCAGGGACCGGAAGGTGACGCTCTTGAAGTAGACGGTGCCGAAGTCAATCGATGGCTCCGATACGGCGACGATGGGGATTGTCGCCGTGACGTACTTCGTCACCTGCGTTGCCGCGGCATAGTTGCTATTGCCCGCCTGGTTGGCGATCACCGAGCAGGTTCCGGTTCCGGCGGTCATCGTGTAGAGGACGCCGGCGTTGGTGCATGCCCCGGAGCTGCTGAAGGTCACAGCACCGGCGCTGGTGGAGGTGGCCGCCACCCTGAAGCTGGTCTTGTAGACAGCGCTTGCCGGTGGGTTGGTGGTGAACGTAATCGTCTGACTTGCCTTGCTGAGGGTGACGATGGCGGGACTGCTGGTGATGGCGGCGACCTTTCCGTTGGCGGCCATGGTGGCCGTGACCTGACAGCTTCCGGTTCCGCTATTGGCCGTGAGCCTGACACCGTTGACAGAGCATAAGCCGCTGAGGAGCTTGTAGGACACTGAGCCGCCCGAGACGTCGCCGGTGATACTCATGGTTTCGCTCTGGTTGTAGACCAGAGGCGAGGTCGTGATGAGGGTCAGTCCGGGCTGCACGGTCAACGTGCCGCTGATGTAAAGGAAGGAGTAATTCGTTGCGGCCAGAGTGCCGGTCGATACCGTGATGGGGTAGGTTCCGGCGATGCTGGGTGTTGCGGTGCTGGAGAGCACGGGTGAGCCGCTGATGACTCCGGGCATATCACTCTTCACAAAGCCGCTGTAGGTGTAGGTCAGCGCCGGGAGCGGCTGTCCGTACGGGACCACGAAGCTGGCTGCCGTGACCTTCAGGACGGCCGGGTAGATGGTGAAGGACTGGCTCACGGAGGCGGCGCTGTAGGTGGTGTTTCCCGGCGCCGATGCCGTGATGGTGCAGATGCCGACTCCGCTGATGATGCCGCCCGTGGTGCATGGGCCGGAGGACGTGAAGGCGACCTGCAGCCCCGAGGAGGACGACGCGCTCAAGGTGAACGAGCTGCCATACTGCACGTTCGGCAGGGTGGAAAAGGTGATCCTCTGCGACTTTGTGCTGGACCCCTGAGGCAGGACCATGAAGGTTCCCGAGACCGTGTTGGCGGCGTTGAAGGCAGTTGTGCCCGGTTGCGACGCGTTGACGGTGCAGCTCCCTGTGCCGGTGAGGATCACGTTGGCTGAAGAGACGTTATTGGTGATTGTCTGGGTGCCGATGGAGCACGATCCGGCGGCGGTGAAGAGGACCTGCAGGCCGTTGGGGACGCCGGCCGACAGGGCCTTCGCGGTGACGGTGGGCGGGTTGGCGAGAGTGACGGAGCTGGGTAGCGGGTCGAGGACGATCGTCTGGTCGTTCTTGAGGACGGCGGGTACGGACGGGACGCTCTGGCGTGGCGGTGCGGCCGTGTCCGGAACGAGGGTAGTGGTGATGGTATAGGTCACCGTCTTCGACGTCCGGTCCGGGTTGGTATCAACGAACTCGGTCGCGGGCGGGTTTCCGTTGATGCCGCTCACACTTCCGATGACGATGGGCGTGGCTCCGTCCGAGCTGCGGTTGACGGTGTAGGTGGCGACGACTCCGAAGGCCGGGGCCTTCCAGGTGACACGAACGAAGTTGTCCTGCGTTGGAGTTTCGGTGGGCGCGGTGGGCGGGCGGACGACGGAGTTGGCGGTCTCGTAGGTGAGCTCGGTCGCGGGCGGGCCGCCGCTGCCGGAGGTGGAGGTGGCGACGGTGCCGAGATCGATGGCGGGTCCGCTGCCGAGGTTGACGCTGCCGCCGGTGGCGAGCGAGACGACTCCGCCGCTACCGAGGGTGACGTTGCCGCCACTGCCGAGCGTGATGGTGCCGCCGCTGCCGAGGGCGATGGTGCCACCACTGCCGAGGGCGATGGTCCCGCCACTGCCAAGCGCCACGGTGCCGCCGCTGCCGAGGGTGACCGTCCCGCCGCTGCTGCCGAAGGTGTAGCTGCCGCCGGCGCCGATGGAGATGGGCGCACCGCCGCTGCCGAGCGTGATGGTGCCACCGCTGCCGAGGGTGATGGTGCCGCCACTGCCGAGCGTGATGGTGCCGCCGCTGCCAAGCGTGATGGTGCCCCCGTTGCTCAGGTTGATGTTGCCACCGGCTCCGACGGTTGCGCTGCCGCCGCTGCCGAGCGTGATGGTTCCACCGGCTCCGATGGTTGCGTTGCCGCCACTGCCGAGGGTGACGGTGCCGCCAGCGCTCGCGCTGAGGTCGCCACCACTGCCGAGGGTGACGGTTCCGCCGCTGCCGAGGGTGACGTTGCCGCCGCTGCCAAGAGTAATCGTGCCACCGCTGCCCAGGGCGATGGTTCCGCCGGAGCCGAGGGTGACGTTGCCGCCGCTGCCGAGGGCGATCGTTCCGCCGCTGCCGAGCGCGATGGTGCCGCCGCTGCCCAGGGTGACATTGCCGCCGCTGCCGAGGGTGACCGTGCCGCCGCTGCCAAGGGCGATGGTTCCGCCGCTGCCGAGGGTGATGTTGCCGCCACTGCCGAGCGTGACATTGCCACCGCTGCCGAGCGTGATCGTCCCACCGGCATCGACCGAGTACGTACCGCCGGCGGTGGGGACGGTGATGGGGCTGCCACCACTGCCGAGGGCGATGATGCCGCCGCTGCCGAGGGTGACCGTTCCGCCGCTGCCGAGAGTGATCGTGCCGCCGCTGCCGAGGGTGATCGTGCCGCCACTACCGAGGGCGATGAGGCCGCCGCTGCCGAGAGTGACGAGGCCGTTGCTGCCCGGGGTGACCGTGCCGCCACTGCCGAGAGTGACGTTGCCGCCACTGCCGAGGGTGACGTTGCCACCGCTGCCGAGCGTAATCGTCCCGCCGCTACCGAGGGTGACGTTACCGCCACTGCCAAGAGCGACGGTTCCCCCGCTGCCAAGGGCAATGGTGCCGCCGCTGCCGAGGGCGACGGTTCCGCCCGCGGCGATATTCAGGGGCGAGGTGGAGGGGCCGAAGTAGAGCAGGCTCGCAAGCGAGGCGAACTCGCCGCCGGTGGCGCCGGTCTGGCGGAGGTCCATGTTGGTGAGGTCGTTGAAGCCGCGCTCCTGGGTCTGGAGGGTTCCGGTGAAGTTGAGGTCCTGGCCGTTGGTCCATGCGGGGGTGATGGGGGCGATGGAGTTATCGACGCGGTAACCTGCCTCGCCGGCGAGCGGGGTGCCGTCGCAGTGGAGGGTGGCGGGGCTGGCAGGAGAGCCAAGGGTGTAGGGGACGTACCAAGCCGAGGTCGGGAAGGTCGCGGGGTTGCCGGCGGCGTCGGTAAGCTGTTTGACGGAGCCGGCTGAGGTCTCGTTGAGGGTGTTGAGGGTCTGGTTCGAGAAGGCTACGGATTTGTTCGGGCCGACGAGGTCGAGCTGGAACAGGTAGTTCATGATGCTCTGGTAGTTCGGCTTGCAGTTGGCTTCGAAGGTGGGGACGTAGCTTCCGGGGGTGTCGTAGTAGAGGCCGCCGTGGCTGAGGCCGAGGGTGTGACCGATCTCGTGGAAGATGGTGCCGGCGAGTACGTTGGCGCGCCTGCTCATGTCCTGGTTGGGGGCGGTGAGCCAGAGGCCGAGAGTGACGGCGGAGTCGGCTCCGCCGAGGTCGGAGTAGCCGGAGATGCTGGTGACGGTTCCGGAGGTGAGGCCGATGATGGGTTCGGCCAGGGTGTTGTTGGGGTAGGTGTAGTTCGGGACAGCGGGAGTGGCGACGGTGATGGTCTTGGTGTCGGCGCAGCCGGTGGTGTTGTAGACGCCGTTGAGGCTGGGGTTGCCGAGGACGCCGGAGAGGGTGATGCGGCTGGGGCAGGCGTTGATGCCGGTGCCGCGGTCGACGGTGGAGATGGTGGTGATGCCACTGGAGGTGACGATGGAGGTGAGGGTTCCGTAGCGGGTGTTCCAGGCGGGGATGGCGAGGGAGTGGCCCATCAGGAGGTAGTGATAGCTATCCTTCTGGCCGTAGGGGAAGCGGGTGGTGCAGTCTCCGCCGGTGATGCAGGAGTAGAGATTGCGGGGGTAGAGCTTGGAGAATTCGAGGCTGTTCTTCCAGCCGATGACACCGGGCTGGTTGGGGAACTGGCAGAGGGTGGATGGGGTGGCGGAGGTGGGGTCGACGCAGGTGTATTCGGGGACGGCGTTGCCGACCTGGAGATGAAGGTGGACGTTGGAGTTGAGGAAGGCCTGCTGGACCATGGCGAGGGGGTCGTTGCCATCGGCATCGGGCGAGGGGAAGAGGTTTTCCTTGGTGGAGTCGCAGGAACCGTCGGGATTGACGACGGCGCACATGTAGTCGAGCTGGACGAAGAGGTCTTTCTGGCCGTGCTTTGCTCCGGGCAGGCCTACCCAGGTGCTGGTTTTGGCGTCGTAGTAGCCGGGTTGGCCGGCGTGGAAGTCGGGGGCGGCGGGGCCGGTCTTCCAGGCGTCGAGGATGCCGTCGTTGTCGGAGTTGTTGACGGGGGTGCTGAGGATGACGGCGGCGTAGGCGTTGGCGGGATTGAGTGGGGCGCTGTATTGGCTGGACTGAGTGAGGGGGACGAAGTTGACGCTGTTACTCCACTGGCTGGCAGAGGCGAAGAGGGTGGTGGTCTTGGCGGCGGTGTTGCCTCCGGCGGGGGCGTCGTAGAAGCCCTGGACGAGCTGGGATGGGAAGTTGGTGGGGACGGCGGCTCCGTCGTAAAGGACGACGGATTTGAGGGGGAGGTTCGGGGAGAGGACGCGGTAGATGAAGACGAGGCTTGCACCCTCAGTGAGGGGGAGCGCGGTCTTTCCACCGTCGGGGAGGGTGATGGTGTAGTTGCCGGAGGCGTAGCGGATGCCGTTCGCGGCTGCGGGGAGGTAGATGTTGACGCTGGCGCGGTAGGCGCGGAGGGTGCCGGTGAATGCGCCGTCGGTGTAAGTGGGTATGTCACTGCCGATCTGCTGGCCTGTGATCTGGTTGTTGTTGAAGGTGCCGTTGGCGGAGGACGGCGTCGGGGTGCTTTCGAGGGTCTCCCAGTAGAGGAAGGCGTCGACGATGTCGGCTCCGTCAGGGACCCCGCCGGTGGGGCTCTGGGTGTAGGTGGGGATGGTGATGGTTCCGGTGGCGAGGCCGTTGATGCCGGTTCCGCGGAGGGTTACGCCGGCCGAGACGTAGTCGCCGGTGAGGAAGTAATTGTTTTCGAGCGAGAGGGGGTTGGCCGTGGGGACGACTGGCTGACCGGAGGAGACGAGGAGATTGACGGCCGAGCCTACGCTGACCTGGGTGCCGGGGTCTGGGTTCTGGCTAATGATGGTGCCGGAGGGTACGGTCTGGCTGGAGGCGGTGGAGACGGTTCCTGCCACGAGGCCGGCGGTGGTGAGGGGAGTCGTGGCCCCGGACTGAGGCTGGCCGACGACGTTGGGAACGGTTGCGAGTCCGGCCTGGCCGTTGACGGATCCGGTGCCGCTGAGGGTGGCGATCTGGGTGGTGAGAGGGCTGGCATTGTTGAGCGTGTTGTCGCTCACGGCTGCGGTCCCCGTGAGGAATGCGGCGCTCTGGGGTGTGAAGCTGAAGCTTTCGCTGCAAATGGATCCGGGAGCGAGCGGGAATGCGGACCCACATGTCGAGGCTGGGTTCGGGGTGAAGTTGCCGCCGAGGTTCAGGCCGAGCGAGCCGGTGAGTGGCTGATTGCCGACGCTCTGAATGGTGAACGACTGCGGGCTGTCGGCGCTTGTGCTGCCCACGTTGGTCGTGGCGAAGGCGAACGAAGGCGGCTGGGAGCGATTCAGCTTGATGATGCTTCGGTCGACGAGATCATCGATGAATAGATTACCGGTAGCATCGACCGCCGTAGCGACCATATTGATCCCACTGAGGAGGACGAGCTGGCACGAACTGGTGGTGCAGCCTACCGGTACTTCGACGAGTTCGTTCAACCCGGCATCGGCTATATAGACGTTGCCCGCAGCGTCCACGGCGACACCATCCGGCTGGCTCCAGCCAGTGCCTACGCTGATCAGGCAGGCGCTGGTCGCGCAACCGGTGGGAACCTCCATGACCTTCCTCAGGCCAAAGTCCGCGACGAAGAGATTCCCTGCAGAGTCAAGGGTGATGGAAACGGGGTTGGAGCCGCCGCCCGGGTTGTAGACAACGGTCTGGCAGGCGGCAGAGGCACAGCCGGCCGGGTTTTTGACGACCTCACCATCGAGGAAGTCGTCGAAGAAGACGTTCCCTGCTCCATCGACGGCCACTCCCAACTGGCTTCTGTAATTCGAGCCGATGACCTGCTGGCAAGCGCTGCTGGTACAGCCGGCCGGAACCTCGACGACTTCATTCAGATTGTTATCCGCAATGTAGAAGTTCCCGGCTCCGTCTTCGGCGATGCCCTGGGGAAATTGAAGGCCGACGCCTACAGTGGAGGTCGTTCCATCAGGCGCAATCTTCAGCACCCGGTGCAGGGACGTATCAGCGTCCGAGATGAAGAGATTGCCTGCGGCGTCGGTCAGCAAGCCTTTGGGTTGGCTGAGCGTGAAGGCGCCTGTGTTGACGATGGTCTGCGCACCGGGGCCGAAGGCGATCGCCGGCTCCTGGCCGATGCCGTAGACGGGCAGACTTCCGACGAGATTGCCCGCGTTGTCAAAGATCTGTGCCGCGCCCATTCTGAGTCCGGGAGCGATCGGGGCGAAGTTGACGTTCACGGTGCAGGAGTTGCCGGCGGCGATAGTCCCCGAGCAGGTCCCTCCGGTGGCCTGAGTAAAGTCAAGGCCTGTGGCCCCCTGCGTGACGACCCGGGTAGCTCCAATCGTCGTCGTGGCGGCGAGGGTGAAGGTTACGGGAATGGAGTTGCTGCACGGCCCTGCGATGGGCTGTCCCGCCGGGCAGACGTTGTAGCTTCCCAGGTTCTGATTGACGAAGCTGGCGGTCACAGTAGCTGCCTGGCTGACGGTCACGCTACAGGTTGGGCTGGTTCCCGCGCTCGCGCAGACGCCGCCCCAGCCGAGGAAGGTGGATGTTCCGGTCGCAGCCGCCGTGAGTGTCACCTGGCTCCCAACCGGGAAGTTTCCGGTGCAGGTTCCTACCGACGAACCCTGGTTGGCCTCGGAGCAACTGATCTGCTGGAGGGTGTCGGTTACGTTACCGGTCCCCGCGCCGAGCATGGTCACATTCAAGGGAACCGTGGTTACCAGGCCGACTCCGCTGAGCGCAACCGCCTGAGTCGCGGCGGGGACGTTGAGAGCGTTATCGGAGAAGCTGAAGGTCCCGGAGGAAGGTCCGACGCTGTGCGGCATGAAGCTGAGGGTGACCTGGCAGGATCCGCCGGGCGCGAGTACCGGCGCGTTGGCCTGAATACAGTCCGGCAAGGGACCCTGACCGACACTCGCGGTAAAGTCGCCGCCGGTTTGCCCCAGGCCGATTGCGCCGAGCGGTTGGTTGCCGATGTTCTGAATGGCGAACGTCTTCGGGCTATCGCTGCTCGTGCTGTAGACATTGGTGGGAGCGAAGTTCAGGGAGGGTGTCTGGGACCGCGTGAATTCGTAGACCTCGCTGGTATTCGCGTCAGGGATGAAGACGTTTCCCGTTGCATCCACGGCCAGACCGAATGCAGAGACTCCGCTCAGCACCGTAACCTGGCAACTGGTGCTGGCGCAACCGGCTGGAACCTCGACCACTCCGAGGCCCAGGTCGGAGACGAAGACATCTCCTGCCGCATCGACGGCCACGGCCTCCGGCTGGCTCCATCCCTGGCCGACCTGGATGTAGCAACTCGCGCTCGTGCAACCCGCCGGAACCTCGACGATCTTCGCCAGCCCATAGTCGGCGACGAACAGATCCCCTGCGGAATCGAGCGTTACACCGACCAGATTGGAACCGTTGTACGCTATGCTCTGGCAGCTAAGGCTGGTGCAGCCCGGGGGAATCTTGACGACCTGTCCCGTGTTGAACTCGGCTGCGTACACATTGCCGGCTCCATCGACCGCCGTCCCCAATACGGCGGTAAGGCCGGTTCCAATCGCCACCTCGCAGGAGGCGCTGGTGCAGCCGGCCGGGACCTTCACCACCCGGCTCAGGTCGTTGTCGGCGATGAATAGATCCCCAGACCCGTTGACCGCGATTCCCTGGGGATAACTCAGCCCGAAGTTCACCGTGGTGACCGAGCCGCCCGTTGCGAGCTTAACCACTCTCTGGTGACCGGTATCCGAGATAAAGACGTTGCCGGCCGCGTCCACCGTAACGCCTTTCGGCTGAGACAGAGGGAAGATCGCGGTTGTATTCAAGACGGTCTGCGCGGCCGGTCCGAAGGCAGCCGCAGGCGCCTGTCCAACACCGGAGAGCAGCGTGGACGACAGGATATTGCCAGAGTTATCGAGGAACTGAATCGCGCCGAGGCGCGGGCCGGGCGCGGTGGGAGCGAAGGTGACATTGGCTACGCAGGTATCGCCCGCGGCGTGCGTTCCGACGCAGGTGTTGGTGTCGATCGGGTTGCCGAAGTCAAGCCCGGGGGTTCCCTGCGTCACGGACCGAAGCTGGGCAATCGTGGTAGCGGCTGGAAAGGTGTAGGTGAAGGCAAGCTGCCTGCTGCATGGCGCGGGAAGCGTCTGTCCCGAAGGGCAAACGTTGACATTGCCGTAAGCTCCGGGCAGGCCAAAGGTCCATGTGTCGTTGAGTTGGCCCGAGCCTGCGTACCCACCGAACAAGACGACCTGGCTGTGTGCCGTATCGTACGTCAGGCCATTGGGAAGATAGCGCCCGGATGGGCTTGGGGTGGTGGTGTTCTGCGTCCAGGCAGCTCCGCTGTAGAGCCAGGTGTCCCCAAGAAAGTTGCCGTTGTAACCCAGGGCCATGACGGCCTGGCCAAGCGCCGCGTCGTAGGCCATGCCCTGCGTATAGCGCGCGGGAGGGCTTAGCTGAAACGCCTGCGCGGTCCAGTTCGTGCCGTCCCAGATCCAGGTGTCGTTGAGATAACCGGCACCGTCTCCCCCGAACAGAACCACCTGGCCTGTTGCGTCGTCATAGACCATGCTGTAGTCCGCGCGCGCGGTCGGGCTATTTGTGGGTTGCGCCTGGGTCCAGTTGGTACCGTCCCATATCCAGGTGTCTCCCTGATCCTCGCCGGTTGTGCCACCGAAGAGGACCACCTGGCGGTGCGTCGCGTCGTAGACCATGACGTCGCCATCGCGCGGGGAGGGACTGTTTGCCGGGGCAGCCTGGGTCCAGTTCGTACCATCCCAGAGCCAGGTATCGCCCAGGCGGGTGTTGGCGTTTACGAACCCTCCGAACATCACGACCTGGCCATGCGCCGCGTCGTAGACCATGGCGTGTGCGGCGCGCGCCGGAGGAACGTTTGTTGGGTTCGCCAGGGTCCAGCTTGTGCCATTCCACAGCCATGTGTCATTCAATGTGCCGTTAACGCCGTATCCGCCGAAGAGAACAACCTGGCTGTGGGCGATGTCATACGTCATGGCATGGATGTAGCGATTGTCGGGGCTCGTGGCGGGCGATTGCTGAGTCCATGTCGGGACGAGAGTCTGGGCCCGTGCCGGGGAGCCAAGGACGCCAAGAAGCAGGAACGCGGCAGCGACGGAGAAAAGACGCATCGCACACGCGAAGGCGTACTGCGCCGGCTGGCGACTCGTGCTTCTGCTGGAAGCGACTGACTTCGGGGAAGAGGCTGAATGAACCGAGAAAGACGCTTCGGGGGCCGTGTGTGAGGCGGGCGTTGCCATCTTCAACATCTCCTGCGGGGCCGAATCGAATACTTTCACGAGTCGACGCCCTCGACGATCGGGGCCCGGATTTCTCACTGACGATAGCAAGCGCCAGATTTCGGCGGCACAATCCTTTGTGTCGCCGAGTCGGAGCCTCGACTTACAGTGGGGAGATGATGCGCCGGTTCCGGGTTATCCCTCTCACGGCCGTGTACACAACCAGATGGGCACTTACGCAGGAGAGCTTGCAGGGGCAATTGGCTATAAGCTATGGACGGCGTTATGCGTTGTCAAGGAGATTGGTTGTCTGAGTAAACGAATTATTTCCGTGGTAACGAGTCGAGCCGAGTCAACCGTAACCTGTTTCGTTCGGGATACGCGCCAGCCAGATCACCGCTAGAATCAGCAGGTTCCCTGCACTAACGACCCATCCCCCTTATGCCTGAATCGACTGCTCCGTTGAACGCTCATCTCGAGGTCGTCTTCCCCGACCGCCCCACGCAGGTGGTTCCCATTTCGGACCTACCGTTCTTTATCGGACGAGGAAAGGAGAATGGGAATACGCTGTCGCTCGACGACATGCGCGTCTCGCGCAACTGCATGGTGATCCGCGAGGACGCGGCAGGGCTGCTGCTGGAGGATCGCGGTCAGCGCGACGGGATCTTCGTGAACGGCGAGCCGGTGCGGGCATGGCTGCTCTCGGACGGAGACCGGATACGGCCTGGCACGGATGACGGATACCAGCTTGTCTTCCACCTTTCGCCCGAGGCTACCGCGCATGAGGAAGCCGAGACGAAGCTGCGGAGCATCCTCGGCTCGATGGGAAGCGGAACGGTTGGAGAGCTCGATGGGCTGAAGCTTCTGCTCGAGTTGACGTCCCTGGTGCATTCACAGCTTCCGCTGGAGTCGGTGCTGGCCTCGATGCTGGATAACGCGATTCTGATCACGCACGCGGATCGTGGCATGTTGCTGGAGCCAGACGCAGCCGGAGTGCTGCAGGTGAAGATCGCGCGAGGGAGAGATCGCGAGAGCCTGAGGCCGGAATCGGTGCATCCGAGCCGGTCCGTGCTGGGCAGTGCCATCGAGCTGCAAACGGCGGTGGTGAACGAGGATCTCAATCTGGCGGAGATGAACCTGCAGAGCGCACAGAGCGTGGTGCTGCAGCTGCTGCGCTCGTCGGTGGTGATTCCGCTGTACTGCATGCCGCGGCAGAAGGCGGAACGCTCCGGGGAGACTCCGCTCAAG
The DNA here is from genome assembly GCF_004115155.1 of Granulicella sibirica. Classification (NCBI taxonomy): domain Bacteria; kingdom Pseudomonadati; phylum Acidobacteriota; class Terriglobia; order Terriglobales; family Acidobacteriaceae; genus Granulicella; species Granulicella sibirica. The sequence goes on from NZ_RDSM01000001.1 coordinate 1,607,868, forward strand.
CAACTGCTTGGCGCGGTTTATCTGGATTCGCGGCGGACGGCCACGTTCTCCGCGCTGGATCGGCGCATTCTGGATGCCCTGGGCGCGCAGGCTGGCAGCATTCTGGACAATGCCCGGCTGATCGAGCGGGAACGGGAGCGGCAACGGCTTGAGCAGGAGTTGAGCCTTGCACGGGTGATTCAACAGGCACTCGTTCCGCAGGGATTGCAGGACCATCCACCTTACTCGATCAGCGGACTCTACCGGCCGTGTGACGAGGTCGGGGGAGACTACTACGACGTCTTTCCTACGCCGGACGGACGGCTCGCGCTGCTGATGGCTGATGTCGCGGGGAAGGGGCTCGGAGCCGCATTGGTGACGACCATGCTCCAGGGGGCGCTCTCGGGGATGACGCTTGGCATCGACCCGGTGAAGGTCTTCAATCATCTGAACCAGTTCTTGTGCGACCGGGCGTCGGTGGGACGTTGCGCCACCATGTTCCTGGGACTGGTGGACAAGGCCGGGGGGCTGGAGTTTGTAAGTGCCGGCCATCCCTCTCCGCTGCTGATGCGGCGAGGCGTTGTGAGCGAACTGTACTCGACCGGATCGCTTCCGATTGGGCTTTTCCGCGAGGAGTCTTACGTTTCGATGCGGATGCAACTCGAGCCCGGAGATACGATCCTGCTGTACACGGACGGAGTGACCGAGGCGGAGGATAAGGAACGAAACCTGTTCCAGGACGCGCGTTTGAAAGAGGTCTTCCGTCAGCAGGAGGAACTGCCGTTGAAAGATGTTCAGGATGGGGTTCTGCAAGCGGTGGAGATCTTTACCGAAGGTGCAAGTCAATCGGATGATGTGACGCTTCTGCTGGTTCGCTATCGCGGTTCAGGAGATGGGCAATAAACATTCTTAATCGCTCCCTCCGCGGACCGTGTTTCTCGGCTCCGGGATCAGGTTCCGTAAGGAAATCGAAGGATAAGCGTTCCTTGAAATGACCGAGCGCAAACTTCTCCGTTCCCGTTGACCTGAACATGCATCAGGGCTGACAGCACGCCTGCGCACTTCACTTCCTTGTTGACCCGGCAGGCGTCCTGGAAGGTTTTGACGTTCGCACTATAGAGCGGATCTGATGTAGGGTTGCTTCCAGTTAGGGTGTCCAACTCGGTTGAACCTGAAAACACAACGTCGCAGCAGACGGGACTCTCCCCAGCTCCGGCTAAATTTATGTGACTTGTCTTTACCCGAACTCATCATCATGTCTCCTCTTCTTATTGCGATGAATAGCGCGTGCCGCTTAGAAACACGATGTTGTCTCCACTTCGCCAGAGACGTCAGCTGCTTCCGCAAACCCGCAAACGAGCTTATTGTGCCGGGGAGAGATAGCTCCTGTTGAACGTCGCTAGCACGCATAAGCATCTCTCGCCATGGACAAGTCATTCCGCCCGAGTCTTGAAGATTGCATCGCCGGCAACTGACACTCTTGTCCGGAAGCAGTGTTTATCAACATTTTCTCCCCGCATTCGAGGAGTTGAAGGGACATCCGAACCAACGCCGCGAAGGATTCTGCGTGCATCTTTCGCATGACTCGTCCGCGATGAACCTGGACGGTATTCTCGGCAATCCGAAGTTCTGCAGCCGTCTGCTTATTCAGGAACCCTCCGACTGCATAACGCATTACCTCAGCTTCTCTAGAAGTGAGGGATCGCCACCGGTTTCTCAAATCTCGGCTTCGCTCGCGAAGGACAAGAGCAGATGCATCTTTCTTGCATGCACCCTCTATGGCTTCGAGTAGGCGAGGCGTCACGACGGGCAGCGTGAGAAAATCATGCGCGCCTTCCTTGATTGCGCGGACACACGCTGGAATATCTCGCTGGTCTGAAAGAACGATGATCGGTGGCGAGACTGCCGGTGCGAGGATCGTCTGTAGATCAGGTCCAGACTTATCTGAGGGTTGTCGACTAATAAGCAAACAACTAGGCACTTCGGGGCGCCTGCAATCCAAATATTCCTTTGTCGAACGAAACCACCTCGCCTGGATACCGCTGTGTTCGATAGCCGCACTGAGGTCTTCAGCGAGTATCTCGTCATTCGTGACGAGGTACGCAATCCTGGATGGGGTGTCCGGTCCGACATCGACACGACGGGCCGGACGAGCGGCTAAGGGACTAAGCGTCCTTCTCGATGTCGAAAACGTCATAGCCCCACTTCGCGGAGCGGCAACCGTAGCGATCAAACTTGAAAACGAATTCATAGCATTCGTTCCGTCCAAGGAAGGTATGCCGAAGTGACAAACTTGGATTGTGCATCACCCAGGTGCCCACATCTACTGAAAACTCGGTTTCCTGGCAGGCTCAAGGCATGACCATTGCCACACGATGTGCCACCGTTAACCAGCATTTCTCTGGGGTGAGCCACTTTCAAGGTTTGTTATCCGACAAGCCAACTATGCCCCATCGATCGCCCAAGATCGATAACGAGAAAACGGCTATTTGGGAACCCACTCTAAAGGCCTTTTGTGACCACTAGAAAGGGGGGGGTGGTGAAGGCGGTGATGAGAGGCAGACGCCTATAGAAAGCTAAAGCTTGATGATGCCGCGACGGGATTCGAGAGAACGCCGAATGTCTGGATCGCCAGCAACGCATCCAAACCACTCATGTCTGGAAGTCGCAGGTCCATGAGAGTTACGCGTGGCTGAAAGGCACGATATTGCTCGATTGTTTCTCACCCGGTCATGGCCTCCGCCACCATTTGCATATCCCCCGCGTTGCTGATATAGGCCGCGATACCTTCCCGCATGGCTTGGTGATCGTCAACGCATAGGACTCGGATTTGGGCTCGTTGCTCCGTCATCGTGGCTTCTACTTTTCGCCTTTCGGCCTAGAATATCGATTTAGGTATCGCCTCAGCCAATACGTTTGCCTCGCGTTCTGTGGAGAGTATGCGATTGCCGCCGGAATGCTAAGCTCCACTTCGGTCCCACCTGGAGTGCGGCTCCGAATCTTTAGAGCGCAGCCGATCGCTTTAGCGCGCTCTTTCATACCGGATAGTCCCCAGTGACCCTCGCGACCACGCTCAAGTATTTCTGGATCAATCCCGCTACCGTCATCCGTCACCATGAAACGAAATGTCCGTAATCCGTAATCGATGACGATTGAAATCTGTTTTGCCTTAGCGTGTGACACTGCATTGATATAGGCCTCCCGCCCTATGCGGCACACCTCATCGCGGACTACAGGCTTTAACTCGTGCGGGTTTCCTCGAGATTTCACTTCACACTTCGAAATCGAAGTGTGAGAGAACTCATCCACCAGCTTTAGGAATATCTCGTCTAAGCTTGCAAGACTGTCGACAGTGCGGAGCCCTCGCAATGCTGCTCTACCGTCTACTGTCGCTTGACGCATCAGCTGCAGCACGCGGCGAAGTTGAGGTTTAGCCGCTGAATGATCCGGGACATCATCCTGCGCAACATCGAGTTGCATGGATGCGCTTATAACGTCCTGTAAAAGTGTGTCGTGTAGATCTTGGGCGATTCGAGTGCGCTCGACGAGCCGATCTTCGAAACGTCTATTGAGTTGTTGCTTTAACTGCAACAATCGGAAGCGATATAGGGCTATCGCGGCAGCCACGATTGCCATACCTAACAGAACTTGGAAATACCAAGTCTGCCAAAACGCAGGACGTATCGTGAAGCTAACATCAGTCTCTGGACCGTTCCACGCTCCGAGAGCATTGGAGCCCATGATGCGAAATGTATAGCTACCATGAGACAGGTGACCATAAGCGACCTGCCGAAACGAAGCATCACTGCTCCACGTATGATCGAGTCCGTCCAACCGATATCGAAAGCGAGTGCGTTGAGGCATAGAAAGAGAAATGCCGGAAAATCGAAAAGTGAGCGCGTGAATTCCAGACGGTAAATTCAAATATTGTTCATGAATGGGGGATGCGTTGTCGATCGAGACCGAATCGATTCGCACACGAACCGGCCGTCGATACCCCTCGTCGGCGTTCACATCCGCAACCGCCAGTGAGTGCATCAGGGAAAGCCAGATGTGTCCAGACGAATCCGAAAAGAGCGAGCGGTCGCGCCTTACTCCTTCCGTTTCTGTCAGTCCGTCCGCCAGTCCATAACTCAGGACGTCATTTTCTTTGATGCTTCCGGATAGCAACTTTGCTCGGTCGATTTGCAGCACATGGGCTGAGGTGACGATCCAGAGAAAACCTCGAACATCTTCGCCGATACTAAGTACCTCCTCATTGAGCAGCTGTGGAGGATCGAAAGGCATTTCAATTCGCCCATGGTTGAAATGGCCGACACCATGGGATGTGCCCACCCAGAGGATGTGGTTCGAGTCTTCAAATAGGGTTCTAGCATTCACGGTGGTTCCGGCATTAGGTGTGGCGTATGTCGTCCACCGGCCATCATCGAGGGACACCAGGCCACTGGGGGACGCGAACCACAACTTCTTGTCCGCAGCTTCCAACGACGAGAATACTGCGTTGGACTTTAGTCCATTGTTGACGTCATAGGTCGTAAACCGCCCGTTTCGTAAAACACTGATGCCTCCACTCACTGTCCCTGCCCACACACTGCCGTCGTGTGCGCGAGTTACGGTGTACACGCTGTTCTGAGCTAATCCGTCTTTTTGTGTATATGTGTGAGCTAACCAGTCATTACCGACTCGTCTAAGCTCAGTAAGTCCACCTTTTTGGCGGCCGAGCCAGAGGTCATCGTCGCTACCAGTGATTGAGTAGATGATGTCATGGTCTAGTTCCGGCGAGGCCACACGTTTCGTCGTACCGTCTTGGAGGCAAAAAAGACCGCCAGAGATGGGTGCGAACCAGGTACGCCCTAGTCCGTCTACAAAAATAGGCCCACCAATCTCCTTCAGTGAGGTATCTCGTTGCGAGATTGAGGTGAACATGCCTTCCCGCAGACGATCAACGCCACCCAGCCCGGCAAACCAAATGTCTCCCTCTGCATCCTCGTAGATTGCGGAAATTGGATTGTCGCCACCGTCGCGATATAGTCCCGTGACGAGCTTGCTCTGGTTGTCGACCCGGTAAAGACCTTTATCAGTACCCACCCAAAGATTTCGATGGTGGTCTCGCGCCAGAGCCAAAACCTGTGCCTTCCGCAACCCCTCCGGCAGGTCGAGGGGGACCATTCGCCCGTGGATCCAGAGGTGTAGGCCATTATCGGAGCCGATCCAAACACCATCCTCGGCAGGCGCAAGAGCATTTATGCTCCGAAGCGCTGAGTGAGGAATCACTTGCGTGTAGGCACCATTGCCGAATTTGTATAGACCTGAGTCTCGCGTAGCAAGCCATAGCTCCCCGGGCGAAGTTTCGAGCATCGACACGACTATGCCGTCAATCTTGTCAGGTGATAAGAACTGACTGAATTGACCGTTCCGAAAACGGACGGTCTTCCGTTGCAGGCCCCACAAAAGCATATTCTTGCTAGAATCTCGCGACATGGCGGTGAAAGTTATGTCGAAGAGTTCAAACGCGGACTCCGCATCGTCAAATGTCCCGTCACGATATCTCAAGACACGTGATCCATTCAGACGGATCCATAGATTGCCGTCGGCATCTTCTACCAATCCACGAACTGCGCCGAATGGTCTATTGTCCGAAGGTAAATGAACAATAAGGGTGAATTCGTAGCCGTCGAACCGGAGCAATCCATGCTCAGTGCCGAACCAGAGGTAGCCGTCCCCGGATTGAGCGATGGCGAAAGCAGTACCACCTAAATATCCCTTATCCGGTCCCCAGGAAGAATGTACGTATTGATCGAGCGACGCCCGGCCGCCAAGCGCAGATGCGGATATCCAGCCGTGAAAGAGCACAAAAACTGCGAGGCCGCATATGACGGTCTTGAATCCGAATTGACTAGGGTAGGTATTCAAACTTTTGAACCACAATTTCAATGGGATGCTGAAGGCTGCTGTGCGAGTGATGAAAGTCATAGAAGTCGAGACGGATCGTCTCGTTTGACGGTATTGGGATATCCCCCCTAAAGACGTGATCCGTTATTCGATCACGAGAAGCGGTAGAAAGACCTCTGAAGCTCGCGAACTCTGCCATGCCGGGTTGCCAGTGTATTTCATGGGTTATCAGCCCATTTGGAATACTGAAGTGAGTTGAATTGCCGGGAACGTAGTACGGAGCAACTAGATAGCCAGCATTATCTTCGCTTGGCTTGCCCCACCGGCTCAGTTGGATGCCCAGGCCAGTTCGATGTGCTGAGTCTTCGCTGTCAAGGTAGGTAAAGACCTGCACAACCGCCGAGGGCGGTAGGCGGGCACTGTTCGAGACCACGAATCGGTATGATCCGTAGCCGAGGCTTCGCGTGAGACGAAGGCCCACGCAGTGCCATTGGCCTCCCTCCTGCCCCATCAACATGTGCAGAAATCCCTGACCATCGACCCACACATCCGATGCTTCGTAGTCACAGACCTCACCACTACGATCCCCAAGGCCAGTTTGAACCTTCCAGTCATAGCCGCTGAAGTGAAGAATCACTGGGTCCGTTGCATGGTTGGCAGATCCGTCCACAACCGTGATGGCAAGGATATTCTCATTCACCGTAGGTAAGGTGGAGATTGTCGAGGTTGGATGGTAGCCTGGCCGCACAAGGAGAGCTGCGTATCGCTGACCAAAATGGGTGACATTGCTCCAGCTTCCATCGCCTGCGACTTCGGTCAGTTGCCGACTCCGGAACGGTTGCACGAACCACGAGCGGCCGCTCTGTGCATAAATAACAACCTGGGTCCCTGGTTCTCCGTTTACTATCCGGCCGTCAATTTGGTCAAGTTGGTCAGGACCGCCAACTACAGACGGAGGGATATGGCCAAAGATTATTGAGGGCTTCCGCGACTCGACACGGCTTCGACATCCGGAGGCGAGTGTCAGGACGCTACATAGCAACGCCGTGGCAGCCACGATCCGAACCAAGTCCTTAGATCCGTATGGTTGAGAGGCGAAATCGCTTATGCAACCTGTCAACTTCTTCCGGGAAATCTTCATAAACTTTCTCCCAACTGGAGGACCCAATCAAGACATGATGTCACTCCAAGCGGTGATGCGGAAACAACTCGAAAGCGGCGTTCCTGGATCTGACGGTCGACGGGAAGACGACACGGGCGACCTGCGGTCCATCGAATTATATTGTTACCGAATCCGCGCAGCATGGCGGAGAAAAAGTATGTCAGAGAGCTCAAGGGGGGCCGCCGCGTCATGAAAGATGACCTTGACGGTGCCTCATTACGCGTCGGCCGTGCAAATGTTGATTGGGCATCGAACGATTGCCTATTCCATCACTGCAGATGCGAATCCCCACCCGTCGAAGAGCACGTCGACCGCGAGGCCTCATATCGCTCCAGGGTAGAAATGAGGCCTTATTGATCACGATTGAAGTTCTATGCTGAAGACCGCTGTGCGAACGATGGAAGTCATAGAAGTCCAAACAAATCGTCTCAGTAGACGGTATGGGAATGCCTGCCCGAAAGACGCGAGACGTTATTGGATTGCGCGGCCATGCCGCTGCACAGCAACATCAAAGCTCCGCGGCTCCGCAGTATGCAACTGGGGACACGAGGCTGAAAAGGGCGATTGCGTATCCAGGCTGGCAACGTGCTCCAGGGGCTCAAAGTGTTCTCGGAGAGCGCGGATAAACCGGCGCGAGGCACCGCAGCAACCATAGAGCGACGGTGGGTCTGGCGCAAGAAGAACGCAGACCCACCTCTCAAAATGGAGAAGGCCACCCCAAATCATCGGAGCGGACGTCAAATGCTTCTGGGAGAGCGGACATCAGCATTGCGTGATCGCCTTCAATCATCCTCGTTCCACCGTTCGTTGGCGGGTTGACAAGTGGCGAGTACTGCAAGACGATCCGTCATAAGAGGCTAGAGCCTGATGATCCCCCGCCGGACGGCGATTGCCACAGCTTCCGTCCGATCGCTGGCCTCCAGCTTTTCCATGATGTGCTTGATGTGTCCTTTTACCGTCTCTTCGCTAATGAAAAGACTAGTCGCGATATCTATATTGCGATTGCCTTCGGCGATCTTTTGAACCACCTCGATCTCTCGCCGGCTCAGAGGAGCCTGCCCCAAATGCTGCGCCAGTTGAGCAGCAACCTCAGGTGGCACATAACGTTTTCCTTGATGAACCTTCCGGATGGTCTCCAGTATCTCTGCACGGGGCATAGTCTTCAGGAGGTACGCCTGCGCTCCGGATTCAAGACAACGTCGAATGTCCGCATCGCCATCGAAGGTCGTCAGCATGATGATTCGTGCTTCGCTGAACTCTCTTCGTATCGCCAGCAATGCATCTAGACCGCTGATATCTGGAAGTCGCAGGTCCATCAGCGTTACATCTGGCTGATAGACACGATATTGCTCGATTGCTTCTTGTCCAGTCACGGCTTCCGCAACCATTTGCATATCTCCGGCAGCGCGGATATAGGCCGCAACACCTTCTCGCATGGCCGGGTGATCATCAACGCACAACACTCGGATTGCGGCTGGTTGAACTGTCATCTTGGTCTTTTCCTTTCGTTCTCTTGCCTGGAATAACGCCGAAGCATTTGCCATGGGGAATAGAATCGCTCGGAGTTTTGTGGGACGTAGGCGATCGCGGCTGGAATGCTAAGCTCCACTTCCGTGCCTCCCGGAGTGTGGCTCCGGATCTTTACAGCGCATCCGATCTCCCTTGCGCGTTCTTTCATACCGGCTAGTCCCCAGTGACCATCACGGCCACGCTTAAGTATTTCTGAATCGATTCCACAACCGTTGTCTGTCACCATGAAATGGAACGATCCCGATCCATACTCGACGGTGATGTTTATCTTGCTTGCTTTGGCATGTGAAACGGCATTGATATAGGCCTCCCGCCCTATGCGACACACCTCATCCCGGACAGCCGGCTTCAAATCTCGCGGAGTGCCACGAGAAGTTATTTCGTAAGTCGAGGTTGTAGTGTGAGAGAGCTCATCTGCCAGCTTTTTGAAGGCCTCTTCTAGACTCGCGGAGCTGTCGATGGTTCGGAGCCCACGTAATGCTGCTCTTCCTTCTGCTGTCGCTTGACGCATCAGGTGCAGTACACGGCGAACCTGAGGCTTAGCTGCCGAATCCTCCGGGACGTAGTCTTGCGCAACATCGAGTTGCATGGATGCACTTATGACGTCCTGTAATAGTGTGTCATGTAGATCCTGAGCGATTCGGGTACGCTCGGCGAGTCTGTCTTGGAAACGTCTGTTGAGTTGACTCGTGACCTGCATCAAGCGGAAGCGGTACAGCGCGACACCAAGGGCTCCGCCGAGGATGACACCGAGAGTTCGGAAGTACCAGGTTTGCCAGAGGGCAGGCTGGACCTGAAACACGATGTCACTCTCAGGGCCATTCCAAACTCCAAGGGCACTCGATGCCATGATGCGAAAGGTATGGCTGCCGGGTGAAAGTGGAGTGAAGACTACCTGGCGCGAAGAAGCGCCGATGCTCCAGCTTTGATCCAACCCATCCAGCCGATAGCGGAACCGTGTACGTTCCGGCATGGCCAGGTTTGTTCCGCCGTAGCGAAAAGTGATATTTTGCGTGTTTGGGGGCAGGATCATGCTCTGCTTTGATTCGGGAGAGATTCCTTCGGCTGTCGCGGATTCGATGCGGACGCGTACAGGCTGGGGGTACCCTGCGGCCCCCGACACATCGGCGACGGCAAGAGAATGAAGTGACGAAAACCAGATGCGCCCGGAAGGGTCTGAAACAAGGGAGCGATTTCGCCTGACTCCCTGCGTCTCAATCAGTCCGTCGTCGCCCCCGTAACTCACCACATCTTCCTTTTGCAGGTTCCCGGACATCAGTTTCGTTCGATCGATTTGCAGTACATGCTGACCCGTGACAACCCACAAAAATCCCATGGAGTCTTGCGCAATGTTTAGTATCTCCTCGCTGAGCGCCTGTGGCAGATTGTGCATCACTTCGATCTGACCCCCTTCGAAACGCGCAAGGCCGCGAGATGTGCCAACCCACAATACATGGCCGGAGTCTTCAAAGACGGTCAGCAGATCCAGGCGCGGAACAACCGCGACTGCCGGGTAGGTTACCCAATGATCTCCATCGAAAGACATTAGTCCGCCGGATGATGTGAACCACATTTTCTTGTCTGCCGCCTCCAACGACGAGAAGATAACCTTGGACTGAGGTTCGTTGTTCATCGCGTAGGTCTTGAATCGCCCATCGCGTAACACACTCACTCCGTTACTCACTGTCCCGGCCCATACCGACCCATCGTGTGCGCGTGTCACCGTATAAACGCTGTCTTGGGCCAACCCGTCCCGCTGGGTAAATGTTCGGGACACCCAATGGCCATTACGACGCATCAACTCGGTCAGGCCTCCGTGCTGTCTTCCTAGCCATAGCTCATCTTTGCTGCCGTCGATCGAATAAATAACGTCGCGGCCCAACCCGTCCACGGGAATACGCTTCACGGAGCTGCCTTCGAGGCAAAAGAGCCCTCCGGTCGCCGGGGCAAACCAAGTGCGATTCGCATCATCAGCAAACACAGGACCATCAACCTCGTTGAGTTCTGTCTCGCGTTTAGTGATCGCCGTAAACATGCCATCCCGAAATCTCTCGATGCTATGGGAGCCCGCGAACCACAGACCACCTTCGTCGTCTTCGTAGATCGATAAGATACGGGGATCGTCGGGATGCCGATAGAATCCGGTGACTACCTTGCGTTCAGAGTCAAGCCTATACATCCCGTTGTCCGTGCCCACCCAAAGGTTGCGGTAACGGTCACGTACAAGCGCGAGGACTTGAGCATGGCGAAGGGGACCCGGGAGTTCCAGAGGTACAAGCGCACCGTTCTCCCAAAGATGGAGGCCAGTCTCGGAGCCTATCCATACCCCTCCGTGTTCCGAGGGGGCCAGCGCGTTGACGCTATGAATTCCTGTTTCGGGCACTACCTGGATCGGTACACCAACGTCGACTCGGTACAAACCGGAATCCCGCGTGCCAAGCCATATGGAACCAGTGGTCGATTCCACGATGGAAATCATTAAGAAGTCTGGCGCTTCGTTAAGCAGCGGTTGAAATCGATTTCCACGGAATCGCAGGAGCTTTTTCTGTATACCCCATAGGAACATGTTCCCGGCGTGGTCGGGCGCCATCGCCGTCAACACAGGATCGAAGAACGAGAGCTTTATGGCGGCATCCTCGAAGATGCCATCGCGATATCTCAAGAGGCGCGGGCCATCAAGACGTATCCATAGAGTTCCATCGCGATCTTCGACCATGCCGCGCACCGCGCCGATGGGCCTCTGATCCGCAAGAGGTGCCTGTATCAACGTAAATTCGAAGCCATCGAAGCGAACAAGGCCATGCTCCGTGCCTAGCCAGAGAAAGCCGTCCGAGGACTTCGCGATGGCATAGACGTCGCCGCCGATGTAGCCGTTGTCCACTCCCCAGACGTTGTGAACGTACTGCGCAAGAGATCGTTTGCCATCAAGGGCTGAAGCAGGTCGAAGCCCTTGGGCCACTAGCAAAAGCGTGATGCCTAGCAATATACGGTTATAGCGGTCAAGGTAGATATTCAAATTTCTCGACCACGATCTCCACTGGATGCCGAAGACCGCTTTTGGAGTGATGAAAGTCATAGAAATTGAAGTGAACTCTCTCTTCGGACGGAATAGGTATGCCTGATCGGAACACCTGCTCCTTCACAGTTCCACGCGGCGTTGGCGATATGCCTGAGAAACCTTTGAACGCAGCGCTGCCAGGTTCCCATCGCAGAACGTAGGACATGATTCCCACCGGAGCATTGAAGCGAACGCTATTCCCTGGAACATAATATGGCTGAACAACAAAATCCCCGTTGGGACCATCTGCCTTATTTCCCTGACCCAGCGCGATGGAGAATCCGGTTCGCTGGTCCGGATCTTCGTGGTCTGGACGCATGAACATGTCGAACGTCGCGGACGGAGGAAAATGAGTGCTGTCGGCGATCACGAAGCGATAGGTCCCATAGCCAAGGCTGTGGGACATCTTGAGGCCAGCGCAATGCCACTCGCCTCCTTGTTCCTCCATCAGCAAATGGAGATATCCCTTGTCGTCTACCCATACATTGGATGCTTCGTAGCCACAGAAGTCCCCTCCAATGTCTCCTCCGCCGGATCGAATATCCCAATCGTAGCCGCTGAAGCGTATGGGCTTTGGGTCTGGCGGACGGTTGAAGTCGCCGGGAGTCGTAGCAACCGCGAGGACATCGCCGCCTACCGCTGGCAGCGTAGTGCGTCTCTGAATGATTGGATAAGTTCCATTAACGAGCAGGGCCGCATATTGCTCCCCCAGGTGAGAGTGATTGGTCCATGTCCCATCGGCCGCAATATCTGTGATCCCGCGGCTATGGAACGGCTGGACCCACCACGTCCCTTCAGTGAGCGCGTAGAGCATGATCTTGGCTCCGGGTGTGCTATTGGAAACAGTACCCTTGATAGGATCGATGGCGGCAGGTCCGCCCATCGATGCGTGCTTGGGTACCTGCGTGAAGTGAATAGAGGGACTAGGGGAATGATGGAAGGTGTGGCAACCCAGCACAAACAGGAGCGTGCCGCAAAGAACGCCGCACAGGGTTGCCCTGCGACCAGAAAGTCCGAGCAAAGGAATGCGGACGCCGGGATTTGCAAGGCGGGATGCCCAATTACCGTGCAAGTCTCACAACCTCCGTCCGAATGTCTTGACCTCGAAGCAAGTATGGCATTTGATAGCGTTTCGGACACCGCCTCAAAAGTGGTGTTTTTACCGAAGGGCATCTGCCAATCCATGGGCTTCCATCGCTGGCCGCTTTGAGAGCACCACCCCAAGCGAGCGTTGCAAAAGTTGGCATCGGGGCCTGGACCGATACCAAAAAGCTTGCCACCGGAAGAAGGGGAGGCTGTATAGCCTCCCCTTTCTGTTACTCCTGGCACATTCTCGTAGTGCAGCAATGCGTTAGGTTCACTCCGTTACAGGCGTTTCAGGCTTCATCTCAAAGGAGTGTTGCAAACTTGCTGGCCGAGTGCCGAGACCGTCCCGAATCTTCTTGGACCACGGCGCCTCGATGAGATGTTTGGTTTCTTCGAGCATCGATTTCGGCTCAAGATTGCGGTAGGTGTCGACTTCGCCGGCGGCAACCGCCGTTAGCGTTACATAGACAGCTTCGGGATCAAATTGGGCGCGGGGGAAGGCAAGTTTCGAGTAGTCGAAAAGGCGTTCGGAGGGATTGTCTTCCCAGCTCTTCCAAGTCTCAAAGCCTCGGTCATTGAAACCGGTGAGAAAGGGACCGGGGTTCACGGTAGCGACCTCGATCCCGAACTCCTGGAGTTCGAGACTCATCGTTTCCGCGATCGCTTCGACTGCATGCTTCGAGGCGGAATAGATGCCTGTAAACGGATTGGTGTTGAGACCTTCGCGAGACGAAACCCACACGATCCGCCCCTTGCCACGCTCGACCATCTGCTTGGCAATACCCTGGGTGAGCAAAAGCGGACCAAACACGTTCACATCGAACTGATGGGAAATGTTTTCACCAGGGATATCGAGAACGGAGCCGCCTTCCAACACTCCGGCATTGTTGACGAGAATCTCGATGCCCCAGCCTAGAGCCTTCCTTCTATCTCCATCGTTGGTGACGTCAAGCTTCTCTACTGTAAGAGTGACACCGCGCTGCGCCGCCTGGCGCTTTAGTGTCTGTACTTGAGACCAGATCTCGACTGTTGCGATCACGTCGAATCCCTTTTCAGCCAATCGCATGGCTGCTTCATATCCAAATCCCGTTCCTGCTCCCGTAATCAAGACTTTCTTCATGGTGTATCTCCTCCTTGTCAGTTGACAAGCTCAATGTAATTTTCAAAGCTGGTGGTGGCGGTTAATCAAGGTAAAAACAATAAACGGACTCGTAGTCGAATCAACTTTTATCAAGCTCCTAAAGTTCCCAAGTACCGGTGGATCGAAGCGACCACAACCGAACCCTCACCAACTGCCGAGGCCACACGCTTAACCGAGCCGGACCGCACGTCACCCACCGCAAAGATGCCTCGCACTGACGTTTCGAAAGGCCCTTGATCCTCCGAACTCGAAGATGTTTTCACGAAGCCGTTGGCATCGAGGGCCACGCAGTCCTGCTGCCATTTTGTGCAGGGGTCGGCACCGATCATTACAAACAAGTGTTCGGTCTCGAAACGCCTTGTCTCACCAGTAGCACGGGATTGCCAGGTTACCGAATCCAAGTGGCTTGTTCCATCGAGGGCGATGATTTCCGAACAGGTATGTAACGTGATCGATTTGGAAGCGTGTATGCGCTGTACCAGGTAATCTGACATCGTGTTCGAAAGTTGCGGTCTGCGGATGAGCATATGGACATGGCTAGCTCGGGTAGAGAGAAACATAGCTGCTTGTCCGGCAGAGTTCCCGCCGCCGACAATCACGATGGGCTGTCCAACGCACGGATGTACATCAATGGGTGTCGCCGAATAACGAAGCCCCGCCCCCTCGAATCGTTCGAGTCCCGGAACGTTGAGCTTGCGATAGTTAGCGCCAGTGGCGATCACTACGGTTCGCGCGGCGACTGTTTGATCATCCGCGAGGGTTACCGTGAAGGGCTCTTCCGAGCAATCGATTCCGATCACTGTCCTACAAATGGCGACGGTGGCGCCGAACTTCTCAGCCTGCACCTGAGCTTGTTTTGCGAGTTCAGCACCTGAAATACCGCTCGAAAAGCCCAGGTAGTTCTCAATCCGTGAGCTGGTTCCTGCCTGTCCTTGGGCGGCGTAGTTGTCCAATACAAGGGTCCGGAGACCTTCTGACGCGGCATAGACAGCAGTTGCAAGACCTGCCGGTCCTGCCCCCACGATGAGGACATCCCAGGTAATGCCTTCTCGGACGTCTTCTGAGATTCCCAGCTTGTCGGCGAGTTCGCGCAGTTCCGGACGTTGCAAGGTCCATTTCGCGCTCATGACTGCAGGGAGTCGGTCGAGCTGCACTTTCTCTGGCTTTATGACTGAATGTGCCTCGGAGAACTCTTCGGTGCTCATCGACTGAAATGGATATGAGTTTGCGGTAAGGAAAAGGGCAATTCTGTCAGACTCTTGGCTGACAACGAGAACAAGACCGCCCACGCCTAGCTGAATGAACCACTGGCGCCGGTGCACAATTGCTTTGATGACGAGTTCGCTGATCTCCGGCTCAGCGATAAGAAACTCACGGAGGCGCTCACGTGTTATCCGTAATACGGTGCTGCCGGCCATCGCGCGTGCAGCAATCAAAGTCTCCCTTTGGTTCAGCAGATTAAGTTCCCCGCTAAACTCGCCTGCCTCCAGTGTGATGAAATGCTCTTCGCCCGTGATCCCTTTTGACCAGAATGTCTGGACCGTTCCCTCCAGCACGATGTAGAAATCCGCCCCCCGTTCCCCTTGGCGATACAGCCTCGCGTTCGCCAGGTAGGACCGCTGAATGCCGTATCGTGCGGCTCTGGCGATCTGGTCCGGTTGTAGTCTGGCATATGCGCCCGGGGGCGCGGCGAGATGTTGCAGACCTTCTAATCCTTCGAACGTTGCCATTGTGATCTCCCGTCAATCCACTTCACTGTCATGCCTGATCAAGCCGCGTCGCTTTAACCTTGCCCTGGGTCCGCGCGTTGTTTGTCGCGCAAGATTCGTTCTTCAATGGCTTCGATTTCGGAGCGCAGCCGAGCTACGCGAGCCGCGTCCTCGTAGCCGTTGTGCGGCCGATTCTCCAAGGCACGTTTTTCGTCTTCAAGCTGTTGGAGTGCCCGCGTATCCTCTTCGAAGCTATTCATGACTTGGCCTCCCGCCGCTACTTCTGTCCATTTGGTCGTAAGGCATATCTGGAGCTGAATGGCGCGAATGAGGAAAGAGAGAGGGTGTCATTGTGTCGAACACTCCGTCGCGTCGCACCAACTTGTGAAAGAGAAGCGCCGCGACGTGCATCAGGATGAACGCAAAGAACACGAGTCCCAGGAAGTCGTGCGTACGCCGAAGAAGAGAATACAAATTCGGATTGACCGGCAGAATCGCCGGAAGAGTGAGGGCGTCGAAGAGGATGACTGGATGGGAAGCGGCAGACAACATTCCCCAACCGATCAAGGGCATCGCGACCATCAGCGCATAGAACAGGTACTGCGAAGACTCTGCTGCAAATCTTATGGAGAACGGGAGATCCGCCGGCAATGGGGGGACGCCATAATGCCTGCGCGTTGCGATACGAACCAATGCCAGAACGAGAATGACGATACCGAGCGACTTGTGGATATTGAGAAGGGTGAGATATTTCGGTGCCACGGTCGAGACCATTCCCACGCCGATGAATAGCATCGCGATGATCAACGCAGCCATTGACCAGTGCAGGAGCTTCTGAGGTGCGGCAAACTGTGTGCGAGGCGCTCTCATGGCCTTCCTTCCGGCTGTGTGCGGGGATACTGTGACGCTTCCTCGAGCCTTTTGTTGAATGAAACGCGATACGCGGCGGAGCGCGCTGCGGGAAACGGATCGTCCGAGGTCTCAATGCCTTTGGGAAGTACCGTGGGGTCAAAGCTAACATCACGGCACGGGCCATCGGCTTCGGGTTGAATCTGGTTCACATGCAGGATTCCAACGTCAACGGTGGGGCGGTCTACGGGCCATGCCCTGGTTGGATCCGCTGTAGGGTCATTTGCTCCGGCGACAGTGACCATCAAGCGCCAATCCTGCGGCTTTGACTGCACCCTTTGGACGATATCTTCTTGCAAGAAGTCAGGATCCCGCTTCGCCAGCTCGTCGGTGGGGATTGTAACCGCCTTCGACATAGGCACGAGAGACCAGCGGACGGTACTTCTGAGTCCTTCTCTGCTGACGAAAACAAAAGAATCGAGACTGTTGAAACGGTCTTCAGTCCAGCTTTCTGTTCGGTCATGGCTTTTTGCCCAAGAAGCGAATGTTTGCATCTCGGGGTGATGCTCACTGTACTGTTTGATTGCGTTGGGGTCTTTGCTCGCGCCTGCCTTCAAGAGTTCAAGGAAGGCTTGCGGTGTCGGAGCGACAAAGACGGGAGCGTCGATCATCGCGCTGCGCCACTCCTGGCCCGTGGGGGCCATGATGCGGACACCGAGTCCCCGCACTTGCGCCATGGGGTCGGGAGTTGCCGGGTCAGCGTTACCGATGTTGAATCGTCCGACTACCGGGTAGCTTCCCGACTCGAACAGCGTCGAGCGAGAAAGCTCTGATCCGGCACCGTTCGCGTCAAACGTTCCCATAAAACAGATGCCTTTCGCGTGGTTTCTCCGGTGTCCCAGTGCGGGACCGCCGGGGGGCTTCAGAGCGGAAACGATCTTCTCGGGCGTCAGCCGATGTGGCGTGAGCCACGCTGCTGTGAAAACGAATGCTAACGACGCAATGCCGATCGTGGTCCCAATGACGCCCAAGGCCTCAAGGGTGATCGGTTTCGACTTCTGGCCTGAGTTATCCATAGAGTCTCCGGGTGTGAGCTTGCAAGGGGAAAACTTCGCAACTCCAACGCGTAGCTGCGGTTTTTGTCGGCCGTGGCAGCCGATTCACAGCGATCGGTGCGAGTGTAACTCGCTAACTTTGTCGGTGGATATAACAGAAAGCCTGAATTGTGGCGCACCGCGCAGCTAAATAACATCCTCACCAGGACTGGTCTCTTTAAGGCCGATTCGGAAATGACACGGGTAAGCAGCATGCCCGAATGACTATGACTGAGCGAGGCCGATGGCAACCTTAGAGTGCGAAATCCCGGAGGGATTGTCCGATACTTTGCAACAGCGAGCGCACGCAACCGGTGAGGATACGTCCAGGTTCGTTACGCGGATCCTTCAGCGAGCTCTTGCAAAGTCGACTCACACCTTGTTTCAGATATCCACATCCAGGGCGCTCGTACAAGGTGTGTACGAAGAGGCGGTCTCTGCGGGCCAACTTTTGCTTCACGGCGATTTTGGACTGGGCACCTTCGATGCGCTTGATGGTGAGATGGTCTTGCTGGATGGCGTGATCTACCAGGTCAAGAGCGACGGAACAGTCCATCGTGTTCAGGACGATGCGGGGACACCTTTCGCGACGGTTCTGCACTTTTCCGATGACGATGAGTCTGTGCTAACTAACCTCATCAGCTTCGGCGATCTTTGCGATCTCTGCGACGAGCACCGCCGGTCGCAGAACGTCTTCTACGCTTTCCGGGTTGATGGACGTTTCAGCCGTATCCGCACGCGAGCGATGCCCCGAACGCAGGATGGTATTTCGTTGAAGACCGCCGCGGAGTCGCAACCTGAATTCAGCTTTAACGACGTGGAGGGAACCCTTGTCGGGTTCTGGTCGCCGCCGTATGTTAGCGCCGTGGGCATTCCGGGCTATCACTTTCACTTCCTCTCGAAGGACCGAAGCAAGGGCGGACATGTGCTGGACTGCGCTGGAAACGAGCTGCTTCTGAAGGTCGAAATGATCAAGGAATTTCACCTGGCTCTGCCCGACAACGAAGCGTTCCTTCGGGCGGACCTTACGGCGGATGTTTCGAAAGCTCTCAGTGCCGCTGAGGGAAACCACTCGGAGAAAAAGGCATGAGTCAGGAAAGCGCCGCACCGCAAAAAGCAAAGATTGGCGCCGAAGTCGTCGTCGAAGCACTGGAACGACGAGGCGTTAAGTGGATCTTCGGCGTTCCAGGCGCGAAGATCGACAGCGTATTCAATGCGCTCAAGGATTCAGCTATTCAGACTGTCGTCTGTCGTCACGAACAGAACGCCGCGTTCATTGCGGGGGGCATCGGTCGGATGACCGGCAGAGCTGGTGTCGCGATTGCGACGTCGGGTCCCGGCTCATCGAATCTGGTCACGGGTCTAGCCACAGCGAACACAGAAGGCGATCCGATCGTCGCCCTCGGGGGAGCCGTGGGTCTAGAGGACAGGCTGAAGAAGATCCATCAGACGCTAGACTCTGTGAACCTTTGCAAACCAGTGACGAAGTACAGTGTTGAAGTCGATTCTCCCAGAGCGGTCGCTGAGGTGATGGAGAATGCATTCCGCGCTGCTGAAGGAGGCCGGCCGGGAGCTTCGTTCGTCAGCTTGCCGACCGACGTAATGGCAGCACCTGCTGCCTGCGAAGTTCTTGAACCGAGTCTGGCGCCTCGCCTTGGTGCGGCAGATGCCGCAGCTATTCAGGAAGCGGCAAGGCTCATCAACAAAGCGAAGAAGCCGATCGTGTTGCTGGGTATGCTCGCGAGTAAAGTGTCCAATGTCGACGCGATTCGACGTCTTCTTCTCGATGGCAAGCTGCCGGTTGTCGGAACCTTTCAGGCTGCGGGCGCAGTCTCGTTGACGGAGTTTCCGAATTTTGCGGGGAGAGTATGGCAGACGAATAATCTTCCCGGGGATATGGCTCTGGCTCACGCGGATCTAGTAGTCACCATTGGCTACGATCCAGTGGAGTACTGGCCATCCATCTGGAACCGCGGAAAAGCGCGACCGATTATTCATATCGACGTGGAAGGCGCCGATATTGATAACAGTTATCGTCCCAGCGTGGAGCTGGTTGGTGATGTAGGCGCAACGGTGGCAGCGCTAACACCGCTGATCAAACATTCGGGACCTGATCTTGAGATGTCTAATCTCCTGGTCGAGATCGCCCGGGAACGCGAGGAGATGGCCCGGATCAGCGCCGCCAAGAACGGCACACCGATCCATCCTCTCCGCATCGTGAATGAACTTCAGTCACTCCTGTCGCCGGACATGAGCCTCTGCCTCGATATGGGTTCGTTTCATCTCTGGATCGCACGTAACCTACACAGCTTTCGCGCTCGGCAAATTCTCATCAGCAACGGGCAACAGACGCTCGGCGTTGCACTCCCGTGGGCAATTGCTGCGACGCTTGTGCGCCCGGCCGACAAAGTTGTGTCGATCTCCGGCGATGGGGGCTTCATGTTTTCTGCTATGGAGCTTGAGACAGCCGTCCGTCTTCAATCTCATCTTGTGCACATGGTCTGGATCGATGGAACCTACGACATGGTCGCAACGCAGGAGCGAGTGAAGTATGGGCGAGCCTCCGGTATCGAATTTGGCCCCGTCGATCCAGTCAAGTATGCGGAAGCTTTCGGAGCGACGGGAATGATGATCCGCTCCCCTGACGAGATCAGGCCTGTCATGAAGCAAGCTCTGGACGCGTCCGGGCCCGTCATCGTCGGGATCCATGTCGACTATCGAGATAATCACACACTCTTCGAAAGTGTCGATACACGGGCGATTCACTAACCAACGTTATGGCAAAACAAGGAGGCTTCACCATGGAGTCATTACAGCAGCCAGATGCGGTACTCATCGGAGCCGGCATCATGAGTGTCACGCTTGCGACACTTCTCAAACGTCTCGATCCTTCAATGGAAATCGTGATCTACGAGGTCTTGAATTCCGAAGCACAGGAGAGTTCCAACGCCTGGAACAATGCGGGCACTGGTCATGCGGCCTTGTGCGAACTGAACTATACCCCTCAAGACGCTTCAGGCAACGTCGATATCTCGAAAGCGTTGACCGTGAACACGGAGTTCGACCTGTCGCGCCAGTTCTGGTCCTATCTTGTGCGTGAGGGCGCTATTAAGGATCCTCAGGCGTTTATTCATTCGGTGCCGCACTGCAGTTTTGTGCGCGGCGAAGACAACGTCAATTTCCTGAAGCGACGCTATGCGGCTCTGACTGCGAACCCTAATTACCAGGGAATGGAATATACGGAAGACAAGGATAAGCTGAAAGAGTGGTTCCCGCTGGTGATGGATGGACGCAATCCAGAAGAGAAGGTCGCGGCGACCCGCATGCGTACAGGAACCGACGTTGACTACGGGGCCTTGACCTCGGTGTTGCTTGACGCGCTTCTCAAGACCGAAGGGTTCTCGATCAAGTTTCTACATCGCGTCCAAGACCTCAAGCGAGCGGGCGCACTCTGGAACGTTAAGGTGCGAGATGAGATGACCGGCGAGGTCGAAGAACTCGAAACCAAATTTGTCTTCATCGGTGCAGGCGGTGGTTCGCTGCCTCTTCTTCAGAAATCAGGCATCCCCGAAGGACAAGGCTACGCGGGCTTTCCAGTGAGTGGCATCTGGTTTCGTTGCGATGATCCAAAGGTCGCCTCGGAGCACAATGCGAAGGTCTATGGCAAGGCTTCTGTGGGGTCTCCGCCGATGTCAGTGCCGCATCTGGATACCCGCCACGTTGACGGGAAGGTGTCCATTCTTTTTGGGCCGTATGCGGGCTTCTCCACGAAGTTCCTGAAGCATGGATCCTATCTGGATCTTTTCGGCGCGATTGATCCAGAAAACTTGTTACCCCTGCTTGCCGTAGGGAGAGACAACGTCGCTTTGACGGAGTATCTCGTCGGGCAGGTGTTGGAATCCGATGAAGAACGGTTCGCCGCGCTTCGCGAGTTCTATCCCGACCTCAATGAGGAGGATTGGCGTCTGGAAGTCGCTGGCCAACGTGTGCAGATTATCAAGAAGGACCCGATTCATGGTGGGATTCTTCAATTCGGCACGGAGATCGTGAGCGCGGAAGACCAATCTCTGGCAGCAATGCTCGGGGCGTCCCCAGGCGCTTCGACATCGGTCGCGATCATGCTGGACGTCATAGAGCGGTGTTTCACGAACAAGTTGGACCATGGCGGCTGGATCGATAAGCTTCGCGAGATGATTCCCTCCTATGGACAGTCATTGATTACCAATACAGAACTATGCAAGAAGGTCCGCGCCGATACGGCAGCGGCTCTTAACATTGTGAACCTGTGAGGCTGAAGAGCCTTACAGCCGGTTGTCGGCCGCAAGGCTCTTCGCAATATTGAAGGAGGAAATATGATTCGCGCATATCGTCTTTACACCGGCCCCGACGGGGACTCACACGTAACTGTGGGATCGATCCGTCCGGATGTTCTCGTCAATGCCAGATCGATTCACTTCAAGGAAACAGCGGCACATTCCAACTATGACTGGCATAACGACCCAACGCCGCAATATGTTCTAACCCTAAGTGGCATCCTGGAGTTTGCAACTAAGGGAGGTGAGACGTTCGTCCTCAATCCGGGTGACGTCCTGCTTGCCGAAGACCATACAGGCACGGGACATAAGTGGCGTTTGCTAAACGATGACCCATGGCGTCGGGCGTATGTGATCTTCGAGCCTGGCGCAGACACACAGTTTGTTCCGGCTTGAATGCGGAAGAACTAAGAGGGCGGCGGCCGAATTATCGGCGGCCGCTTTTCTCTTTGTCTAACGCCCCCCCATACTCTTACCACGCGGTCGTCTGATGACCTGCTATCTCGGTTTCTGGATGCAAAGACGGCATTTTGTTCACGTTGGCCCTTGAAGCCCTAGAAGAGAGTGGCGAGGAAAGAAAGATGATGGCACCGGAAAGACAAGCAATCCATTGAGCCCGAAAATAACTTAGCAGCGTTGCACTAGCTCTTGTCGACGATGCGGTCGTAATCACCAGTGGGCTCTCTTGGGACTCGCTGGTTCCAGAAAGATGGAATGGGAAATCTTGCTTGCCCTCGTCATGATGTTCCTACAGTGTACGAGCAGGACTGGAGGCAGCGGACCACCTTGTTATCGAGCGACTCCAGTAGAAGGAAACTTGCAAGACAATCCGGTTGCCAAACTATCGCTGCCTCTCTCTTGACTTGTATTGGCTGGCGCACGATGACCAGCGAAAATAACTGGATTTAAAGGAACAACATGGATACGAGCCTGTCAGATCCTGCATTGTGGAGTCGGTTGCAGTTTGCCTTCACCATCGTGTACCACTACCTCTTCCCCCAACTTACGATGGGGTTGGCGTGGTTCTTGGTTTACTGGAAATGGCGCGCTTTCAAAACTGGTGATGAAGAGTACAACAAGGCAGCAAGATTCTGGGCGAAGATCTTCGGCCTTAACTTTGCGGTGGGGGTCGTCACTGGCATCCCCATGGAATTCCAGTTTGGAACGAACTGGCGTGGGTTTGCCCGCCACGCAGGCGGCGTGATCGGACAGACCCTTGCTATGGAAGGGATGCTCGCGTTTTTTCTGGAGAGCGCGTTCATTGGAGCATTGATTTGGGGAGAAAAGCGCCTCGGTCCACGCAATCACTTCCTCGCGGCCGTCGGAGTTGCACTTGGAAGCTGGTTATCGGGCTCCTTCATTATCGTTACGAACGCCTTCATGCAGCATCCCGTCGGTTACAGCGTAGGGCCGGACGGTTCACTGGCAATAGCCAATCTGCGCAGCTACCTCTTCAACCCTTGGGCATTCGTACAATTTGCGCATAATCAAAGTGCGGCGCTCGTCACGGGGTCCTTCGTAGTTGCGGCGGTCGGCGCCTATTACACATTACGTCAGGAACACACAGCGCAGAGCAGGCTTTACCTGAAAGCCGGAACGTTGGTTGGTCTGGTGGCATCGCTTCTTGTGGCAGGGCCTACTGGTGACCGGCAAGCGAAGATAGTCGCACGATATCAGCCTGTGACCCTTGCCGCCATGGAAGGGAAATTTGTAGGAAGTTCGAGGGCCGCTGTCGCAGTTATCGGCCAACCGAATGTTGCCGCACGGCGGCTAGATAACCCGATCGAATTCCCGGATGCTCTTAGCTTCCTCGCCTATGGGACCTTTACGAGCTACGTGCACGGCCTCGACGAATATCCGCAGAGTGTTTGGCCCGACAACATTGAGCTTTTGTACTACGCATATCACCTCATGATCACGCTCGGGGTGGCATTTATTGCATTGATGGGATTCGCGGTATTGCAGAATTTGCGTAGGCGGCTCATGTCTACCACTTGGCTCCTCTGGATCATCTTGCTGGCATTTCCACTCCCTTACATCGCCAATACCCTTGGCTGGATGACAGCGGAGCTTGGCCGCCAACCATGGCTGCTCTACAACATCTTTCGTACGAATGAAGGTTACAGCAGGGTTGTGAACAACGGCGATGCCACGTTCACACTGATTGGCTTTGTCGGGCTTTATTTTGTGCTCGGTCTGGCCTTTCTCTATTTGACCGGCCGCGAGCTTGAGCGTGGTCCAGATTGGCAAAGACCACAACAGCTAGCCGACGGAAGTGCATTGAGTACAGTCCAGGAAGGAAAGAAGCTCGCATGATCACCGCATGGTACATCATCGTCGGTTTGATGTTGATCATCTATGTCGTTCTGGATGGTCGTAACTTCGGTGCCGGCATGCTTCACCTATTTGTTGCGAGGACACCACAAGAACGGCGTCAAGTGATCGCGGCTATTGGCCCACTATGGTCGTGGCATGAGGTCTGGCTTGTTGGATTTGGGGGAACCCTGATGGCAGCATTCCCGCGCCTGATGGCTTCGGCCTTCTCGGGCTACTATCTGGCGCTCTTCTTGATTCTCTTTTGCCTGGTTTTTCGAGGCGTCTCCATTGAGGTTGGTGGCCACGCAGAGGATCGCCTTTGGCAACAGCTGTGGGACTTCGTCTTCTCCGCCGCGACCCTCCTGCTTGCCGTGCTTTTTGGCGCGGCCGCCGGTAATGTTGAACGCGGCGTTCCGATCAACGCGAATGGCGATTTCTCCATGGCATTTTTTACGAACTTTCGTGTGCGTGGGAATGTCGGACTCCTGGATTGGTATACGGTGTCCGTGGCGATCTTTGCAGTCGTCCTGCTGGCTGCTCACGGAGCAACTTATCTTGAGTTTAAAACGTCGGGTCCAGTACACGATCGCAGCGCATCTTACGCCAGGCAGCTCTGGCTTCTGGTACTGGTGCTGCTGCCTATCGTTTCTTTCGAGTCGTGGGTTGTGCGTCCTGCTGTGCTGCATAGCGCTCTTACAAATCCGCTCTGTTGGGTAGGCGTCCTCGTCATTGGGCTCTCCGGATTGGCACTTACCTTCGGACTCCGCACTCACTTTGAGGCTTGTGCGTTTGTTGCCTCGAACTTCTTCATCGTGGGACTGCTCGCGGTCGGGGGTGCGGCGATCTTCCCTGTGATGCTTTATTCGACGCTCGCACCTCAATATTCTCTTAGCGCTTACGCAGTTTGCGCAAACCACAATGCTTTGCTGATCGCTTCCGTCTGGTGGCCAATAGGCTTCGCTTTGGCAGCGGGATACTTCATCTTTGTCTCCAGGCACTATGCGGGTAAAGTCGACGTAAACCGCGACAACCAAGGCTTCTACTAATCCACATATGACATCTATGCATCCTGAGGCCTAATACAAGCGCGGACAACGAAGTTATTCGAGGAACTCACGTATGGGCCGGATCTCCTGGTGACGCGACCGATGGATCTGAAAGCCAAAGATATGCTTGCGAGAGAGTCCACTTGTGGATTTGAACCCCTACACAGGAGGACTGAGCAGGTATTCAACCATATTCATATGTCGCGAAATTATCTGCAAAGACACCCAATGGGGGTGAAGCTTTTTCAAATGAAAGTGTGAGGAAACATCTAAAATGAATCATTGAGAGTTTTTCCAAGGCACCGCGCGGCTCTCTCCGCCACAGAATCCAGCCTGATCGCCCAGCCGGCGAGCCCGTCCGTTGATGCGATCAACCCGGCTGGAATCAGAACGGCAGGTATCCGTATGGTCCCGTCTCCGACGGAAGTACAGGGTTTGGACGAAACGGACAGGCTCGGGCGCGTTCGCACTCTTACACTCGGCGCGATACGCGACGAGATCGACCCGAACGACATGCTGAATATCGCTAAAATAACGCTCAACTGGGCCATACGAAGGACGATTTAGACACATGCTCGTAGCTCAATCCGCTTCCAGCAGGGAATGGAAGCGGTTGGGCTGGGACCTAAGATATTGCTTTGGAACACGAACTGTGGCTCCAAGCTCGGCAGCCGCATGCCACGGCCATCGTGGGTCGTAGAGCATCGCTCGGGCTAGGGCCACCATGTCAGCGTCCCCCGTCAGAACGATCGCTTCGGCATGTTCGCAGTTGGTGATCAGGCCGACCGCGACAACTGGAATGTTAACCGCGTTTTTGACCGCGCGTGCGAGGGGCACCTGGTAACCCGGACCGACGGGAATCCGCTGGGCCAGACCGTTGCCACCACTCGAAACGTGAATGGCGCTACATCCACGGGATGCGAGAGCTCTTGAAAACGCCATCGTCTGATCGATATCCCATCCATCCGGTATCCAGTCCGTTGCGGAAATGCGAACGCTGACGGGCTTTTCTGCCGGGAAGACCTGCCGGACGGCGTCGAAGACCTCGAGTGGAAACCGCATGCGGTTTTCAAGTGATCCACCATATTCATCCTCGCGGCGGTTCGAGAGCGGAGACAGAAACTGGTGAAGAAGATAACCGTGGGCGGCATGCAGTTGCACCAGGTCCAATCCGAGGCGTGCAGCCCGCATTGCAGCGGTGACAAACGCCTGTCGAATGCGGAGCAGACCATCCCGGTCAAGTGTGGAAGGTGGAACATCGCCCTCCGTGAAGGGAATGCTTGACGGAGCGAGGGTCTCCCAGCCAAGCGGTTGTTCCGGGGGACATTGCGCGCCACCGTTCCATGAAACTTCCGTCGACGCTTTGCGACCCGCGTGGGAAAGCTGAATGCCAATAGGCATCGTGCTCCATTGCCGGATCGCGTCGACAACGCGCCGCATCGCGGCCTCCGTCGCGTCGTCGTAGAGCCCTACGTCTGCGTAGGTAATCCGGCCCTCTGGCGTGACGGCGCTAGCTTCGATTGTGAGCAGCGCGGCCCCGGAAAATGCCAGCTGTCCAAGGTGAATCAGGTGCCAATCGTTCATGCAGCCGTCCTGTGCGGAATACTGGCACATGGGTGCGATCACAATCCTATTTGCAAGCTCGAGACCACCAACTCGGATCCCTTTGAACAGCGCTGATTTAGACATAATCGCGACTCCGACCGGACATACTGCGCTGATGCGTGGCTTGCAGCGAAGGGGCCACCTTGCGTGATTGCGATTCTATGCAAGATGCGAGCGGTACCGTATTCCATGATTCGTGAACATCTCCCTTCAACAGATATCTCGCGACGTAAGTTCGCACGCCTTCCTGCGCGGTTCCATAAAAATGGAATTTGCAACGCCGCGCAATCGATTTATCAAAGTTATGCAGAGTAGGACTCTACGTAACGAGTTGAAGTAAGAATTGCGTACGGTCTCACGCAAGCGGATTTATCAGCACTAACTGGCGAAGCAAGACTCGCCACATTTGGCGACCGCCTGTTTCCACGTAGTTTGGGTAGACCGAAATGGTCTATGCGGCTTTGATCAAAGGAGGAAAACGAAATGCTTGCAGCAAGAATGTACGGTTATCATCACCCACTTGAGCTCGAAGACATTAAAGTCCCGGAGATAGGCCCGGACGACGTGCTGGTGCGGGTCGGCGGGGCCGGGATGTGCCGTTCGGACGTTCAACTCATTGATGGCTACTTCGAAGGAGCCCTCCACTCGACTTTCCCGCTGACACCCGGACATGAGATTGCCGGTCTTGTTATGGCCATCGGTGATCATGTTCCAGCGTCAGCGGAACTCACGATCGGAGATCAGGTTGTTGTCGCAGCAGGCTGGGGTGACGGGATTTGTCGGCAGTGCCGTGTTGGCGATGAGCAACTCTGCGAGCACGGCAGTTGGCCCGGTTTCGGACCTCCGGGTGGCTACGCCGAGTTCGTTCCCGTTCCTTACAGGCAGCTAATTCGAGTGCAACATCGCTTGAAGTGGGAAGAGCTGGCGCCTCTTACCGATGCTGGCGTGACGCCGTACCGCGCTATCAAGAAGCTGCGCGCGGCAGGCATGCTTGGTCCTGACCGAGTCATGGGAGTGTTTGGAGCGAGCGGCCTCGGAAGCTA
Source organism: Granulicella sibirica (assembly GCF_004115155.1). NCBI lineage: Bacteria > Pseudomonadati > Acidobacteriota > Terriglobia > Terriglobales > Acidobacteriaceae > Granulicella > Granulicella sibirica. The sequence continues at coordinate 1,635,691 of NZ_RDSM01000001.1, forward strand.
TGCGGTTCAATACGCGAAGTTGCTTTCCTCTGGCGCTACGGTTGTGGCCTTTGCACGGAATGATGAGAAGCTCGCGATTGCGAAACAGCGTGGCGCCGATGCAACCATCAATACGCGCGGGAAGAGCTTGGCGGATATCCAGGATGAACTGTACAAGTTGACCGGTTCTCGTAAGCTGGACGCCGCAATCGACTGCGTTGGTGCTGAGGAGACGATCCAGACCGGAATCGGCCTTCTCCATACCTCCGGGGCGTTTGTCTCGGTCGGTCTGGTTGGTACCAAGATCAATATCCCTCTCTTTCCATTTACAGCGAGCGAGCTGACCTACCATGGCTCGTTTTGGGCGAACTACAACGACTTGCAGGAAGTGCTCGCACTCGCGGAGAAGGGAAAGATCCAGCACACGATCAGGCGGATCGAGTTCAAAGACATCAACGAAAACCTCGAGTTGCTACGCGCCGGCGAGATCATCGGGAGAGCCGTCATCGTCTTCGATGTTCCGTGGGACGCTGCGAGCGCTCCCCCGGCGAAGCACTGATTCGACAGATTACTCAGGGGCGACACAACAGTTTTTATTCAGCAGTAACTCAACATAGGAGAAAGATGATGACAAAACTCGCTAAAACAGTCCTCGCAGGAAGCATCGGCGCTGCCACCGCTCTTGCCGGTTCTGGCCGGGCGCAACCGCCAGTACAACCCGTGAAGAACATCATTCTGGTGCATGGGGCTTTCGCGGATGGCACCAGCTGGGGGAAAGTAATTCCCATTCTGGAGGATCGTGGCTTCCACGTCGTTGCAGTACAAAATCCGCTTACATCGCTGTCGGATGATGTAGAGGCGACAAGTCGTTTGATTGCGCTGCAGGATGGGCCGGTTATCCTTGTAGGTCATTCCTGGGGCGGGGCTGTTATCACTGAGGCCGGAGATGACCCCAAGGTCGTTGGGCTCGTTTACGTCGCAGCATGGATGCCTGATATCGGGCACTCCGCAAATCAAGCCAGCGAGCCCTTCGGCCCAACCCCTGTACTGAAGGAAATCAAGGTAGATGCGAAGCATTTCGCGTCGCTGTCGGAGGATGGCGTCATCAACGATTTGCAAATGGACTTCCCATGGCGGAGCGGCGTCTCGTGCTCGCGGTTCAAGGACAGACGTACGGGCCTATGTTCGATGAAAAGCTGACCCACGCAGCCTGGAAGTCTAAACCTTCGTGGCACGTAATTTCACTGAACGATCGCACCCTAAGCCCCGCCATGGAAGAGGACGCAGCAAAGCGCTCCGGCGGCATCGCCATCAAGCTTCCAACCTGCCATGTCGCCATGCTGCAGGACCCTGAGAAGGTAGCCGACGTCATCACCGAAGCCGCCCGGAACAGCGTGAAGAGTGCGCCAAAGCACTAACGCATCAAGCCAGAAGAACGGCTCAACGTCTTATAACCCCTAACTTTTCTCGGCAAGGAGTAGTTATGTCCAAGAAGCTTCAACGCAAAGCGATCATTGCAATCTCCAGCTATCAGGGGGCCATCTATCCGGATGGCCACAAAACCGGCCTCTTCTTTGTGGAGGCGCTGCATCCGTTCGAGGTCCTTACGGCGGCTGGCTTCGAGGTGGACCTCGCCTCAGAGACCGGTACCTTCGGCTTCGACTTCAATTCCTTGCAGCCCCCCTTCCTCTCCGGAAGCGACAAAGCCATCTATAACAATCCCGATCATCCCTTCATGGTAAAGCTTGCCCACCTGAAGAAGGCGGAAGACATGAAGCTGGGAGAGTATGGGGTCTTCTTTGCGTCGGCCGGTCACGCCGCGCTCTACGACTATCCGACTGCCGAAAAATTGCAGGCAATCGCTTCGGACGTCTGGAATCGAGGCGGCATTGTCGGTACGGTATGCCACGGCCCCGCAATCCTACCCGGCGTCATTGATTCCGAGACAGGCAAGTCAATCGTTCAAGGCAGAACAGTGACAGGATTCATGATCGAAGGCGAGCTCGTCTTCAACATTCTCGGCAAGATGAGAGAAGACAAGGTCGTTCCAATTGTCGAGGCCGTTACGGCAGCGGGCGGCTACTACAGCACTGCGATGAATGCCTTCGACGACTATTCGGTCACCTCTGGTCGCCTTGTGTCGGGCACGAATCCCGAAAGCGGTCGCAGCACAGCGGAACGCATCGTTAGAGTCTTCGACAGCTTGTAACGTTTTTCGCCTCAAGGCTCCCGTGTGCATAAGCGGTAGCCTCGGCGGGAAGTTTCCAGGTAAAGGTTCGATGAAAAGGAGTGTGCCATGAGTGCTTCAAGCTTCGCAACAGTGAATCCCTCCACGGGAGAACAGATCGAGACGTTCACCTACTTCGCACCCGCACAGATCGATCAAGTGATCGGTCGCGCGGATAGGTCTTTTCAGTCATTCCGAAAACTTTCAGTCCACAAGCGGGCCCACTTGTTTTCTGCACTGGGGCAGGCTTTGAGAAACAACGAGGCACAGCTTGCCAAGGTGATCACCACCGAGATGGGAAAGGTATATGGCGAGGCTGAGGCCGAGGTTGAAAAGTGTGCCAATGAGGCCGATTGGTATGCCGAGCACGGCCCGAAGATCATGGCTGACGAACCCGCTGCTACTGGCGCGGTGGACGCATATGTTTCTTACTTGCCGCTTGGTCCCATACTTGCGATCATGCCGTGGAACTTCCCTATCTGGCAGCTCACCCGGATGGCTATTCCCACCATATTGGCCGGCAACACCGTGCTGGTAAAGCACTCGGCAAACACTCAAAGGAGTTCTCTTGAATTCGAGCGCGTAATGCTTGAGGCCGGCTTTCCGGAAGGTGTGTTTCAGAACCTGATCGTGAACCGAGAGCGTGTTGTGGATGTGATCAACGACTCTCGTATCCAAGGTGCATCCGTAACAGGAAGCGTTGGAGCCGGGTCCGCTGTCGCTTCTGAGGCAGGAAAGGTAATCAAGAAAACAGTGATGGAATTGGGCGGCTCCGATGCCTTCATCGTCTGTGAAGACGCTGACATTCCAAAGGCGGTTGCGGCCGGCATCAAAGGCAGGTTCCACAACTGTGGTCAGGTCTGTCTGGCGGCGAAGCGCTTCATTCTTGTCGGGAGAATTGCTGACGAGTTCGAGCGTCTTTTCGTAGAAGCTACGGAGGCCCTTACAATCGGCAATCCGTTTGAATCGGGGATACAGCTTGGCCCCATGGCTCGCGTAGATCTGAGAGACTCGCTCCACAAACAAGTGGAAGACAGCGTCGCGAAAGGTGCCGAAGTGCTCTGCGGCGGAAAGACAATCAGCGGCAAAGGAGCTTTCTACTCGCCGACCGTCTTGACGCGAGTGACAGAAGGCATGGCTGCCTTTGACGATGAGACGTTCGGCCCCGTTGCGGCCATCACACGAGTGCCAGACCTGGATGCGGCGGTGCGCGCCGCCAACGCGAGCCAGTTCGGATTGAGTGGCAACCTTTGGACGAAAGATGTTGAGAATGCCCGTAAGATCGCTCGCGACCTTTACACAGGTGGCGTATTCATCAATGGTGTCACTGCGACGGATCCACGTGTGCCTGTCGGTGGAGTGAAGAATAGCGGCTATGGCCGTGAACTTTCAAGCTTCGGAGCACATGCGTTCGTCAATGCCCAAACTGTTTGCTGGCAGGGAGCCCGCAACACAGTCCAAGTTTGGGAAGCTATCATTTCACCGTTCGGAGCAAGGAGCCTGCAATGTCAAAAGTTGAAGACACCCAGATCAAAGACGGTACTTACAAGCCTGGAACACTCCTGGAGAACGGTCGCTGGAGAGTCGAATTTGATTCCATGGGACAAGTGAAGGTACCAGCTGAGCACTTATGGGGCGCGCAAACCCAGCGATCGCTGATTCATTTCTCCATCGGCAACGACCGTATGCCCATTGAGGTGTATCACGCCTATGGGTACGTGAAGAAGGCTGCGGCTATCGTGAATGAGCGGTTGGGACATCTGCCCAAGGAAACAGCCGACCTGATCGTGAAGAGCGCGGATGAAGTCATTGCAGGCATGCTCGACGCGAACTTCCCGTTATATGTCTGGCAGACGGGTAGCGGTACGCAAAGCAATATGAACGTGAATGAAGTGATTTCCAATCGTGCCATTCAGATCGTGAATGGCACCGTTGGAACCCAGGCGCCTGTGCATCCGAATGACCACGTGAACATGTCGCAGAGCTCCAACGATACGTTTCCCACGGCTATGCATATCGCCGCGGTGAAAGAGATCAAGGAGACGTTGTTGCCCAAGGTTCAAGCCCTGCAAGCAGAAATTGTAAGCAAAGCCACGCTGTGGGAGCGCATTGTCAAGATCGGCCGAACGCATCTGGAAGACGCGGTACCACTGACTGTTGGCCAAGAATGGTCGGGCTACGCAATGCAGATACATAATGCGCTTGAACGCGTGGAAGGTTCGCTTACTGGAATGTATCAGCTCGCCGCTGGGGGGACGGCTGTTGGCACAGGACTCAATACGCCTAAACAATTTGGCCAGGACGTTGCGGAAGAGATCGCGAATCTGACCGGGTGTCCGTTTATCACGGCTCGGAACAAGTTCGAGGCGCAAGGCTCTCTCGATGCGATTGTCGCGGCTCATGCTTCGCTCCGTGGACTGGCGGTGGCATTGATGAAGATCGCGAATGACATGCGTTGGCTCGGCTCGGGACCACGCTGCGGCATCGGCGAGCTAATTCTGCCGGAGAACGAGCCCGGTTCCTCCATTATGCCTGGCAAAGTAAATCCGACGCAGTGCGAGGCAATCGTGATGATTTGTATCCAAGTCATCGGCAATGACACGGCCGTTGCGTTTGCTGGTTCTCAGGGGAATTTCGAACTGAACGCGATGCGCCCGATAATCATCAAGAATTTCCTGCATTCGGCACGGATCCTGGCGGATGGATGCGAGAAGTTCCTGACATACTCTGTGCAGGGTACTCAGGTCAACGAGAAAAAGATTGCAGAGTACCTTGAGAAGTCGCTTATGCTCGTTACCGCGTTGAGCCCGGTGATCGGCTATGACAATGCGTCGAAGATCGCGCACACCGCGCACCATGACGGAAGCACCTTGCGGCAGGCCGCAATCAAGACGCAACTCATCGACGGGGCAACTTTCGATAAAGTCGTCAATCCGCTCCAGATGGTAGGTGACACCGCACTGAGTCTGCCATGATTGAGCGAGGTCCTCTTACAGACAAAGGGACGCAAACCGCGTCGCTTTGTCTGTACCGTCGTTCCTTTGTCTGTACCATTACGACATCGTCGGCTGCTTTGAAAGAAACGCCGCGAATCCTGCCTCAGCGACGGCTATATCCTGCTCAACCGTTCCGGCGCTCGCGCCTACAGCGCCAATGATCTTCCCGTCGAACACCACTGGAATACCGCCACCGAAAACGACAACCTTGCCTTCATTACTCTCCTGAATACCGAACAAGGGATCTCCAGACTGGGCGAGTGTCGCGAGGTAGGCGGTTGACTTATCGAAGATGCGTGAAGTGGATGCTTTGTCGATCGCAAGATCGATGCTGCCGATCAGTGCGCCGTCCTGCCGGGAGAAAGCGAGCAGATGACCGCCGGCGTCGACAACAGCGATGTTGTAGGGGATGCCCAAACTTTCCGCTTTGGCTTCGGAACCGGCAAGGATTTGTCTCGCCTCGGCAAGGGTGAGGGTACTGTATTGACGCGGCATAACAGCCTCCAGGTTGATTTGTGAATCAGTATTCGATCAGCGAATCTCGCCAAAACCTTTTCTAAGTTCCTGTCCGTGTCGCAAGGCATAATGCCGTTCGCGGAACTTCGTAGAGCGCCTTCGGGTGGTGTCCGTCTGTTGGGAGACGCCTCCCTGAGATACCGATGGCGGCTCGACCCGCGGAAAGAGGATCGAAGCTCCGATCGAGACAAGCAGCAAGGCCACTCGCTTGTGTGCTGAGTATCAGGATGACGGTTACGGAGTAAAGTCCAACCGGGATGGGATAGGTAAGCGGGTAGAAGGTACGAGACCTCCAATAGCCCTGTTCGGCTTCTTTGCTGCCACGGGTGCCTTGAAGCCTACCCTCTTCCTCGTCGTTTCCCCGGTGGAGCATGCCCCAGCCAAGCTCTACGAGGAATAGGCCTCCCATGATTTGAAGATGCCTATCGAAATACCGAAGCACCGCAGTACATACGGTCCTCCGACTACCATGACCGCGAGCAAGAGAGCCGTGTTGATGGCGACTTTCCGTGCGAGGCTACGGTAGAGTCCTCGATTGCCAAGACCGACGATACCCAGGACCTCGGCTGCGCATCCAGGAGGATTGATGAGGGGAACGAGGGACGTGAAGCTCGAAAGAAAATAACTTGACAACTCGTTCATCATTGGCTGCTCCGACCGCAAGATATGTCTGTTCAATAGAGTATGCAAGCGGTTAAGCAACTGCTATTCCATCTTTCCTATACAGCGCGAACATCATTTGAATGAATCTGGGACGACTACATCGGGCATTCAATAATGATGGAATTGCACCGCAAACTTGAGCCACCAATACTACGGATAGTGTGACCACGAAGGCATTAACCCTCGTGACTCCACTTGCGACAGATGCAGTCATTACTTGGGAAAGGAAGGTTGGATAGCGACTATGGGAATCAGGCAGTATCTAAAGAATGGCCCGTTAGGCTTCGGTGCTGCACCTCTCGGTAACATGTTCCGCAATATCCCTGACGACGAGGCCGAGGCGACAGTCCGGGCAGCATGGGATGCAGGAACGCGCTTCTTCGACACGGCTCCCTTCTACGGCGCGGGACTCTCGGAGATTCGGCTTGGTAAAGAGCTCGCGAAGCACAAGCGTTCCGATTACGTGCTTAGCAGCAAAGTTGGCCGGCTGATCCTTGATGACTTGGAGGAGGAGGCGCAGAGCTTCGGCGAAAAAGGCACCCTCTTCGAGCATGGTCACCGAAACAAAGTGGTCTATGACTACAGCGAAGAAGGTACCGTCCGGTCTATCGAGGAGAGCCTCAGGCGACTCGGCGTAAGCGAACTGGACTTTGTGTGGATTCACGATGTTGCCCGTGACTTTTACGGCGATGACTGGGTCCGTATGTTTGAAGAGGCCCATCGAGGAGCCATGGTGGCCCTCACGAGGCTGAGAGAGCAGAAGGTCATCAAAGGTTGGGGCCTTGGTGTGAACAGGGTTGAATCGTGCGAACTGGCGATCGACATGACGGCGACACATCCTGATGCATTTCTGCTTGCCGGCCGTTATACGCTTCTCGATCACGATCTTGCTCTGCAGCGCCTGATGCCGGCATGCGAGGCCAAGAAGGTGGACATCGTTGTGGGCGGCCCATATTCGTCCGGGGTGCTGGCAGGGGGCAAAAACTTTGAATATGCTCCTGCGTCACAAGAGATTCTCGTCAAGGTCCAGAAGATTAAAGCTCTCTGCACAAAGTATGGGATTCCCATCAAAGCCGCCGCCCTTCACTTTTCGCTGGCTCATCCAGCAAGCGCTGCAGTTATCCCGGGCGCAAGCAAGCCGGATCGTATCCATGAAGATCATGAAGCAATGAACACGGCAGTTCCAGAGGATTTCTGGAAGGAATTGCGCAAACAGAAGCTCGTATCACCCTTGGCTCCTCTACCCATCGACAAAAAGTAAGGAGAAGCTCGTGGCTTCAGCAAGAGCAATATTTTGATCTTGATGCATCCCCCGCATGATGTGTGGTAGCTCATAGGCGCATTCGGCTCAATTCCTGACTGGGTTCCGACGATGTCTCAGAGTAAGCTCGCCGACCGTGGACGGGTTCAACATCTTCATGATCCGACCGGCCACACGTTTGTGGAACAGTTATAGAACTACGAGCGTGTGGTACGGCGTTATAGCCATTCCATTCCGCAGTCGCCGTTCGCGGTGACCGATTATCTGGCAATGATTGTTGTGTCCTCTGCAGAGAGTGGGGGATGCCATATCGAGGGGTGCGCCACATTTATCCCCCTTGGGAATCAGTGAACCCGAGGCTGAAACCATCTTCCGCGAGATATTCGCAGGGGCCTCAAAGGCCTGACATCTAAATTTCCCGCCACCAAGTAGTTAGAGGGGGCCGACCACATCGGTCCCGTGCGACCTCAAGCTGTTACAAAGGAGAATCATCATGGCGAAGTCAACGAAAGAAGAACTTGAAGAACACCGCGTGGCAGTCCACTCACAGCATACGGACATCACTCCGGAGTCTGTGAAAGAGATCTCTGCTGGGCTCACGGCATTGCTGGCAGATGTATTTGCGCTCTATGTCAAAACAAAGAACTTCCATTGGCACATGAGTGGACCCCACTTCCGCGACTATCATCTCCTGCTTGATGATCAGGGTGACCAGCTCTTTGACGTGACCGATGACATCGCAGAGCGAGTACGCAAAATTGGCGGCACGACGCTAAGATCGATTGGACACATCGCCCGAATCAAGAGAATTGCTGACAATGATGCGGATTACGTGACCCCTAAAGATATGCTCAGCGAGCTTTGGGAAGACAATAAGGCCCTCACTCTTTCTATGCGAAGCCTTCACGAACTCTGCGATGAGGCCAGCGATGTTGCAACCGCGAGCGCGCTCGAGAACTGGATCGACGAGACACAGAGGCGTTCATGGTTCCTTTATGAAATGAGCAGAGCTTAGAAACGCTCGGGCCGTGGGAACGTGAGGTTCGCCTCGTTTCCCACGGCCGAAACTGGTCGGGAGCAAATGGTCTTTGAATAGAAGCCAGCATAACCGAACGGAGTCTTTATGGCACAAGAATGCACGCATCTGGACACGATTCGCGATGTGAGCCCGAATACTCAGGGCTGCGAAGATTGTCTGAAAATGGGTGATACATGGGTCCATCTTCGGATGTGCCTACATTGCGGACACGTGGGCTGTTGCAACAGCTCAAAGAACAAGCACGCAGGCAAACACTTTCGCGGGACCAAACATCCGATTATGCGGTCGATCGAACCGGACGAGACCTGGGCCTGGTGCTACGCGGATGAGCTCATGCTTGAGCTCCAAGATTATGGGGACGGCACCCTGTAGGCGCCGTCGCTCCTCCATCGTTTACATGAACGTCGCAGGCGCGATGGGATGTCCTACCGCCCTGAGTCAATGAAGATGCTTGCTCACCATGTACAAAGGAATAGATTGCCGCTCCCGGCCATCTCTGGCCCAAGGTCGCCTCGAAGCGCATCATCTAGTCCCTCTTTTGTGTCCGGCCAATGAATCGTCCCATAAAAGTGTCCGGACAACTTAGTGTCCTCTAAAACCGTGACGCGATATTTATCTTCGATTAGGTCCGCAATACCTTGCCTACTTAGGTTTGAGAACGAAACCTCCGTGGCGCTTCTCTCTATCCCGGGAGGGGCCACCCATGTCGTCAGCTGCCTGCATCTTGAACGACGTATCAGTAGATCGCTTCAAGACCAAGGCATCTTCTGTCACGTCCGTCTTCTTGATGTCAAGGTCGCTGACAAGCGGCTTCGCGTCGCGGCCAATATGCGTCTGCTTCCCTTCAGAGTCATGCTCAAACATATACGCCCGCTCAGCTGGCAGCTTCTTACGCGCGGATGCACCCGCAAGCGTCTCGCTTACTTCGGGCACTGTCTTTGGTGGCTCTTCGGCGTGAGTCACAGGAGGAGTGTAAAGCACCGAATTCTTCGTGGCGTGATTACCCTGTCGCGGAGGACCGCTTCGCAATGCTGATTGCGAGTAGCTGCCTGAGCGTGAGGTCTTTTGGTTGAGTAACGAGGGCGACCTTACCCATTGGATCGATCAGATCGCGCGCGGGCGTTCGTCGACCCCGAATGCTTTGAATGTAGATCCATCTCCGTCCAGTGCGACGATGGAAGCGATATGTCTTTTGCCGTGAACTTTGTGATTGGCCAGGATCGAATCTTTCCTCCGAAGGGCGGCCCAACCAGCAAGCTTCAGAGATTGGAGGGAAGTTTTGAGGACTTGCTCGAAAGAGCAAACATCCATGACTTCTGGTTCCACGATCTGCGTCACACCTTCGCGTCCTGGTACATGATGAACGGCGGCGATCTTTACGAGTTGGCCAAGCTCATGGGGCACGCCAACATCAAGATGACGGAGCGCTGCGCCAAGCTGGGACGTGCCCATATCACCAAGACTGGAAACAGAGCCAAGGTGATTTGGAACATGATAGACAAGAACGAGACGGGGCAGGAGCAAGGCGACAAAGCGAACATCGCGTGAGCAATGTTCGCGTATTGTTCGCGCGACTAAAACACTAACTCTACGGTTGCCGCTAAGTTGTTTAGAATGTGGTGGCCAGAGACGGGATCGAACCGCCGACGCCGGCCTTTTCAGGGCCGCCTTCCAATTTGCTAAGCGGTTTAGATTCAACGTAAGTGATAGATAATAAATACCGGAATGTTTGGCTGCCGTAGTCCTGAGTGGTGCTAAAAGGTCTCTTTTCGGATGCGAAATGTGTCCCATATGTGTCTTGAACGTTTCGAGGCGAGCCTCGCGTATGCGGTCGTCTCCTCCTATCAGTGCCGTTAATGAGACCGACTTCGGCGCTGAGAAGGTCGCGTCCCATCCTGCCAGTGCTGTAATTAGGTCACTTCTCGTCCGAACTGGTTCTCGCGGGTCTTTGCCGACAGATGCCGGACGAGTTCCTATTCGGCTTGCCATGCAACTCGCTATCGCCTTGCTGGTTTTTACTACTCCAGTAGTTCGCTGACTTGGACTTGAACTCACGAGCGTGATACATCCGAACTTGGGCGCTAGAGGGGGGCTTCGAGATCGTCAGCACAGAAATAGTTTATGTCGGCATCCAAGATCCCTGAGTCATCTTGCGCTGGGCAGAGATTGCTGGTTAGTCCAAACAAAAATACAGCCAGTACAAATCGTTGTTCCACTGTGAGGCACCTTCGCTTTTATGCGTCACCATTCATCGAACCAGTGCATGACGGAAACTTCGCCGCGAGACGCTTTCAGATTGTCCGTTCCGGGAATCCTACTCGCGGGTAAAGCGAGACCTGCATGTCCTCTGAAAGTTAGCTTATGGGGTCGCCGTTCTTCTAGCGCAATACCGCAAAACTAGTCGCGAATATCCAATAGCCAAAAACACTACCGACGAGCGCCGAATTTCCCCAACCAAGTGCGCTGTAGAAGCGGGTCACGTCGTGTCCGAAGAAACTAGGTGGGACAACATTAGATTACAAAGAGCCACGGTGTAGGCGCTAATTGCTGCCCAAGAAGGGAGAATTCCGGTATGTTTGATCCCGCTTGCACCAGCCATAAGCGCCGTTGTGGTCAGCAAGCGTTCGATTGAGCCGTGCATCAAAAGATTCGAGTCAGCAAGCGGTCCATCGATGGAATCGAAGCTCGTCCGAGCTTGCATCCTGACGCTGCCATTCCAAAGGTCATACGTTAACCCGGCGTCGCTCATTGACGGTTCCTGGCCGCGCGAGATGAATTCTTCCGGTATGGGCAGCATCGCAGACAAGCCGGCTCTGTGAAACGGAGGCTACTTCTCAAAGAGAAGCGCTGTGACGAGGGCATCCGATAACCAATCTTCGTATTCGCCTACACTCCATGCGCGCTTCCGCACATGGAGCGTAAAGAGTTCCCGGCTCGTCAAGCTCCACAGAATGTCTCTTGCCTTGGTGAGCTTTAGATTTGTCTTGAGTTCCTTACGCTGATGAATGAATTTCACTACATGTTCTTGACTATCAAAGCGCCGGCACTCACGTTCTTCCATCGGACGTTCCAATTCTGATCGGATAATACCCGCGCCTGAGAGAAGGTTCATGGTTTCGCCCTCCGCCTGATAGATGTGGCAAGCGATCGAGGCGGCTATCCGGAGCTTTTGCTCGGAGGATTGGCTCTCTCGAGAACGGCGGATAAGCTCGTCGTAGCCCTGTCCAAACGAAGCGCGCTCCAGCAGCTCTGCCAAAATCCCTGACTTTGAGCGGAAGATTCCATAGACCGTTGGAGAGGATACGCCGGCTTTTTCAGCTATGAGTTGTATGGTCATTCCGTCATAGCGTTTCTCTTGGATCAATTCGAAAGCCGCGTCCACGATTCGCTCTCTTGTCGCTTCCGACTGTTTTCTCCGCGACTGCGAATTGTACTGCCTCTTCGTCGGGACGCCCATTCATTGATTATATGAGACGATATTGGATATTGTGTACTATAGCCATTCGAGGACGCTGAAGAGATACGAACAAACACGCACGACGCGACGATTGCAACGCCAAAGTGTGCGACGAGAGGACAACACCAGAAAATGAACGCTTACACGGGAGTTCTTGCACTGCATGGTCCTCGTTGTGGCTCTTGCAGTCGGCCTAGGCATGGAGTGGCAATTGCCCTTTCAGAGCAGAGGTATCAGCGCCGGATCGTTAGGACCGCACCAATTAAATACCGTAACTGTCTTCTTCTCCGTCCAACTCGTTCCTTGGTAGCAATCCAGGTAACAGTGTCTATCTAACTCAAGCGGCAGCGAATGAATCGCGGCGTGGCCGAAGGCCGCCAGCGTCGGAGTGCTTCTCATTGTGATCGCAAGCGCGTATTCAACGCGAAGCCTTCTTCGCGAGCGCTCAAAAGGGAGCGGTAGACAAACGTCAGGCCGGGGGTCCGCCTTACTCATTTCGGCGTCGGTACGCTCGCTCCTGGTCGTCGGGACATTACTCCTGACCGCTATTAAGCCGGCACTTCCCTTGGCATCACTGATTTTGCTAATCCCGATTGTCGCTGGGACCATCATCGGCAACTGGCCAGTCGGGATTCTCAGAAGGGGATGGCCAACTGAGCGATTTTAGAGTGACCACCTCTCGCAAAGCGCGGAACGGGTCTCTATTCAGCTGCTAGAGAAAGGGTCATTATGAAACTTATCGTTTTTGGGGCAACTGGTCGCGTCGGAAAGCTCTTCATCGAGAAGGCGATCGCGCGAGGATATGAGGTAACTGCATTTGTGCGCAAGAAAGGCAGTGGAAGAAACCTTGGCACATCAGAGGTCGTCGGCGACGTCAAGGAGTTCGAATCCGTTCGAAGAGGAATGGCTCGAGGATATGATGCGGTCTTAGTTGCAATAGGCGAAGGTGCGCTGCGGTCCTCGACCGTCATGACCAAAGGTGTCACGAACATCTCGAACGTAGCAGAAGAGACTGGCGTTTGCCGTTATGTCGGAGTGTCGGGTAGTGCGGAAATCGCAAATCAGACTTGGACCGGCCGCCTTTACACACGCATCTTGAAGCTGACACCTGTCGGGCACGCGGTCAGAGATCACGACGGCGCTCTGCACGCGTTTGAGCGCTCGAATCTCGACTGGACGCTAGCAGGCTGTAACTATCTTGGTGACGGACCCGCACGCGGCCACTACCAAACCGCACTCACTTTCAGTGGAGTTGCGAAGAAGATTTTCCCTGCAGATGTGGCTAGTTTTCTCCTCAAGGAAATGACAGAGCGGAGGTTCGTCAGAAAGGTTGTCGGGATCTGGTATTGAGAAGCCATGGCGAGCAGCCCAGCCACGAGCCGCAACGGGACGGCGTTTCGAGGAGATGTGATTATTATGCTTGACCGAACTTTGAGCCGCGCACCAAATTCACTGGAAAAACTCGCAGCAGCCATTTTCGCGAGCGCTCTTATGCTCCTCGGCTGGGTCAAGATAGGATGGCCGCCAGTCGCGATCGTTGGAGGCTCTAGTGTCGCGGGCTTCTTCCTGTGGCTCCGAACATACCGAAGAGGCCCGATGCACCCGGAGGTGATACTGCCGCCATTCCTGTTGACGGTCGCAGGGCTCGAAACTCATATGATTGAGGAATACGTTTCTCACTTTGGGCCGGCTATGAGCAGGTTGTTCTGTATCAGTTGGAGCGAATTTTCATTCCTGTTGATTTTCACATTTGTCGGACCTATACTTTACGCCCTCACAGCGCTCGGACTTTTTTGGCGAGTCCGTTTGGCGGGATTCGTCGCTTGTTTCATATTCATTGGGCCGGGCTGTGCTGAGATTGTTCATTTCGTTTTTCCATTCATCCGTCCTGCGCTTGCGCCGAATGTGACTGAAGCTATATCCGCTACACTGAACGGTCATCAATTGGTCAATTTGCCTAACTACTGGTTGTCGGCAACGGGCAGGTATTACTTTCCAGGTCTGTATACCGCAATACTTCCTATGATTCCAGGAATCTGGGGCATCCGCTCACTTTTGCCGAGATCCGACCGCTCCCCTGTGAATGTCGTATCGGCATAAGACAAAGAACGATGACGTTTTCCGTCGCAGGCAGAGTCTGACCTTGCTTGCATCCGAGGAAGGAACGGTAGATGACATCGGCCTCTCGCTAGGCATAGGGCAGCGATCGGTCTGCCGCGGCTGGCCCGCGTGTAGTGTCAGGGACACGAAAGTTTCGATCGCACCGATGCCATTGCGTTCCGTCCACTCTTCCAGTGGACGAATTCTTGGGGCAGTCGCTAGCGGCATTAGCGCCAGTTGACAGTTCAGTAACGATAAGACATCTTTTGCGGGCATCAACTGCGCATGGATGAATCGTCCGATCTACCAGAGGCGCAGGCTAAACGGCTTACTTGCGAGGAATCATCCAGCAGCTCGAAACATGCTTCATACCAATCTTGGGGTAGTATCCTTCTGCCGCAGGTGCGGCGACAAGAACTAACGCCGTGTTCACGCCTGCGGCTTCATGAGTCTTCTCAATCAACTTTTTCCCTATTCCCTTTCGCTGGTGATCAACATCGACCGCAAGGTCTGAGAGGTAGCAGCAGTAGCAAAAGTCGGTAATAGCCCGAGATATGCCGATGAGTTTGATGTCAAGACGAGCCGTCACAATCAAATCAGCCTCGCGCAGCATCTTGTCGAGGCGCATGATATCCTGCGCGGGCCGTCTCTCGGCCAAAGTGGATCGCATCAATATCGATTGAAACTCCTCAGCACTAAGATCGGTTTCGATTGCAAAGCTTAGCTTCATAACTTTTCGCTCTCTATGTTTCCTTCCCCGTCAGCTAATTGGATATTTTCCTTGCACGATGGATGCCAAACATGGATGCCAGTCCTCTGTGCTCTGCCCGCTGAGAAGCGCTATCCTGTGGCCGCGTTGCTGCGTCATTCGATCGCTGCCGCAGAACTGGATGTGGTAGCGAACTCAGAACATCACTTCCTAACGCGCACGGCAAGCGAAGGCCGGGTGGGATAACTGAGCAATCCGTGCCTATCCCTGCTCCAGCCACTCGCGCTCGGCGGCCCGTACAGCGGCGACCAACTCAGGTTGATCGACGCCTGGCAGATCGTTGTGAGGAGGGGCCCCGTTCGCGGTGAGAATGTAGCTAAGGAAACGATAGGAGGGCGGAACCCACGAAGCTTCGCTTCATCTAATTTTGGCACCTTGGTAGGATCGCGCGGGATCAGCATATCCCGAATGTAGATGCCGCGAAGACCACAAATGAGCCACTTTCCCTCAAACCGCTGGACCCGCACAACAAGCGCGTATAGCTCGTAGTGCTGACCTCGATGCCGTCCAAAAGTGAAAAGGTATGAACGGCACATGCTGTGTCGGCAATTGCGCGATCGTTCTTGAGCCAGACGACGCCGGGGCTCATAGAATCGAAATGGACGGTTTCCGTGTCATGGTTGTTTTTTACCGCCTCGATAAACTTGGCGGCACTTCCCTTGAACCAGGAGACTTCAACGACTGCATCGGGATGAAAGCAAGCTGCCTCATCCGTCGCGTTGTGGGTCTCCCGGGCCAAGCGCTCGCGCAGGATTACGTCGGTGACAGCGCTGGAGTCTGCTGCGACTTGCTGCGTAGTCCGACCGTCGCCACGGCCCCCGCCTGACGAGTTGACTCGACCACTTCCAGTTCCCATAACTTGTAGCATCTTGATAGGAGCCTCCGCCGTCAAATTGGTTATCAACCCCGAAGCTAGCAGCGATGCCCAAGCCAAGGCGCGGCGCCGGGTGACTGCAAAGTAGTCCACGCCTATGCGTGATGGATGCACCTTAGAAAGCATTGAAGATTCCTCTTATGCGAGCAATCGGGCTCGACGACAGAAAAAGTGATTCTGTAGAAGACGTTCCCCAGCTTAGCTGTAGTTGAACCTACATATAGCGCGGGAATCTGTGCAATTTGGCCAGCTGCCGGCACCACAATCAGGTCTGTACTGTCTGAAACCGCGGTTCCAGTCGCCTACGCGGTTTTACCTCTTTGGGTATGAACCCAACGAGGCCGCAGTAATTCATACTGAAAGCATGGACGCCGAAAGCGCACGCACCTTTCTCTTGTCTCCGCCGCATGTGGTTGAAAGCGTCAGCGAGACAACGCGGAGGGGCAACAAACTTGTTTTCCGGGTTGGAGATCAGTCGGTAGGTGGGAAGATGTTCTCCCAAATCGACTTTGAAGAAGACGGCAGCGCGGTTCTCTCTTTGGCCGCTGGCCCCGAACGCTTTCACGAGCTTATCGAAAGAGAAGGGGTGATCGCAGCTCCCTATCGAGCGCGTCTGTATTGGATCGCACTCATGCGATGGAATGCAATTCAAGATTCTGAACTGAAAGGCCTGCTCCGTAGCTCGAGGGGGCTAATATTTATCAAATTGCCAAAGCGTACCCGAGATTCCCTCGACGGGAGCATGGACGCTTCAGAGACAGCGCTCATGCCATTCATCCCATGTCAAACAGGCAGCGTAAAATCTAAGCGTTAGGGATAGGATTGCAGAGTGGCGAAGAGGTGCGCATTCTGAACCAGTCCCAATGTGCTTCAGCCTACTCGGCAGTGCAGCGGATCCATCTGCCCCGCAGCCCCAACAGCCAGCACGATCAACCGTTCTTCCCAAGTGCCCGCTCTGCGGCGCAACCATGCGCGTCGTCGAACGGCTCACCGCAGCCCAACTGCTGAGTCGACCTCCACCCCTGGCAGGCAGTGCAGTGCCCGATCTTTTGTGCCGGTTAGCTTGTTAGGTTAGCGCAGCTTCTTTTGAGTTCAAGTAGCCGCCGTCGAGGGTGTGGGGAAGTGGGAAGCGCACTCTGCTTTCCACTTCTCCATACCCTGTTTTGATCTCGGGCTGCCACGTCTTTGGAGCGGGCGATCGGTAGCCGAGTGAGGAGTATGGACGGATGGTTTTGTAGTGGATGCGCCAGCGTTCGGCCAGCACCTGCACCTCCTTGAGCGAGTAGAAGATCTCTCCGTTGAGGAACTCATCGCGGAGCTTCGAGTTAAACGATTCGCAGTAGCCGTTCTCCCACGGAATTCCAGGTTCGATGTACAACGTCCTGGCTCCGGTGGCCGCTAGCCACTGGCGAAGATCTCGAGCCACGAACTCAGGGCCGTTGTCTGACCGTATATGTTCCGGCACACCCTTTATCACTATTACATCAGCCAGCGCCTCGATCACCTTCGCGCTCGACCAACGCCGCTCCGGACGTACAAGCAAGCTTTCTCGGGTGTGCTCATCGATCAGGTTCAGCATCCTCACTGTCCTTCCATCATGGTCTTAGCGCTCACGAAGTCGTAGCTCCAGACATGGTTCGCGTGCTCGGGGCGAAGCCGTACGCACGACCCGTCGTTGAGCCATAAACGTCCTCTTGGCTTCTGCTTCTTTGGAACCTTCAGCCCCTCACGACGCCAGATCCTCTCCACCCGATCCTTGCCGACGTTCCAGGCTGCTCGTCGTAAGAGTGCTGTGATGCGTCGATAACCATAGCGCCCGTACTGGCTGGCCAGGCTCACGATCGCCCGGGTGAGTTCCTCTTCATCGTCCCGCTGTGTCGGACGGTAGCGTTGCGTGCCTCGTGGCTGCTTCACCACCAGGCACGCACGCCGCTCGCTCAGCCCATGTGCTTCACGCGCATGGCTCACCGCACAACGACGCCGTTCAGGGCTTAGAAGTTTCCCTCCGCGATGTCCTTCAACACCAGCTTCTCAAGGCTCAGGTTCGCCACCAGACGCGTCAGCTTCGCGTTCTCAAGCTCCAGTTCCTTCAGCCGTCGAGCCTGGTCCACCTTCAACCCACCGAACTCCCGACGCCAACGGTAGTACGTCTGTTCCACGATCTCGGCTTCTTTACACGCCAGCGGCAACGTCCTGCCGTTCGCCACGCCGACCTCAACCTGCCGCAGCAGGTTCACAATCTGCTCTGCCGTATGCTTCTTGCCTCGTGCCATCGAAGGATCCTCTCAATACCAGTTTTATCGTTCCTAACTGGTACAGAAAATACCGGGCATTCCACCCCTCCGAGCACTGTCAATGGGATTGTGGTGTCGCAATTTCCTAAGCTCACCCTCAGTGAGAAGGTTCAAAGTTTTTCAAATAAAAATCCGGATGCTGTCCTCGCGCAGAGCTATCTTACCAATGGGGCTTTGTATTCGGCGCAAATCGAAGGCGGAAAGAACAACGGCTCCGGGCTGCGGATCGATTCACAAGCACTGATGGAGACCTGCGGGTTACAAACGAGAAACTCTACGGGAATGTTCTCGATAACCGGATCTTCGGCGCACAGGGTACTGGAAAGACGCTCAAGGCTTTGTCCGTCCCGGACAATACAAGCTGCCAGCTGCGTCGGGTCTCGACGCAAGCGTCCAGGATCTCTTCTATTTGTATGCGGCCCATGCCGGGACCATGGGAAGCGCATTAGGTCATGCGCCCGGGTTCTTCAAGGCGGTACGAATTCACCGTTTCATCGACGCTATAGTTCGTTCGTCAGATTCGGGGCGGACCGAGTTCGTCAAATGAAAATTATCTCTCCCTCTTTGTCCATCAATGCCTCCAAATCATCTCAGAGGTGGTCTGGTGCTGTGAACCGGCGCAATTCATCACGACTTGAAGAGAGAACCGCCATGATTTCACTTCTCCTGCATGTTTTCATAGCCGCCCTTTTCTTGGTAGCACCCGTTGAGTTCTCCGCAGAGACTACCGTCACCATACATACAGGAGAAGACAAACCACGATTAAGGCACTTCAAAACCAGGCCCTTAGTAGGGAGGAGGCCAAAGCGGTAGCGATGATGTACGGCAACCAGGCTGTCATTCGGAAGCTTCAGAAATTCAAGATACCCGCGACCGCTCAAAGCTTCGCGGACGCCCTCTACTCGGCAGCTCATGGGCAAACGGCCCACGGTCTAGCAGAGCTAGGCCATCGGATTCGATCAAGTGAAGCCCAAAATACCCAAACTTACCGCGCTGCTCGACGCAATCCAGGCAAATACGGCGAACTTTCAAAAGCCCATTGAAAGCCGCATCGCCTTATTCACATCACCGAAGGCGGACAGTCATCTCGATGGTTATGTTGTTGCCTCTAGAGATGGAGGTGGTTATGCCTTTGGTGATACCTCATTCTTTCTCAACATTGGCGTCGTCGACGACCTTGTAGTCGCGAGAAGTACGACCGTCCATGAGATGTATCACGCGGTTCAAGGATTTTATGCGGCAGAGCGCCGGGCAAAAATCAACCAAGCTACGACTTCATCAATGGCATCCTGTTTGAATTCGGAGCACTTGTTCGCAGATCTCTACGAAGAGGGCTCCGCGAGGTATGTGGAAGATTTCGCGCTTTTGGAACAGTCTCACTCGCAGGCAGCCAAGCAAATGCTCTCAGACATCCGCGACGGAGTTGCCAATGCAGAAGATGGTTCTACGCTGTTGGACATGTCGGTCACGTCCTTGACAGCCTCACAGCCTCTTCCTTATGACGACGTGTACGCAGTCGGATTTCTCGGACACGGGTTGCGCTTGGTAGTCGTTCACCAAACGGAGCCGACGGTTCGTGAGCAGGCGAGGTACGTGGAGGCGAAGCGGGTGCTATCGCCACGATGGTATGTAGCAGCGCGAGCCGGTTATACGCACGTGCGGCCAGACGATACGGACTGGAACTTCGAGGTGGTTGCGGGGTTGAGGCCGAACCGGCTCCAGATCATTAAGTCTGGTCACGAGCTGTATCGCGAGGGCGGCGACGACGTGGAGTACGACCACAAGGTGACGGCGCAGCTGGTGAGCACGATCAAGCTCTTCTCGCACGCGGGTAATGCAGTCATAGCTTGAGTTCGACCATGGCGCTGTCGACGACATCGTGCCATTTGGCGTCCTTGTTGCCGTAGGTGTCGTGCCAGCTCCACCACTTGTAACGTGGGGTTTTGGGGTAGCCCTCGGGTGAGTCTTCCCAGTCTTCCTGGCGGCCGAGCGGGGTGATGTCGAGATAGCTCCAGAGGCTGCCCATGGCTTCGTCGCCGCGGTTGTTGATGAAGTACGTGCGGAAGATGCGGTCGTTCTCGTCGCGGAAGAAGACGTTGTGGCCGTGCCATTGGTCTACACCGAAGTCGATGTCGTAGTCGCTGGTGATGGTGTACCAGGGAATCTTCTGCCAGCCCATGCGGTCCTTGAGGCGGGCGATGTTCTCCTGCGAGCCTCGGGAGGCGTAGGCGAGGGTGGTGTCGCGCTGATGAAGATGGGAGAGGTGCGAGACCTGGTCGGCTCCGAGGGAGCAGCCGACGCAGGCGTGATCGGGCCAGCCGTGGACGTCGGGATCGAAGAAGGCGCGGTAGAGGACCAGCTGGCGACGGCCCTCGAAGAGATCGAGGAGCGAAAGGGTGCCCTGTGGACCTTCGAAGGTGTAGGGCTTTTCGACGGCGACCCAGGGCATGCGACGGCGGGCGGCGGCTAGAGCGTCGCGGGAGCGGGTGAGTTCCTTCTCTTTGACCAGCAGCTCTTCCCACGACTTCTGCCACTCCTGGGGTGAGACTACCGGAGGCTTCTTCATGTTTGCGATCTGCTCATTGCTTGGCTGGCTGTTGGTCATGCTTCCCTCTTTGTTCGGGTTTTTTGCTGTTACAGAATTTGGTGACGACGAGTAAAGAGAGGCCGCCGGTGGAGACGGCGCCGGCCGCGATCCATAGGCTGGTGGCCATGCAGAAGGGGCACATGGCTATCTCTCTGCCCGGTTTGCCGCTCGTTCGGCGGCGGCTGCTTGGATGCGATCGATGAGTTGGCCCCAGCCGGATTCGACGCCGCGATCCGACTCGCCGATCCAGCCCATGGCGCGGTGAATGAAACGCATGTGGGTGAGGCCGTCGACCTCGGTGAGACGGTACTGGACGTTGGAGACGGCGGGCGTGGACATGAAAAGCGGGCCGGAGATCTCGAGCAGCAAGGGCGATTTGATGGCCTGGACGTGGCCCCAAAAGTGGCCGGTGTCGTTGCCGAGATCGCGGTACCATCGGCCACCAGGCCACGCTTCGAGCACCATCGGCATGGGCTTTTCGGGTGTGGAGTTCAGCGGACCCATCTGCTCGAGGATGGTCTCGAAGACGATGTCGATGGGGGCTGCGATCTCCTCTTGGCGGACGATCTCGAAGGCTTGAACGACGCCTTCCTTCACGATGGCTGGCATGGGTTCTCCTTACTTCTCTGGGGTGTCTTCGAAGCGGATTAAGCGTTCAAGGGCCCTGCGTTCGGAGCGAAGTTTGATCTGGTCGATCTGGTGGTTCCAATGGCGTTCGAAGGTCTTCATCCACTCGCGGACCGGCTTCAGGCCTTCGGGGTTGAGGCGGTACATGCGGTGCTGACCGCGTGTGGATGCCGAGACTACGCCAGCTTTGCGCAGGATGGCAAGGTGTTTGGAGACGGCGGGCTGAGGAAGGTTGATGCGGAGGATGATCTCGTTGACGGCGTACTCGTGACCGTCCGAGAGGATGGCGATGACGTCGCGTCGTCGGGGTTCGGCGATGGCGGCGAAGACGTCAGCGGGATGGGCGATTTGGGGCACGGGGTTAATATATGCCAATCATGGAATATATCAAGGAAGAAATTCATTGCCGATTTGGTGGTGCCCGGGGCTAGGTAGTGTCTGACGCCGGAACGCTAGCCCAGAGACGATCTTTCCGTCAGCTTTGAACGGTAGGCAAGACGACGAGGCGGATAGTTCCCTTCCTGTTTCATCTTCCGCATTTCGTAATCATTCCACGGCCATCCCTCCCCTCGCTCGATGAGCTGCACGAGCTAGCGATCCGAGAGCTGCCACACAACGCTAGAACCCCCCAGCGCCGAATGTTGGTTCTATGCTCTTCAAGGTGTTCCGTAGAGATATTCCCCCGCGCCAAGAGCTTTTCTACCTCCTCGGCGGTGTCGTGCAATAGCCAAGGACCAATGCGCGCGCGACCGTCAGGGGCAATGAAATGTACCGCCAATCGCTCGAAGAGACGTTTACCAGAACACGGTTTCGAGATTCAGCAATCACTCATAGATCGTAACCAGATCGTCCAGCGTCACTGGAAACAGACATCCTTGGCCCCTACTTCACCTCGTATGTGACTTATTGTCCTCTCCTTGGGAACTTGGACGTGCAGCTAACTAATTCGATCAATTAGCTTTTGAATCGTGACCAAGGCAGCAGACAGGTTCTCCTGTTCAACCTTCTCCAGGCGCCGTACCTGCTCGGCGAGGAATCGGACCCGACGAGCGCTTCAAAATCCCATCGCACCTCACTGCATCCGCCACGACAGCGGCTTCCTTCAAACGACCCTATCAAACTGCCCCGACAGTCTCCTCAGCACGTCCAGCTTCGTGCGCGGGGCAGCCCTGATAGGGTTCTACCGTTTGTCGGGACGTGAGCGCGACGGACCAAATGCCTTCATTCGTATTTCTTATGTTCCTTGAGAATTGCATCAAGCCTGCTTATATTCGGTGATGTGAGCTTATCGACTGAGCACGCCTTTTCTTCTACTGCTGGCCTTTATGATTCGAACCGCTCCCGACTCATTCCGGGCTTTGAGGCCTTTATCGCTGGGCCGTGGATTTGGTACCCGCTAACGCTACTACTGAGATTCTCAACTTGGGCGCTGGGACTGGGCTGCTTACATCCCTCGTGAGAACACGTTTTCCGGATGCCAGTTTTCACCTCATCGAACTTTCGGCAGCCATGCTCGACAAAGCTAAGGAACGGTTCGCAGGTGACCAGCGAGCCACCTTCGAGGTCGGAGCCTATTCAGTTGGAACTATTCGAGGCCGGTATCACGCCGTTGTTTCAGCACTTTCCATTCATCACCTCAAGGATGATGCAAAGCGCACTCTGTTTGAGACGATCAGGAACATTCTCCCGCCAGGAGGCGTGTTCGTGAATGCCGAACAGGTTCTTGGCTCCACGCCCGCGCTGGAGAAACGATACAAAAGAGAATGGCTCCACAAAGTTAAGGCGCTTGGAGCTACAGAACAGTAAATCAACGATTCGCTCTTTCGACAGCAGGAAGATCATTGTGCTTCCGTTGAAGACCAGATGACCTGGATGCGTGCAGCAGGCTTTGCTGACGTGGATTGCTGGTGCAAAGACGGACGGTTCGCAACCCTCGCTGGTACCAGATCTCACTAGAGGCGGCCTGGATAGGTATTGATATGTCGGCTTCGCGTCAGTAATAATTTGGAGCTGGAGTGGGGCATGAAACAAGCTTGGCGACGAGCCTCTCATGGCCGGCGATGCCGTCCTCCACGGCCGGCGGTTCGTCTTCGTTTAGCGGAATCTCTTGAGTAAGTCGTAGCAGGTTGGCTTTCGCTTCAATGCTCTGTGCCTTGCTGGACTGCTATGGCACGTAGAAGTCGCAACGAGCACAAGCCATTCGATGCAGGCCTTGATCGAAGAAGTCGTAAGAGCAGTAGCCGTGGCCGAGATCGTAGAGCTTCCATGGCTCGTCCGGCGAGCTTCCGCGTCGAACGGCATCCCGATCGATAAGGACCTCGACGGCCCGGAGGTTTCGGGCGAAGTAGCCAGCGTCCTGGTAAGACTTGGCCAGCTTTGTTGGCGTGATCTTTGTGTAATGGCGCGTCGATTCGGAGAGCTGTGGCCGAGCCTCTCCTGCAGTTCGAACAGGTTCAACACGGCACGGGTCTCGTGCCACGGACGTCCGCGGTTATCTTCGCGACGAGCCGGACGAAGCACCGGCTCAACCAACACCCACTGTTCTTCGGTCAACTCCCAACGTCCAGTCATGGCCGAACGCGGAGCCGCTCAGAGCATCTCCAGAATGCAACAGATCACAGCCCTTGGGTATTTATGAGACTGGGTTCTAGCCTTATGTTAATCTTCCCGATTCAAACGAGAAGAGGAGCCCATGTCTACCATCCTTATCAACATAGACAGACGGGGCGGGCTCGCGAGTAAAGTCTGAGATCGCACGCTCCCAGAACAAGAGCGCCGAGGAATTAGATTCCATCACGCGAACCTCCCAGGGACCTGGGAAGCGCTTCCAAATCGCATGCGCAGCGTGCGTCCCAATTCCATGCCTTCGATAGCGGCGAAGAACAAAGAATTCCGCCATATCCCAGACTGCTCCGTTCCCAGAGAGTTCTGAACCCCTTTTCACCAAAGCCAGTCCTGCTAGCTTCCCATCGACCCTGATCAGGAATGAATGTCGATCGAGTTCGCTCCAATAGAGCGGGAGCGATTCATAGCCGAACCGTCCATCCTCACCGATGTCTACCCGGCAAAATTTGCTGAAATCGTGCGAATAGAGTTCAAGAAGATTCAGAAGGATCGACGCATGCTCGAATTGGGCCGGTTGAAGCTCGACACGCGCGAATTGTTTGTTTGCAACAGTCACGGCTAGAGTAGTCCCAGTCTATTATCGTTCTCCCACTTCGATCTGAGACCGATACGGTCTGTTACTTCCAGAGCTAATCTACGAGCGCCTCCGGCCTATTATCGTCAAATTAGATCTCGCTGTCCGCGATGTATCGCTTTTGGAGATACAAGGAAACCGCAGAGCCGGAGGCCGGCCATTTGCCAACATATCAAAGGATGTTCTTAAGCTTGGGTATTCGTAAGAGACATTGCGCGGTCAGCCAACTGAGCAGTGTCGTGGTAAGGAATACGAACAGGAACTTAAGTGCAGCAGGGATTGGTCGGTAGAGCAGTAGCCGCTGCATCCAGGTGATGTAGACGTAATGCACTAGGTACATCACATAGGCGCTCTTGCTGAGCGAGAGCATCCATGAACGTGCTTGTAAAGATGCTCCGCGAAAGAAGGCGAGAAAGCCGACTGAACTCATCACACAGCTCCCCACCCAGAGCGTCGCTTCGATCGCTCCTTGGGTCAAGGTTGAAAGTCCGTGCAGGAGAGGGCACTTGGGAACGAACCATAGTGCGTTATAGGCGAGGATGCAGGCTGCGACCCAAAGCGGCCAGTGTCGCGCGAGGCTGCCTTCGCGAGAGAGGATGCCGTCGTTGAGCCCGGTTCCTCCGATCAAGAATCCAAAGAGAAACCAGAGGGCGTAGAGCCCAATGCGGGAGACTTGAAATGACAAGGGAGATGTCAGGAATTGGCTCCAGGTTCCAAATCCATACATTTTGAGCATTGGCAGGTACGTAATCGCCGACAAGACAAAGGCTCCGCAGACTGCCGCAATCGTGTGCCTTCTCAAACTCCGCATAGAGCGCTCTGCCAAAGGCACCGCGAGCTGGAAGGGCGCCAGGGCTAGGGCGAGGACAACATCGAAGAAAAGCAGAACCCAGACGAACCAAGGCGGCCCGGCGGCGAAGCCAGCCAGAGCCAGCCGCTCATAGAAATCGAAAAAACCGGCATTCCTGTCGGAGAGTTGCCACGAAGCGTAATACGCAATCGGCATTAGCAGGGTGACTGCGAAGACGAACGGGACACCGAGCCGGAGGAGACGATCGCGGAGGAATCGAAGCGTACCGTGCTTGCGCAGAGCGGGATAGACGAAGAGTCCTGAGACAAGAAACATCAGCGACATGAAAAATACGTCGTTGAAGTTCTCCGCATAGTCGAAGAACGCCCACCTCGTCGTATCGACGATTGGGGCGGTCGACAGGAAAATGTGCTCTCGATTGAAATGAGCCCAACTCGTGTACGCAAGCGAGCTGTGGTGGGCTAGGACCAGCAACGTAAGCGTTGTGCGCAGATAGTCGATAGAGAGATCCCGACCTCCCGGAGCACTGGAGACAATCTCGACCTTTGAATCTTCGCGCAGCTCCTGGGCCAGTGCCATGAAAGGATTCTGCAGGTTCGCGCGCCCGTAATCCACGACGTTGGGACGAACCACCTGTTTTCAGGGACGAAGCGGGTGGTTTTGGTCGAGAGCGCTGGTTACTTACGACTATGCTGAAAGCTGGTTCTGCAGGTTATTTGGAATTTGTTCATGTTCCCCGGCTCGGTCGATGATGCGAATCCGGCTCTACCTCTTTCTCTATTTCACCGGCACCGTCCTGTTGCAGTTTGCCTACCGGAGCCTCGACCGGCTCGCGCGAGGGTCGGCAAGCGACTGGCAGGTCATCGTCGTGGAGCAGGCAACCGGTGTCTACGGCACGGCAGTCTTGCTTCCGTTGCTGCTTTGGGGATATCGACGGGTTCCGTTCTGGCGCTCGATCTTTCCCTGTCTCGAGCACGCTCTCCTGCTCGTTCTGTTTTCCATACTGCATACCTCATGGAACTGGGGCACGCGCATCTTACTTTTCCGTTTGTTTGGTCTGGGTGGTTACGACTACGGAAAGATGCCGCTGCGGTATCTGATGGAGTTTCCTGCGGACATCATCACCTATGTCCTGGCGGCCGGTGCCTACCTGGTCTATCGGAATTGGATGAGGAGCCGTGCGATTGAGTCGGAACTGGCGATGGCACGACTCGATGGCCTGACGCGTCAGTTGCAGCCGCACTTCCTATTCAACGCGTTGAATGCTGTCTCAGGGCTGATGTATGAAGATGTGGATCGGGCCGACCTAATGCTGGAACGCATTTGCACGTTTCTTCGCTCGACGATACGCTTGCCAGACTCGCCCTTGAACTCAATTGCCAACGAACTGCTGCTCGCACGGCAATATCTGGAGATCATGCAGACCCGCTTTGAGAGTAAGCTCGCTTATTCCATTCAATGCGATCCCAAAGCAGAAGCGATTCAAATTCCCACGTTGCTGCTTCAACCGTTGATCGAAAATGCGGTGAAGTATGGACACGATCCCGGTTCCGGGGACCTGAACATACAGATCGACATTGAGCTCTCGGACCGAAGAATTGAGATCAGGATTCGAGACCACGGATCCGGGCTTTCGCCGGTCTGGGAGGGCGAAGAGGGCCAGGGTCTCACGAACACAAAGCGACGTCTGGCGAGCTACTACGGTGGTGCGGCGGTGTTTCGGCTGAGCGCCCATGCTGAGGGTGGCGCGATCTCAGAGCTGGAGATACCGGCATGATCCGGGTCTTCGTGGTGGAAGACGAACCTCCTGCACTCCGCAAGGTGAAGCGGCTGCTGGAGGCGGAGCGTGATCTAATTCTCTGTGGTTCTGCCGGGTCATGTGCAGAGGCCATTGCTGCTATTCGCCGGACACAGCCTGAACTGTTGCTGCTGGATATTCTTCTGCCGGATGGATCAGGATTCGAGGTGTTGCAAGGTATTGGCGATCTGCCGAAAATTCTGCCGATCTTTCTGACCGCTCTAGAGGCGCATGCGCTCGAAGCATTTGAGGTCGCAGCAATTGATTACCTGGTCAAGCCTGTGGCGCAAGAACGGTTTTCTCAGGCCATCCAGCGTGCACGCGAACGGCTATGGGGATTTACCTTGGCGAGTGGCCCCACGTACACGAGACGTTTCCTGGTGGAACGCCTGCGTCTGGCATACATGCTCCCGGTGGACAGCATTGAATGGATCGGCGCTGATCGCAACTACGCGCGTCTCTTTAGCAGCAAGGGAGAGTTTGTTCTGCGCACGACGATGGATCGATTACAGCAGCAGCTTGATCCTGCGGTCTTCGCCCGCGTCAGCAGGAGCTCGATGGTGCGGCTGGATGCAATCGAGGAGTTGCGTGTACGAGCGGATGGAAGCTATCTGGCGCGACTCAAGAGCGGTACACACGTGGCCTGTTCAAAAACATACTGGGAACCAGGCCAGTGAGCCGCCAACTGTACTAAGTTGTTGCCAAATCACCAATGCCCTCAGCGAGTTTTTAGATCCTCTTTTCGCGCATGATAATGTGCGTTGCCATTCGTAAACTTGGGCGGCTTCTAGTCGATTGAGGAAGTTTAGTCCGTGAAAAGCGGCACGGCGATGGCCACCGGACCAGGTTTCTCAAAGCACAGGATGTCATCAGGGCTTGCGGAAGTCTGCAATACAGAGTCGCTCAATGACACTAACTTTCAGGCTACTTCTCGAAGGGCCGCGCGTCGAAGAAGAGTTCAATACGAGCGATGAGGTTGTCCTTGAGTGAGATAAGCGCTAAAGAGCGGATGACTCCGAAGGGCTCGCCAAAGTCGACATCATAATTCACGACGGCTTGATCCCCGGAGCCGAAGCTAACGTTCACGCGCAGGCTCTTCAGAAGGCCCGCGAATCTCATGACAGCCTGGAGGACCGATTCTTTACCTTCTGCGTTCCCGAGCGGCCCGATCAAACGGACATCATGGTGCAGTAGTGTGGCTACGCTCTCGGATTCTTTTTTGCTCACCGCCTCGTAGTAGGCACCGGCGATGGTTACGCTTTCTTCTCGCACGACTTCCATAATGCAATTCCTCTCCTGCTTTTAGAACAGCGGTTATTTGGTTGAGTCAGTGTGCCAACCGGGGTTGATCCACTGACTGTTCTGACGCACGAAGATCTCGCTCGCACGGCCGGTGAAGACTGAGCGCCTGCCTTGTAATTCGGTCTCAACGAGATAGTCGCTCCACACGATGGCTACATCGCCGAAGTGCTGAACCTCGGTATGTGGAAATTCGAGTCGGATCAGTCGGTTCCCGCCGGAACGGAAATCTGCAGCGGATTGAAAGACCTCGGCCTGATGCTTCCATTTCTCTTCACCGCCGCTTATCACGATGGTGCCTGGTGGTACCAGGGCTTTGAGAGTCTTTTCATCGTCTGAGAACCACGCGCGCCAGACGGCATCGCGTACCTGCAGCAGTTGGGTATCATTATGGGGCTGACCATTGAGTTTTGCGCTGCTCGCGCCAGCGATCAAGAGCCCAATGATGAGGGTGAGGCGAATTGGCTTCAATTCCATATCTGTTTCTCCTTATCGGATAGTCACAGCCTGTTCGCGGCGTTCCGACGTGCGTGCAATGACAGCAGGACCGCCGCTCCTGACGCAGAAAAGACCGAGTAATCCAAGGGTGACTTGATACCGAATGAGATTGCCATCGCGGTACCAAACATGACCAGCAGAGCGGCAGCCGCGAGTGATATTGAGCGCGGCCAGAATCCCAGGATCAAGAGGATTCCGAGGCCTGCTTCCGCGGCGGTGGCCGCCCAGGCAAGCGATGGAATGAGTGCCGAAGGTAGGAACGCGAGCACTTGGCCGGTGTATTGGATGAAACCAGCAAAGTGCCTAAGGTCGAGGCTTTTGTCCCAGAGCCCAAACCGCGAAGCAACAGCTGAGAGGAAGGCGGCGCCTAGCGCAGTGCGGGAATAGAGAGCGGCGTACCGCTCCCAATTGAAGTCGCTCACCCTCCTCTCGCCTGGTAACGCCTGAGCCGGTGCGGTCGGCAAAGTGTTCTCCATGGCTATTTCTCTCCCGGCGTTGTTGCGGATGACAGGTCCGAACTGAGCGCAGCGTCGTGGTCGCAAACGAAGAATGCAAGAAAGCTTGCCGGCTCTGTCCGGCTTGCGTTCTCGGAAACGAGATGAACGGCGTAGGGCGGTTCATAGAAACTTTCACCCATTCTGGCGATTGTTTGGAGCTGTCCCTTAACCTGGGTGCGAATCGACCCCTGGTCACATAGCCGATGACGGGACAGGGATGACTATGAGGCATCGATGATTCGCCGGGGCCATAGTTGACTTCAAGCACCGTCGTCTTCAGTCGATTGCCATCAAGTACCGGCAAAGGATGAGAAAACGCAACTCTTGCGCGTGCCTTAGGCCCAACGGGAGCGGCTCCACTCTTCGCTTGTGCAAGAGCGATTTGGCCCAGTGCAGCGACAGAAACCAGAATTGCCATGCGTCCGAACAATACCTTGAACCCTGTTTCACTCAATGACGGGCTCCTTTCTGTATGGAGATTAAATGCTATTGGTACATTCACAAGTGCCATTTATGATATTTGAGGTAGGCCATTATCATGCCCAAATTGTCGTCTGCATCCGAACTCACAATCGCGGAACGAGATACCAAAGTTCCCGCGTACAAGTGGCTCTACGCAGCTCTGCGGGACGAGATCGTGAAGGGCCGACTTCGTCCGGGCGCAAGACTGCCAGCGACACGGGAGTTGGCTAAACAGTACGGTCTCGCGCGCGGCACCATTATGAACAGTTTCGATCAACTCAAGGCCGAGGGATATCTCGATGCCGGCGTGGGATCCGGTACCTACGTAAGCAGTGTCCTTCCCGACGAGCTACTCGAAGTGGGCGCCAAGGGCGGAACGAAGCCGACGGCGATCGAAAGGGCGGAGCGAAGGAGGTCGACTTATGCGCAGCGTGTCGATCTCTTTCCCAACCTTGAACTTCGCCCCAGCCGTGCATTCCGAACGAACTTGCCTGCGTTGGATCTCTTTCCCACCACATTATGGGCGCAAGTCGCATCTAGCCGTCTGCGACGTGTCTCTATGAATCTCCTGTTGGGCTGCGATGCGATGGGCTACCAGCCACTTCGTGAGGCTGTGGCTTCGTATCTGACGCCCTCGCGTGGTGTGCATTGTGTCCCCGAACAGGTGGCCATCGTTTCCGGTGTTCAGGAGTCACTCGATCTTGTGGCACGATTGCTGCTGAATCCGGGAGATCGGGTCTGCATGGAGGATCCTGGATATCCAGGTGCGGCAGCGGCCTTCAAGGCTGCCTGCACCAGGGTGTCGCTTGCACCTACAGATGACAGCGGCATGACGCTGCACAAGCAGGCACTGCGCGGAACGCGGCTGGTTTACGTCACGCCGGGCCATCAATTTCCATTGGGAATGACAATGAGCCTTCCACGGCGTTTGCAGTTGCTGGAGTGGGCTGCAAAATCGCGGGCAATGATTCTCGAGGATGATTACGACAGCGAGTTCCGGTACTCAGGGCGTCCCGTACCGTCCTTACAGGGACTCGATCAGCACGGAGTCGTTCTCTTCACCGGTAGCTTCAGCAAGGTGCTGTTTCCATCTCTGAGATTGGGGTATCTCGTGATCCCGCCCGACCTCGTCGATTCGGTCTCTGCACTCATCTCGATCACCCAACGGCACGCGCCGCTGCTCGAACAAGCGGTGCTTTGTGACTTCATCACCGAAGGACATTTCGGCCGGCATCTGCGGCGCATGCGCCAAGTCTATGCGGAACGACGGTCTGTTCTGCAGGAGAGTGCGGCGAAGCACCTCGCTGGGCTGCTTGAAATCACAGGTGTCGAAGCCGGCCTGCAGACGGCAGCCTGGTTATGTGGTAGGTTGACCGGCGAAGCTGCAGCTGCTGCGGCGGCAAAGAGAAAGGTGGAGGTCACTCCCCTCAGCCGATACTGCCAGGGCAGGAACCTGCGCGAGGGACTACACCTGGGGTTTGCCGCGGTGAGCGCGAGAGAGATTCGCAGCGGAATCAAAGACCTCGCAATCGCGCTCGAGAATATTCCGATTGAGAAGAGCTTGTAGTTTTCAAAGTTATCTGTCGTAGGCTTTCAGAGCTATTTGTCGTGAGCTCACTTCATGTTGGAACTAACCGAGCTTCGGAGGAACCGCGCGCCAGCAGATCAAGGCGGGGTTCCGCTTGGTAGAGCCGCATTTTGTGCATGGTCAAAAACTCCGCCAGCCACGGCCGTTCCGCCATCAGAGCAAAACCTACCTCAGTGGCTAGCCGCATCCCTAACGGCGGCCGCGGCGTCATGATCTATTGGCACGTCGACCGCAAATTCGCTTGTATCTACTCACAGCTCAAGCGGTGCTCCTCCTCCGAAGTCGCGGCCATGATCGAAGGCGTCCTCCGGCACTGCACCGACATGGAGGTGCAGAGGTAGTACACCGACAGCCACGGCCAGAGCGAAGTGGCCTTCGCCTTCTGCAGGCTTCTGGGCTTCGAGCTGTTGCCCCGGCTGAAGGCCATCGCAACGCAACGGCTCTACCGGCCGGATGATTCGACCGAGTACCCCGGCCTTGCGCCGGTCCTGTCGCGGACGATCAACTGGGAGCTGATCGCGCAACAGTACGACCAAATGGTCAAGTATGCGACTGCGCTGAAACTGGGCACCGCCGACACCGGAGACATCCTGCGCCGCTTCCGCCGCGCCAATGTGCAGCATCCCGTCTACAAAGCGCTCGCGGAGTTGGGAAAGGCGACCAAGACCATCTTCCTCTGTCGCTACCTGCACTCGCTGGAGTTGCGTCGAGAGATCCACGAAGGTCTGAACGTTATCGAAAACTGGAACAACGTCAACGACTTCATCTTCTTCGGCAAAGGCGGCGAGAGGGCTACCAACCGGATCGACGATCAGGAGATCGGGATGCTCTGTCTCCATCTGATCCAACTGTCGCTCGTCTACATCAATACCCTCATGATCCAACAGGTACTGGCCGAAACCGCCTGGAGCGGCCGCCTCAACACAGACGACCGGCGAGGCATCACTCCTATGACCCACAGTCACATCAATCCCTATGGCAGTTTCCGGCTTGACCTCACCACCCGCTTACCTCTCGACCCGCCGCGTTTCGGGCCGCAATCGGTCGGAGCCCAGCTCCTGCTCGGCTACGATCAACTGACCGGATGACAGATTGCCCCTGGTGACAGCAATGTTGGGTCTACCCCGCTCTGGCATTTCCACGGCTCCATCTTAGGCTTTGCCTTCAAAATAGTGTCATTACAGCCGTGTGGAATGCGTAATTGCAAAGTTGGAAACGCGGCCAGGACTCACCCGCTATCCTTCAGTCAGTCTGCGGGCTAAAGACCAACGCCTTCCGTTCATGGACCCACCACAACCAAACGTCACGAATAAGCTGTAGTATACGAAACCGCAGTGTATCTGAATGCAAAGACAAGGCCGGTCTCCGATTAGACGTTTCTGGTTCAATCGTTTTAGACTCGTTGTAACGATTGACTCCGAGTAAGGTGCGGGCTATCGGCAGGCTCTGCTAGTGGTGCGTGTTAAAACTCCCGCCGCTCGATCGCTTTGACTGCTATCCTCAGCAGAATTGCGGAGATGACCAACGTTACCCCCACAGCACTGGCTGGGAAAGGCCAAGTCAGCAATGCAGTACGTTCATTCGTGTAGCGAAATCCCATCATCAATCCCCAAGGGTTGTAAGGGTGAAGTCGTTCATTTTTGAACGAAAGAGCCAAAGTTGCTATGAGGCCGAAGGCCAACAGCGGTGCCGTATACTCGCCATCAATAACAGAAGACACGAGAAATGCGGTCGACAGAAAGAGAGATGACTCTTGCGGCGTCGGCTACCTTACAAAACGCTCATCGGAAACCCTTATGAAAGGCCGATCCATGCTCAGACAAAAAGCCGATGGTTCGTTCAATTCGATCTGCCTGATTTGCCTGCAAA
The DNA here is from genome assembly GCF_004115155.1 of Granulicella sibirica. Taxonomy (NCBI): domain Bacteria; kingdom Pseudomonadati; phylum Acidobacteriota; class Terriglobia; order Terriglobales; family Acidobacteriaceae; genus Granulicella; species Granulicella sibirica. The sequence continues at coordinate 1,669,101 of NZ_RDSM01000001.1, forward strand.
CGGTTTAGCGGCTCAATGGGAACAAGAGCGCGGGTGGTGCGCATGAAGCCAACAAAGCGCATGTGTGCGATCGCGAGACGTTGCTGCAAAACGATAAGCGGCAAAGACAGCGTATGAACTGAATCGAGCACCTGTTGCGGAAGCTGTCCAGCGACTCTAGGGGATGGCGACAAGGGTTCTTAGGGCCTTGAGCAAGGCATCCGGCCCGTTCCAGACATCTACTGTCGGAACGTCCCCGGAAATGAATCCGTCGTGCTTATTTGCGTTCAAAACGAGTGTTTTTATCCCGTGTGGCAGCATTTTTACCTTGAGCAACAGAGCTTCATCTTCTTGGGCAGAAACGGTGTGGCAGAGAATGAGCGCATCGGCGGGTCCAGCCTCAATGAGCTTCTCTACCTCCTCGCGAGTGTAGGCACAAAGGACGTCGAATCCCGCGCTTCGCACGAGTTCGCCCCGGATATCTAGCAAGGATTTGTCGTGTCCATAGTTCAAAATTCGCCGCTTCATCGAGTCGTACCCCGCGCGAACTATATGATCCGCAGCCTAGTAACATACCTGCTTTTTTTCATTTAGTCAGTACGCTCGCTGACGGATAAGGATCATCCTAGAGCATGCGTTCTTGAAGTCCGAAGCCCGAAAATGTAGGCATAACCGGCTCCCTATCCAACCGATCTTCAGCATTCCTCATCGGATTGATCAGTATGTTGAACCAACCAACAAACCGTTCGGCGTCTCTGAGCGAGATCAATAACACGCTCGAAATCGTCGTCAACCTAATCTATCTCGCCAAGGCATCCGTCGAGGATTCGGCGAAGGTCATCGAGTATCTGAAGCAGGCCGAACGCCTCGCGTTGCAACTCGGTAAAGAGCTACAACTCGAATCGTAGCCCAACTCCATCCTTGTTGCTCCGCATCCCTGTCGATTAGTGATTCCCATTGCCCTTAGTGGCAGCAATATTGCTGTCACCAGGGCCAATCAGCTAGGTCTAACAGTGTCGGCCGAGGCTCGACAAACGTGTCTATGCTGCAAGGCTTTCGCATAAACTGAGTACCTGGGGGGCAACAATGAAATCCATTCTTATCGGCTTTTGCGCCGTCCTGACCTGCGGGCTCGCAGTGGCTCAAAACCCGTCGGAGTTCGCCGCGACCGATGCCAAGCTCCAGGCCTGCGTGGACAGAGATAGCAGCAACATGCACATCATGGCGTGTAATTCCGTCGCTCAGATGTTCGCGGACGCCCGGCTGAATAATGTCTACCAGGCCTGGACCGAAGTGCTGAAGCATCCTAAGCCAGATGAAGCCAAGGACGACGCGGAAATCCTGAAGCGCCTCGTCGCGGCCGAGCGGGCCTGGATCACATTCAGGGACACGGACTGTAGCTTGCAAAGCACATCCATGCTCGGCGGTACCGGCGAGTCCAACGCCTAGGGCGACTGCGCCTACGCCATGACTAAAGCGCGCGTGAAGGCGCTAGAAGCGGCACGTAGCGCCCGCTGAGGTGCTTAACCTTCTACAGAGTCCTAACGCCCGAGGCTTGGTGCGATGACCCCCAGAAGGTTGTACCCGCCGTCTAGCACTCTTTACACTTCTCGCAAACGTTGCAATGATCCGCAAACGCAATCCATCTACTGCTGTAGACGCCGATGACCTGGGGCCTCAGATCGACGAGCCCCCTTGCCAGGACGATCTTCCACTCTTCTGTGTGAGTTCGGGCAAAATCTTTGAGCAGCGCCATGCCCTCATCGCAAGCCGCTATCTCGTCCAGCGTCCATCGGTCAAGTAATTCTGCACTCGCAATCATCCGCGACCGCCTTTCCGCGTACAGCACTGTCCGTTAACCACATTTTCTCACCAGCGCCCGTTCCAGGATGAGCCTCGCGAGCCCCACGCAGTCCGCAATGACAGACATGAGCCGTGGCGATGGGCCGCTTATGTTCTCATCCCGCGCGAGGCGAACGGCTGCAATGATGCTGGCAGCGATAACGACGGTTGAGGTGAACCGCTCTCTGATCCGCTGAGCTTCCTCTACCGGCTCGAGGGCCATATCCGGGCACAGGAATCTCTTTTGACTCGGAACACGCCTGTTCAGGGCTAGTCCGCACCGGTAAGCCAGAGCAACGATAGGCGGGGCCTGGAGCTCCAAGGACGGCGATGCTAGCCTGTGTTCATGATTTGCAGGCTTGCGGTGCGTCGAGTTGTTCATCCCGAGGGAAATCTCACTCAGTACGTCCTTCGCGTGGCCGGGGCACCGACCTTAGGAAGTGCCGGTACCCTTAGCTCTGACGAGAAGACCTTTTCCGAGCACCAAGACGTGCTGTCGTGTCTTCGCTCTTTGGGTGTTTCGGACAAAGCCATCGCGCAATTCGAAGCAGCCGTGCTACAGCCTCACAGCGCTTTGAGATTCGTTGGTTTTGCCGATCAGGAGCACATCGCCTTCGATCGCTTGCAAGACGACGGCTTCGACATTTTCATAGATTGATTTCAGACATCTTAGGTAACCTATATAATTGATTACACAGCACTTAGGTCTGATAACGCCTTTTATGTACAGTAGGTACAATTCAGCATGGCCACTGAAGAGCAGCTCCGTAAGTTGATTTCAAAATGGACCGGCGACAGAGACGGCTTCCGGGCGGAGGCACGTCGCTTGGAACTCTCTGACCTTAGCCGTCACGCAACCTCAGTCGCAATGCTGGAAGCTCGTGCTCAAGCAATTGACCGGTGCATAGTTGACGTACAGATTTTGCAACAAATCGCTGTCTAGCCATTTTGCAACTGGTGCTCAGCCCTTAACCAATCTTGCGCGTCGCCGCCGTGCTGCCTTCCCCTTTGTATCCAGAGGTAATATGCCAACAACTGGATATCGTGCTGAGTCGGGGCAACAAGGGCCGGTTCCGCCGCTGAGCTTGCCTTCTTCTTCGCTGCAGATTTCCTTGCAGGAACGGTGCTGGCCTCTGCCGCTACAGAGGAAGCAGCCTTCTTCGCTGGTGTTTTCTTTGTTGTCATGGAAGCTTTCGGCATACCTAAAGTCTAATCGAAGCGCATTGTTCTCGAGGCCTGTAGGCCTACTCTCCCAGCTCGATCACTAAGACACAACGTTTCCAGAGGGATAGCGTCCTACTGAAAGTACGTTGCCGAACTTTCCGTTCCCTCGGTTCTGGCTTCCCCCTTCCGCAAACCGACTCCCGCCCAAAGACCGTAAGGCTCCCAGTAGTGGGAGCCTTCACTTCTGTGATCCGATAGGACTTCTAGCTGGCTACAACTGTTGTGGTAGTGGCGGGATGACAGAGCACCCGTCGAGGGGCATATTCTCGAACATGCACGTCGCGAGCAGATGCATTTCAAGAGGTAATCATGAACGATTCCTTTGACTGGACGCGGGCACTCCTTTCCTGCCTGATCGCTTCGATTTCAGCTTTTGTGGCATTCGAGGCGGTAGGACATAGGGAGCAAAGTGAGAAGCGACAACTTTGGATCACGTTAGGAAGCCTCACACTCGGCGTGGGAATCTGGTCCACCCACTTTCACAGCCTTTTGGGCTGGCATGCTGGGTTCCGACGCTTCTACGACACGCGGATTATCTTCGGGTCAGTTCTCCTGGCAGTCTTGGGGTCGTGGTTAGCGCTCAACCTCATTAGCCGCCCGTCGCCCGGGTCGCGCGTAAACAGAGCGATAGCCTCACTCTTTCTGGCCGGCGGGATCACCGGGATGCATATGGCTGGAATGATCGCACTCCACTTCGCACCCGAAGCTCAATGGAGCATACCCTGGCTTACCGCTTCTTTCTGTATCGCAGTTCTCTTGAGCTATGGATCGCTTAGCTTATTGAGTTCGCGGAACTACGACGGAGCCAGAATGGCTTCGCGTGGTCTCGGTGCCACCACGCTCGGAGTTGGAATTTGCCTTGCCCATTTCACGGCCATGCACGCCATGATGCTGCCCAAGGGCATCCGATCAATCCAGACGCTCACAAACATGAGCGGACCAGTGTTGGGAAGAATCGGGACGATCAATGTGTTCGTATTCGCGTTCGGTCTCCTAATCTTGAGCTATCACCGCAGCAGCCGCTGGATGCAGCTCGCTCATGAGGCTAGAGTTCAGGCCGAGGACGCAAGCAGACAAGCCGAACGGCTTGCGACCGCAGGCAAGATCGCAGCCTCAATCGCTCATGAGATCAATAATCCGCTCGAAGCAGTAATCAATCTTCTCTACTTGATGAAGGATGAAAAGAACGAAGCCTGCCGTCAGGAGTACTTGGGACAGGCCCAGAGCGAAGTGAACCGCATCTCTGAGATAACGACCCACACTCTAAAGTTCTATCGACAGCAGAGTGCTCCTGAACTCGTTGACGTAACGGATCTCCTTGAGACCGCTATTGTTCTCTTTCAAGCCAAAATGGATAGGGCTCAGATCCACGTTGAGCGATTCTGGGAGCCAGACCTTCCGCTAGTCCTCTGCAGAGCCGGGGAGATTCGCCAGGTGCTTGCCAATCTCGTCGGCAATGCGACGGACGCCATGCCCACGGGAGGGATTCTGCGACTCGTGTTGAGAAAGCGAGAAGATACGCTAGAAATCAGCGTTGCGGACACGGGATGCGGAATCTCCGAAGAGACGAAGCAGCGAATCTTTGAGCCCTTCTTCACTACCAAAGGCGCCGCTGGAACAGGGCTTGGCCTGTCGATCAGTGCAGAGATCATCGCCAGGCACGGCGGCCAGATCGAACTCATGAGTTCTACGAAGCCAGAGGATCGCGGTACCCAGTTTCGGATTTGCCTTCCATGTCATCCGGAACAGCCCACGCCGACATTTTCAGAAGCTAGCCGGGAGCGGACCGGCGTTCTAAAGACCGCCCTCATGACCGGTTAGGCTAACCGTTGTAGCTCGGATGCTCAGACTCTGAAAATCTATTAGGGTATCGGGTTATCCTGTTGACAGGCTAACGCGGTAGATTACTCGGGATTATCAGCAAATACTTGCAGCGTTTCGCGCCCCTTCTCTTGGGCCGTGAAGTCCAGGAACTTCTGGTCTTTTGCTTTCGGGTGTTATTCTCGCCAGAGAATGCGAAGCCGCTCGGGCTAACCCTCATCCGGAAATAGGATCCGCGTGATCTTGCGTGGCAAGCCAGACACAAAGTAATCATCCGCTTCGGATCGTTGTTACGGGGTTCCCGATGATGAACAACTAGTGACCGCTTTCAGCGCGTCAGCGTTGTACAGCCAGAAACGGCACACCTGTAGGTCCCCTTCAGAATTCGGACCACAAAGTACGCTAACCATTTCGTTGACGCCGAAAATCGGAACGGGCAACGACTTACGCCGCTGTGTAGTCCATTTGAACTGCCGAAGACTCAACTCGCTGCGTTGAAGACTCTTCGGGCCAACTGACAGGTGGTAGCTTCTCGAACGCCGGCTTCGCAAAGAGATAGCCCTGCATGAGCCGAACACCACAATCCCGCAGTGTTTCGAATTCTTCGAACGTCTCGACGCCTTCAGCGAGCATCTCCATCCCCAAGGCCTTTGTGAGCGCTACGATGGACTTCACGATCAGGAGAGCTGATGGACGCTGATGCACGTTCTTGACGAGATCGATGTCAAGCTTCAGGTAATCGATTGGTAAATCGACCAGCAGGTTCAACTCCGAGTAACCACTCCCAAAATCGTCCAGCGCAACCTTGAAACCTTGCCGCCGGTACTCCTCAACAATGCTTCGAAGGTGTGCCTTGTCCTTGACCCTCTCGTTCTCGGTTATCTCGAAGATTAGGCGATCCACTGGAAAACCACACTTTCGCGCTGTCGCGAGCGTTAGTTGAATGCAGGCAGCCGGACTGTATACAGCTCCCGGCATGAAGTTGATTGAAAGCCTCGCTCCGCTTTCTGCTAAGCGCAGCTGGGAGGCCAGCATGATCGCAGCCACGCGGCAGTTCTGGTCGAAGGCATACTTGTTTTGATCGGTGACTTGGCTCAGTACAGAGTAAGCCGATTCACCCTTCGGCCCGCGCACCAGTGCCTCGTATGCGTAGACTTTTTCGTATCAACGTCCACGATTGGCTGGAACGCCATAGTGAATGGGAAAGGACTCTGGACGCCGTCTCTGCAAGCGCCGCATTTTGTAGTGCTCGTCACTTCGATCATTAGGTACCCGCATAGGCAATAAATGTGCTCGGTTCGATCCGGCCTTATTAGAGGCTGAGTCTCGACAACGCTCGCGATTCGAGCTTAGATCCAACTCCTATGGAGAATACTCCCATGGTCTGCCCGATCTTTTGTACCGTGGAGTGTCAGTGTAGCGCAGCTTCTTTTGAGATCAAGTAGCCGCCGTCGAGGGTGTGGGGAAGTGGGAAGCGCATTTTGCTTTCCACTTCTCCATACCTTGTTTTGATTTCGGTCTGCCATGACTCCGGTGCTGGTGGTCGATAGCCCAGCGAGGAGTGTGGCCGGACGGTGTTGTAGTGAACCCGCCAACGTTCGGCCAGGATCCTGATCTCCTTCATGGAGTAGAAGATCTCGCCGTTGAGGAACTCGTCACGCAGCTTCGAGTTGAAGCTCTCGCAGTAGCCGTTTTCCCACGGGCTGCCCGGCTCGATGTAGAGTGTCTTTGCACCCGTGTTTGCAAGCCATTTGCGCAGGTCGCGGGCTACGAACTCAGGGCCGTTGTCTGAACGTATGTGTTGCGGTACTCCTTTGATCACCATCACATCAGCCAACGCCTCGATCACCTTCGCGCTCGACCAGCGCCGCTCCGGACGTACAAGCAAGCTTTCTCTGGTGTGTTCGTCGATCAGGTTCAGCATCCGGACCGTCCTTCCGTCGTATGTCTTTGCGCTCACGAAGTCGTAGCTCCAGACATGGTTGACATGCTCGGGACGCAAGCGCACGCACGAGCCATCGTTGAGCCATAAGCGGCCTCTTGGCTTCTGCTTCTGTGGAACCTTAAGCCCCTCGCGACGCCAGATTCGTTCCACCCGGTCCTTGCCGACATGCCAGCCCGCGTGCCTCAGCAGAGCTGTAATGCGGCGATAACCATAGCGGCCATATTGACTGGCTAGGGTCACGATGGCCTGGGTGAGCGTATCTTCGTCGTCTCGCTGTGTTGGCCGATAGCGCTGCGTGCCTCGTGGCTGTTTCACCACAAGGCACGCATGCCGCTCGCTCAGCCCATGCACCTGTCGCGCATGGTTTACCGCACAGCGACGTCGCTCAGGGCTTAGAAATTTCCCTCCGCGATGTCCTTCAACACCAGCTTCTCAAGGCTCAGGTTGGCTACGATGCGCTTCAGCTTGGCGTTTTCCTGCTCGAGCTCCTTCAATCGCCGAGCCTGGTCTACCTGCAGTCCGCCATACTCCTTGCGCCACCGGTAGTACGTCTGGTCCGTGATCAACGCTTCTTTACAAGCCAATGAAGTCGACTTCCCGTTCGCGATCGCCACTTCAATCTGCCGCAACAGGTTCACGACCTGCTCAGGACTATGCTTCTTCCCTCGTGCCATATTTCGCTCCTTTGATCCCAGTTTGTATCAACTCCACTGGTACAAAAGAAGCCGGGCACTCCAAGTTCCCTAGAGCCGACTCCATGGCAGACGGATCTGGAGCGCAGGGGATGCTCTGTCTATCGGTAAGCTTTTAGGGGTTGCTACATCAAACGTCAAAAATCGTACGGTAAGCCTTCGTTGCACAAACCGGTCGCCAATAAGAAAGCAATCGCAACAGCTTTTTGCGACACAGAATACGGGACCTCGCCCGGTAGGCGTCGACTTGCGTATACGTTCGTTTGCGCAACAAAGCCTGAAGAGCCTCTCGGTGAGCGCCTTGGCGATTATGCACTCATCTGGGCGACGCCCTGCCGTGCTGCAGGCAGTTAGAATCTGCAGATGCGTGTGACAAACGAAGGTCTAAGCGGCTGGCGGGATCCTCGTGCCTGGTGTGCCATCCTTTTGCTGGCCGTCAGCACATATTTGGAAGCTCCGATCAGCAATTCTGTTTTTCGCCCGATCGTGCACGCGTTTGGTATTCACCATCCACCAGCAGACACTCTGGGACAGGGCTCTTACGGAACGCAGATGCTCATTAGGCTGCTTTGGGATCTTCTGCTTTGGGCTGGTGTCTGCATGCTCTTGGGCCGTCGCCTAACCGGTTTCCCGTTCCGCGATCGGAAATGGTTCCTCCATCTCTTGCTCGGTCTCGCCACAGGGTTATCTGTCATGCTCGCGACAATGCTTGGAATTTGGGGGCTTGGATCAGCAAGTGTTGCCTCTTCAGGACAGAGCTTTGCTAGCGCGCTCGGTAACGGCTCTTGCTGGCTGGTGCTGGATTTCATTGGAGCTCTCGGCGAGGAGATTCTTGGGCGTGCCGTCATCCTGACGACAGCAGAGCGCTTTTTGGGCTGGAGGGGAGCGATTCTCGTGTCTGGGCTCATGTTTTCCGGCCTACACCTGCATAATCCGGGAGCAAGCCGCGTATGGCTCTTACGACTCTTTCTTCAAGGTGCTTTACTCGCGTATGCCGTCTTCCGCACGCAGTCCCTTTGGTGGTCCGTGGGATACCATACCGGGTGGAACTGGATCAGTGCGCCTCTGTTCGGGGCCGCCGGCAGCGGATACCTGGACGAGGGACACGTCTTTGACTTTCTGCCGCACGGTACGACCCTAATCACAGGCGGGTCCGTAGGTCCGGAAGGTAGCTTGCTGGCCTTCCTTGCGGTATTTGTAGCGTTAGCGCTGCTCACAGCCTTGACTCAACCGCATTCTTGCCAAAGGAAGCTTGGTGAAACTCATTAGCCCAATCGTTTCCTTGCAGGTCGGCTTCCCGGAAGCAATTTCTTGCGAGGCGTTCTCAAGTTGAGAGAACAGGCCAATGCGCATTTCCAGACAGGCTCATCCTCGAAACGTGACTCGGCGATTTGTCGTCAATCCGACTGACGGCTGTCGTGACCGGCATTCGTCGTACTGGCGAAAGCCGCGGCTACGTCACCGAGAACGCCCCTCACCGTTCTCTGTAATTTGACGGAACGACGATCCTAGTAGCCGTAAAGGCACCGGTATCTCTGATCAAAATGAATACCTGCGAGCACTCATGTGGTACGCCCTTCCGGTCATGAGGTATGACTTCCTACCTTCGGGGCAGTCATACGCCGATTGCCGAGTGGAACGGTAGGTCGCCCCCTTTAGTCATCGAAGAGGGCGCAGGCATCGACTCGCTTACCTAGTGAGCTAGGGCTCTCGCAGGACATTGAGGCCCTGCAAACATGAATCGAAGGCACAGGATATTGGTGCGAAATTGAAGGTCCACAGTGCCATCGCCAAGTGATGATTCGTCTCTCCGTTGCATGCGCTTACGACGCGGTCTCAGTTACAGCAGGAAAGCACTGCGGAGGCCGCACCATCCGATGCGGCCTCATAGCTTCAGTGTGTGTCGGCCACTGCTGTCGTTCCCTGAGCAGCGTCGATGATGAACTCCGCCACCTCTGACGGCCTGGATAACATCGGCACGTGGCAGCTCTGAAGTGTAAGCGTCTTCGCCTTCATGAGTTTGGCCGAGGCGCGTTCCTGGTCAGGAGCAATCATGCGATCGTTGGCTGCGACGATAAACCATGTCGGTCTGGTGCGCCACGCGGGCAATGTGACCGTTGCTCCCAAGGCCGCACCTTGCGTGGGTGTTTGCGTTGCAGTGAGGATGGATCGCTCAGCCGCAGAAAGGTCCGGACCGAAGTCCTCCTCAACGCCCTTCGGCGTCAGGACGAGGAAGCCATCTCCGATGGGCCGCAATTCGCCGATCCCCGGCGTAGGTCCGTACGGCTTGCCTTCGCTGCCAGCGGACTCGCCCTTGTCAGGCGCAAAGGCCGCAACGTAAACGAGGCCCGCCACCTTATCGTTAGTACCTGCTTCGGTGATGACGACTCCGCCATAAGAGTGTCCGACGAGTAGCACCGGGCCATCCTGTGCGTCGATCGCGCGCTTGGTTGCGGCTACATCATCCGCAAGCGAGGTAAGAGGATTCTGGACGCAGACCACGTGCAGGCCTTTCGCCTCAAGCAGAGGAATGAGTTTGGACCAACTCGATCCGTCAGCCCACGCGCCATGCACAAGCACAATGTTGTGGACGGCTGGCATCGCCGGCTTCTGTGCAAATGTGTTGACTGGGACAACGAACGCGGCTATGAATGCGACTTTCGCAACTACGGCGGCATGAGAACGAGAGAGTGGCATGGATGTCCTTTCGGTTAGGGCCAGCTATGCGATGAACAGCGCATTGCCAATCCTTACAACGAAGGTAGAGGCCCCCAGTGGTATGCGTAAGTCTCGTTCGGCCCTTTCGCAGATAGCTCAATAGAGTCACATGCCGGGAACGCTACGATTCACGCTTCTATGTAGCCTCTTCTTATACCGATGACCACCGCATCGGTCCGGTCGCTGGCATCGAGCTTCGACAGGATGCTCTTGATATGGTTCTTCACCGTGTGCTCTGAGATGCAAAGGTCATCCGCGATGATCTTGTTGGACCTGCCTCTCGAGACTCCGCGAAGAACTTCTAGCTCTCTCGCGGTGACTGTATCTTCCAGAGAGTGTTCGGCAATTTGCTGAGCAATCTCAGGAGGCATCTTTCTCTTGCCTGCATGCACCAGTCGGATGGTTTCGATGAGTTCTGTTCGCAACAGATTCTTCAGCAGGTATCCGGTCGCGCCCGCTTGAAACGCTCGCACTGCCTGTACATCGCCTGCGGAAGAGGTCAGGATCACAAACCTGGATGTGGGGAAGTCGGCACGGATGCGCGTGATAGCTTCAATGCCGCTCACGCCAGGCATGCGGATGTCCATGAGTGTTACATCGGGCCGGTGCACGCGATACGCCGCGACCGCTTCTTCGCCATCGCTGGCTTCGGCGACGACTTTCATGTCGTGTTGTGCATTGATTTCACCCGCGATACCGGAGCGCATGAGGGGATGGTCATCGACAATAAGTACCCGAATCACGTGGAGCTCGGTCATCGCTTGTAACCTCCTCGTGCGGCGTATGCAATCTTCGCAGGCACTTCCACTTCGATTTCGGTACCTTGGCCTCGCTTACTCCACAGGCTGTACCGCGCGCCGATTCGCTCAGCGCGTTCATTCATGCCGATCAAACCGAGGTGGCCCGGACGGCGGCCATCGCGAATGACGATTTCATCGATGCCCTGTCCATCGTCACGAATTCTCATCTTGAGAAAGTCCTTTTCGTAAAGAATCTCTACCTCAACGGCAGTCGCGTTGGCGTGTTTGAACGCGTTATGAACCGCTTCCAGCCCAATGCGCAGAAGCTCGGAACTCGACACTGGGTGCAGCCTGCGAACCTGTCCGACCGCAGTGACTTGATAAGCCGGCGCGGCTACGCCGAATGACTGTGGATCGACGCGCGACAGATCCTCGGCAAGGTTTGCGGTGACGGTATCGTCCGCGCGCAGATCCAGCACTAACTCCCTGCCTTCCGCCATGACTCGATCCGACTGCTCCAGCGCATCGACGAGGATCCGGCGTGCTGGTTCATTGGCCGGCAGCATGGCAGTGCCGGTGTTGACTCGCAGAAAAAGTCCTTGGATGCCCTGGAAGAAGGTGTCATGCAGATCACGGGCGATGCGTTCACGCTCTGCGAGCCGTTCATAAAGGCGCTGCTGCATGCGCGCGGTCAGGCTTCGCAGACGTAGCAGAAAGAGGAACGACAACACACCGAGCGAAGCGGCCACGCATAGCAATTTGAACCAGACGCTCTGCACGAAGGTAGGAGGCAGAGAGAAGTCCCAGCGCGCCGGTGCCTTACTCCACACGCCGTCATTGTTACTCGCTATGACGAGGAAGGCATACCGTCCTGGGGGCAGGTGCGTATAAAACGCCTGACGTCGTGTTCCCACGTCCAGCCAATCCTTATCGAATCCCTCGAGCTTATAACGGAAATGCACGCGTTCTGGAATCAGCAGGCTGGATGCGGTGTAGTTGATCTGAAGATTCTGCGATCCCTTATCCAAGTCGATTGCCACTGGATTGTCATACCTGCGCCGATCGGCAACCGCCGATGTAATGGCGATCCCCGGGAGGATTCTATTGGTGTCGGTGTGGGATGGATCGATGGACATGACGCCTTGGCGGCTTACAAAATAAATCAGGCCGTCGAACGTGAGAGCCGTGGTAGAAGCCTGCGAACTTACCCTGGGAGATTCAAAGCCTCCATCCAGATAGTCGAGTATGGTTGCATGGACCCAAGGTCGCTCTTCGCGCAGTCCGTTTCGTAAGTCGAGCGAAGTCATATGCACGATGCCTCTGGCAGAGTTCATCCAGACGTCGCCATTGGATGTTTCCTCAACCCCGGTTACGCCCGGAAGCTGGGATCCGTCCTCAGAAGAAATTCTGCGGAAGCGACCATCCGAGAAGTAGTCCAGATTGTCTGTGCCACCGACCCAGACATGATCGCCATGTTCGAAGAGCAGTGTGGTGCCTCCACTGTCGACCCCTTGCTGTCGATCAAAGCTGCGTGCTTTGCCGTCCTCAATCATGAAGATGCGGGATGCCCCCGTCGCGATCCAGACACGTCCTACATGGTCGGTCATCATGCTGGTAGCTTGAAAGCTACCGGCATCGTCAAGACCGTGAAACCGTGTCCAGATGCCATCGCGAAGCGTATAGATCAAATCTGGTCCGTTGGAGAGGATCGACACCCACAACGATCCGGCCGCATCCGTTGTGATGGAACGAATCTTGAACTCGCCTTCGGAGATGTCCGCAGGCCCTTGCACAGCTGTGCTTGTAGCCCCGTTCAGGCGAACAGATTTTCCATCAGCATTGAGCCATACCGTGCCGCGTGGATCGCGAAACATCTGGTGTATGCCTGACGTCAGCAATGGAGTAGGAATTGGTTCCAGCCCGCGAGGAGACAATCGCGCGAGCATGACTCTTGTCTTGAAGCCCGTTCCGATCAACACGCTTTTGCCTTCATCCAGCATGAGCGGCTGCGGCATCTCAAACGGCAGCGCCACGTTGGTCAGAGCCGTCTTCCGGAACTGGTCAAGCCCCTTAGGTGTGACGGCCCACATACTTCCTTCCTGATCGATCGTGAGAGCGTAAACGAAGTCGGCCGACAAACCATCCGCTTTCTGAAACGACTGCAGTGCATCGGCAGGCAAGGACCTCATCGCAAAATTGTTGATGTTTCGTATGCGCCAGATACCATCATGGGCGCCGAACCATAGAGATCCATTTGGTGCGTACGTGATCGAAGAGATGTTTTCCTTCAGGAGTTGCTTGCCAAGCGACCAACGGTTGCCGATTCCACGGAAGATGGGAAAAAGGCCGATATCGTCGCGGGATATCCAACCCATGTCATCGCCGGTAAGAACGAGCTTGCCATTTGGCAGGCCGGTCTCTTGAAATCGCTTGCCGCCGCCTGGCAGGACATAATAGGTCTTGCCGTCATCGACCCAGAGCTCACCGTTCGTCATCAACCTCAGGTGATCGACATGGCTGATCCTTGGTCCCCAGGACTCATCCACATGGCTCCAGCGCTTACCGTCGAAACGGAATAGACCGATCGACGTTGCTCCCCATAGGACGCCATCACGGTCCTGAGCCAGCGTGTAGACCGTTTCAGAGAACTCACGAGAGGCTAGGTAGTTGGTGACAACTCCATTCCGAATCGAACTCGCGCCCCCGAATCTGTACGCAATCCAAAGACCATTATCCGTAGTTGTCGTGATGGCTGTTATTGGGCCATCTTTCAGAAGCTTCTGACCTGGCGGTGGCTGGTACTTTGTGAAGGTGATGCCATCGAAACGATAGAGGCCGTTCTCAGAGGCAAGCCAGAGAAATCCATCCGTTGTCTGTTTCGTCTGCCAAAGACCCGGAGGCACCCCCTCACGCACCGACCAAGACTTGTGATATTGATCGTCGAACGGAACAGGAGGACGGGCATCAGTCTGCGCATGCAGCGCAGCGGCCAGCATGCACACGGCGAGCGCGGTCAACACCTTTCTTCGACATCTCCGGGCTGCGCAGAGATTTCTCATTGGGAAGAATGTTGGACCTGACGCCGACGGATCAAGTGTAGTCTCTTGCCGCCGTACATAGAGTGGCTCGAAAGGGCTACTGTTTGCAGGCCAGGACGGGATAGAACCTCTCTCCATCGTGAACTAACTTCGTTCGGTGCAGAGACTTTTTTCATCCTTTCCCTCCGGTGTCCCAGGTGTGGCACTGATTCTCCTGAGGCTTTGTGCCGCCGCGTCCCTGATTTGTTCGGTATTCCTCCGGCATGCAACGCCGCTGTCTCCTGCGGTGTACGTAGTAGCAGTGGGGCTATCGATCGCCGTGACAGCAGGCGCCATGTTGCCACTCTGTTGCGCAGCCGCAGCCTTAGTGGAGGTTTGCGTTGAAGGTTGGCCGCCGAGCGCCGTGCTGGTAATCAGCGTCGTTCATGCCATCGCCCTTGCGTGCCTGGGCGCCGGAGCTTACTCCATGGATGCCATTCGGTACGGCCGGCGCGTTGTGATCCTGCCAAAGAGCAATTAGTTCGATGGCTCGAAAGAGCCCACCTGCACTTGCTCGAAGTGGTCTCAAGGGAACACGCAGTTCCGTTCTACCCTCGCTGTGTGACGCATTGCCCTCAGAAATGCAAACCCGGAAGTAGGCTTATGGCAAGTACACATGCACTCTTTACTCCAGTTCAGCTCGGTCAGCTAACCCTTAAGCACCGTGTGATCATGGCGCCTCTCACGCGATCACGGTCGGTGCAGCCCGACTCTGTTCCCGGCGATCTCATGCGCAGGTACTACGAACAGCGCGCATCGGACGGTGGCCTCATCATCTCTGAAGCAACAAACATTTCGCTCACCAGTCGCGGCTGGCTGGGAGCGCCAGGTCTTTACTCAGACCAACAGGTCCTGGGATGGAAGTCCGTCACGGCAGCCGTGCACGCAAAGGGCGGGCACATGTTCGCGCAATTGTGGCACACAGGCCGCTCGTCGCATGTCGCCATGACAGGTGGAGCGGAGCCTGTCAGCGCTTCCGTCGATGCTGCGTATTGGCAGCATCCCAGCCATCTCGTCTCCATCCCCGGTGGATGGGTACAGCCCTCACCGCATCGTGCACTGTCCGTCGTAGAGATTGCAGCAATCGTGCAGGACTACCGCCGCGCCGCACAGCGCGCCATGGACGCCGGTTTCGACGGAGTGGAAGTACATGCCGCGAATGGCTACTTCATCGACCAGTTCCTGCAAAACGGCAGCAACAAACGCGCGGACGAATACGGCGGCTCGCTCCAGAATCGCTACCGCATCCTGTCGGAGGTCGTTCAGGAACTTGTCTCCGTATGGGGCGCAGGGCGCGTTGCCGTGAGGCTTGGCCCCGGCGGCACATTCAACGGCATGTCTGACTCTGATCCGCTCGCCCTGTTTTCGTATATCGCGGAACAGTTGAACACCTTCGATCTTGCGTACCTTCATCTCATCGAACCTCGTGTTGCGGGTGGTTACACCACCCGTCCGGAAGACGGCGCGGTTGCAGCGAAGCAGCTGCGGCCCATCTTCAAGGGCAGTCTGGTCGCGGCGGGCGGGTTTGAGGCAGACACTGCCGACGCTGCGATCACAGGTAGACTGCTGGATGCAGTTGCCTTCGGCCGGCACTTTGTGTCCAATCCCGACCTGGTGAGCCGCATGCGCGAGCATCTGCCCTTGAACGATTACGACCGGGATACCTTCTACACCTTCGACGCGCGGGGCTATACGGACTACCCCGCATACAAAGCAATGTTGAGCGCTTGAGATCTGTACCCAGGGAGAAATGAAATGAACAAGAAACTGAACATCATGCTCGTACATGGCGCGTGGGCCGATGGCACATGCTGGAGCAAGGTCGTCCTTCTGCTGCAGGCAAAGGGCTACACCGTCACCGCGGCGCAGATACCCTTGACGTCTTTGGAGAACGACATCGACGTGACACGCCGCCTGCTCGTGGACCAACCTGAGCCTACGGTTCTGGTCGGTCACTCCTACGGCGGAGCCGTCATCACGGGCGCAGCCACGGCAACGCCGCAGGTGAAGGCGCTGGTCTACATCACTGCGTTTGGTCTCGATGAAGGCGAGAGTCTTGAGTCTCTCTCCAAAGAAGGCCCACCATCGCCGGGCTCCACTGCCATTGAGCCGGACACGCAGGGCTTCCTGTGGATCAACCGGGACAAGTTCCATGACGCCTTCGCCGGAGGCGCTTCCGACGAGGAGGCTGCAGTGATGGCCGCCGTGCAGAAGCCGCTAAGCTTCGAGGCCTTCAGCGGCAAAGAAACTGCTCCTGCCTGGAAGACCATCCCGTCGTGGTACCTGGTATGCACTGACGACAGGATGATTCCTCCTCCAGCTCAAACGTTCCTTGCAAAACGCATGGGCGCGACCGTGCGGTCCGTTGCATCGAGCCACTGCCCCTTCATGTCACACCCGCAGGACGTCGCAGACATCATCCTGCTGGCAGCTGACTCGTTGATCCAGTAACCACAACCCCACTCAGGACGCGGGCTCCGCTCTCGCGCGGAGAAAGTGGAGTCGCGCCCTCCAACGCATCGACAAAGGTGAACGCTATGGCAACGAAGGCGAGAGTTCTTGTGATGGGCGCTACAGGGCAGGTCGGTGGCGCGCTGCTTCCTCTGCTAAGTGAGAAGTCCGATGTGGAGGTGATCGCAGCTGTGCGCAATCAAGCCAAGGCCGCGCATCTGTCTGTGCCAACAGTCCATCTTGACCTGGATGACTTCACCACCTTCGCGCCGGCACTGCGCGGTATCGACCGCATCTTCATGGCAACTGGCTACACCGTCGATATGCTTCGCCAGAGCAAAGATCTTGTGAACTGTGCGAAGCGGGCAGGCGTTCAGCAGATCGTGCATCTCGGTGCATGCGGCGACAACGACACACGCGTGCCGCACTACGGATGGCACCAGTTTATTGAACGGTATATCGAGTGGTCGGGCATAACGTTCACCCACCTCCGCCCCGAAATCTTCATGCAAAACCTGCTTGGCTACGGCGGCGAAAGCTACGTCAAACAAGGCGTTATCAAGCACTACGTCGGCGCGGCAAAACTCAGTTGGGTCGATTGTGGTGACGTTGCAGCGGTTGCTGCAGAATGTCTCGCCGACCCCGCGAAGCATGCAGGCATGACCTATCGCATGGGCTATGAAGCCAAGACATACTACGACCTGGCTCAGACGTTTACCGAAGTGTTGGGCCAGCGCTTCACGTATGAGCCTCAGTCACCGGCGGAATTCCTTCGCAATGTGCTCGCAGCGGGGGCGGAGCCGGCCTACATGAAGTGCGTCTTCGACAGCTACACCGACTTCACGAATGGCGTGGACATCGGCGCGGATGAAGTCTTCGACAACTTGCCCAGTCTCATCGGGCGAAATCCGTCCACCCTGGCGGATTTTGCAAACAAACACGCAGAGCGTTTTCGTTACTAACAGTGCCCTGGAAGTAGGAAGACTTATGTCCGAACACAAACCAATTCGAGTGGGCCTCGTAGGCGTCGGAAACTGGGCGACCTACGGTCACATACCCGCACTCCAACTTCTCCCCCAGTACGAGATCGCAGCCGTGTGCAGCCGAAGCATCGACAAGGCAACGGACACTGCGAAGAAGTTCGGCATTGAGCGTGCCGTTTCGCGAGTCGAAGACCTGGTGGCCTTGCCTGATGTTGACCTGGTGGCCGTTCTGTCGCCAGCGCCTCAACATGCCTGCATCGTCAAATCGGCAATCGCAGCGGGGAAAGACGTCTACTGTGAATGGCCTCTCACGACGAATACGAACGACTCTGCACAACTTCTGCGTCTCGCCGAAGCCGCCGGAGTCAGGCATGTTGTCGGCCTGCAACGCACTCTGGGCGCCAGCTCGCAACATCTCTCGCAGCTCTTACAGGAACGATACATCGGCGATGTGCGGTCCGTGCACATGCACGTGAGCATGGACTCATTCGGTCCGACTCGTTCAGCGTCTCTTGAGTGGACGCTGCCTGCGAAGAACTTCTCTCACGTGCTCTCGATTTATGGCGGACACTTCATGGACATGCTGTTCCATGCCATCGGACGTCCGGAATCACTTATCGCAATCGTCGAGACGCAGTTCCCAACACTCACCTTGACGCGCACCGGGGAGCAGCTCCCGAACGAAACGCCCGATGAGGTAATGGCGATGGGGCGGCTCGCAAACGGAGGTCTGTTCCAGATCCACATTGAAGGCGGCAAACAGAACCTGTCCGGTCTGCGGATCGAGATCACCGGCACCGAGGGCGACTTGAAGGTCTTCAATGACAGGGCGTTTGTCACGAAGCGTCACGACGTAATCGAAGCCGCTCTGGGAGACAAAGGCGCATGGGCATCGCTTCTCCTGCCTTCCTCCACGATCCAAATTCCGCGCTCCGATCTGGACGTGAGCATACAGGATCTCGCGCAGCTTTATGCGGCTTTCGCGTCCGATAAGCAGACCGGAGCAACGACCGTCCGGACCTTCGCTCACGCAGTGGAATTACATCGCCTGATCGACGCAATCAACGAATCTTCTCTCACTAAGACAACAGTTTCACTGATGGGGCAACGATGAAACCGACACTCGCAGAAACAAATCGCGCACTTGTTCTCGAAGCCTTCGACACACTCTTCAACAAGCGCGATTACGCGCGCGCAGAGACGCTGTGGTCACCGGAGTACATCCAGCACAGTGCTCACATCGGTCCCGGCCGCGACGGGTTGCTGGACCTGACAAAGGCGCTGCCTACTACGCTTCGTTATGAAAATGCCGTAGCCGCAGCCGAAGGCGACTACGTCATTCTCCATGGTCGCTTCTCTGGTCACGGGCTTCCTCGGAACTGGATCGTCGCCGATATCGTGCTGGTAAAGGACGGACTTCTCGTGGAGCACTGGGACGTGATCCAGGACGAGGCCACGCATCTGGAATCGAAGAGCGGGCGGCCCATGTTTGGAACGGCGTTCGCCCCGGAGCCAGCGCAATGACAACCCTTACACAAAACCCTCGTCTGCTGTTGGAACCGTTTCGTTTCGGCGACCTTACGCTTTCCAATCGCATTGTGATGGCGCCGCTTACGCGTATGCGTGCGCCGGCCGCTGGGGCAGTACCGAACGCGCTCATGCGCGAGTACTACCAGCAGCGGGCATCTGCCGGACTCATCATTACTGAGGGCACGTTCGTCAGCGATCAGGCGCGAGGGTGGTTCGGCGCGCCAGGGGTCTACACCGAGGAGCATCGTAAGGGATGGCAATCCATCACCGATGCAGTTCACGCAGAGGGCAGCCGCATCATCGTGCAGTTGTGGCACCAGGGGGCCGTCTCAAATAAGGCCCTGGTCGGCACGGGACGCGGGCCGCTCGGTCCGTCAGCGGTGGACCCAGAGCAACTCGTTCACACCGGCTATAACAATACGGAGCTGACATCGGTTCCTGAAGCGATGACGCTGGACGACATCCGACAGACCGTTGCGGACTTCCGGCATGCTTCACAGGTAGCACGCGACGCGGGCTTTGATGGCGTGCAGATACAAGGCGGCTTCGTCTATCTCTTTCAACAATTCCTGCAGCAGAATCTGAATCTGCGAACAGATGCATACGGGGGGTCGATCGAGAATCGCGCGCGGCTTCTGTTTGAGGTGATTGAAGCAGTGCTCGAGGTCTGGCCGTCGCAGCGCGTCGGCGTCAAGGCCGGGCCGATGATGCCTGAGCGTGGCGGCTTCCGCTCGGGGTCTTCGACACTGTCCACATCCGAATACATCTATCGCCGCCTTAATGACTATGGCCTTTCTCACCTGATGGTGATGCGGCAACTTGCGGACCTCAAGGGCACGCCGCTTCAGCCGCTTGCGGGTGATGACGTTCTCCATCGCATAGGGAAGCTGTACGAGGGAACGCGGATCATCAACGCTGGCATCAGTGCGACGCACGCGGAGGAGCTGCTGCAGCAGGGGCTGGGTGAACTCGCTGCGTTCGGACGCGACTACATCGCGAACCCCGACCTCGTGGAACGTATCCGCGTCCATGCCCCGCTCAATGAACAGCGTCCAGAGGGCTATTACGGGGCAACGAGCTCCGGATACACGGACTATCCCAGGCTGGGGCAGATCGTCGAGGTGCAGTATGTGTGACTTTGACTGTGTCGGCACAGTCGGCTTCTTTCGTGAGCGTCACAGGATCGAATCCGCGACGACGCGTAAGGTGCTCCATGCAATGACGCCCGAGATGCTTGAGTATCGGGCTCACCCGGCATCGTCAACAGTCGGTGTCATCGCGTGGACCATCGTCCGTTGTCTTCGCATTTGCAATCAACTCACGGGTCATCCTCTCGCTGAGGTGCCGCGCGATCCCCACCCGGCCTACGCGGAGCTACTCACAGCGTTCGATCGAGCGACGCAGGAGTTGACCGTCGCCCTTCTTGTGATGGCGCAGAAGGAATGGGAGACGGACCGCGTCGTTATGGCAGGCCCGCGCGTCTTGCTGGATCAGCCACTCGGTCAAATCTTCTGGCTGTTTCATGCCGACGCTATTCATCACCGCGGACAAATCTCAGTGTTCTTACGGCCGTTTGGAATAAAGGTCCCATCGATTTATGGACCTTCCGGCGACTGCCAACCACAGGTGTCAATCAACCGCGAAGGAGCACAGCTATGAAGCTGGAAGGAAATACGATCTTTATCACGGGCGGCGGCTCCGGCATTGGACGGGCACTCGCTGAAGCACTCCATGGACGCGGAAACAAAGTCATCATCTCTGGCCGCCGCAAGGGGCATCTGGAAAAGGCGGTTGAAGCAAACCCAGGCATGGACTTCATTGAAGTGGATGTCACCGATCCGGCGAGCATCCAGAACGCGGCCCAGGAACTGATTGCGAAATACCCGAAGCTGAACGTCCTCATCAATAACGCGGGCATCATGCAGATCGATGATGCAAGTACTGCCCTTGATGACGACCTCATCACATCGACCATCACGACCAACCTTGTTGGCCCGATTCGGCTCACCGCGGCATTGATCGAGCACCTGAAGCAGCAAGACTCAGCTGCCGTCATGATCGTGTCATCAGTGCTGGGGTTCACACCCATGGCGATGACGGCTGTGTACTCGTCCACGAAAGCCGCTCTTCATTCCTACGCGCAGTCTCTTCGCTTCAAGCTGCGGCACAGTTCGGTGTCGGTGCTTGAGATCATTCCGCCCTGGGTCCAGACAGAGTTGCTCAACAGCAGCGAAGAGCCTCGTGCCATGCCGCTGCATGAGTTCCTGGAGGGAACGCTGGATGTACTCGCCACGGAAGCCAACGAGATCATGGTCCCGCGAGCCAGGTTCTTGAGGGGCCAGGTCGGCCTCGAAGAATCGGCATTCGTCACATCGTTCAACGAACAACTCGAGACGCCGCAAGTCTAGGCTGTGTGCACTCGCAGTCACCAACTCCAACCCGGTAACCGGAGGATGTTATGAACGACCTATTGCAACTCGCAGTCGACGCACACGGTGGTTTGAAGCGTTGGAAACAGATCAGTTCCATTACAGTCGCCGCATCGCTCACAGGGGCGATCTGGTTCGTTAAGAGCCAGGGCGACTACCTGAAGGACATTGTGATGACGGTTGATACGACAAAGGAGCGCCTTGTCACCGATTTTCCAAGGCAGAACAAGCGGTTCATCTTTGAACCAAAGCGCATGGTCATGGAGCGCCGCGACGGCACACTCCTTCAGGAGCGCATGAATCCTGAAGAGATTTTTATCGGCCAGTCACGTGAGACGCCATGGGACGATCTGCAGGTCGCTTACTTCCAGGGCGAGGCTCTCTGGACTTACCTGAATACGCCCTTCCTGTACACCGAGCCAGGGTTTGTAACGGACGAGATCGCTTCCATCGAGGTGGATGGCGAGCAATGGCGCCGGCTCAAGATCACATTCCCCGACACCATCAAGAGTCATACGCGGGAACAGATTTCCTGCTTCGGGCCGGATGGCCTCCTGCGGCGCCACGACTACACCGTGGATATCCTCGATGGGGCCACGGGATTGAACTACGCGTCTGACTACCGCGATGTGGAAGGCATCATCATCCCGACAAAGCGCAGGATCTATGCCTACGAGGGTGACTACCAGCGTGTGCCCGAACCTTTGCTGGTGAGGATCGACATGGCCGACATCACAATTCGCTAATAAGTCAGCCGGCCGCTTCTGGGCCTGGCAGAACGGACAAGGGAACCACGTTGAAGCTTTCCGCGTTTTTCAAACCTCTGCAGCTCGGCAGCACAACGTCCGTCGTCGAAGAGATGTAGCGTTTCACGAACTTCTTCGCGAATGTTGAAGTTTAGAAACGTCTGCTCTTTTGCTTCAGGGTGTTGCTCCCGCCAGAGTGTGCGAAGAAGCTCGGGCCATTCGTTCTCTAGGAACTGCGTGCGGCCAACCTTAGCGTGACAAGGGAGGCAGAGCGTAATCATAAGCTTGGGATCGTTGTTGCCAGGCATACGATGATGAACTGCCACGGAGCGCTTTCCCCGCTTTAACGTTGCGCAATCGGGGATACGACATCTATAGCCATCACGAGCCAGAACTTCTTCGCGATGACCGCCGAAGTATTCCTCATCTTGGCGCTTAAGCGTGTAGCAGGTCGAGCAAAGGCCCAGCGCAAGGATCTTCTCATTGCCGCACGGGCAGCACAGCGACAGCTGCTTGAGGCCTGCCATTTAGCTACATCACCCGTTGCGGCACATCATGTACAACCTCGACATCGACCATCCACCCATGGATCAAGAAGCACTGCCCGTCATCGCAGCGCACGGTGAACTCATCGGCAAGATCATAGTTTTCAGCAACGTCACTCACGAGCGTCCCGCCGATCACTTCGCCTTCAATCACCGTACCCTCACCGTCGACCAGAACCCGCATCACATTCCTCCGCCCTTGAATCGCAACGCTCCACTCAATCCCATCACAAACGACCGTTTGCGACACGTCTTTTAGCTCGCTCAATTCGTTGAACGAAACCGCGTAAAAACCTGTCATAACTCAACGTCACAATCATACACTATCGACAACCGTTTGTGACAGCTTTATTGCACTTCTGGGAGATTATCCGTTTATGATATGTTGTCTCTCATGATCGTTGGCTATGCACGAGTGTCGACCGCCGACCAAAATACCGAAGCCCAGATACCCGCACTGAAAGGGGCGAAGTGTAAGCGCATCTACCAGGAGGAGGGCAGCGGTCGAACGATGGATCGACCGGAGCTGGAGAAGTGTCTGGACAATCTGGAGGCCGGAGACACACTTGTCGTATGGCGTCTTGACCGTCTCGCGCGATCGCTCCGCGACTTGCTTGAACTCGTAGCCCGCTTTGAGAAAGAAGGCGTCAACTTCCGCTCGCTGACGGAGAACTTCGATACAACCACAGCATCAGGGCGGCTCGTGTTCCACTTCTTCGCAGCCCTTACACAATTTGAACGCGAGTTAATTCGAGAGCGCACGATGATCGGATTGTCAGCAGCGAAGGCCCGAGGACGAACCGGAGGGCGCAAACATAAGATGTCGCCCCAGCAAATACGTCAGATCAAAGCTTTGTGGGCAGGCCGAAAGGAAACAAAGGTTGATCTTGCGAAGTCCTTCGGCGTATCCATCTCAACCATCGACCGCATCGTAAGGCCCAAGAGTCTCAAGTCTTAGATAGATCCACCGTGCAAAGCAATATGGGAGACCTCATGAGCGCTGCGACGACCAATAAGCAGGATGCCCCCAACATTGGCTTTATCGAATCGATGGAGTGTCTAGCAGTCCCGGTGATTCCCGAAGGTCCTGAGTGGACCTACGAGATCAAACTCGATGGCTTTCGGCTGGAGGCGGTCAAGGATGGATCAGAGACAACGCTCTTCTCACGCCGTGGCAACATGCTCAATCAGAAGTTTCCTTACATCGCTGCCGCATTGAAAGGACTTCCTAAGAATACGATCATTGACGGAGAGCTGGTAGCCCTTGACGACGAGGGCCGGACGGACTTCAACCTGCTTCAAAACTTCCGCTCAGCGGAGTCCCAAATTCACTACTATGCCTTCGACATCCTGGTCTCGAAGGGCAAAGACCTCACACACCTTCCCCTAGCGGAGCGTCGAGCAATCCTTGAAAAGATCGTGCCGGTGAACGACCACATCAGCCTTTCGGTGGTTCAGACTGATTCCCGGGCGATGCTGTCCTTTGTACGCCAGCATGGGCTAGAGGGCGTTGTCGCAAAGCGAGTCGACGGCATCTACCAGCCCGGTAAGCGGACCGGATTGTGGGCGAAGCATCGCATCAACCTCGGCCAAGAATTTGTGATCGGCGGCTACACCAAAGGGACGCAGGGGTTTGACGCTCTCATCATTGGCTTCTACCGGGGCAAAGAACTCATTTACGCTGCCAGAGTCCGTGCGGGCTTCGTCCCGGCGACCCGCCGCGAGGTATTCGCCCAAATAAAAGACCTGAAGACAGAGCGGTGCCCCTTCGTGAATCTTCCTGAGACGGGGGCGGGCCGCTGGGGGCAAGGACTTACGGCGGACAAAATGAAGGAGTGCGTGTGGCTGCGGCCCGAGGCGGTGGGACGGTTCGACTTTCTTGAGTGGACCGGGGCCGATCATCTACGTCACACCAAGTTTGTCACCTTACGGGACGACAAAGACCCGCAGAAAGTCGTCAGAGAGAGCTGATTTCGGGTTGAGTCGCCTGGCCGACAGACGATAAAATGCCTATCGGATATTCTGCGACAAGCGCGACGGTGAGAAATCCGACCATGGTCCCAGACGCTCAAATTGTCATTTACGGCCAAGACAGAACCCTCCTCAATACGCGAGCGTGGGTGCTGCAAAATGCTGGGCTTAAGGCAGGCACGGCAACAGACCTAGATGAGATTAAGAGCTTGAGCACGACTCGTACTGTCGAGTTGCTCATTCTTTGTCACACCCTCACTCCTCCTCAACTCTCAGGCGCTATCGCACTTTCCCGAAGCGAAAAATCGGACATCAGACAGCTCCTATTGCTCTCAGGACCGACCACACCGATGACTGAGACGACTTATCCAACCGTAAACCCTCTGTCCGGTCCTAGTGCGTTCATCGACTCCGTGCGAGCCTTGTTGACCCCCTAGAGCACCACCGACAGCGATCTCACCTAAATACTGCATCGAACATTTCAGCCTTCGCAAGCGCACGACTGCAATTTATGTGGGATATGAAGGGTTTATGGACGACTCCAAGAACTCTCAGGTTGGGGACTTGCTTCATCGGCTGACCCCGCCCATAGAAGCTCTCGCTAATCTTAGTTGGCTGATCAACCATGAGTCGGAGCACGTTGATAAGGTTCGCTTCTACGCCGAACTTGCGGAGCAACAGATCAATGAACTCCGAACAATCATGTTGGCTGCCACAGACCCGAAGGCTTGAGGGATCACTCGCAGCTACTCGCTCTGCGAGGCTTGATCGCCATCCTGTATACTAAAGATAACAAAGAACTTATGTCTGATAAGCTAACTTATGTATAGTCGATACAATTGGGTGGTGCCTGGCGGTCGGCTGCGGATTTCTAGATGTGGTCCCCCCAAAGAACCTCTCAGAATTGCCCAAGGCTCCCGGTTCATGCGTTTCTAGTCTGGTACAAGAGAGCCGAGAGAATGCGATGGTTGAAGCTGCGCACGATCCTCAGGGTCGTTACGACTTAGCTGAATTCGGGCTGAAAGAAATGATCGAGTGCGGGCGGGCACTTCGCATAGAGTCACAGAACTCCGCCACGATGGAAGACGCAGCCCGGAGGATCGTCAGCTTTCTTCACGGAAAGCTCTCTTCTGCATACGGTCAGACAAACTGCGCTCTGGTTCGCTGCTTCAAAACACATCGCTTCTTCGACCTACCCGTGGAGCTGGAAAAAGTGGCCCGAAAAGCGCTGCTCCAGAATGATCCAAGTCCAAGCCTCCCTTGTCTCACTCTATTAGCCACGGCAGGCGACAGGCCAGAATGGAATGATCGCCGAACCTCACAGGGCCATGCGGTGATTCCACTTGAAAGCGTGGAGCTAGTTGAACGAGCGCCGATGATTGCTGCGCTCATTCGCCAAATGGGTCTCGAAATAGAATCCACGCTCTATCCCGATCCTCAGATCATCTTGGACTCGGAACAGCATACGTTCAACGTGTTTCATGTTGAGAACGCGAATGGGGATCCGCTCATCCCTGCGCAAAAGGGCTTCGTTGGAGCCTATGGGATTAGTTCAGTTCTGGGGTTTGGCGGTCTTCTTCCGTCCGGCGAGCTCTTCGCAATAATCCTCTTCTCAAAAGTTCGTATCACCCGCGAGACGGCAGAACTGTTCCGGACAATTGCCTTGGGTGTGAAGCTCGCTCTCCTGCCCTTTACGCGCGGTCGGATCTTTGACGATGATCCGATAAATCGGCCGGGCCGGCATCTCGAGGAGAATCTGAAGACGATCCAGGATGAGCAGCTACGCTCAGAAACGGCAACTCTGCAGCTACTCCTTTCAGCGCTGGAAGACACAGCTTTGTACCAGACAAGACGGCTGCACCTCTCAAATCAGAAACTGGTTTTGCAGGCTGAGAGCGTGCAGAGACAGGGGGCACGGCTGAGTGCGATGCTTGAAGCAACCAGCGATGCAGTGTTCCTTCTTGATCGTGAGTGGCGCTTCACATTTCTCAATCACTATGCACAAACGCTGATCGCCAACGGTGTTGATCTCATTGGCCAAAATGTATGGGAGCTATTTCCCCACGCCGTGGGAACCAACTTCTGGGTTGAATATCGAAAGGCTATGTTGGAGGGTCAAGACGTCAAATTCCAGGAATACTATCCGCCCCCGCTCGACAGGTGGTTCGAGGTTCATGCTTTCCCGAGCGATGACGGCATAGCTGCGTTCTTCCATGATGTGACGGATCGCCGCAGGCAAGAAGAGACCCTGAGACAAACGGAAAAACTGGCGGCTGCGGGCAAACTTGCCGCTTCCCTTGCCCATGAAATCAACAACCCACTCGAGGCCATAACCAATTTGCTCTATCTCGTGGGTGGAGATGAGCGGCTCAGCGCTGAAACGAAATCTTTTGTTGCCCTTGCGGAAGGTGAGTTGAAACGAGTTTCAGAGATTACTTCTCAAATGCTACGTTTCCATCGACAAAGCACCTTTGCGTCTGAGGTAAACCTTGTTGCTGTGTGCGAGTCGGTTCTGGCCTTGTATAAGGGACGGTTAGACCAAGCGAACGTCAAAGTAATAAAGGCATTTCCCAGCAGCGCGGTGGTTACCGGCTATGAGGGGGAGATCAGACAAGTTCTTGCAAATCTGGTGGGCAACGCCATTGATGCGTCGCGTCTTGGCGGATCCTTGTGGTTGAAGGTACGTTACAGGAAGAGCCTGCAAGATGGGAGACCAGGGGTGACTGTCACGGTCGCGGACTCTGGGAGCGGGATGAGCAAGGCCGTAGCCGCCAGGATCTTTGAACCTTTTTTCACCACTAAGGGCATCACGGGTTCTGGCCTGGGACTCTGGATCTCGCTCGACTTGGTAAAGAAGCATGGCGGAAGATTATCGCTGCGCACCTCCGAACTGTTTTCCCGCCACGGGACGGTCTTTTCGTTGTTCCTTCCTGCAGACATGGGGCGAGAGGCCGCTAGGTCAGACTTTGAACGAGAATAGGTCACCGGCCAGACCGTTGAGATTCTACGTATCTATACGGTTACAGAGAAGAACCGATCGCTAGTCGTCGTCATCCGGGTTTGGCAGTTTGCTAAGGCGACATCATCCAGGATGTCTACTTTGTTGAAGAAGGAATGGCGTCCATGACGACGACCTTTTCGGATGGAGCACAGGTCGAAGTAGGCATGTTTGGCTACGAATCCATCATTGGAGTTTCCGCCCTCATGGGAACGAAGCGAAGCCTTAACCGGGTCTACACACAGATTGCGGGTCACGGCTACTCCTGCTCTTTAGAGGCAGCGAGAAGAGAGTTCAATCGGGGAGGCGTCTTTCAGTCGCTTGCACTCAGGTACGTCCAGACGCAGCTCGTCCACGCTATGCAGTCGGCTGGCTGCAATGCGCAACATGAGGTGGACCAACGTCTTGCCCGATGGTTGCTCATCTGCGCAGACCGGGCACAGAACACGACCTACAAAATGTCCCATGAATTTCTCGCCCACATGTTGGGAAACTCCAGGCCCACAGTCTCCCAGGCTGCCGCAATTTTGAAGGATGAGGGGCTCATTGAATACACCCGGGGAGTGATTCACATTCTCGACGTGAGCCGATTGGAAGCCAAGGCTTGCGAGTGTTACCACGTCATCAAAGACCATTTGGACAACTACACAGAGTTCGATAGTGGGATACCAGTCCAAGGATAAAGGCGGTATGGCAACGACTCTCCCCAAATGGCCATATGGCGTGGCCAGAATTCCTACGTTTCGGCCATCACTTAGAGCGTTCCGCAAGTCCTCGCCAGGCCGACGACCAGTTCACCTATCCGTCATTGAGCTGCGGGAGAACTGGCGAGAGAACGTCACGGAATGCCGCAAGTAACGCACGCCTGGATAGGCTAGCGCACTTTAAGTCGAGGCCGTGCTCATGGTATTCAAAGCGTGAGCCAAATCTACGGCCTCTTCGCTGTCTCTCTTACCTATGAAAATTATCGAAGCGCAGGCTCGCAGGGCGATGCGGCGTCTGTTAGATCGATTGAGCCATCCCTTTTTGACCCTGTGGCCGAGGATGGCAGCTGGGGGCTAAAATGCCGTTCAGAACGGAGTAACTTCCTTTCAAGGGGCCCGCCGATGTTCCAACCTGTTGAGCTCATGCCCCACGCCGTCTGCTGGGCGGCCGCACCGAACCTGATCTGGACCATGGTCGTTACGAATCTGGTCACATTTCTCAGCTATCTCAGCATCTGTGTCACCCTGCTATACCTGGTGAGCAGGACACGCCGGGTCATCGCGCGCGACTGGGCATACTTCGTTGTCGGGTTCGCCCTCTTTATAGTTGCTTGTGGCTCCACTCACCTTCTCGAGGTCATTACGACTTGGATCCCAGTGTTTTGGATCGATGCAGGGACCAACGTCATTACTGCGCTACTTTCCGGCTACGTTGCCATCATGTTGATCAAAAGAGCTTCAGCAATTGGCTTTGCAATCAGCGACTACGCCGATCGCCTTGCAAATGCAGAAGAGGAGAAACGAGCGATTGAGGAGAAGCTACTTTCCGCCAGGAAGCTCGAAGACTGGAGTCGCCTTTCGACTGTGATTGCACACGAAATCGGCAATCCTCTGGAGGCGATCCAGAACATGTTGTACCTCATTACGACCGATCCGGAATCATCTCCTGGGTCGGTGGAATTGGCCGAACAGGCACAGCAGGAGGTAGAACGCGTTATCACCATCTCGCGGTCCACGCTGTCGTTTCACCGCGAGTCTAAGCAGCCCGAAATGATCGATCTGCGATCAGTGTGTGAGTCTGTCCGTTTCTTATTGCAATCGATCATCGACGACAAAGGTATCGAGTTCGAGATCATAGGGGAAGGACCATTCCTGATTGAAGCCTTTCCAGGGGAGACCCGCCAAGTGATTCTTAACCTCGCAAGAAACGCATGTGAGGCCATCTCGGAGCGCGGGCGTGGCGTCTCCCTTTCCTTGAGTTCAGCACTAAATGGTGTAGAACTTCAAATTGCGGATGAGGGAATCGGGATAAGCAGCGCCACCCTCTCTACCCTGTTCGAATTCGGAAAGACGACTAAAGGGGACCAAGGGAACGGATTAGGCCTATGGAGCGTCAAGCAAATTCTCTCAAAGCACGGAGGCACGATCAGCCTCGCTAGCAGTTCCTCGTCGGGGACGCGCTTCGTACTTTGGTGGCCGGAAAATCACCCTTCAATGAGCCAAACAGGCGCTACAGCCGCATAGCCCAGACGGAAGTTGCTGAGGAATTACATCGGCCATCGGATGAGTCCGACGACAAGAGCCCACGTCTACACCATTAAGCACAGCACCGGAACGGGACTTGCGCTTTGGATCAGTGAAGACGTAGTCCGTCGACATCACGGGTCGATTAGCCTTAGAAGCAACGCAGTGGCGGGTCCTTCCTGAACGACCTCTAGTCTTCTCTTTCATCACGGTAAGTCAGGTCTTAACTGATCGAACAAGCCGCGCTCTACGATGCAATAGTCAAGGGCTACTGAAAGGATGGACTAATCTGTTCCATTCTCCAGATCGGTCCCCCTTCGTACAACGCTCCTTCCTCGCGCACGAACGCCGGAGGATTACCGGCCTGGAGCCAGATATGGTAGTCCGACGGCTGCTTGCCGATGATGGGCGCGACGACTCCTGTTAAGCCGCCTAGTTCAACATGGAGAGTGAAATCTGTAGCTTTTCGCCGAAACGCCCCGACTCGGAAGGGGATGGTTCCCATTGGTCTGATTGCAATATGAATGAGTCGGGCCTTCTTGCCGGGCGCAATATAGGAGACTTTGGTCTCAGGTGTCGAAGGAAGGATGTTCAGCAGCAGATTCGGCGGAAGTCCATTGGCGACGTCAGAAGGGAGATCCATGTGCTCCTTCGAAATGCTGCCGTCCTCCGCTTTGAATGTGAGGTCGCCACTGGTCATATCGATCAGGAAGTCGATCGGCTTAGGAAACGAAGGACCGTGCTGAATGTGGTGGTCGGTCAACAAGCGGAAAACCTTGTCTTGCGTGAAAACGGTCACGTCTTCATCAACAGAGCCATCCTTAAAACGGAATATCAACCGCGAAGTTACCTTACCTCTGCTGACGACCTGCGTTGACTCGCCTGTCGCGATTGTCACGCCGTCGAGAGTTTTGAGCGCGAGAAAGCCATGACTCGACCCTTGACCGTATCGAACTGGAATCGGTTCCGCTTTCAACGAAGCAGCAAGGAGAAGGGTTATGAAGGTCGAGAGACCGAGCGCATTGGCGCAGAAACGCATGGTGGTGCTCCTTGGTTTATATAGTGAGCAGATCCGTGAAATTGGACCGCAATAGGAGCTAAAAAGGCTGCCTGAAACCTAAACCCAAGACTTGCTGTTCGGTTGCGCGGAGAAGGATGCGGTCCGGAGAACAGCCTGGCTCGTGGCGCTCCGGAACCTAGCCGTGATGCTTTGGCCGCAAGGCGGAAGCCACCATTTTAGGGCCAGCGATTAAGAAGTTGAGGAGGATCTTCGGCAATACTTCCATGTCGTGAAGAATAGTCGTCTCTTCAGAACCCCCCAACATTGCACCATGACGCATGGCGTACCAACTGAAGGCTGCTGAGGCGGAGGAAACAAGGAATGATAGAACGAGCCCGCCGCTGAGGTGAGGCGTGTGCGCGAGCCGATGAACCCCCGATTGAGCCAGGAGCATCACGCCCGGCAACCCTATCCAGACCACGGCAGCGTTCGCCCAAAGAGGCTCAGCATTCCGCAACTGCTGTGAGATCGCTCCGATCAATCCTCCTGTGACGAAAGCGAATACTGCTTCGACAATGAGAGCCTTTGTCGCTTCTCCTCGCCCCGCCTGAAGATTCGTTAAGAAAAAGGCTGCTCCACGCACCGCTGCAGCAAAGGCCGCGGCCTTCCAGCTCCACGGGGGAACCAAAGTCTTTACAGGCTCGCGCACGATGTTCCGCAGTATTTGTCGAAGATGTACGGGTGTACCTACCATCTGGTCCATAGCTATTGGTTTCCATGCCTACAGGATGCCTTGGCGATCAGAACCAGCAAAGGTACGGTCGATAACCCGTCCGTTGGATTGCATACCCTAGGATTCCGCGCCACTGTATAGATCAGGACCGAAAATTGCCAGCGAGGTGATCATGCAGGGGCATACTCACACCGAAAGACACGGCATCAACCTGATGCCATGGCAGATCGAAGCTGCCGACGAGCTTGAGCAAGCCTGCATCCTCGTGGCCACGATGAACGGAAACGAGATGATGAGTATTTCTCTTCACGTCGCCTCTAGTCCGCCCGCTTCTAACCCGATTGCAGTTAGGAGTCCCTCTCAAAACTGATGTTGTCTCTGCGACGGCGCAGATGGTGCGGCGCTTGACGAAACAGACCCTCTGTCTCCACCTAGCATCGTTATGATCCCTTTCCAGAGGGCTCTAACTTTACTCATCATCGCCAGACCTTGGGCTGTGGCTCGCTTGGCGCTTGACGAGATTCTATGAAGATCATCGGTAATGTCTTCCACCTTAGGAGAGACCTCTCCAATTAGAACGTGCGTTTTTTCAGCGATACCCTTGATGGTCGGCGTGAGGTCAGTGATGAGAGCATCGGCCTTAACCGCCGCGCTTCTGATGACGGGAGCCAGGTCGCTGACCAATCCGGTGCTTTTCTCGATGAGCGGGTACGCACGTCCCTTAACCTCGCGCACCGTCTCTCCGAATGAACGCTTGGCCTTGATTCCGGCCACTACCAACGCGACGAGCGCTCCTGCAGCCAACAAGGCAAGCACTAGGAGAGAGATCGCGGCTATGCCCATGAAAATCAGCATCAACTTTCCATCTCCCCCGTTCTGGGGAATCTGCACGTCCTGGTCAGCCAGAAGAGAGATATCGACCGCAAAGTTGCTGATCGATGCGAGAATCATGAGCTTCTCCTAGATTTTGCTCTATCGGTTGCGCTCCAAATCGTCCTGCCCGGAACGCGTTCGACCGTCATGTGTTCTCTGTGTAGGGTGACGACCTGAGTGTCGTGGCGCTCTGTATCACGTTGCACGATGCGAATCTCTTCTTTGAGAACAAGTTCTTTCGTAAGAACCAATCTCTCCTCTACGAGCGAGTAGATGGTGGTGTTCCCTTCCTGGCGGACCGGTGGCGGAGCATCTACAGGCTGGTTGATAACGATGCGTTCGACATCGAAAGTGCGAACCGACAGGCTTTCGTCGAGGGCCTCGGTGTATTCCTGGACCGTTTTATTCAGGCGAACGGTGCCTGTAGCAACAGTCCGTTTCCCTACTTCGAGTCTTTCTTCGACCAGGGGGATTACTGTCGTGGCACTGTTGTTCGAGGAGAGAACGTCCGCCTGCGTGTCAGCAGACTTCCATACGTCAGAGGTCTGAAGAAGCACGGTGGTTGGCAGGCGAACCACTTCACCGTTGGCCATCCAGATCTCAGTAAAAGGTTGAGTCGGGTCGAATTGCCCAGAGACGGCAAGGACATTGGGCCGGGTAGTGGGCTGGTCATCCACTGTCGATGTGGCAGATTCAGTGTCAGTCATAGAAACTCCTGAGAGGCAAATGCCACAGGCCGGACGTGTTGATGTCCGGCCTGCGTGGTGAGCGAAATACGTGATCGTCTAGTAGCGATCCTTCGAGATGCCGGCTCCAGTGGTCTCGCCGGGAACCTCCTCGACATCCACCTCTGTCTTGCGAACGGAATCATGGATGGCCTGAGTACGCTCGCTGCTCTGCTTGCCAACGAGAACTTCCTCTACGACTCTGCTCGTCTTGCCCACGACGGCTTCCTCTCCAGTTGCGTTCAACTCGATGACAGATCCGCTACCGGCAGCAAAATCAGCTGCGGTTGCAGGCCGATTGACCACGCGGCGCTCCACATTGATCTGCTCTTCGCGGAGGTTGATGTCCGCGTCGACTGGACGCTCTACAACGTGGGAGTAGATGCGGACACCACCGCGATCAACCTCGCGCTTCCCGACTACGAGCTCTTCTTCGACGATTGGGATCGCTACGCCTTCAGCTGCAGTTGTCGCGGCACCTTCGTACTGACTGCTCGACCCGCCCTCGATATCACGAGCTCCAACCTGCTTTAGAAAAGTGGCTGCCTCGGCAGCTTCCTCATCCGGTACCGTGATGGCGAGGAGTGCACCGCCCGCGTTTACCCCTTTCGCGTAATGATCATGGGCGTGGTCATCGCCGCCGCTGAGTGAACGGAAGAAGCTGCTGATCTTCTCTCCGATTCCCGTCCCGCTGCCGCTTCCAATGTCGGTGTAGCCGGAAGGATTTGCGGTTGCTGAGGAATTGCCCTCATCATTGGCCATAACCTGGATATTCTGGGATTCGTAGCCGTCTGTGATCAGTTCCTGCTTCGCCTTGTTCGCTTCCGCCATCGTGCTGAAAAGCCCTACGACTGTCTTTGACATATATATTCTCCTGGTGTGGGTTGGCTGCCTAAACTGTTTGCCGTGCTTACTGCGGCTGCGAGAAGAGTTCGACGCGGCGATTATCCGCCTTGCCGGTCGGAGTGGCGTTGGTGTCCGTGGGCTTCTGGGCTCCGAAGCCCCCACCAGTCAATCGATTACCATCAATGCCTTGCCCTTTGAGATAGCCAGCTACCGCGAGTGCTCGCTGTTCCGAAAGGTCTGCGTTGTGGGGTGCAGAACCTGTGCTGTCGGTGAAGCCCTCAATCCGAAGATGGGCGGAGGGATTTGCTTTCATCGCCGCTGCAGCCTGCTGGAGTGTCGCTTGGCCTTCCGGAGTCAGAGTGGCTTTGTCCGTATCGAAATGCACAGACCCGAGGTCCGGTAGTGCGGGCGCTGCCACTGCAGAGCTGACCACTGGCGCACTGTCAGCGGGATGGCGGTGGGTGAGGAAATAGGCGAGGAGAGCCAAGAGAAGAAGCAGTGGCAGAAGCCAAGCCCAAACAGGAATCCCCTTCTTTGTCTCTTCGTAAACTTTGACGCGTTCAGCCATGAAATTGCTCCTGGGATACCGGATGGGCTACAAATTAGTTCGTTTTGACTGGCGTTCTCAGTTCGCTCTCGCGCTGAATCTCTTCAATCTCAACCTCGGTATGGCGAACCGTATCGTGAATATGCTCCGTGCGCTCCGATGCGGTCTTGCCCACGACCACTTCTTCTACAACGTGCGCTGTCTTTCCAACAACGGCTTCTTCGGCTGTCTCGGTGAGTTCGAACACTTGATTGCCTTGAAGTGCCAGATCTGCATCCTTGACCGGACGGTCCACGGCATTTCGCTCGATAACGACATGCTCTTCGCGGAGGTTAACCGACTGTTCCACAGGAATCTCGATGACTCGCCGATAAACACGGACGCCACCTTGATCAACCGTCCGCTTGCCGACTTCGAGGTCCTCTTCCACGATCGGAATAGCTGTCTCACCCTCTGCGACAACGGGAAGTTCGGCGGCTTTGGGCGTCATGACAGCATCATCAATCTTGGTAGCCTTGTGGCTTCCAAAGATCTTCTCCACAGCGGAAACATGCCCTTCCACTGCGGAAACCGCCACAACAACGCCGCCGTTGCGTATCCCTTCCAGAAGATGTTGGCGGTCACGGGCCGGAACTCCGAACTCGTCGAGAGCGGAACCGGCGGCATGCTCAGGTCCTTCGTTGCAAATGACTGCGATCGACGTGGGAGGAATGCCTTGTTTGTAAAGATCTTCAGTTGCTGCGGCAGCCTGATCGTGGTGATGGAATAGGCACACAAGATGAGTGAGCTCGTCGGTCGTTGCCATGAATCCTCCATAGATAAGTCGCGAGATCTTACGGTTGCAGGCCCAGCTCTACGTCGGCTGTGGGCCGCATTTTTTTCAGGGTGCTATAAGGGCTATTAGTCGTGCTGGATGGATAGGCGAGCGGCCTTCGGATCGATACCTGCAGCCCCTAGTTCCCAGTAATGAGGTGCCTACTTTTTGCGTTCGGTTGTACTTGAAAATACGAAAATGTGCGTCTGGAAGACGACATTAATCCTGGTATTTTCCAAAAAAACACCACGTGGCGACTGAAGAAGGATCCGCGCGCATCCAATGGCGCAACCGCGCTAGTAGGAGTTCAGGCGGACATATGGAGGAATCTGTGACCAAACGCGCCATCGTTGTTTTCGCCACAATTTTTATGTCCGTCTGCACCCTTGCTCACGCACAAGCTCCGGCTGGGGCAACAGGCCAGTGTAAAGACGGCACCTACTCCACTGCCAAGGCTAAGAGCGGAGCATGCTCCGGACACAAGGGCGTGCAGACCTGGTACGCCACGGCTTCGGCAGCCCCGGCCCCAGCAGCAACGCCCAGCGCGACTCCAACGCCGCCTCCGGCACCGTCTACGCCCGCTCCCCATCCCACTGCGAACTCCAGCGCGTCAGCTATACCGAGCCAACCCGCAGCCGGGGGCGGACCGGGGCAGGTTTGGGTCAATACCTCCACCAAGGTCTACCATTGCAGCGGCGATCGGTTCTACGGCAAGACGAAAAAGGGTGCTTACATGAGCGAGTCTGACGCCATTACCAAAGGCGCACGCCCCGACGCCGGAAAGCCTTGCCCCAAGTAGCGTTTCACCCCAAGGTCTCAGGCCGAGGAAGAAGCCTGAGACGCACCTCATTCAGCTCAACAGCTTTCCGCATTTCACACCCGAGGTCATGTATGGGACTACTAGACACAATCGAAGGATTGACCAGTCAACAGGGCCAGGGTACCAACTCCGGCACGAACGCGAATGTCGCTAGCGGCATGATGCAGGCTCTTGAACAGCATCCTGGCGGCCTCTCCGGCGTCATCGATTCTTTCCGCAACAACGGTATGGCCGACCACGTCCAAAACTGGTCCAACGGCCAGGAACCCGCCGCCACGCCCGGCCAGATCGAACAAGGCCTCGGAAACACAGGCTTCATCGAGAACGTTGCTGCAAAGGCTGGGGTCTCGCCTGAAATCGCAAAGGTAGCCATGGCTACAGTTCTTCCCATGGTCTTAAAGCATTTCACCAACGGTGGCCAGCAGGCTCCGCCGCAAAGCGGGTACAGCAGCATGGCTTCCAAGATTCTAAGCAACTTCCTATAAGTCAGTACACGTCAACATATCGTGCTTGTCTCATCGGTTATCTCCTGGATAGTCGCGACTGCACCTACGATCTTGCCGTCCTTGTCTTTGAGCGGTGCACCAGTGAGGCTTAGCCACTTCCCAGAGCCGCTTCCGAGAGTGTAGTAGACGTGCTCTGCATCAGTGACTTCTCCCTGCTGAATTGCCCTAGCCAGGGGGAAGTCATCGGACTCTAATTTATGGCCGTTGCGATGATATGCAACTCGTTTTGAGTAATCCCCGATCTCTTCAAACTCCATTGGGTCCTGCCGGAGTATTGACTCAGCTTTCGGGTTGCGGCTGACAATCCGCCCGCTCGGAGCTTCCGCAATCACCACCCCAACTGGCAAGGTATCAATGATGCTTTGCAATCGCATCTGGCTGGCCCACAGTTGTTCTTGCGCTCGCTTCTGATCATCGATTAGCTCTACGCTCCCATACCACCTGATGATTACTCCGGCCCGATCCTTACGTGGCGCAGCCCGAGATCGCATCCAGTGCCACACCTGATCACATCCTAAGACTCTGAATTCCACATCAATGGGCTCTCCCGCCCGAATAGCCGTCAAGCAAACATTGACCACTCCAGATGCGTCCTCAGGGTGAACTGCTCGGAGCCAACCGCGCCCGCGGGTCTCCTCGAATCCAAGCCCCGTAAGCTCCACCCACCGTGGACTCATGTCAAGAATGAGGCCGTATGGATCCATCGTATAGGGGATCTGCGGATTGAGTTCGACCATATGGCGGAAGTGATCTTCGCTCTCTGCCAGCGCTCTTTCGGTTGCTTTCCGGTCAGAGATGTCGACCACTGTGACCGACACGCCGATCACATCATCGTTCTCATCTCGCGCGGGCTGATACGTTGTCAGCATGGTTGCCGATTTTGCTCGGGAACTGTGGTCTCTTCGCTCTAACTCGACCCCGTTGATTGCCTCTCCGCCAAGAGCTCTAGTGAGATAAGGCGCAATGACATCCGCAATTGCTGGAACCATCTCGTAGACAGTCCTTCCAAGATGCGCTTTAGCGGATATGCCATTCATCTGGGCTAGCCGTTGATTGATGCTCACGTACCGTAAGTTGCGATCGATGAAGCAGAGTCCTACGGGGGATCCATCGTAGATGGCTTGCAGCTGAGCGTGACGAGCCCCAGGCAGAGCCTCGAGAAAGGAGGGGAAATTGTAATCAGGTTCGGAAGATGTGCCCACCAAACCCGAAAGAGCTGGTCGCTCGACCCCGAGCATGGCGGTCAAAGCCTCTTTGGGCATGGGTCTTCCATATAGCCAGCCCTGCCCTACCTCACATCCGAGATGGCGCAACATGTCTGCTTGAGCAACTTCCTCCACCCCTTCACCGACCGTCGTCAGCCCAAGACTCCGGCCGAGACCGACGACGGCCGCCACGATCTTCATGCTTTCCCGGCGGCAACACATGGAGCTCACGAAGCTCTTATCGATCTTTAGCTCGTCGAAAGGCAAGGCTTGCAGGTGCGCGAGGCTGGAATATCCGGTGCCGAAATCGTCCAGTGAGAGCTTCATGCCCAGCAACTTCAATTTCGCTGCGATGCATTGCGCGTCTACTAAGTTTTCGAGGAGGGCGCTCTCGGTAATCTCGATTTTCAATTGTCCAAGTGGAAATTGATGCTCCTCAGCCAAGCGAGAAATCCGTTCTGGGAGCGAGCAGTCGCGAAACTGTATGGGCGAGATATTGACCGATAAGGTGAAAGGAGCGCCCAACTCTGCGCACGTCTTGAAGGCCTGCGACAGCACGCTTTCACACAACGCTCCTATGAGGCCAGTCTCCTCGGAGAAGGGTATAAAGTCATCGGGGAGTACAAGACCCTTTGTGGGATGAACCCAGCGGGCAAGAACCTCGCAACCCCGTAGTTGTCCGGTTCGTAGATCAACCAGTGGTTGAAAATACGGAACGAATTCACCTCGAGCTAACGCAGAACTCAGATCTAGACGTCTTCGTCGAGTCACGCACAACCTCCACTCCACCTACCCTGTGGACCTCCCGCAAATAGACTAAAATTCTCCCATAAAGTTGAGGAATGTGTCAGTAACACGTCGGAGTGACAGACCCATCGCGGAACGAACCGTTGCAGTCTCGGCACCCTCGCTCTACCGGTCGATCCCGCTCCACTAACTTAGAGGCGCCGGTTAGGCAAGGCGTTCGGTTAGGTTTTGGGGCCGACATCTGATGAATTCGTGTAGTAGATAAAATCGGAGTGCTACTCCGTTACGTGGACAGGAGCCATCATGACAGATTCCGATCCCACCTTCACAGGCCAGCAAGCGGCCACCGCACAAACCGCACTTCGTAAAGCTCTCGGCCTTGAACCGGAGCAGTTTCCCGTCTCTGCCTTTATCGGTATGGTAAGCGATGAGATCGAGCAGCTCCGCGCCCAGGGAAAGACGGACGACGAGATTGCCGTGCTGATCGAACAAGCCGTCGGGGTCAAGCTCCCCACGGAGACGATTACCCGCTTTTTTGCGTCTCCCGAGAAGCGAGGCCATCAGGGACAATGATCTAGCGCTCATGACCGTTTTCTCGAATCCAGATCACACTCGGAGGGTTTCGGATGCCGAACGAGGCCTTGAGGCTTTACTTGTCCCGGTCTTATGGAGAGGACCACATCGTGACTGTCTGGCCCTTCGTGAACTACAAACGCCCACCTTCCAAACGACACGCCGAGGTCAGGCGTTTGGTGTAGTGGCGTAAGCTCAAACGCATGGCCGGCCAAAAATCCATTCCGAAAGAGACCGAGACTATCTCTGCCATGAAAACACTTGTGTATGAGCTCGTTGTTTGTTTGGTGGATAAGCCGAACGAGGTTTCGATTCAGGCTGTCACGAATGGGGAGGTAACGAGCCTGCGGGTGAGGGTCGCGCCGGAAGACGTAGGCAAACTCGTAGGTAAGCAGGGCCGCACGGCACGTTCTTTGCGCACGATCCTCTCGGCCGCCAGCATGACACGCCAGCAAAGGTTCTCCCTCGATATTCTCGAAGAGCGCTCGACTCCGTGATTATGGTCACCTGAAGACTAACCGCCCGCCCTCAAGGTCTCGTTATGGCCGGTAGGCGGGCCATAGGGGATTGCGACCGTCACAGTCGTCCCGCTATTCCCTTGTTCGGTGCTGCTTGCGACGGAGATGGTACCACCACGAGATTCGACAAGTTGTTTTGCCACCCAAAGGCCAATACCTGTTCCCAGTTCACCCTTCGTGGTGAAGAAGGGCTCGAAAATC
Organism: Granulicella sibirica; assembly: GCF_004115155.1. Classification (NCBI taxonomy): domain Bacteria; kingdom Pseudomonadati; phylum Acidobacteriota; class Terriglobia; order Terriglobales; family Acidobacteriaceae; genus Granulicella; species Granulicella sibirica. The sequence goes on from NZ_RDSM01000001.1 coordinate 1,709,128, forward strand.
TGCGTTATGTGTTCGAGCCTAATCCCTGAGCCACTGTCTCGGACCACTGTCTCGATTCCATCTCCCCAGGGACCAACAGACTCATGAGTCGAGATGCTAAGCTTCCCTCCCTGACGCATGGCATCCGCGGCATTTGTTATCAGGTTTGAGAAGACCTGGAGGAATTCGCCTCTGCGAATGAACACCTTCCGTTGGTCATCAAAGTGCTTTTCGATCGTGATGCCTGCGGCAAGCAACTTTGGACTGTAGACGGAGATAACGCTCTCCAGGAGCTGATTTAGGGACACCTCAGTCGGTGAACCGGTGTCTCGGTAGAACCCCAATGTCTGGCGAGCGAGATGCGTTAGACGTTCCAGTTCGCCTTCGGCCGTAATCAGATAGTCGTGCACCTTTCCGCCAGGCGCGCTATCTTGACGAGCGAGGAAGATCAGATTCATCAGCGACTCCAGGGGATTGTTGATCTCATGCGCCATCGTCGCCGCCATCCGGCCTGTCGCCGCAAGCTTTTCAGATTGAACCAGCAAACGCTCCACTCGCTTCCGATCCGTGATCTCGCGAGCAATCTTCGAAGCCCCTATGATGGTTCCGGTTTCGTCCCTGATTGGTGAGATGGTCACCGAAATCTCGAATACCTCCCCGCTCTTCTTTTTTCGCCTGGTTTCAAAGTGACTGATCTGCTCGCCCAATCTGATAGTTTTGAGGATTTTAGACTCCTCATATTCAAGTTCTTCCGGAATAACCCGCAGGATTGGTTGACCGATCATCTCATCGGCCGAGTACCCGAATAATTTGCTCGCTCCTTCGTTCCAGCTGATGACAATTCCGTTCAAATCCTTGCTGATAATCGCGTCATCCGCCGAGTCGATGATAGCCGCCAACCGAAGGCTGCTCCCATTGCGGATCGTAGAATCCTACACCTTCGAAAGAGACAGGCTGTCGGACGTGCCGTTAAATCTGGCTCCCGCAGAAAGCTTCACATCGGACAGCACACTTCGCGAGCTGGTACGAAGCTGGCAGCGCGATGTCCCTATGCGTTCGTTGAGGGGAGCAACGTGGCGCCGTCCTCACGCGTTCTACGTCCAAGTCGGAACAGAAGACAGTCTTGGATCGAGTCTCCCGCCGGGAGCGGTGGCATTGGTTGAGCCTATAGATGCGGAAGAGTTGCGTCAGCCTCAGCCGCGCTCCATCTATCTGCTTCAATTCCCCAACGGCTACCGTTGTAGCGGATGCATGGTCATCCGGGGCAAGCTCTACCTTCTGACCTCTGAACGAACCTACGCTGGCCCGCAGGAGTTCTCCTACCCTGGCTCAGTTCGCATCGCCGGTCGCATCCGCATGTTTGCTACGCAGTTGCCTCTGCCCGAGTATTCGACAGTTTCTCTTGCTAAATACCATGGTAGCGGCGAACTCTTACTTCCCTGGGAGCATGAGACTCGAGATCGGTTGCTTGCCACGATGTATAGACGGTTCCAGCGATCACATGACGAAGAGCGATCCGTTCGACAGTTTCTTGAGATGGAATTTAGATCGAAAGTCAGCGAACGCACCTTGCGTCGGTATCGCAGTCCGAATCGGTCGGAACCGCACGTTGATGTACTCCTAACGCTGGCACTGATGCACTCCACGCGCTATACGGACGCCTTGCAATCCGGGGGCTACACGATTCGCGACACGAGCCGCTTTTCACTCGAATTTTTGCTGATGACGAAAACCTACGCCGACCTTTTGGTTTCACCCCTGATAGCAAGCACACCGATACCAAGGGAAGTCTGGGAGACTCGACGACAAGAGTTCGCGGAATGGCCATCGTTGCTGGCAGTGAAGTTTCCCAAGCTTCGTATCTGGGACGACCGCGTAATTCGATTGGCGAAGGAGAAAGCGATTGAGGGGCTGAATCCGGTGATCAAGCCTGGATCCTGGATGCTTCTGGAGCCGCTGTCGAGCGTCCCCGACACGCGCGTGGACGCTCGCAAACAGGGTTGGTCACAGCCAATCTATGTGCTGCGGCGAGGGGTGGAAATTCTTTGCGGGCGGCTAGTGCGCGAGGGAAATCGTTTTGTATTGTTAGCAAATCCCAAAGACGTTAGCTCAAAGATAATGCTCGACGCCGATGACCTTCGCGATGTTAGCCGCGTCTCCGGCGTCGCGGTACCAGTATAGAGACCACTTTGACGGAAACGTAGATCTGGCCAAAACTCCATTGCAACGCACCAAGCGTGCCGTTCGTAAGTCCCTGTGATTCCGCCATCGAAGTATGTTTGGCCAAATACGCAGTTTCTCCTTGCAGGACAGCGAGACCGGGGTAAGCTCGGTTCACGATTCAGGACCGATCTCTGCAAGGTGCACTCATGATGAACGGCAGTTCCCATCTACGAACCATCGTGAACCAGGACGGTGCCGCAGTCCTCGACACCAAGCTTGGGTCGATTGCGACGCTCAACTCAACCGGGGCCTTTGTATGGCAGGGACTTGAGCGCGGCGACAGCCTCGAAGCGATTGTTGTCAGCCTTTCCAGTGAAACGGGAGTTCCCCACAAGATAGTGGAACGCGATGTCCTCGACTTCGTCAGGGCATTGCGAGCGCAGCAGTTGTTGTCCCACTGAGCATTTGAAGGAGCCCGCATGATTTCTGCATCCTCCAACGATGCGAATGAATTCCGAGTCCTCGTAGTCGATCCCTTTGCTCGTGCGGTGTATATGCGGGAAGACCGAAACGAGTATCGTCTGATCCGCGTTTCAGTGCCAACCGGAAGCCGGCCCGCGCAGCAGTTACAGAAGGAGCTTCGCGAGGTGTGGGGACTTATGGTCTTGGTTCTTGATGTGATGATCCCCAAGGATGGCGATCGCCCCTGCGCGATCGTTGAACTCCTACGAAGAGATGCTGCTGAAGGCATTGCGTCCATCGAGCCTGACCAAATTCCAGACGACGAATTATCTACGCAGGAGCGAACATGGCTGCTCTCCGTCCTGAGCGGAGACCCAATTCATCCCATTGCAAGAATCGGCTGGGCTGATGACGCTGTTCGATGGGTTGAGACCACAACAAAGAGCAAAGTTTTGTCTAAGACCGATATCGAGCAATTCAATGCTGGGAACGGATTCAGTCTCCTCTGCTTTCGTATGAACGATGGAGCGACGCATTGGCTGAAAGCAACCGGCGCACCGAACACGCAGGAGCGCTCCGTGTCGCTGCTGCTGACACGGTTATGCCGGGATTATGTCCCAGAAGTGGTGGCAGAAAGGCTGGAGTGGAATGCGTGGCTGATGCACAGCAGCGGACAGAGCCTCAGCAAGCTACCGCAGGAAGCACCCGAGGTAAAGCGCACGCTGCAAGTCGCAGTCAAATCCCTGGCCGGGTTGCAGATCAGAACGGTGGGTGCGGAACTCGACTTACTCAATGCCGGTGCCGTCGATCACAGAACACATGTCTTGCGAAACGACGCGGAAGCGCTCTTCACTTACATCGACGAGGCGATGGGCTATCAAACATCCACCAAAGTTTCACCTGTTAGGCCGAAGCGGCTCGGCGAGCTCAAGAATATCTTTGAAGATGCCTGCGACTACCTGAGCGAGTTGGACATTCCGGACACGATCTTGCACGGCGATCTGAATGTCGACAATATCTTATTTGCCGGTACACATTGCGTGTTTATCGACTGGAGTGAAGCCTACGTTGGCAATCCTCTCGTGACTTACGAGCACCTTCTGCTCCTGAATCAGATCGAGGATCCATCCCTGAAGGCCTCCTGCAACCGGCACCTCCGGACCACCTATTTGAAGGCCATGTCGTCGATCTGTGACTTTAGAGTGCTCGAAGACGCTTTGCCTTTCGCTCCGATCATCGCGGCGGCCTCCACAATCCTCGGCAGAAAGGACTGGCTACAGACGCGAGAACGCAGCGATCCGCGGAAGTTCCCCTTGGTGAGAGCGATTGCGAGGCATCTGGACCGCGCTGCACAAGCGCCAAGTCTATTGAGAGCGTTGCTCGTTTGATCGATTTGTCCGGAGAGAACATGTTGCGACATGTAGCTGAAAGCTGGGTCTTATTGCTGTATTTCGATTGGCTGATGCACTTCCGTGGGTTTCAGGAGATCCATACTGCGGTTCGCAACTCTCCGCCCCGAGCCGTGGGCAGCACCGCGCCAGATGATGGCGAGCTATCCCGTGCCGTCGATCTTGCTTGCGTCTTTTACTTCAAACCGGTGCTGTGTCTTCAGCGTTCAGCCGCGGCAACAGTTCAGCTGCGGCGCTGTGGCTGGAACGCGGAGATGGTTATCGGGGCGCAGCTGCTTCCCTTCCAATCACACGCATGGGTTGAGATCGACGGGCGCGTGATCAATGACAAGCCGTACATCACGGAGATCTTTCAGGTCTTAGAACGTTGCTGAGCGAGGTATTGGATGAGCATCCTCTACGGTGTCTTGAAGGAACCCGGAGTCCAGGCGACGGCATTCGAATTGCAACGTCTTGGCGCTGACATGGAACGGTACGCGACTGGCAAAGGATCAGTGATTCTTGACGGCAGGCTCGGCATGGGCGTCCAACCTTACTTGAGCCATATGCGTTCGACATTGGAGCAGGGGCCGGTCAAGAGTCCTGATGGCCGCTACGCTCTCTCGTTCGACGGCCGTCTCGACAATTACGGTTCTCTCTCAAAGGAGTTCGGAGTCGAACATCCGGAAACGGTCTCAGACTCACAGATCGTTCTTGCGGCGTTCGCTCGATGGGGTGAGGCGTGCTTTTCCCGCTTCGTTGGAGATTGGGCGCTGGCCTTGTGGTCAGAGAGAGACCAGTCGCTTTATCTCGCTCGCGACCATGCAGGCTCGAGATCGCTCTACTACCGCCACACGCGAGACGAAACCGTATGGGGAACCTACCTCGAAGCGTTCCATGTGACAGACGATACGCTCCGACTCTCGCATAATTACGCCGCTTGCTACATGGCTGGCCGCCCGGTGCGCGATTTGACCCCGTTTGAATACATCCGTTCAGTCCCTCCAGCCCACTTCCTGAAGGTCCGTAAGGGACTGCTCAGCCGGCATCAGCACTGGAATTCCACAGTCATGACCACAGTTCTGCACCGCACGGATGCCGAGTATGAAGAGCACTTTCTCACGCTATTTCAGAATTCTGTCGAGCGACGCAGCGGTCCTGGAGAAGCGATCCTCGGCCAACTGAGCGGAGGCATGGATTCCACCGCGATCGTGTGTATGTCCGACTTCCTGCGCCAGCGCAAGCATCCCAACGCAGAGACTCTCGATACCGTGTCCTTCTACGACGACTCAGAGGCCTCACTTAATGAGAGACCGTACTTCTCCATCACGGAGGCGAGACGAGGGAAGGTGGGCGCGCACGTCAATACTGCCTTCTCTCAACGGACCTTCGAGCCACATGATGGCAGTGGTGGCGTATACCTGATGCCTGGCGCGGACAGCTTCTCCATCGAACAGGAACGCAGGCTCCATCATGCCGCGTGGAAACGGGACTATCGCAGCGTACTCTCTGGCATCGGAGGGGATGAGGTTTTGGGCGGTGTCCCAGACCCGTTGCCCGAACTCGCTGGCCATCTACTTTCAGGGAACGTCTCACGATTGCTTGGCCGTTCCCTTGCCTGGTCTCTGGTTGATCGCAGCCCGCTTTTTGGAATGCTGTGGCGCACTGTCCGTTATACCGGCAGTCTGTATCTCAATCCAGGCCCGAAAGACAACGATCTTCCACCTTGGCTTTCGCAATCACTGCGTGAACGGGAGCTACAAATCGAAACCGTCAAGGCGATGGTTCCTGCACGAATCGGGATCGCACCGCACCGCCTCGATAACAGCTTGACCTGGTGGTTTGTCATGGAGACACTTCCACATCTGTTTCCGCAACTGCTTGTACGGCCCGAGTATAGATACCCCTTCCTCGACAAGGACCTGGTGAGCTTCCTTTTTGGCGTTCCAAGGGAGCAGATTCTGCGTCCTGGCCGAAGGCGCTCGCTGATGCGGAGGGCACTCATCAATATTGTCCCTCACGAGGTACTTGAGAGACGCCGCAAGGCCTTCCAGCTTCGGGCGCCACTGCACGCCGTTCAGCAGGCATCCGGAGTCCTCGAAGGGCTATTTGCAAACTCGATGATCGCCGATGCCGGACTGGTTGATGGAGATAAGCTGCGTCATTCCTTGCGCCAAACGATAGAGGGCGACCCGAAATGGTGGCATTTGATTCTCCGAGCCACTGCATTCGAACTTTGGCTTCGCTCGATGCGCGGAGGGAGCGGGGAACGCGCCGGCGATGCTGGCCTAAGATTGACCGCCTGACGGCGGCCGACAAGATCCGCCTGCGCTGGTGCACGTTCCAGCGACGACGGAAATTTGAAGACGAAACGAGGACTAACCATGCGCTATATCCAACCGAAGGTAACAGCAACGTTCAAGGCTACATCAACCATCAAGGGACCGAAGATCTTCACCCCGCACGAAGTCGGCACCTCCCTGCTCAATTCCAACGCCGCCTACCAGGCAGACGAGTAGTTCGGAATTGCAGTTCACGTTCGAGCCGGCCCTGTCTCCCCTGATTTATGGAAGGGACGGGGCCGGCGTCGTTCCAGTTGGGCTGGCGTAGCTTTGAGCGGCTGCAGCTCGAAGCTTGGCGAACCCTCGCCAACGCTCATATTGTGCCGCCTTCGCAGGGTCTGGATCTTCATAGCCTTGCAACCAGAAACGGAACCAGTCCACACTACCCTGCTGGGACTCCAGGCGCTCCAAGGGTTTTTGATGAATATGGGTTCCGTGCGGGAAGTAGATGAGGTCAACCGGCTTGTTCTGTAGCCGGAGCGATGCATAGAGCTCCCACTCCTGAAGCACGGACAACGGATTGATGGCCTCGATGCGGACCGGTGCTTGTACCTGGTCAAGATGAAATCCTGGAGCTTCGTCGACCCATTTCTTCAATCCATGCCCAAACGGAGCTGTCTGCCGTATCTGTTCCATTTGACGCTCGAGAGACTCCGAGCCGGCACCAAACATCAGATATTGCATGTAACTGTTGTCGAGCCCGTCGGCAATCGTCGCCGCCTTGAAGAGCTGAGGGTCTTTGATGATGGCATTGACTGCGTACCAGCAGGTCCAACTGAATCCGACTACGCCTACCCTGTTACGATCGACCATCCCCGCCGCGGCGAGACTATCAATGGCACTCCGATAGCCTTCCAGATGCACCTCTGGATCGGCCTCCGACAAAGTATCGACCTGCCGCCTGACCTGAAGAACCACAAAACCCACGCTGGCAAGATGCCTCGCGGCAAAGGCTGTCGGGTGAAGTCCATCGGTCGTGAACTCACCATCAACGTAGTTGTACATTTGCACGACTAAGGGATATCGCTGTCCGGATTGATAACCGACGGGTTTTACGAGCAGCCCAGACCAGTGGTGTCCACTCTTGTCCTCCCACTCATAGTGAGACGCCTCGCCAAAGCTCATATCTGCGAGTTGCGGATTAGGGTCCCAAGCCTCACGGGCCTTCCCGGTACGGCGACTCGATACCCACAGCTTCGGCGGTTCATTGAGGCTCTGCCGGACTGATATTTGCACGTCCGAGATATCAGGAGAAACCAAGCCTGCAGACCCGGTGCCAATATCAGCGGCAGAGTCCTCCCCGGCAAGATGCCAGCTATCCTGAAAGAATCGATAGCGTCGAGTTACGCGCCTGTTGGGCCTTTGTGTCAAAGTGACGATGGCCTCATCGTCACTGGACCCAAAAGACACTTCCTCAATGTGGAATGCCGTTCGGTCGAGATCCTTTCCTTCGAAGAAGAGGCACCGGGGTTCAAACGACGGAAGGTCGAAGCTGGCAACGCCGCACGGCCGGTTTCTCTCCAGCGGGTTATCGTCGTGTGTTCCGAGAAATGTGTTGGTCGCCAGAACGCGCTTCTCATCAGTCGTCCAGGCCACCCGGCTGTTATCGAAAGGATATCCGAGGCTCCGGGCATTCGGTGCATCCGTGAGCGGCGTTCGCTTGCCGGTGTCGAGGTCGATGAGCATGTACTGCAGGGGCCGCAAGGTTTCGCCAGCGTTCGTGATTTGAGCATCTTTACCGGGCAGAAGACGGAGGTATTCGGATCCCGTTACCGGTTCAAATCGCTGCCACGTATCTGGGATCGTTGAAACGGGCATAGGCGCAACCAGCTGGTGTCCCTTCGGAGATAACACGAATGGAAAGAGCGCCGAAAGATAGGTCATCTCCGTGCTCGGATCGCCCGGCACACGCCGGGCGAACCAGCGACCATTCGTATGTTGGAGCACCGAGATCGCGAAAACTTCAGGTTCGAGAGTACCGAGCTGGCTAGGAAAGACGACGTCCTGTATGCGAGCGCCCGTCGCAGCGAAGGCGTCGCTGTTGATCTTAGCGATCTCTGAACGATGCTTGTCGACAAGCATCGATACCTTATAGACCACTGTGTCTGCGACTACGTCGAAGCGGTCGACGCTCTGGTCCGCGGGCGTCAAAGCGTGAGACCCGCTTCCGTCCGCTCGCGCAAGATAAAGCTGGTAGGCACCCGATCCGTTTTCGCCTCGGAAGTAGATTCCCTTTCCGTCTGGCGACCATCGAAGGTCTTTGATCACCGGCGCATAGGAGATCGTTTGCTCACGGTGAGGATAGGAGACGATCGAGGCGACGATTCGCGGCTGAGGCCGAGTTCCCTCGCCGTCGAGGAACGCAGAGAGCTCCTTCATTCGAAAGACTGTGAGATCGGACTCAACCTCGTCCGTTGCAAGGAGCCCTTTGGTCGTAACGATCGCGACGTAATCGCCATGCGGGGATGGCCTCGCGATCTCGCTGCCCACGATCGCAGGATCGAAGGATGGGTCGCTAAAGCGCACCATCGCAATATCGTCTTTGACAGAGAACGAATGGCCGTATGCTTCATTAGATAAAGGGCACAGTAATGCGAAGACGATGGCGACGAAAGGCACACGAAGGGTCATATCCAACTCCAAGGGTTGCGATGGGGTGAGTGCAGAGAATTTCAGATGGGAGAGGAGAGGCAGGTCGTCAGAAGGTCATCTTGAGGGCGAACTGCATTGATCGGGGACCACCCTGCTGATACTGCGACGCTACGGTTCCAAGACTTGCGTTCAGCATCTGAGTCGCCTGACCGAAAGTCGCATCGGTATATGTCGGATCTACGTACCCGAAGCTTGGATGGTTGAGAAGGTTGAAGCTTTCGGCGCGAAAGTGGAGAACCAGCAGGTCATGCAGAGGAAAGTCTCGCCGGAACGCGAGGTTGACTTGGGTGCTCCCAAAGCCGCGGACGAAGTTGCGTGGAGCGTCTCCCGCCGCTCCCGTTGCTGGCAGGCTGAACGCCGCCTTGTTGATCGTGCGGCCTCCCGGATATTGCGATCCGTAAAGGTAGACCGGCTCACCCCGCACGAGATTGAGGGCTCCAGAGTATTCGTTTCCGTTTGCCGTATTGGTGGTTAGCGCTCCGCCAAGCGTTACAGGAAATGACGAGCGCGTACTGAGGCGACCATCCACTCCCCAATTTTTCAGGAACAGTGAAAGAACTCTCGAATCGAAGTTGCCAGGAAGCTCCCAGCTAAGACCTGCCTGCAGATTGTTGCGTACGTCGAAGTCGGAGTTTCCTCGCTGCAGCGGCAGCGCGTTGGCATTCGACCCAAAGTCGAGTGAATGTGACCAGGTATAAGAAGCGAGTGCCTGAAGTCCCTTCGCTACTGACCGCTGAAACTTTACCTGCAAAGACTGATAGTTCGACGTCACGCCTGATGCGAGGTACTGCACCTGGTCGAAGTTCGGGTTTAGCACGGATAAAGATTTCTGTTGCAGCCCGATTAGTCGTCGTCCTTCAGCCGCCACATAGGAAAGCGTTAGGGACTGATTTCTCCCAAGTGCCTGCTGCATACTGACGTTCCACTGTAATGTATACGGCAGCTGCAGATGGGATGGAAACGCGGTGATCGTCCCGCTGGTATACGGTGCTGTCACGGAGACTGGTACCACGAGCTGGCCGGGGGTAAACGGAATCTCGGCCCCACTCTGCAGCGCGAATGACTGAAACCCAAGCCCGCTGTATCCGAGCGACGCCACTTCATTTGCAGAGTCGAAGAACACGCCCCCGCCCGTGCGGAACACCATTTCATTGCCAGGCTGGTCGTGCACCGTCCACGCCAAGCCCAACCGGGGAGCGAAATTGTACCAGGCCGTCTTCCAAAGGGAAGTACCTTGACGCGCAAGAGTGAGAGTCGCAGGGTTATTGATATCTCCCAGCAGCGTATAAGCATCCCGACCGTGTTCCTCTGTTGGTGGCGGATTTAGCTCCCAGCGAATGCCAAACGAGAGGTGAAGTCTCTGGTGGACGCTCCATTCGTCCTGCGCGAAGATGGCAGCTTGATTGAACAGTGGCGTAGCGGGAACGAAGTTGAAGACGTAGGGTAGGCTGGGCATGCCGCTGATCACCTCCTGCGCACTGAGGAAGATTGCATACGGTTCCACTGTCGGCGGAGTGATCGGCGACTTGATGTGGCGGTAGTCCACCCCAAACTTCAGTGCGTGAACACCCTTCAGCAGACTCACCGTATCGATGACATTCCACTGCCGGCTTGCGTTGCGCCCGTCGTAAGTCGTCAACAACGGCGATCCGATGTCCGAAACCGACATGACAATCACTGGCTCTGCCCGCTGATAGGAACCAGCTCCCATCGCAGCTCCAAGATCGATCGGAGTGGCGCCCCCAAAGTTGTCCAGCGCACCTATCTGCGCAGAGTCCGAACGCGCATATCCAAGACGAAACTCATCCGTAGTCTGATCGGACAACTGGACCGTTGCCCCGAGAGTGTAGCTTTGTGCGTTGCTACTGGTGGTTGTCCGGGCGAAGTACGGCCTGGCTACCGTAGAGCTCGGCGTGTCTCCAACCCGAAAGAAGAGAGCGATTTTGGGTCGAAGCGTGTGATCGATCCGTACGCTGGTCGAGTCAATCTTGCTGGGTAGCGAGAAGGGTGAGATGAACTGCGCAAGGTTCGGGCTCGCGGCGGTACCGTAGTCGATTCCGTTCGGCAGCGGAAAAGCATTCAAGATGGGACGCATGGCGTCAACCGCCTGCTGCCGCATGAAGTCGTCCGGAACGTATTGGATTGTTGCAGCCGTAGGCTGCGTCAGACGTAGGCCTTCATACGAAGCGAAGAAGAAGGTCTGGTTTCGTCCGTCGTAGAGTCCAGGAATCCACACTGGACCACCCACCGTGCCACCGAAATCATTCTGTCTAAGAGCAGGTGTCGGCTTGCCATAGTGAGCGTTGAACCAGTCGTTCGAGTCGAAGACATCATTGCGGAGGTAGTCGAATACGCTACCGTGCAAAAAATTTGTTCCGGCGCGCGTTCCAAGCGAGAACTGACCTCCCGGCGACCGGCCAAACTCCGCGGAGTAAGTTGAGCTCTGCACGCGGAATTCCTGCAATGCATCGACCGAGATCAATGTCTGTGTTGTGCCTAGCGCGGTCGATCCTCCAAGTGTGCCTCCGGTAGAGGCCTCCCCTACGCCGCCTCCATTGCCTGAACCAATATTCGCGGTAACTCCGTCCACTGTGTAGTAGTTCGACTGCGTTCTCTGCCCATTCACGCTGAAGTCACCTCCAACTCCCACCACCTGGCCTGGGCTCTGGGGGCTCTGCGTCACAACACCTGGAGTCATGGAGATCAGATCTTGAAAACTTCGTCCGTTCAAGGGTAGGTTCTCGACGAACTTACGGTCGATGACCGTGCTGACGCTCGCGTCAGTTGTATTCAGTTCCGGAGAGTTGTCGTTCACTGTGAGGCTCTCTGATGCCGCCCCGACCGGTAGAACGAAATTGAGGCCGACAGCGCTCTGAACGTTGAGCACAACGTCAGCTTTGATGATCGTCTTGAAGCCACGCTTCGAGACCTGGACGTGATAATGGCCCGGCGGCAGGATCGGTACAAAGTACATCCCTGCATCGTTTGTTTTCGCGGAATTCACGACGCCCGTGGCGTCATTGGCAATCTCCACGTCCGCGTCCTGGATCAAGTTGCCCGCGATGTCCGTCACGCCACCGCTGATGGTCGCGTTGGTGGACTGACATAATGCGAGATTCGGGAGAAGAAAAACACAGACGAGGAATAGCCAGCGTTTCATAGAGCAGCGCTCCGAAGATGAAAGAGTGAATTGCTTTAACTCTATCTACGGGGCGCTGGCTGAAAAGGTACCAAGCTCAATCAAAGATGATTGGGTTGCATCTGCAGAAACGCGCGGAGGAGCTGCTTGCCGGTAGGCTTCGCACTTCCCCCCGGCGGCTCTACGGTGACGAAGACCATGTTCATTCGAGCGAGGGTCGTTGCATCATTGCAACGCAAGACCCATCTCTTGTTGTTGTCGTCTTGGTAGAACAACCCAAGGCTAGTTGGCTGCTTGTCGCTCCCGCTCCCCCAGGCCTGAAACGCTACTGATTGCTTTAGACCACCTTGCTTGTCGAGATCGAATCCGTAAAACACCAACGAGCGATCTTTCGTGTAGAAGATTCGTCCGAAAGGCTTGGCCGTCTTCCCTGCCTCGTTTGTGTCGAAGATATCAGCGATATATAGATCTCGAGCGCCGATCAGCTCTCGGATGTCGCGGTCGTGCGCCAGAAAATCTTTGTCGAGCGCAAGAATGCGTTCTTTATCACTGAGAGCCGTGTTGGTCTCGTTTAAAATAGAGTTGAGGTCGCGAAGCTTCGCCTCAAGCGAGGCCGCACGCGCGGCCTGTTGGTCCGCAGCTGTCTGACTGGACAGCAGCTTGTCGCGAAGCGACTGAAGATCTGACTGCGCCGAGGCGAGCTGTTGGCTGAGAGTCTCTCTCTCCGTCGCGAGCTGCTGTTGTAGCAGACTATTTGCATCAAGCTGATGTTTGAGATTGGGGTCAACGGATCGCGGCTGACTCTCGCGGTCTTTTGCAGCGGCCAGCAGCTGTTTTAGATTCGCTACTTCCTGTTGCGCCCGCGTAAGCTCCTGCTCTTCCTCGCCTTGCGTAGCTACGCCTGTAGGCGGAGCTACGGCAATGGTCGGATTTCGAGGTACCGGCGAATGAGCGCTGTTCCGGATCAAGTACACGGACGAGAGCCCAGCAGCCACGAGTGCGCAAGCCGCGAGAGCACCGGCGACGACCCGGCGCGACGATTTAGGAGCAATAGGCTGTACCTTCGGCGGAGTTCCCTGTTCCAACTGGGTCATCAGACGGCGCTCCGCGTCGGCAATAGCGCTCTCAGACTCCCAAGGGAGATCGTCGGCATCAGAGGCGGCACTTGCCGCCATCTCCGGAATCGCCTTTGAGGTCAAGCTCTTATACTGTTCGAACCTCAGCCGACATTCGTTGCAAAATGCGAGATGGATCTGCAGCAGGCCCCACTCTTCGTCGGTGAGTTCTCCGGTGTGGAAGAGAGCAACCAGAGCAACGAACTCGTCATGGAATTGAGGGTTCACCGGCATGGTTCCCTTGCGATTAGGTTTGCGAACCATTCTCTCACTCTAACCACGTTTCTGGGAGAAGAGATGAGAGCGCAAGCGCTCCAGAGCCCGGTAGTAGTGGTGCTTTACGTTTCCGAGTGTTTGCCCATTCTTCTCCGCGATTTCGCGGAGGCTGTATCCCTCGAAAAGATGCAGTTCTAATGTTTGCTGTTGATCTGCCGTCAATTGCCTGCTCAAGCGGTCCCGAATGGCCTTTCCATCAAGAGATGACGGAGAGGAATGCTCCGCTGTAATGGGCACGCGTTTCTCGTCAAACTCTTCGGAGTTGTAGTGCTGCCTAACATCGAGATACCGCCTCCGATCGATTGCGCGATGATAGGTCGCTTGTCTGATCCACGATGCCCCGGAGCCCTTCTCAGCGTCGTAGAGTTGGGCCCGCTCCGCAATGTAAATGAATGTCTCTTGTCGGAGGTCGTCAGCTTCCGACTCGTCGCGAAGAATGCGCCACGCGAGGTGGAACACGGTCCGCGCGTGGCGGCGGAAAAGAACGCCAAGGGCGTCCCTCGATCCTTCCCCGACCAACGCCAGAAGGTGCTCATCAGTGGGTTCAACAAGAACCATTACGCTCGATGCATCATCGCTCAGATGATGTCGGCTGACCACGGCCTCCCCGACTTCAGAAGCTTCGGCAAGCTCATTCGGCACATAGGCGATAACGTCTGCGTTCATCGGACCTCGTCAAGCCGAGGATAAGGTGGAGGGCACCTGTCTCATCGCGCAAATTACGCAGCAAGCACTATAGTGCCTCTCTTGTAGGCACTATAGTGCCTACCTAATGCTTCGTCAATCGTAACGATGGAAAGGTGGCAGATCTCCACATACCGGAATCGTTGACGTTGGAGCAGGCGATTGGTCGCGTTCTATTCGATTTACGGACTCAAAGGAACCTTAATCAGATCGACGTCGCGATTGCAACAAACTTCGCCGTGAGAACGATCCGAACGATGGAGCAAGGTCGACAAAGCATGACGATCCGCTCATTAGACGCACTCGCCCTCTTTTATCGCATTCGCATCGAGGACATCCTGATTCGAGCGAAAGCACTACGCGGAGATCCGCTTTAGGCCGATTGCTGACCCGATGTCAGTAGCGGGACACCGGCACTATAGTGCCTTCGCATCTAGGGTGATTCGTACAACATTGAGCCTGTGGTCAAGAGCAAAGAAAAGCCGGCGACTCTTGAGCAAGCATTTGGTCGAGTGGTCTTGACTCGACGAGAGAATAAAGGTCTCTCTCAGATGGATCTCGCTGTTGCGACTGGCTACAGTTTGCGCTACATGGGGGATGTCGAGCGAGGGGCGAAAAGTGCAACCATGCGCACAATGAATGATCTTGCGACGCTCCTGGACGCATCGCTGGGATCGCTGGTGATTGAGGCGGAAGCACTGCTCAACATAAAGCAAGCACCGGTTAGAAAGTTAACAAATCGACAAAAGAGACAGTAGTTGTGCGGACGCTGCCAAAATGACTTCGCGGGCTTAGCACGTTCCCTGCCATGCGGCAGCAAATGAACGCTCCGTGGGCCTTAGGACCTGCCACTTATTTCCAAAGGCGCAAATCCCGCGCCGCCGATTAGACCGCTAATTCTGCTCCTGGCCCAGTAACTTTCGAATCGTCGCAAGTTTCTCTTTCGTGGCAACGCCTTTCTCAATCGAGAGTTGGACCGCTATTTCGCCAACTCCTTGTAGAGAAGTTGATACTCGGCGCTGAACGCGCCAAGCGCTTCTAGATGTTTAGCAACCACCAGGTCGTCGCCGCGAGCGATGGGTCCAGTCAAAGCCTTACCAGGGCCAAGCCTCAGCGCATTCTCGACGGTTGCATGGAGGATAGGCTCAACGATCCGAGATGCAGCCTCCCGAGTGACCCCGGCAGCCTCATAGCACTGAAGTCCGATTTCAAGGGTGGAGCAAAGGTAGTTCGATATGAATACGACGGCAGCGTGTAGGCTGCCTGGCGCTCAACGTCGACAGGGAATGCGAGTCTACCTAACTGTTGAAACAGAGGGTTGAGCACATCCAGTGCCGCGACATCGCCTTCTATGCCGCACCATGTATCGGCGAATGTACCTGCATCTTCCAGCGGAGAGGTAAAGTCTTTACAGGGTGGACGCTTGCGATGAGCGCGCCCCGTCCACGAAGTGCAGAGAATATTGATGACGGCGTTGCTCCACTGCAATGAAAGACTATCGTTCCCGGTCTCAGAGCCGGCGATGAAATTAACTCGTCAGCGATGAGCGGAATCTCGTTGTCGCCGGTACTAACTAAACAGATGTCAACGGTGTCAATCGGTAAACGTCGGAGTCCACTTGGTCAGACCCAATGATCTCGTGAAGTCGCTCTGCCGAAGACCTGGTTCCACTGCAGATCTCTTGAATTACATAGTTGTGTTGCGTCAGCAAGATCGCCAGCGTTGTACCGACATTACCCGCACCAATAATCGTGACGGTTTTCATCATCCATTTCTCAAAGCCCAGTGTAAGGCTCAGCCAGAGACCGCTCAATATAGGGACTCTCCAAAGCTGTTCTCGTCCTTACTTCAGCGCAAGATTGACTACGCGCTGCAGAGATGTGTGGTGGAGTCAGACGATTTGTTTGTGCTTGGCGGGAAGCATTCTGCTTCGAACTGTGGGGATCCGCTCCCGAATATGGCGAAACGCCGCACGAAGTTCGGAATGCTCAAATTGGGTAAATCCTAGGGAGACTCGCGACTCCACAATATGCTCTATGCTGTCCTGTCACCCTTGTCTTTGCTGGAGACCGTCGGTTGAACCTCTTAGACCGTTCATCGCTCTCCACAAAGGTTCGATCCATGATGAGCCCGGCGCTTCGTTTTGGCATAGTATCCTTACTCAAGCTGCGATCTGATGCACCTAATAGGGCTTCTATTTGTCCGAAAGGATTTCTTCCAACCGCTCCGGACTCACTTCAAGTTCAGCTCGCTCATTTGAACGAGATCGTGCTGCGCACCCTCACGGAACATAGTGCATATTGGTGCTTAGTGGAACTGCACAGGCCTCCTATAAGATCTTGTCCAAAGTAATTGGCAGGTCCCGAACGCGTTTTCCTGTGGCGCTATAAACAGCATTCGCGACCGCTGCTCCGACACCCGTGATTCCGATTTCTCCAACCCCGTGTGCTCCCATTGGAGCGTGCGGGTCAGGAATGTCGGTCCAGATCACATCGATTTCGGGAACGTCCATGTGTACGGGCACGTGATACTCGGCAAGACTGGGGTTCATCACGCGTCCGGTGCGCTCATCGAACTCCGTCTCCTCCATGAGCGCGAGACCGAGCCCCATAATGATCCCGCCCCGGAACTGGCTCGCGGCTGTCTTCGGATTGAGAATACGGCCACAGTCAAATGAGCCAAGAAAGCGGCTCACTCTGGTTTCACCTGTGACTGTGTTCACTCGAACCTCACAGAACATGGCTCCATAAGAGTGCATCGACCAATGTGTGAATTCGAGCGGTGGGGGAGCGTTCGCTTCCACCGTGACCTCACTGCGTTGAGCCCGCGCCATGATGGATACATAGCTCTCGCGACGCCCCGGCTCTTCCGCCTTGCACAGATAACCGTCTCGCCCAATCACTTCGTCCGCATCAAGGCCAGCAAGCAGAGAGTCCTTACCTGCGAGTTTCAGTAATTCCTTGATGAGTTCTCGATGAGCAGCCGTGACCGAGGCACCAATCGAAGCAGTCTGCTGCGAGCCGCCCGCAAGGACAACGCCGGGAAAGTGGGAGTCTCCGTAGTTCACAGTCACACACTCCATACCAAGTCCAAGACGGTCGGCGGTGACCATGGTCTGCGTAGTCGCAGTCCCCATGCCCATCTCATGTGCTGCGATTTCAACGGTAGCTCGCCCATCGTGGGTCAAAGTGATCCGCGCCGCTCCGCCGGGCATTCTGTAATAAGGATATGTCGCGGTCGCACATCCCATACCGATGAGCCACTCGCCCTCACGATGGGTGCCCGGCGTCGCTCGACGCCCTGACCAACCAAACTTTTCCGCACCAGCCCTGTAGGCTTCCACGATGTGACGCGACGAGAACGGCGCTCCGGTAGTCGGATCCTTCTCGGGCTCGTTCCGAAGCCTCAGTTCGATAGGGTCCATACCGAGACTTATAGCAAGTTCATCGACGGCACATTCCAGACCGAAGGTACCAACCGACTCTCCCGGCGCTCGCATGAACGTATTCGCGAGCATGTCCATCTTCACCGCTTCTACATCAAGCTTGAAGCTTGCCGAGCGGTACGCCGACTTTGCCGGAAGAATGAACGGCTCCGGCATGTTGTTATGGTGGCCCATCGCTACCGTGCCCGTATGGATGAGCGCTTCGAACTGACCCTCTGCGTTTGCGCCGATTGCAACCCGTTGTTCCGTCAGAGTGCGACCGCCTACGATGCGGTAGACCCCTTCGCGGGACAGCATGATTCGCACGGGCCGTCCCGCTACTTTCGACGCAGCAGCCGCAAGGATCTGATGCTGCCAGAGGGTCTTGCTTCCGAAGCCACCTCCAACGTAAGGAGATGTGACATGGACCTGTTCCTCCTTGAGGCCGAAGACCTGCGCAAGTGACCAGGCAGCATGAGCTACCCCTTGCGAGGCATCATGCACCCTGAGATCTTCTCCGTTCCATCCGATCGTCGCCGCATGGAGTTCGATTGGGTTGTGACTGTGGCGCGGAGTTTTGTAGATCACATCGACTTTATGCGAGGCGGCTGCCAACGAAGCTTCGGCATCCCCAATCTCCAGGAGCAGTGGTTCCCCCTGAAAAACTCCTGGCTCAGCGTTGGCCTTCGCGTCTTCGAATAAGGTCACCGACGATTCTGTCTCATAAACCACGGATACCAGCGACTTCGCGTAGTCGGCTTGCTCCTGTGTATCGGCAAGAACCAGGGCTACAGGTTGGCCATTCCAGTGGATTGCTTCATCCTGCATGATTGGCAGGTCATCGCCACCGGCGGCTTTCGCGCTCGACATGAACGGGGGCGCAGGCTTCATTCGAGGCGCGTTGCGGTAGGTCATGACCAGGACCACACCGGACGCCGCTTCAGCCGCAGCCGTATCAAGTCCCTTGATTCGGCCTTTCGCTACAGTGCTGTACTTGAGCGCCGCGTAAACCATGTTCTCCATCGGAAACTCGGCCGCGAATTTTGCCGTCCCACTCACCTTCTGCGGTCCGTCCAGCCGCGAAGTGGGCGTTCCAATAAGTCCGTGCTTTTGACGAATCAACGGGTCGGGCTTTCCACCTGGCATCCACGCATCAGGGGCGATCTGGACGGCCTTCTTCATAACCGCTTGCGCGGCGTCTTTGATACTCATGCAACGCCTCCTGCCAACTCCGCCAGCACCGCGACAATGGTGCGCTTTGCGAGCTCTACTTTGAATCCGTTATGGCTCAAAGGTTTTGCATCCGTGAGCTCCTCATTTGCTGCGGCCAGGAAGCTTTCATTGGTGGCGGGTCTCCCCCTCAACAAGGCCTCGAGCTTCAAGGCTCGCCAGGGTTTGTGGGCGACTCCGCCCAGAGCGAGTCGGACATCCTTTACGACTCCGATCTCTAGTTCCATCGCGGCTGCGACCGAAACCAGTGCGAACGCGTAGCTCGCTCTGTCCCGAACCTTGCGGTATATCGAATGCCGAGCGAAAGGCAAAACTGGCAACTCCACCGCTGTGATCAATTCGCCGGGAGCGAGCGTCGTCTCGATCTCGGGATGATCCCCAGGGAGAAGGTGCAGGTCGGTGAGCGCACGGATGCGTTGACCTTGTGAGCCTGTGACATGCACCATCGCATCAAGTGCGGCGAGAGCGACACACATGTCCGAGGGATGAGTCGCAACGCAAGACGTAGAGGCCCCAAGAATGGCGTGGATTCGGTTGAAACCTTCGATAGCGTCACAACCTTGCCCCGGATTTCGCTTGTTGCAGCGCGATCCGTCGTCATCGTAAAAGTAGGTACAGCGAGTCCGCTGCAGCAGGTTGCCACCAACGGTAGCCATGTTGCGTATTTGTCCGGAGGCCCCGGCCAATATAGCTCGCGCAAGCAGAGGGTAGCGCGTCCGTATCGCGCGATTCTCTGCGACCGCCGTATTCCTCGCCGCAGCTCCGATAAGGATGCTACCGTCTTCCCTCTCCATGATCTCACTTGAAAGGTTGGTCACGTCAACCAATGCGGACGGCCGCTCCAGATTCTCTCGCATCAGGTCGACGAGATTCGTGCCGCCTCCGAGGTATTTCGCATCGATTTCGCCGCCATGTCGGAGGGCGTCTGCAACATCAGTCGCGCGTGCATACGTGAAGGCGTTCATTTTGAGGCCTCCGCAAACTCCGTGATCGCATCGACAATCCCGTTGTAGGCACCGCAACGGCACAGATTTCCACTCATCCGTTCGCAAAGCTCATCGCGCGTGAGGCTGATCGACACCCCTTCCAGATCGCCGGTCACGTTGCTAGGTACACCCCGTCTTATCTCCCCCAGCATGCCCACGGCTGAGCAAATCTGCCCCGGAGTGCAGTAGCCACACTGAAAGCCGTCATGCTCAATGAACGCACGCTGGAGCGGATGCAACACCCCCTCCGTTGATAAACCTTCGATCGTTGTTACCGAGCGACCGTCATACTGTACGGCGAGTGCGAGACAGGAGAGAATGCGTTCTCCGTCAACCAGAACGGTGCAGGCCCCGCACGCCCCTTGGTTACACCCCTTCTTGGTGCCCGCGAGATCCAGATGGTCGCGAAGAAGGTCGAGCAAAGATACTCGCGTGTCCTTCGGCAAATCGATGGGTGATCCGTTGATGTTTATCGACATGCAATGATCCTCAAAATGTGAAAAACTGTTTCGCTATAAGACGCAAATATCGGTACTCGCGCAATCGCTGATTGACCAAAAACCCTGGGGAGTAGATCGGGCGGATTGCTGGACAACAGATGGCCACAAATGGCTCAACACTCCCTATGACTGCGCAATGGCAATCTGCCGGGACGCGAACGCACTTCCGAGCGCCATGAATAGCGATGCGGTGTATTCCTCTGCATCTCCTGATGCTCAGAAAACCTAACGCTTGAGTCCTCCAGGCGTGCCCGCAGTATCCCTGTCTGGGCTTATTAGCGCCGGATAGAACGCGAGACTTATCTTCTCTGTGTTGCAGAAGAGGTCATCTATCGCCGATGCTGCTCCCTGTTCCTTCGCGTCGCGCCTCCGCGCTCTTGTCAGCGAGCGATCTCGGTCTAAAGCTAATGCTTTCTCGTGGTATCCGTGACCTTAGGACTCCGCAGACGTTCCGTCCCTTCCTTTAGAACTCTGTGGCTGTGCGCCCTCCAGGGAAAGATGAAAGACGGTACCTCTTTTGACAGCGCTTCGCACCCGCATCGACGAGCCGCACTTCTTCATGATCTCAAGACTGAGCCAAAGTCCAAGCCCGTTTCCTCCAGCACCCTTGGTGGTGTAGAACGCCTCGAAGACCCGACTCAACACTTCTGGGGGCATTCCAATCCCCGTATCAGCAACGGTCAGGCGGACACACAGTTTACCGGTACGATGATTCATAAACTTTCGGACACGAAGGACAAGGCGGCCGCCATCAGGCATAGCATCCAACGCATTGCCTACGAGATTTGCTATGACCTGTCGCAACTCCCCTTGAGGTGCAGAGACGAGAACACCATCAGGAATGATGGTTTGTACCGTCACCCCGGATGTGACGATGCGTCCTTGGAACAGTTTTACAACGGTTCCGGCAAGCTCAGCCAAGTCGAACGGGGTCGTCCCGCCCGGATCGTGGTAGAAGCGAAGGGTGTTCGTCGCGATCTCCGAGACACGTCTAAGCTCATCTTCGGCTAGTTGAATATATTCAGAACGTTTCACTTCGGACGATTCCGTACGAAGCAAATAAAGAAGGCTGACCACCGTGTCTAGCGGGTTCCGGATTTCATGGGCAATAGATGCGGCTAGGCGTCCCGTCACTGCAAGCTTCTCGGATTCTATGAGTGCATCCTGAATATTCCGACGCTCGGTTCGATCAAGAACAGTTCCAATCAGTCGACTGGCTACTCGCTCACCGTTGCGTTCTTCAAAGAATGCCTTCCCTTTTCCGCCGAGCCAACGAATGAGTCCGTCAGGCCGAACGATCCGGTAGTCCAGTTCATAGAGACCCTTCCCGTTCGGATCAAGAGCGTCTGCTATCGCAGCCTCGACCAATGGACGGTCATCAGGATAAAGGACAGAGAGAAAGTCGGCATAAGCGAATTCAGCCTCGGGTGGAAATCCAAAGATCTCTTTGCATTTGGGAGAACTGCTAAGCTCCTCTTTCGCAACAAACAGGTGCCACGTGCCTACACCAGCCGTCTCTGCGGCGAGTTGCAGCGTTTCTTCGATTTTCAAGGGGACACCGATTGAAGTGGGTCTGGGATTCAGCTTTGTGCAGTTCCGCTCAAAGGAGGCTAAATCGCAGTCGGTTCTTCGTCTGTCTTGAGCGACCTGCCGATCGAATATGGGCTCTCTACCCTCAACAAGAGACGAACATCAGCGTATGACAGGTAGATGCGCCGGACCATCTCGCTGTTGTGTGTTTGCTCTCGGAGAGATTAATCGGTTGATCAGAGGCAAGAACCGGACCCATTTGTTACCTGCTTGACCCTGCAGCTACAGCAGCACACCGGAGAGGGGAATCAGTGAGAAACATCACGAAGAGTACGCAGCTGTTCATACGTCAGACTGTGGAGGGTTCCGTCAGATAACGTGAGCACCACAATCCCCAGAATCTCTTCGCTGACACAGATCACATCGAGAACGGGTGTCGTAGGTCTCACAACCCGCGCCTTCTTGTTCGCTAGGCTCGCACACGCCATCGATTTAGTCAGCTTCATAAGGGGACCGGGGTTGTCGCTTGGTTTGACTTCTCATCAGTTCCAAATGGTTTGAGCGGCGGCCTTGCAAGCGATGCTGCACGCGCATAGGCCTTTTCGGCAGGTTCCTCTGTAGGAAGCTTTTGCGTGGAGCGAGGCAGGGTCACCAAGAAAGATGTACCTTTTGTCGGATTTCTCTCCGCCCAAATGGCGCCGCCGTGCTGTTCAACAATGGCGCGACAGATTGCGAGGCCGAGGCCGCTTCCCCCGAGTCGACGGGCATCGTCATGCTCAAGTTGCCGGAAGCGTTCGAACACCTTCTCAAGTTGATCCTCTGGAATGCCACGCCCTTCGTCTGAGATTTTCACCGTCAGTTGGTCGATAGACGCCCGAATATCGAGCACTACATCCCCTTGAGGCGGGGAAAACTTGATCGCATTGGACAGCAAGTTGATGAGGACCTGCAAGATTTTATCGGGATCCCCATGAAAAAGGAGCTTGCTGCCTAATGTCTGAGAGACGGCGTTAACATGAAGCTCGACCCCATGCGCTTGAGCCGTTGGCATCATTGTTTCGATAGCCTGTTCTGCCAAATCTTCTATCAAACATTCTTGCACCTGGAGAGATGTCGCTCCGGACGCTATCCGCTCGAGGTTCAGGACATCGTTGACCAACCGAATCATCCGGTCCAGGTTGCTCAGAGCAATATGAAAAAGCCTCGCGCCTTTGTCGTTCACTGGACCTGCCAGGCCCGCCGATAGAATTCCAACAGCACCCCGCACGCTTGTTAAGGGTGACCGGAGCTCATGGGACACCATGGCGACATACTCATTCTTGAGGTCATCCAGTTCAGATCGCTTCCGCAGCTCGCATTCATCGGCCAAGTGTAGAAGCCGGGTTTCTTCGAGCTCAGCGAAGAGGTTCTCAAGCTTCCCATTTGCTTCCGTGAGGGTCTTGTTGCTTGCCTCTAGCCGAGTCGTGAGCTCCCGATTTGCGCTGATCTCTGTAAGGTTCTTCCTCCGCTCAGAGCGAAGCTCCAAGCGACCTTGAACCTCTTGGCTGAGGATAGAGAGGGCTTTGATCTGTCCGGGAGATAGGCCTCGCGGGATGGTATCTATGACACACAGCGTGCCAATGGCTACACCGTCACCGGCATAGAGGGGCATGCCGGCATAGAAGCGGATGTGTGGTGAGCCGAGAACAAGAGGATTTTGTTCGAAGCGCTTGTCCTTTGTCGCATCTTCCACCACAAAAAGACCCTTCTCAGCGATCGCGAGTGCACAGAAGGACGACGTGATAGAAGTCTCAGTTGCAGCAAGTCCAACAGCGGCCTTGAACCATTGACGTTCGGAGTCGAGTAAGGATATAAGGCTGATGGGTGTACCGCAGATCTCAGAGGCCAGCACTACCAGATCGTCAAATTCTGGCTCGGGTAGCGTGTCGAGGATCTCAAGTTCGCCCAGTGCCCGGTGTCTCCTCTCCTTCTCCGTCGCTGTAACGGAAAGATCCGTTACATGAATTGTCGTCTTGACCTTTACGGGTATTGCATCGTCGGGCAACGGCTTCTCCAGGTCGCTCGGAGCCACAATATCCTGCACGCTGCCGTACCAGCAGACGATGTTACCGCTAACGTCAAACCTAGGGGCACCCTTGGCCCGCTTCCATGTCCAGCCATCTTCCCCATCCGGCACGCGATAAGCAACGTCAATGGGCGCACCTGCTCGCCTCGAGACGGCCATAGCTTTGAGTGTGGCTCGCATATCTTCCGGATGGATCTTTCTGAGCCATTCGTGATCCGCTAGATGATCGTTCATCAGGCCCGTGCTCTTATCCCATCTCGGACTCAGATCAAGATTGCGACCTTGGGGATCCATAATCCATAGGACCTGCGGATTCAGCTCAACCATGCTCCTGTAATGAGCTTCGCTCGCTTTGAGCGCGTCCTCTGTTTGTTTTCGTTCCGTGATATCGGTCACAGCGATTGCGACTCCAACAACTTCCCCGCCCTCATCCAGCGCTGGCTGGTAGGAAACTAAGCGCGTGTCCCCGGAAGTGGGAGCTTTCGCCTCAACATCTGAGATTGCCTCCCCTTCAAGGGCACGCCTTATGAAGGGTTCCACGGCGGGAAAGAGCTCTGGAATCATCTCGGAGACTTGACTCCCCAGATGGTTTTCAACCGGAGCGCCGTTCATCTCGGCAAGTCTTTTATTGAGATTCACATATCTAAGATTTTGATCAACGAAGGCCAGGCCTACTGGCGCGCCATCATAGATGGCTTGGAGTTGTGCTAGCCGCTGAGACGGAGAAACCTCGAAGTCTGAAGCAGAAATGCGTCTCCAGGCGCTCCGATCGTCTGTGACGAAATGTTCACGATCAATTGAGATTGACGCAGCAAGCTCGTGTTCTGGTACGGGTTGACCATAAAACTCCCCTTGACCAAATTCGCACCCCAGCCACAGCATCATCTCTGCCTGCTCCCGGGTCTCGATGCCCTCAGCGACAGTAGCCAAGCCGAGGCTTTGTCCAAGGCCTACAACTGCAGAGACTATCTTGCGGCTTTCCCGGCTGTCCGTCATTGAGCTGACGAAGCTTCGGTCGACCTTTAATTCGTCAAACGGCAGAGCCTGGAGATGGTGCAGGCTAGAGTAGCCCGTACCGAAATCGTCAAGCGCCAGCCTGCAACCCATCGCCTTAAGTTTAGCTACGATCGTTGCGGCACTCTGAAGGTTGTCGATGAGGGCGCTCTCTGTTATCTCCACAATGACCCGCGAAAGTGAGAAGTTGCATTCCATGGCGATACGGTGGACTAGTTCCGGCAAGTGCAAGTCGCGTAGTTGAAGAGGAGAGATGTTAATAGCCAGTGTTAGAGGGGTCGGGATCGCGGAAGCCGCAGCAAAGGCCTTCTCCAAAATCTGTTGGGTGAGGGCGTTGATCCAGCCATCTTGTTCTGCTAGCGCAATGAATTGGCTGGGCGGAATTACACCGGCCGTAGGGTGCTTCCAACGGGCGAGTACCTCGAACCCAGCTAATTGCCCGGTGTGCATGGTGATCACGGGCTGAAAGAAGGGAACAAATTGGCTTTTCTTCAAAGCGCCATGGACGTCCTGGTCGTAGGAAACCACCTTATGTAGTGGCGTCGGCATCAGCTTGTCTGTCATATCTCTCTTCTCTGCTCTCACATAGAGACATCTGCGCGTGCTGGTCGGCCATTGGTTCAGGGCCGAGGATGAGTCTTTCTCAACGTGCAGCAACGATAGCCTTTTCATACTCTTCGATCTGTGGTGCCCACTACATAGGCGTATATAACGTGGGTGCAAATGGAGCGGTCGGGGCTTTTTCTTCGCTGCCCAGGTTGAGTAAGGATGGGATTTAGACAAGATCGCCAAGGATCTTGAACAGTACTTTGCGTATCGCTTCAGCAAATCACGCCAGTATTAAATCTTGTGCTCGGTCGCCTACAACACAAAAGAGCGCGTATGCTTTGCGTAGCATCACAAGCCATCGCGCGGAGATCCATACCACGCCGTCCCTGGTGTATCTGATCGGCCAGCCGAGATCGAGGCCACACATGACACAAGGACATTTCAAGAACGGGCTGCTTCAACGCTTCGATTCCGAAACTATTAGGCGGTTAGACCTGAATGCGGTCGACCTTCCGGTGAATCGCGAGATCGAATTTCCTGGCAATCGAATCGAGCATCTCTTCTTCATTGAGGAGGGGATGGCGTCGATGACGACGACGTTCGACGATGGGTCTCAGGTCGAGGTGGGCCTCGCAGGGTGGGAGTCTGTGCAGGGTGCATCCGTTCTGATGGGTACCAAGAAGAGCCTCAACCGGGTCTATATGCAGGTAGCCGGACATGGCTACACCACTACAACGTGCCTGGCAGCTCAGGAATTCAAACGTTGCTCAGTGTTTCAGGACCTTACTTTGCGGTATCTTCAGGCTCAATTCATTCAGTCAGCACAGACGGCGGGCTGCAATGCCCGTCACTCTGTCCAGCAACGTTTAGCCCGCTGGCTGCTTCTTTGCGCCGACCGGAACGGAGGCCGCATTCTGCCTCTATCCCATGAGTACATGGCGGACATGCTTGGCGCAAACCGTACGACCGTAACTGTCGTTGCAGGCCAATTTCAAAGCCTAAATCTGATCCAGTACACACGCGGCAAGATCAATCTTATCGATCTTCCAGGCTTGGAAAAGATGGCCTGTGAGTGCTACCGGGTCGTGCGAGACCACCTCACCAATCTCACTGAATATGATCAGGGCGTTGGGTGTACCGGACAGGTAAATGAGCAGCAACTGAAAGCCAGCTAACAGAACAGCAGTGTTAGACGAGATGGGACCGGATATGCCAGAAATGACCAAGACAAGACTTCTGCTTGTCGATGACGATGACGACTTGCGTGAAACCCTCTGCCTCATCCTTGAGCACGGCGGTTTCGAAGTGCTTTCCGCAGCTAACGTCAATGACGCGCTCAAGCTGATTGGGGCGAACATCTTCGATGTACTTGTCAGCGATCTGCACATGCCTAACGACGGAGATGGCCTTACCGTAGTGAGCGCCATGCGCCACTCAAACCCAAAGGCCGTCACGATCATTTTCAGTGCTCACCCCGAGATGAAGGCGGCCGCAGCCGCAATATTGGCTCAGACGGACGAAGTGTTTGTTAAACCGCAGGCCGTCGTGAATCTGGTGGAAATGATCCGGGCAAAGATGAAGGCCGAACCGGGCCCTGTGAAGGTGGTCAGCACAGTTGCGACGATCCTCGAAGACGATGCAGCGGTGACCATCAAAAACTGGCTTCTTAGGGTTGATGCAGACAAGCACATTGTGTGGGTAAAACTAGATGATACGAAGCGTACGGCGCATCTGCCCCAGCTCTTTAGAGACCTGGTGTACAGGTTGAGAAACCCGCTTGAGTTGGGAAGCCATGCGTTGGTCTCTGCCGCTGCGGCTGAGCACGGACTTCTACGAAGAGAGCAGGGTTATACGGCCGCGATGATGGTGGAAGAGTCGCGAATGTTGCAAGTCAGCATCTTTCAGACTTTGCAAAACAATCTGCATCGCGTGAACTTTAGCCTGGTTCTCATTGGCGTGATGGCGATCGCGGATGAGGTCGACTCACAATTGGCTCAGGCGATGACGGCGTATATCGGCGAGTCTAAAGTCGACAGTCTGCCCAATATTGCGTAAGAAGTTACGCAGATTCGCTGACAGAGTGATCCAGCGCCAGATTCACGAGTTCTCCCTGCCATTGGTCAGGCCGCTGGCTTGACCAGCCGTTGGGCTGTGAAACGACTACATTCCCTTTCTTTTTCAGTTGCAAGCAGCGCTTAGGATCTTCGCCCCGCACGCTGCCTCCGTCCCAGTCTTCTGAGAGAACACCATCTACCGAATCTATGTGAAACTCTACTTTGTGTGAGAGATCTCCGCCAGGTTCAGCAAGCGGACGATCTGAGATGCTTTTGATGCTTACTCGATAATCATTCATGACCCGCCTCGTGTTTTCGTCGGATTCTCCATGATTTACTCCTGTGAGGCGTCCGGCTTGGGCGTGGAAACAGCATCTATGTTTTCCTTCTTCGCCGTACCACTTCCGCCACATTCGGCGCAGACCCCACCCATTGCAGTTTCCCCGGTGCCGTCACAGAACCGACACTTCACATTTGACACTAGCCGCACCTCGAAGAGGTTTGATGCCAATTCGCAACCTCTTGCCGCATATGATCGCTAGAGCGTATTCCATAAACACCGTCTGCAAATGATCTACAGGCAAGCGAGGTAGAGGAAGGCTCTATAGGTTGCGAGGAGGTTCTCATAGCGAACGAGGAGTCTGCGGAGTCGGTCCAGTCCTCGATAGCGCCGCGACGAGCGTAGACAGAACTTCTCTACTCCGAACCTGGTGACGCCGACGACAGTTCGCAGCCAGTTCTCCGTGAAACTGCCTGCGCGCAGATACGACACTGGAATCGGCAGCGTGCGCGTCGCCACTTCCATTAGGTGCGTCGACGTGATCCGCCCTAGGTTGGGGACCATCGTCGGCCTTGTGTATGACAAAGACAAGTTCAAAATGCGTCGATCCACTTCTGCCTTAGCATTGTGTGTGCCGAGCAGGGGCGCGCCGAAAGGGCGGAATACGGAGGTGGGTCAATGAAACCTGGGAAATAGTTGACCTGGCGGTGGGGCGATAACCCACAAGTCCCGCGAAGGCCTAATTTGCGAGTGGGATTAGCCCTCTATCAGGTGGATGATAGTAATGGGATCAATCCGCAGTTTACGCCGCTCTGGAATCCACCTGAGATGCCGAAGACTCAACTCCCTGCGTCGAGGACTTCTCGGGCCAAGTCACAGGTGGCAGCGTCTCGAATGCTGGCTTCGCAAAGAAATAGCCCTGCATGAGTCGGACACCGCAATCCCGCAGTGTTTCGAACTCCTCCAAAGTTTCGACGCCTTCCGCGAGCATCTCCATCCCCAATGCCTTTGTGAGCGCTACGATGGACTTCACGATCAGGAGAGCTGATGGACGCTTATGCACTTTTTTGACGAGATCGATGTCGAGCTTCAGGTAGTCGATTTGCAAATCGGCCAGCATATTCAACTCCGAGTAACCACTCCCAAAATCGTCCAGCGCGACCTTGAAACCTTGCCGGCGGTACTCCTCAACAATGCTCCGAAGGTGAGCCTTGTCCTTCACCCTCTCGGTCTCGGTTATCTCGAAGATCAGGCGTTCCACGGGAAAGCCACACTTTTGCGCTGTCGCGAGTGTCAATTGAATGCAGGCGGCCGGGCTGTACACAGCTCCCGGCATGAAGTTAATTGAGAGCCTCGCTCCGGTTTCTACTAAGCCCAGCTGGGAGGCCAGCATGATCGCAGCCACGCGGCAGTTCTGGTCGAAAGCATACTTGTTTTGATCGGTCACTTGGCTCAGTACAGAGTAAGCCGATTCACCCTTCGGCCCGCGCACCAGTGCCTCGTATGCGTAGACTTTCTTCGTATCAACGTCCACGATTGGCTGGAACGCCATAGTGAATGGGAAGGGGCTCTGAACGCCGTCTCTGCAAGCGCTGCACTTTGTAGTGCTCGTCACTTGTCTCATTCTTGTACCCGCATGGGCGATAGAGTTGTGCTCGGTTCGATCCGCCTTCGTAAAGGCTGGCTCTCGGCAACTCTCGCGGATTTTGAAGCAGAAATGATCACTGATAGAGCAACTTGTTATGGGCAGCCGACATAAACTTCTGGCGCATGGCTGGCCCATCCGTGGGAGTGTTCTCGGTAGGAGTTGGCTCTAACATTGAAAACCAGGCGGAGGGGTGTCGCCTGCGGACGTATGGCTTCCATAAAGTGGTTCCGATAACCATATCAGTGACAATCAAGTAGTAGTTATCATTCGGCGTCTTGCGGGCTGGGCGAGTCCTCTTTGATGAAACCATAGCGGGTCCCCGGCCCGAGACTCCAACGCGCGGCCACTTGAGTCGAGATTTCGTAACCGATTCGTTGAGGAGCAACGCCGGTTGGCGAACCGACGCTTGAATACCTCTTGCAAGTTGAATAACGAGAAGCCAAAATGTCTGGCAGAGAACCAGCGTCGGCTTCGGCTACGCGGTGGGGTAAATCTTTGCTGAGCCAGGATCGCAGGCGACGTGTTGTATGGCTGGTCAATTTTGTGGTCGTCATTCTGGGAGCCCTCGTCGGTGGCACCATCACATTCCTGATCGGACAATGCGCCCAACAACGAGCGGCTCGCGCCGAACTGCGCCTCTACACCCGTGAAGTCTTGAGTGTCGAGGAGCGCTTGGGGTCTGAAACCCGCGCCACGCTCAAGGCAATTCAAAGCGACAATCTAGAGTTTTGTTCCGACGCCGAACTCTTGTACATGCGGCAACAGCTCTTTCGCTCTGCATTGATACGCGATATTGGTCGAACGAGGGGCGACAAACTCTATTGCACAACAGGCCGCGGTCGTCTTTCGGTGGCCCTTCCCCGTGACACGCCTAATTTTGAATTTGAGGACCGGCTTGTGTTTAGGGATATTCCGCTGGCTATTTACCCCGGTGGGACAGGAGAAGTGATTGAAAGCAACGGCGTCTCATTGGTGTACAGCCATGAATTTTTCGCAACTCTCGATCATCCTCCGGTCTTTTATACGGTTTTCATCGTCAATAGCTCGAAGCATCAGGTGTTCGCCCTCTATGGTCCTGATGTGCCACTCAGTGTGGACGAAATCTTGACCGGCGCGCTGGTTGAACGCCGCAACGGCGAGCTCTACGAGGCAATCTGCTCTGATAAGTACCCAGGTTGTATTGTGGGCCGACTGTCTGTCTCAGCATGGGCGGAGCAGTATAGAGATTTCGTCCTCGAGTCTCAGGTTGCCGGCGGTCTCCTGGGGGCTGCCATTGCTTTCATACTTCTGCAGTTCTATCACACCCGATCAATGGAGGTAGAACTACGCCGTGCAGTGCGACGGGGAACACTACGCTTGGTGTACCAGCCGATCGTCGATTTGAAGACGGGAAGGATCGTCGCAGTAGAAGCCTTGCTACGCTGGTCTCGCAGGGGACGCGATGTTTCACCAGAGGTCTTTGTCGCTCTTGCGGAACGCCGCCGATTTATCGGCGCCCTCACAAGGTGGGTTATCCGGAACGTCATCTTAGAACTTGGCACGACGATTGAGGAGCGACACATTCGTGTCACCGTGAATATAGCTTCCGAGGATCTGAAAGACCTGGGGTTCCCTGCATTCCTGACGGACTGTCTGCAAAAGGCACGCCTTACCGCGAATCTGATAGGACTGGAATTGACTGAGCGCTCTGCCGCCGAAGGCACTTCCGCAGCTACGGCGATTGGCCTGCTGCGATCTCTTGGACATTCGATCTACATCGACGATTTCGGGACGGGTTATTCCAGTCTTTCCTACCTGCATCGTCTCGCTCCCGACGCGATCAAGATTGATCGGTCCTTCACCCAGACGATTGGAACCGAGGCAGTTACAGCCCCAGTTGTACCCTTGATTCTAGAAATGGCTTCGAAGCTGAACATGCTCGTTGTCGTTGAAGGGATTGAAAGCCGGGAGCAGGCGGTCTATTTCAACGCGGCCGTGCCGAACGGATCGCCGATATGGGGACAGGGATGGCTATTCGGCAAGCCTATGCCGGTCTCTGAGCTGCGGAGTTTGCTTGCCAGGAATTCAGCAACACAGAGATGAGGATGCGCAGTCGGTATGTCGGCTCTTGTCCTAACCGCGTAAACCAATCAACCCGAGGTCTGCTAACTGTCATTTGGCGATTCCATAGGAAACTCCATCTCAGTCCCTTGAGAAGCAGACAAATTCGCACCAGGAGCGGCTAAACCGAATTGAAGAGTAATTGACGGATCAACTTCAGCCCACGCCTCATCCCGCGGGGCCTTGATCCGAATGTGTCGTCTCATCGCTCACAGGAGAAAGGCGTGGTTTGCAACTCGGCACAACCTGGGCCTCGCCAAGATCAGGCTATGGATTTGACGCTCGCACTCTACGCGAGCCCGGAACTCGGATAACGCCCGCGTCCCGCAAACCCACAGCTTCGACGGCGGTGAAATCTAGAAGGTCTGCCGGGTTGACGCCTAAGATGATTGCGCCTGTTTCGGACGAAGGTCTTTACTAGCCGTTTTCATCTTGTACATAGCTTGATCGGCGAATGAAAGCAATCCTTGTACTTCGGTTGCGTCATCCGGGTATATTGCGATCCCTAAGCTGCACTTTACCCTGAAGGTTTGCCCCTCGATCACCATCGGTTTGCTTATAGCCGCAAGAATCTTTTTTGAGACCTGTCTTATCCCGCTTTGCGCTTCGTTGTCCGGCAGAACGACAACGAACTCATCTCCACCGACTCGAATGACGGAGTCCGTCGCGCGAACTGCCGATAGAAGTCGTTGTGCCGTCTGCATCAAGACCTGATCACCGACTTGGTGGCCGTGTTCGTCGTTGACTGGCTTGAAGCTGTCCAGGTCGATCATGCAGACACTGATCTTGCCTCCAAAACGTTTCACACGCTCTATCGCTTGGGAGATGCGATCGTTTAACAGGGTCCGATTGCTCAAGCCCGTCAATGGATCATGTTGCGCAAGATGGAGAAGTCGTTCCTCGTTCAGTTTGCGTTCAGTGACGTCAGACGCCGTGATCGCAACCCCGTCTTCAAGGCGGACCGCTTGAACACGAATCCACTCGCTCAAAACGCTCTCAGCATGGATCGGAACCTCAGCTACGAAGGGTTCACCCGTCTCTACTACCCTCTTGTAGGCGTCAAACAGCCCGGTTGTTCGGACTATCGGCAACAGTTCACACAATTTTCCGTTTAGGAGGACATCTCGCGTGATGGCGACCATCTTCTCCAGACTGCTGTTCAGGTAGGTAAAGATGAAATCTTCTATCTCTCCGGACTCAGCTCGCACGGCCTCGCATATATAAAACGCGTCTATGCTGCTTTCCATAGCAGCAGTCACGCGATCGCGATCGCGCCGGACCAGGGCCTCCATTTGGAGGACCTCTTCTTCCTGTCGCTTTCGAGCGCTGATGTCGCGGACCACCTTGGCAAACCCGATTAGCTTTCTCTTCGAGTCGCGCATGGCGGTGACTACAAACGTTGCCCAGAACCGCTCTCCGTTTTTCCGAAGCCTCCAACCCTCCCCCACATGGTGTCCACCTTGGCTAGCGGCTTTCAGTTGCTTCTCAGGAAGACGGTTTTCTATGTCATCAGCGACAAAAAACATGGAGTAGTGTTGGCCGATCACCTCGTCGGCTGTGTAGCCCTTGTTTCGTTCTGCGCCTAGGTTCCAGCTGCAAACGCGGCCACCACAATCCAGCATATAAATTGCGTAGTCTTCGATTGAGTCGACCAGGATCCGATAGTGTTCTTCATCCATTCCCTTTGCATGAGAGCTGCTGACAAAGGCGTTCTGTGTCGAGTTCACCTCAGAATGCGAGACCTGTGGATCCAGGCGATACCCCTTGCGTGGAACCGTCTCAATATATTCACGATCGTTTGACTGCCGACCAAGTGCCCGCCGCAGTTGAGAGATAACCTCCGCGAGATTTTCGCCGTCGACGAAACGGTCTTGCCAAACCTTGACTCGGAACTGCTCTTTGGACACGGCTTCGCCGGCCGCCCGCACAATTAATTCAAGGGCTCGGAACTGCTCTGTCGGCAAGTCAATGTTTCGGCTTCCCGCGCGAAGCTCAACCGCTTCTAGGTCCAGTGTGTATGGGCCAAAGGAATGGACCTTCTTCCGGGATGGGATCGATGATTGTTTGATAATGCATTCTCTTGAGGACTTCCACAGTGCAGTGCAATTAGGTTTGCGCAGTCGTTGGGGCACTGTGGAACTGCGGGGGGGGTAGAGCATGATGCGAGCGAAATAAACCATCGCTGTGACGTTAGTTGCCGCCTTACGCCGTACGAGGATCACAACACAGAGCGGGTTAAATGAATCAGCCTTTGGACTATCTCTGCCGATCATGATGAGCGACATCGGGTGTTGCGACGATTCGGGACAAAAGAGACCATTTGGGATTCGTCAGAAACGGACGACTCGAGTACGAAAGCCGTCCGCAATCCTGTCCACTCCTGCACAATCGAAGAGACACCCACCCCCTGACGCTATTTTGCCAAACGCGTCTCGTCGCCCTCACCGAACCGCGTGGGCCGACTTCAATCGACGGGCAAGCTTCGATCGCTTCGTCGGCTGCTGCGCCCCAAACCCAAGAGCTATGTTAGATGCAAGAGGGTTACCCGCACGTCATGATCGCCGGTATATCTTTTCGATGCGTTGAGCAGAAATTGCCTTTCAGTAACTGATCATGCCTGTAGGACCGCCATTATCGAATGCCGTGTGCTGGCAGACTGACATCACGACAAATGCGGTCAATCGCTCCAGGTTCGTTCATGCATCAGCAACGGCTGATGGATGACGACGGATCGTCTTTTGAGACAATACAGTCGAATTGAGCGGACCGCCGTCGGAGAATCGGACTATCAAGTTCAGAAGGAGCAGCATCGATTACCTCGGCCATGTCATGCCTTTCAAATCGATACGATGAAGTTGGGTATCTTGTAAAACGGTTGCTGAAGTGCAATGCAGGCAACGACAGGAAGTCGCCTGGACACTGAGATCGTCAAACGCTGTGAAGATTTCTGAAAACTGCGGGGCTTCGGGGAGGACGATGTCCTCAAGACCCTCTCGGCTGCGGCGGCCGCATGGACGAGCTGATCACGTCCTTCTGTGAGGAGACGCGGAACTTAGGCGTGGTCTCTCGCGTATCCTGCACATCCGATACTCGCCGATGAAGCCGGAAAGGTCGTGTCAGATTGAGACTCCCGCTCCTGATTCTTCATATCCTCGGCGGTACGTTCAGCCTCGTCGCCGGAGCGGTCGCGATGATCGCGCGCAAGGGCGAGCGGTTCCATCGTCTTTCGGGCAACGT
The DNA here is from genome assembly GCF_004115155.1 of Granulicella sibirica. Lineage (NCBI taxonomy): Bacteria > Pseudomonadati > Acidobacteriota > Terriglobia > Terriglobales > Acidobacteriaceae > Granulicella > Granulicella sibirica. The sequence goes on from NZ_RDSM01000001.1 coordinate 1,743,945, forward strand.
CTTCACGCTGGCCATGTTGACCTTAGCCACCAGCGGATTTTGGCTCGCCATCCTGAAGTCGCAGATCAGCAATGTCATCGCCGCCGTGCTCACCTTCTATCTGGTCGGCAGTGCTTGGCTTGCCGGACGCCGCCGAGACGGCACCGGCCCGCTTGACTGGATCGCTCTGTTCATTTGCCTGGCTTCCGCCGCAGGCGTTCTTACCCTCGGCATCCGAGCCATCCACTCCGCCACAGGTACAGATAACGGCGCCCCCGCATTTATGAGTTTCGTATTCAGCGGTATCCTTCTTCTGGCCACTGCTGGAGACATCCGTCCTCGCCCATCGTGGCATCTCCGGTCGTCCTCGCATCGTTAGGCATCTATGGCGCATGTGCGTGGGACTTTTTATCGCGACAGGTTCCTTCTTCCTCGGTCAGCCGCAGGTTTTCCCGCCTGCGCTCCGTGGCTCTATTTACCTCATCGTTCCGGCAGTCCTTCCACTCCCACTGCTCGTCTTCTGGCTCATCCGGGTCCGCTTCGGGAACAGCTATATCCTCGATCGCCGAAAACCTTCGTTCGCGCTCAGCGATTCAGGCAGACATGAACGAAGCAGCCCAAAACGGGCGACTCCATAGCCGTGATTCGCGTGTACAGGCTCTGCCGTGTTCCCACTTGTGGCAATTCAGAAGCAATGGCAGATTCGTCCTTCGAAGTCGGCTCTCGTCACAGATCAGCCAGATGACGAGGGGCCGTCTCACAGTACTAATGATCCAAGATCGGCTTAGACAGAGTTGGATGAGTGCATTGGCCTGAAATCACGAGTTGAGGGCTCCATTCCGCGTAGAGCGCCGAGATCACCGACTTCGACCGGGACGACCACATCTGCGACGACAGCACCGCTGCCTTTTCGCTTACTGGAAGCACGGTCACCGTCTCGAACCAGGTCCGCGACGTCCGGCCCGGCACGCTGCTCGTCGACCACGAGCTGCCCATCGGCCCTCTGGGCGGCCCGCCAACCGTCTCTTCGTTAAAGGCGAGATGGAGTTCATCTTCACTACCGCCAGCGCCTCACCGCCGGGCTGCTCCTGCGATGGCCGCAGCGTGAGCCCACGATTTTTCCGCGACTAAACCTGGCGCATTTGCCTTTTGATTCGGCATCCGCCAGAGACGCACGTGTCTTCTGGTTTGTCATTCTCTGGATTAACTCTCATTCTCGGACGGCGAAGGTAGAGGACTTCCCGAAACAGAGTCGATCAAGATGCGTATAGCAGCCCGATCATTTTCGGTGTCGAGACAAAAGGCGAACCCTACATCATTGCCTTCCACACGGGCCACGCGCACTTGGATATTGAGGTAGTGCGCTCCTGCCTCCAACTCCAACTTGCCTTCGACCCAGACATCCGGCGGATGATCAAGACCTGCCAGGAGTCCAGACTCGCTCACATTGACACACCGGCCTTCATGCCTGCGTCCATCAACGACAAAAGAAACATCAGCATCGAGTCGAAAGCGCGTGGCACGTGGTTGATCGTTGCCTGGCGTCTCCACCGGCCCGCTGGATTCTGCCGACGAGCGAAAAAGGTTAAACCACATACAGTGCCTCCAAAATCAGGTTTTCTCTGTAGCCATCCGCCTTCGTTCGTACAGCGCGAACGTCAGGAGCGAATCAAGCCATGCATTCAGTAAAGGGACTGTCGGGGAGACTGCGGTAGTCGAAGACGCGGGCGGGGAACGAGGTTGTGACAAAACTCTTAGAGCTCCGCTTCCAACCGCGCAGAAGAGGTTTGGCCTTTAAGTTCCTTGATGAGAGCTTCCGCCAAGGTGAGCAGCCGTTCTCGCTCTCGCTTGATTTCATCGATGTCCTGAACGACTACGACCGCGCCCTGGACAGAGCCGTCTCCTCGAACGATCGGTGCACCCAGCAAGGATACCCACGCCTCTGTGCCATCCGCACGCAGGCAGAGCGCTTTTTCAATACTGGTCTTCTGTCCGCGCAGGGCGCGGGCAAGGGGATACTCGCCACACTCGAGCCGTCTGCCATTGACTCGAATCGCACCCCACTGCGCGTAGTTTTCTATGATGTGCCTGGATGGGGCGGGGTAGCGAAAGATACGACTCGCCTCGGGGTTCGACAGGCTTAATCGGCCGTCCGGCTCAGCCGCCAGCAAGATCGCCACAGGAACGGAGTTGAAGATGGCTTTAAGTTGTGCCTCGCTCTTTCTCAGCGCCTCTTCCGCCTTCTTCTGATCGTCGATATCGTCGACGCTGCCGTACCATCGAATGATTATTCCTGATGCATCGCGGCGTGCGGCGCCTCGAGATCGTATCCATCTCCATCTGTTGTTCCGGCACAGGATGCGGCATTCGACATCAATTGGATCGCCGCTGCGAATCGATGTTGCAATGACATTTTCCACAGATGGCCTGTCTTCCGAATGGATGGCTTCGAGGAAACCTTTCCCTTCAGCGGTCGCGGCATTCATGCCAGTCACCTGTTCCCACCGCGGGCTGATGGCCATCGCGTTTCCCTTGGCATCAAGCACCCAGGGAATCTGCGGGTTCAACTCAACCATGTGGCGATGGTGGTCTTCACTCTCGCGGAGTGCGGCCTCCGCGGCCTTCCGGTCGGTGATATCGACCACCGCGACGGAGACTCCGACAACCTCGGCGCCTTCATCCCGCACAGGCTGATAGGACAAAAGATAGTCTCGGTCGCCTTGTCCCGGGCCAGCGGGTCGTCTGGCTTCGACGCCGGTGATCACTTCGCCCTCGAGAGACCGACGCATGAAAGCCTCGAAATGGTGGAATGCTTTGGGGACCATTTCAGCGACCGGTCTTCGCAAGTGCTCTTCAACCGATGCGCCGTTCATGTCGGCTAACCGCTGGTTGAGGGTGACATAGCGAAGGTTGCGATCGAGTAAGGCGAGTCCGACGGGCGCTCCATCGTAAACAGCCTGCAAGTGCGCAAGCCGCTGACTGGGCAGCGCATTTCCCGCCAGGCCTCCCCAAAGGCCTGGCGAATGGTTGAAGGATATCTTTTCGCGCGGCATCTCAACGGTTGTGGGCAGATCTTCAGCCGGGATCGGCCGTCCGAAGAGCCACCCCTGTCCCAGTTCACAGCCGAGCCACAACAACATTTCGGCCTGTTCGCGTGTTTCGATGCCTTCCGCCACAGTAGTCAGCCCAAGACTTTGTCCGAGACCCACTACGGCCGCCACAATCTTGCGACTTTCTCTGCGTTGGATCATCGACCCAACGAAACTTCGATCGACCTTCAGCTCATCGAAAGGCAGCGATTGCAGATGCAGGAGGCTGGAGTATCCCGTTCCGAAGTCATCAAGCGCGATCTTGCACCCTAGCGCCTTCAATTCGTTCGAGATGGTTTGAGCACGCTCCACGTTATCGACGACCGCGCTTTCCGTGACCTCGATAACGATGCGCTGGAGGGGAAAACCCAGGTCTTCGGCGGCGCTCTGAATCCGTTTGGGCAGATCTAGATCGTGCAATTGCAGTGGTGAAACGTTGAAGGCTAGTGTTAGGGGTTCCGGGATCAGCTTCCCAGCCTCGAAGGCCTTCTGCATCAGCCGTTTCGTCAACGCATCGATCCATCCATTCTGTTCCGCAATTGGGATGAACCGGTCCGGTGATAAGACTCCAGCCGTGGGATGGTGCCATCTCGCCAGCACCTCAAATCCGGCGAGCTCGCCAGTCCGAAGTGTGACAAGAGGCTGGAAGAAGGGAACGAACTCATCGTTCTCGATACCGCGACGAACGTCATCATTACTGATCAACATGACCGTGACCTCCAAATGGCCTCGTGCGCCCCTGCTGGGGAAGGGCTGCGCCAAACAGAGCCGGCCGCACGATGACCGCGTTTAGAACCGAGAGACCAGGATGAGGAAGAATCCCACTACGCTCAGAATGGCAAAAGCCAGACACGCGGAGATGTAGTAGGCAGCAAACCGCCGTTGGCGTTCCTTCGGTCGCGTGATCCCAACACCCCAAATGAAACTCTCGCTCACGAAATCGGTTAGGCTTCTCATCATTGACTGCTCCTGTCCTTTTCCATTGGAGCGGCCAGAAGGCTGGGATGATATGCAAATCCTGCTGAAAATGCACTCCGGAGCGCGATGAGAAGGCCGGAAGCGGAGCCTCCATCCGGACGCATCGCTGTAGTCCGCGACTCTCAGTTGGTGCCGCTGATTGACGCTCCGCGTGATCAAATCCCGACCCGGGAACCGCCGTGGAAAGATATCGTTCTTGAGCAGCATCTCGTCCGTCCCGGAGAGATCCCGGAACATGAACATCCGAATCTCTGCCTCCACCTGCAGATTGCTGGCGACCGAGAGATTGAATGGTGGCAGAACGGGAGGAATGCGATTGAACATACCCAACCTGGGTCGCTCATCGTAATCCCGCCCGGAACGCGGCACCGCTGGCGATGGCATGGGTCTTCCGAAAGATTGATTCTCTCGGTCGAGGATGACGCACTGCAGCAGCTTGCATTGCAGCTAGGAGCGCAGCATCCACTGGAGATCAAAGGAGCCTGGTCTATCCTGGTCCCATCGACGCGGCTTCTCATCTCGGAGATGGGCAGAGAGGCACGCGAGGGCTGGCCACTCGGCGCTCTCTACGCAAACCTGCTGGCATTATCTCTCGAAACCAATCTCATCAAGAACCATTCCAGTCAGCAGATCGCTTTGCCTCGTCTCAAAGGCGGACTCGGCGTGCCTAAGCTAAAGAGGGCGATGGAATATATGTCAGCAAATCTTGCTGAGGACATAGGCCTCGAACAAATTGCAGACGAAATGGGGATGAGTCCATCACACTTCGCCCATGAGTTTCGGAATTCGACGGGCACGACTCCATATCAGTACTTGCTACACCAGCGCCTGGAGAGAGCAAAGGCTCTGCTCAAGACCACGAAGCTACCCATTCAGAATGTCAGTGTCCTGACGGGGTTCAACTATCCGGCTAATTTTGTACGGGCCTTCCGACAACGCATAGGACAGTCACCTGACGCTTGGCGCAAAGACCATAGGAGGTAAGTAACGGCAAACGCGCCAAGGTCACGCAGCTATTCTGGAATGACGCATGATCGCCAATGCGCGTTTCGAGCGCTGATTTGCGATGCACGTGCGGACACTCTCTGCTTTATCCTTAGGTTGAGGTGACATGAGTACACACGAAATATTGGAAGCCATCGACAAACAGATCACGCGCCTGCAACAGGCCCGGGCCCTACTCTCTAGCGCCGCTCCAGATACTCCTGCCGTTGCCGCAACAACAAAGCCAAGCGGTAAGCGGCGTGGCCGGCCCAAAGGATCAGTCAACAAGAAGTCTGAAGCTACAGCTCCAGCCCCGGCAAAGAAAGTCAGAGCCACCATCAGTGCCGAAGGTAAGGCGCGAATTGCGGCAGCCCAAAAGGCTCGTTGGGCCGTGCTAACGAAGAGCAGCAACGTCGCCAAGCCCGCAGCAAAGAAGAACTCTACAAAACAGAGCAAGAAGACCGTCACGCCTTTGAAGAAGTCTGCCGCTAAGCGTGCGCCTACCGTTAAGGCTGTCGCAACGACAAAAGAAGCGTAGAACGACGGCTCCGGTTCAGGGTGGGTCTCTCGTTCCGCCTCATGCGGACGCGATTATCTTGAACCGGAGTGGCGAACTACCGCCTCCATTGCGGAATGCGACCCAGGCGTGGGTCATGGCTCAGAATGAGGTCGCATGCATGAAGAGCCTCCTGTTCAAATTCGGCGCAATCAGCCGGCAGGACGAGCCAGTGACCAATCTTGCTTCCCAGGCCCTGAATCGGGCGAAGCGACGGTAAGGCCTGACGAAGCTCTGCGTCCATGGGATCAGTGGCTTCAGAAAGGACGAGCCACACACCGTTATCTTTGGGATATTTTGCATGATCTAGCAGCATCATGAAGAGTCGGTTACCGACATATACAGACCATCCGGAAAACATCCGGCGCACATCCGGCTCTAAAGTCGCGAGGGCCTCCAGAACAAACGAATGCGGCGGTCTCGGCTTCAGCTTTGGGTGACGCGGCATTTCGGTCCTCCATTTGGTTCCCGTAACAGTTGACCACGCTATGCCCCCAATTTCGCGTGGGTGAGGTGCACGCGCTATCGATGGAAGCTTGGTCTCTCACGCCGAAGCTGCGATGGAAGGCTTGGAAGATAGGCGGCTACCATCCCTCATGTTGAAGAGAACGCACATGCCGACACACTCAAGCTTAACGACGACGACCTCACGGCCATCGACAGGGTGTTTCCTCCTCGTCATCACAAGCAGCAACTTGAGGTACTTTGAGCGCTTCAGAACTTGTTAAGTGGGCGACCAGGCGCGAACGAGGTCTCCTCCCTTCCCCGTGATCGGGTCACTTGCCGGAAAAGGAAGGTGCAACATCCTTTCGGTCGTTGCCGCGTCCGGGGCGGACCGGCAGATATCCCAGTGTTGCCCCACAGGGTAGGCACCCACAACGAGGAAGCCCGGATCCCCACGCACAAGGTAATGACCCGTTCCTGCGGGCAGCACGAGGACGTCTCCGGCACCGACCGTCACATCGTGACCACCTTCGCCACCCAACGTCAACCGTGCGCTTCCTGCGGCGAAGCCGAGCACTTCGTGAGCAGTGGAATGATAGTGATGAAAGGTGTAAACGCCATTTCTCCACTGAGCTGGCCAAAGATTGCGCTGCAAATCCTCTTCCATGTGGTCCGCGAGCCCATCACCGCTAAATGCTCGGCGATAGAGCAACACCGGCAAGCGTTCATTGTTCGGCATCCAGCCATTTCGAGACAGCTGCAGTTTCTCGACCTCAGGTTTCCGTTCTCCTTGGGCCCTTGAACCGAGTCCCAGGACCGCCATCGCCACGCTAAATTGTCTACGGTTCATTCTTCGGCTCCGAGAGTTAGGATGCGATCTGCCCGCTGAACCGGTTGACGGATAGGAAGAGGCTCTCCGACCGGCCACGGGTGGGACTGTGACGGCAGCATAGATGTCGCGTAGGGTCTAGACACTCCTCTGAGAGCGTCGTGAAATACAGAAACGCATCCTATTACGACGCTTTTCGGTGCCTTTCACGCCGTATCTTTGAGGTATACCCTAACGCACAAGCCCAACGGTGGAGATCTCAGCTAAGCCACCGGTCAGACGATTAGAATGGTGTTCTCAAGATTTCAGCTCAAGCATGCAGTCAACGGAGAGGTTAGAGGACTGAGCAACGATGGGCGTGGCAGAGACTTTTCAAGCATTTAGGGATGAGTATGTCATCGGCAAGGACCAGATGGACTCGATCTCCTACCGATACAAGCGAATAACCCGCCAGCTAAACACAGATTTTTGGGAGACTCAGTCCGACACAGCCCACTCCCTTTACATCGGCTCATATGGCCGAGATACCGCCGCAAAAGGGGTAAGCGACGTCGATATTTGGTTCAGGCTCCCCGGTCGGCTATATCAGCAATTCAACAACCACCAGGGCAACGGGCAGTCTGCGCTCCTTCAGGCGGTCCGAGCCTCAATGCAAAAAACCTATGGCACAACAAGTCTCAAGGCCGATGGCCAGGTTGTGGTCGTCAGCTTTACGGATGGGATCACTTTCGAAATTCTCCCGGGGTTCGTAAACGCGTCAGATACTGTCACATTTCCGGACTCAAACGACGGGGGGACCTGGAAAACCTGCGATCCACAGAGCGAGATGACCGCGTTTGCAACACGCAATGCCCAAGCAAATCACAATCTCAAAGCCATTTGCAGAATGGCTCGAATCTGGAAGGGCCAGCACAACATAGCAATCAGCGGGATGCTTATCGACACTCTCGCGTATCAGTTCATAGATTCATGGGGAGAGAAGGACAAGAGCTACCTGTACCACGACTGGCTAGTTCGTGATTTCTTCCTCTATCTATCAAAGCAAGATCGAACCCAGGAATGGTGGAGGGCCCCAGGAAGTGGCTCATGGGTCCACAAAACGGGCGCTTTTGTGGCGAAGGCTGAAACTGCGTATGACAATGCTTTAGAAGCGATTAGGCAGACAACGGCGGGGCAACCCACATCGGCACGACTATCTTGGCAATTGATCTTTGGGACGACATTCAATGGCTAACGCAAACGAATACGACGCGCTAGAGGCGCAAATGCGAGAGTGTTTTGGCCGAGTAATCTACACACACAAGACCCATTCCAAAATGGCTGATCGGGCGGCGAATCGTCTGAAAGTGCTCAAGCTCAGTCAAATCGTTCTTTCGTCGCTCACCGCTAGCGGGACCATCAGTATCCTCTTCACAGACCAGTTCTCTCTAAAGCTCATCACGGCCTTAGTCTCTCTTGGCACGGTTGGGTTGACGGCCTATATGAAGGGATTCGATCCAGGCGCGGTTGCTCAAAAGCATCGTGACACGGCAGCGGATATTTGGCCCATTCGAGAGAGCTATCTGAGCCTCCTGACAGACATTGTGGGAGGTGATGAGCCCATCGAATCTATAAAAGAACGCCGTGATTCTTTGCAGGCCTCGTTGGCTGCAATTTACAGAGGTGCGCCTCATACGGATGGCAAGGCCTATTCGGAAGCCCAAGTAGCGCTTCAGAAAAATGAGGAATACACGTTCTCTGATGACGAAATCGATCGGTTCTTGCCGAAGTCCCTGCGTGTTGGCGACAGAAGTGCGAAGACGGAGGGGCCGTCAGCTTGAAGAAGAAAGATACGACCACGCTCAGTAAGCCCCTCCAGAACTACTACCGCGACTTGGTCGGCTTCGCCGATCAGATGATCACTCACGAAACAGCGGTCCGCTCCGCGTTTCAGAACCTGTTGGCCGATACAGCGCGAACATACGGCTGGATGCTAATCCCAGAATTGGGAAAAAAGGGCTTACGTCGAGTCATCCCAGACGGCACATTACGCGACATCAATTCCCTGCCCCGGGGTTATTGGGAAGCAAAAGACACGAAGGACAAACTCGACACTGAAATCAGCAAAAAGATTGCCCTAGGTTACCCTTTGAGCAACATCATCTTTAGGACACCCGAGAGGGTGTGTTGTATCAAGCTGGCGCGATAGCGTACCGCGCTGATCTGACCGACCCCCTCCAAGTCACGGAGTTGCTCTCTCAATTTTTCTCGTACACAGAGCCAGATATTGATCGCTTCGAAGCCGCTGTCGAAGACTTCAAGCTGCACTTTCTAAACACCATCTACGAGCGCTTTTTTCAGAGGCTGCTTCGGCTTTCGCATGGGTGTCGTCGCCTATGTTGCATGCGCACGATGGCCGGTCAAGGAACGTATCGAGCTAGGCACCGATGATCGGAATTCGTGACCGCCGCTGTTTGCGCCATCCGTTGTAGCACTTCAAGAAATCATCGGACGCCTGCGGCGTCAGGATCATCGAACGCGCACATTGCTTGGCAAATATATCAAGCTGGGTGTTTGTAATGTCATCGTTCGGATAGGTACTGAGCAACGCTTTCGTCGCCTCACATCGAGTCTCGGGCAAGAGCGGCTCCAGAGCTATCTTCAGAATGAATTCCCCCATAATAAAGAAAGAGGCACGGCGGTCAAAGATGGGTACGCCAGAGAAGGCCTTGAGCATCTTGGCCATCGGGAAGTTGTCGACCGAATGCCTTGCCAGTCGTAAGGCCGCGAGCATCACCGATCCTGTGAAGTGAGTTGACTGAAAATCGTAGCCGATCAGCTTGGCGTAAATTTCTTCAGCGAGCGAGCGATCGATTAGACCGAGATTGGCGATTTGCTCAGTGAGTGCCTGGGTCCAAACCCTTTCGACACCTAGTTCGGTCTTTGCCAACTCGCTTGCGTTATAGTCGTCGGACCATAGGAGATGTCCGGGACGTAGCGCGAGCATCGCAGACTCCAAGCCTTCTTCGCCCAAGATTTCGTTAAGCTGGTCCCGTTTATCTGGAAGCAACCGCGCAACCTCGGGAACCGTCACGATCTTGGTATTGGCTTCGATCTCCGCTAACCATTGCTCGAACGCCAAATGGTATTGCTCGGCCTCCTGCTCCGCGGTTGGCACCATGTAGTGTTGGCCATCTTTGTAAAGCATCGTGCCGTGCGCGGGAGAAAACTTTGCCTTGGCTCTCAACTGTTGCAGGGTCGCGTATGTGGCGGCAGAAATGACGAACTGGATCGTTCCTACGGAAAGCACTTGCCGCGTTATATCCAGCAGTCTCAGTGTCGCAAGTGCTGTCAGGTCGACAACAACGATATTTCTCACCGCCAACGCGGACATGGCGTTCATCAAGGAATTCACATCTGGCGGAGCACACTTTACGAAGTCTTCGCCCGAACGTGCCAGATCGATCAGAGCGCCATGAGCAGAATCATCGAAGCGATCGCCAAACATATGCAAGGTGATCGTCGAGTTCTTGTAGATTTCTCTGACTTTCAAAACGGCTTCCGATTGTGACCGGACTGAATCGAGGATTGGCTGAACATCTGCCAAGGTGAGTTTTTCTGGAGTAGGAATCTCTAATGTCCAGATTACGGACTGATCTGAAAACTTGTATTCCATCTGTGGTCCGATGGCCTGGATTCGCCTTGTGTATTTCGGCATGATCTGGACGATCGTGCCGATGTGGTCGCGCAAGGGGTTCTTTACACGAACGAAGGTGTCCCCGACACGCTTACCGATCAGATCCATTGCCAGTTCGCTCGTTGCTGAAATCTCCTCAAAATCGGAACTCGGCGTCTCTGTATCCTCTATTACCAGCCATTCGGTCACCCCATTGTTTCCTCTACTGTATTGAACGGCACTTCCGATTTGAACGGTTTCCGTTGCCGGTCCTATCTCGTCGGGACATGCTCCAGGAGCGAGGGCTGCGATATAGGCTGTATGCGCTTCAAGCTTGTTCGGGTTGGCCCGCAGTACACGATAGGCGTAATCGACCGCTTCCATGGATCGGTCGCTCCATTGCAGGACGTGGATTGCCGGCACGGCGTATCGCATGGGGATTTCTTCAGCAAGTGGCATCGCCGCCGCTGAAATCCGTGCCAGGTCCTTGCGACCAAACCTTAAGGCAACTATCGCAAGCCGCAACTCCGCCAGCCGATGTTCAGGATTGGCGGCGATGAATTCCTGTAGGCGGATGATGGCTTTTTCGTAGTCGTATCGTTCCAGGTATTGCAGTTCGTATTCGAGGTTGTCCCACATTCGGAGGCCCTTGGCGTACAGGGAATCGAATGTTTCCAAGATCACGTCATCACGCCTCAGGCGTCCGGCGCAATTCAGAAGCAAGTTAGGATCGCACCTGACGCCTACTCGGCTGAACAGAAATTGGAGCAAGGGCAGTGCATCGGCCCAACGTCCAAGCTCCATGAGATTGCGCGCAAGCACGGCTATTGCGGAAAGCGTTGTGGTGCTGGTTCTTAGCGCGATTGCATCATCCAAAAGCTGGTTCGCTTCGGCAATTGTCCCCTGCTTGATTGACGCGGAGGCGCGGATCGTCGTTGCAAGAACCGGTGACGCAATGACTTCCTGCCTTTCGGCGTAAGATGCCACTTCTGAGTGGCGCTCGGCCAGAGCAAGAGCGCGCACCGCACCGATCGTGAGCGGGTCGACAAGCTCCTGTCTCATTTTGCCGACGGCTGCCGAACTGAACACGTCGAAGGCTCTGAACAGATCGTTCGCCGCGCCTCGCTCCAGCAATGCCTCGCCAAGCATGAAATTAACATTAGGCATCTCTTTAAACCGAGCATGGATTTCTTCGAAAAAGATGATCGCGTCATCTCGATTGCCATTTGCCATAAGTGCTTGCGCCAGGGAAATCTGCGCATCGATATCGGAAGAGTCCGCGCCAAAAGAATCGCGGGCGTACCGTACCGCGTCTTCCTTGTTTCCGAGAATTGTTGCTATATCTGACTTGAGTCCAAACGCCTTCGCTTTGACGTATGAGATGCCCTCGACTTCGGCAACCTCTATCGCCGTCGAGGCGGTCAAATCAGCATTTTGGAGCGCGCCCGAGCGATCTGTGCCGGGCAGAGGGGTCCCGCTTCTGTCCAACAACACAACGCGTCCGAACCGTACCTGAGCAAGAAACAGATGCGCCTGAGACCATTTCGGCTTAGCTGCGACGGCATCCTTGGCATGTTGTTCGCCGGCTTCGAGCCGATCGCCTGCCATAGCCCTCATGCCAAGGGCAAAGGAAACCTCCGCATCGCTACGCAGATGAACCGGAGTGGCTGCCAGCAAATCCTCGTATGGGATGTCTATTGGAGACGACTGAATCCAGAGAGACATGAGGCGAGTGGAGTGTGGAAACCTCTCTCTTGCGACAAGGACTTTTTGGCGCGTTTGGTCATCGTCTCCGAGAAGGTGAAACGCCAACACCTCATTCGCTATAGCCAATTCGTCGGTTGGTCTGAGTGGAGCGGCATCGAGAAAATGGCGCGCAGCCTCCTTTCCTCGTCCCAATATCAGGCAGGCCGCGCCCAAATTGGTGAAGATGCGGAAGCGGTGCCACTCGGTAAGGTCTGCACCTTTGTTTTTCTGAATGCGATTGAGTTGCAAAAGAGCGATTTGGGCATCGCGTGAATTGATCAGGTCACGCGCTATGTCTATCTCGGCATCGATTCCGGTCGCTCCGAACGTTGCAGAAATTGTCTGGCCTATATCGACGATCTGATCCAACTTGTTATTTACAACCGCAACTTCTTCGGGACGAAGACCGCCGTAAAACTGCGCCTCGATTTCTGGGTACTGCCTGATCATCTCGGTGATCTGATCCCAGTTGAGGAGCTGAACGGTGAACAGTCCGGCTGCCCTGCATTCCTGATTGAGCGACTGTATCGTGAGTTGCGCCCGACCGGACGCTTTCCCGGTTGTCAGAATCACGTAATGATCGATCCTGGACGGAAAGGTCTTGGCCTTTTCCACTTCGTCCTTGATCTCGCTAGGCGTGAGCGATTTCGTCTGTTCTTTCAGCTTGCATTGAGCGGCAAAGATTGGGTCTTCGCCAAGCGTGTCGAAGATGTCTACGCCATACTGGTCTTCCCCCTTCTTGCCGAAAAGTTCCAGGCCGGGTCTATTCCAGTGGCGTTTTAGCAAGGCTAAGCAAAGCTTTTCGAAAGCGACTTCCGATTGTGGCGGGTTGATCGTGTACGGATTCACTAGAATGACGCTCCTCGGAGACCAGTGAAACTGGCAGTGTCAGCTAGTGTAGCGTTTCGATGTTAGGCGAAGCGGCGAGCAGCCCCCATCAGTCATCACTCACGTAATGGCTCTCCGGGAATCTGCCAGCCGCAATCAGGCTGATCTCGTTGGCTCGTGTGCGGATGCGCAGCTTGTAGGCCTCGAAAGTTTCGCCTGGTGTTGAGAACCCGTGCTCGGTCCACGCTTGCCACCATGCCTTCATCAGGTCGTGCGAGACAATCGGCACGTAGTCCTCGTCGCGAATGTGTGATCGCGTGGGTGGTGCGGGCCTGCCTCTCGTCGACTCGCGCAACAGGTCGCTGTTGTATAGGTCGTATGCGATCTTCTTAATTTTGGCTGGTGCCGGTCTGATGGCACGTCCCTGCTCGTCCATTGCGCCTACATCGGAAAGATAGTCGATGAACGCCTTATCGACGCAGTTGAACGGCACTTCCACAAGGACGCGCGCCCAGCCATCCAACAGGTGGGCCTTCTGCACCGCAGTCATGTCGCCCAGCCAAAAATTTCTGCGGGAACCCGTCTGTTCCATCAATCAACTCGCGTGGCGTATCGCGCTGGTAACGACGCTCAATGAGGTCGAGAGCCTGCTGGGAGATACCGGCTCGTGTATTGCTTGGCCTATTTGTCGCATTCCTCATCTCCGTTCGTTCGTCTTTCCGGCGCTCGGCGTTCAGCCCGCTTGCCGGTAGTGGGGTTGTAGGTGGGGTCTTGCCCGGTGCGGATCGTCGCGTATTCGTGACTGGCGGCGATCAGCGTTTTCGCATCAATCTTCACTCGCGCCTTCGTCCAGGTCTGCCGCGCTTTGCCCTTCGCCTCATGCGAGGGTATGCGGCATAGAAGCGCTCGAACAACGCATCTTCCTCGGGATCGTCGGGTGGTGTGGGTGACGCGCGCTTGCGGCCGAGTTCGCCGATGACGGTGACCACGCCATGCGGTGAGGCCAAGATCGTTCAGGCGCAAGATGATGTCAGGCGTGACGTCCACGCGCGTGTTCTCTTCCAGTAGGACCAGTGATAAAGGGCGGCGGCAACGGTCACTGGAAATCGCGTTCGGATGCCTTTTAGCCGCCAGACACGATCTTGCATGTTTAGCAGAGACCAGCAAGCACACACGCAGCACGAACGATCATTGCCTAAAACTCTTCCTTCTTTGGCGGTGCGTCAGCGTCTTCGGGCAATGCCTTCAGCATCAGTTCGATCTCAGTGGCGAATGACTGAACCGCCGCTTTCAGTGTCGCGATCTGCTCCTTCTTCCAGGTCTGTTCCTGACCCTCGGGAGTTTTGCCATTCCGGTGAACGATATCGTGGCGAAGTTTTATGCCAGTGCGAATGGTGTCAGGGATGTCTGGAAGGGTAAGACCGAACGCCTGTTTATAGATTTTTGCCACGTTGGCGAGATCGTGCCAAGAGATGCCGTTGATGAACCCACGCACGTCGGTTTCGATGGTCTTCGCACGTTTGAAGATATCGGACAGGGATATCTGTTTCTCACGCAGGTGCGTGCTGTGACTGACGAAGCGTTCGAGATATGGTCTTTTATTCAAGACGATCGCCGAAAACGAGTCGCCGAGGTAAGTTTCTAGGGCAATGATGATGTTCAGGTACAGCAACCGGTAAATCAGCGGGCCGTCGATGATCGACCGCTTTTCCTTTGCGACTAGCTCGATCTGGTTGAGCGACGCCATAAGTTCCATGTAGGGGCCTTCCAGGTCATCTGGAACCCAGTCGTCTCGATAGTAATCATCCTCGGTAGGTCGCGGCGACCATTCATGATTTATGTCGGTAAGCTCATCCGCAATGGAGTCGATCAAGTCTTCAGCAACGGTTCCGGCAAACTCATCCTGCAACGCATCCTTAGGATCGACACCTTCTCCCCAAATCCACTGGTATCCGCCCTCGCCTGAGTCGTACGGCAACTCATTCGGGTCCATGTAATTCTCCTCGAACCACTGACGAATAACCTCCTCCTGGGCAGCCTTGCTCAACTTGCTCACTGCGCTGCGCGGGATCGCCTTATCAAATCTTGGGGAACCATAGTACGTCGTCTTGTGGGGCATGTCAGGATTGTAGGTCAAGGCATCCGGTTATGCGGCGATCGTAGCCGATAATGGCACACTTGATCGAGTCAAAGCACTGGAGACATCGGCAAGAGACTTGCAAACATAAACCGCAAACCCGGTGGCTGACAGGCACTGGTGCACCGATTTCTGGTTAGTGGACAGTACACCCTTCGGCGTCTTCAGTTCGATGAACGTCGTAATGCCGCGCCAGAAGATCAACAGATCGGGAATACCGGCCAGCACACCAGGGTTCTTCAGATCACGTTGCGCCTTCCAGCCGCGCTTTCCCTCGTTCATGACGTGACAGAACACAGCACCTTTCGGCAACGCTAGGCTGAGGTAATCGACGAATGCCTTAGCCGAGTCAATTGGCAATTGCCAACATCGGCCGGGATCGGCTAAAGCTCGATGGCGTATCCGTCGAACGCGATGGAAGGGGCGTCGATCTCCGGCATGGGAATTTCAGCTACAGCCGAACCATCAAACTCTTTCTGCACGACAAGCTCAGGCGCGCCAGGCTGATAGCCGTCCGAGGTGTACACGGTTAGCTCATAGAGCTTGGCAGGAAGCTGAGAGAGTACTTTGCGCTGTGCGGTGATGTGCTCGGCCTCGCCGCTCAGGATGACGCGATCGACAGTAAGGCGTTTGATCGACTCTACGGCATAACCGTACTCAACATGTTGCGCTTGTGTGGGGGTAAGCTGGAGGCTCTTTCCCGAATCTACTTTGACAGAGAGGCCGCCGTCTTCGTGGATGTGCTCGATGGTGGCGAGATTGCCGACCCGGATACCTTGATCCCACTCAGAACGGGTGAACTGGATGCGCTCGCTTTCGGCCAACTCGCGCTCTTCGGGCTTATAAACAGTTGCCTTGAGGCGCATCTGCCATTCGGCTGCTGGGTCGTAGACGCGGGGGCTGTCGTCCTGCCCGGTCACAGTGATGAGGTTCTTCTCGGTATCGACGTCGGTCACCCTTCCGTAGGAGTTCGGAGAAATGCTCAGCTCATCGCTGCCCTTGCTGCCGTAACGGATCACGTCACCGACTTCATAGTTCGCGGCGATCTTCGCATCCTTGTCGGAGAGCACTTTGTCAGATAGTACGGTGGTGCTAGAGATCTCGCCCAGCCTGCCCTGCTCATGAAGATCCACCCGGATGAGCCGGGTCAGCTCTTCACGCTCCGCTTTGTCAGGAGCGAAGATGACGGCGCGGTCTTCCTTGGAAACGTAGTCCTGGGCCACGGCAGCAACGCGGTGTTCTCGGTCGCTGTAGACATGGATACGGTTGGTATCCCGCAGGAGCGCGGTTGCCGACTGTGGGTCATCGCGCCTGAAGCTGTCCACCGCCTGCCGGACATCGCTGAGGTCGAGGGCTGCGGTCTTCGAAACCTCGTTGGCCAGCCGCTGGCCCAAGGTCCCGGCGTCGTTGGTGTAGATGCGCGCATCGTAGGCGGCCCGGGAGACGGCGACATAGGCCAGCCTGTCATTGATAAGCGAACGACTGGACTCGGTGTCGATATTTGCGATTACCCGATCGGCGGTGAGTCCCTGCGAGCTGTGCGACGTAACGGCGTAGCCGTGGTCGAGCTGCCGGAACTCGGTCGGGTCGAAGGTCACCTCGCGCCCACTCTTGCCATCCATGCGCACGGTAATGGACCGCTCCTCAAGGGCCGCGACGGTGCCAAGGTCGCGATTGGCGATTCCGAGAGCGCGATTCCCGGCGGTGAACTGGATCCGCTCGCCCAAACTGAAATCCCGGCTGCGCTCTTCAAACACGTTCACGCCATAGAGCCGCTTCGGGTCATAGGAGACCTGTTCGCCGTCCTGCTTCTGGACGGTGAGGGTGTTGGTCCGAGCCTCGACACTGATCACGCGAGCCTCGGAATCACGCTCAAAGCCAAGAGCCTTGCTGCACGACTCGTAGCGGATCACATCGCCGGGATTGTAGAGTGCTGCCCAGGTGCGGCCTGCGCCGGTGAGGTCGGAACGATGCGCGAGTGTCTGGAATGCGCGGCCGTCCGGCGAGAGCTGGCCGGTGCTTTGCAGCTCGGAGCGAATGCCCTCGTTGATCTGCTGACGGCTCCGGTTGTCCGGGGAGACAACGAGGGTGTTTTTCGGGTGGGCGGCATAGTCCTTGGCGATGGCCGCGATACGATCCACGGCGCTCTTTACCTCGGTCACGCGGCCCTGCTGGGCCAGCAACTCGACGCCCTTCTCTGTCTCTCCGGTGGCAAGGTGCTGCACCGCTTTTAGCAGCTCCGCATCCTTCTGGCGCATGATCTGATCCAGCTGCGAGGTCTGCATCCCGGCCTGCTGCATCTGTTCGAAGGGCTTGCCGGCTTCTACGCCCTGATGCTGGCGAATGTCACCGATGACCAGAACCCGGTCCTCCGGCGAGACCTTCTGAAGAAAATCCCGCATCTGTTTAGAAGAGGCGAGCGAGGATTCATCCAGCATGTAGAGATGTCGGCTGGCAGGCTCGGCTTCTATCTTGCGGGCGATGAAGCTCTGCAAGGTGTAAGCCTCGATTCCGGCCTCGCGGAGCTGGCCAGCAGCGCGGGATGTGGGCGCAAAACCCTCCACCTTGTAGCCCTTCCCCTCCGCGCCTTCGCGGATGGTTTCAAGGCTCGCGGTCTTGAAGGTCGTCATCAGCGTCGTTGCCCCGGAGAAGTCCATCGTTCCCTGAGCATGGGCAATGCTTGTGACTGTGAGCGCGGCGAGTGTCGGCCACATCACACCCGTGGCGCGGAACAGTTTGCGTTTCGAGAACGGTCGGGCCAATCGCTTGGCAAGGCGGGCTGTAC
The DNA here is from genome assembly GCF_004115155.1 of Granulicella sibirica. Taxonomy (NCBI): domain Bacteria; kingdom Pseudomonadati; phylum Acidobacteriota; class Terriglobia; order Terriglobales; family Acidobacteriaceae; genus Granulicella; species Granulicella sibirica. Next base: position 1,761,955 of record NZ_RDSM01000001.1, read on the forward strand.
TGCGGGAGATCACTACGTGGCTGCTGCGTATCATCGGCACCTCCATCGACTGGTCTCAGTCGGGATATGTCGTGATGATTGGGCGTGTGTCGGGGTCTCGTCCAATACTTCTTATTTATCGGGTGATAGCTCCGAAGTATCACCCCGATCTATCTCGTGCCAATGGTGCAACTCAACCGATGAGCGTCATCTGTGCCGCATTGTCTTTCGTTCTTTGAGATGGACGTTTCGTCGTTAAGAACGAGGCTTGGACCGATGTTGATGCGCGACTCAGAGGGGTCTCTTTGCTGTTCGCTGGGAGTTGCCTGATGAGACGCTTTAGCAGGATGGGGACGGTCTTCGGATGACGGGTCTTGTGAAAGATCACCGCTGTGTCCACAGTCCAGTCCACGCCCACGATTGGCCGGGTGGTTAGCTCTTCGTGGAGGCTTGTTCCTTCTCGGATCAACGCGAGTCCGTGGCCCTCTTTGACCAGCGTCTGCATCTCCGACGGCTGTGAAGCCCATGAGCACGCCTCGATCTCAATACCGGCCTCCCTGAGAAGTTCCACCAGACGTTTGTGAGCATCGGGGTGGCGTTGCGGGTGATACAAAACGGCAAGATTGCCCTGTAAATCGGACGGTTGCAGGGAAGCTTTTGCTGCCATCGGATCGTCACGCCGCAGGCAGACAACGAGGCGATCCCGGCGCAGCTCTTCGATGCGCAGATCGGGATGGTGCAGCGGTAACGTCACGAAGGCAGCGTCTACCGTTCCCGTGACCACTTCCTCCGCGAGGTGCATCGCGTCTCCATGCGTCGGGCGTACAGGACAGACGGGAAGCATCTCTTTGTGCAGATCACAGAAGGTCCGAAAGAGCGCTTGATCGACCAAAGGAGTTGATCCGAACCGAACCGAATTCACCTCACCTCGCTCAATTGCGATGAGCGCGTCGAGTACATCGTCGCGCGTCTCGAGCAGAAACCTAGCTAGGACCTTGAATGCGATTCCAGTGTCCGTGGCGCGGATGCGACCGCCCTTTATCTTCCGGAAGAGACGGACTGAAGCGTTCTCCTGGAACTGGCGAGCCTGAACGCTCAGATTGGGCTGCGCCGTGCGCAACTCCTCCGCTGCGGCCCGGAATCCTTGTTTCTCGAGAATCGTCAGCAAGTATCTGAAGTGGCGAAGCTCTGCCCAGTCATACATAGCCCACCGCTCGATAGGAAGTATTGACTCAAGTCAATTCCGAACAAGCGGGCGTGCTCCTCTCCGCCTGCGCAAATTCTGTCAATAGCGATACCGGTTTTCAACATGAAAATCGATTTTGGCCAAACTTACTTCAAGCGCAAGATGCTTCTTTCGAACGCGATGGCCCGAGGTGATACGTGAGACATATCACCCGATAAATAAAACGTATTAGACAGGACCCTTCTGACGAGAGAGGCTAGGCACATTTCCAGGTGTTTTCGATGCCGGATTCAAGCCGAGTTACAAGTTCGTTACTGATCCACTTGCGACCCATTTGATTTGCCGAGGCTGACGGAACGAACCAGTGTTGGATCAGACTCGCCATTTCGGACCATCGGTCACTGAATCAGCGGAGAAAAGTCCTGCAGCTGCAATGACACAACTGCAAGGAGGAGAAGAGCTTATGCCGGCGCTACAACGAGGCTTCAGCGCAACAGCTGCAAAGTTAGAGGCAATAGTGTCCAATGGACCAATTGGAAGGCGGCTCCTGAACGTCGGGGAGGCTGCCCAGTACCTGGGCGTAAGCGTGGACACTCTCCACAAATGGGTCCAGTTACGGGCGATTCCTCACGTCAAGGCCGGTCGTGCGTTGCGTTTCGATCTAGTGGCTCTCAACCGCTATATCGACGAACACACAATCGGAACCATTGACTAAGGGAGACGTCAGATGTCAGTCACAAAGATAGAAGAGGGTCTGTATAAGGTTCGCTGGAGAGAAGGAGGCCGAGCCAGGAGCGTACTTGTCCATGGATCGGCGTCTCTTGCGGACAAAGTCGAGCGAAAGAAGCTTTCACTTCGAGATGAAAACCGGCATCTCGATGTCAAACGGCAAATCAACTACCGGATGAACGACCTGATAGATCGTTATTGGGAGCAGTACGGGGTCAAGAAGAAGTCGGCTGATCGAGAAAAGAGCATTGTCGAGGGCATTCGTTCTTCACTGGGCCGAATGTTTGTGCGAGAGGTGGATGGGATGGCGGTGCAGGAGTGGTACGACAACCTGACGGATATTCGTGAGTTGGCCGTGAACACTGCGGAGCGTCACTTTCACGTCATGCACCACATGATGAGAAAGGCATCCACCATCTGGTCGACGGTGACCGGACTTGATCGGAATCCTGCAGATCAGGTGGAAGTGGAGCACATCGATGACGCGAGGAAGCGCTACCTTTCTGAGAAGGAGCTTCTCCGGCTCAAGGTGGCTCTCGACGAGCGTTTGTATCGGAAGGGCACAAAGGACATCAACCGGACGAATCTTCGTCTGAGACTGTTGGTCCTCATTGCCGTGGCAACCGGTATGCGGCGCGGGGAGATCTTTCGCCTTGAGTGGGGAGACATTCTCTACAGCGAGGGATTGATCGTCGTACGGGCAAGGCTCAAGAAAGGCAAAATACGCCTTGTCCCAATGCCACCTGAACTCGCAGAGGAGATCCGGCGGTATCCGGCTGTCATGGGGGAGGACCGCATTTTGCCCCCTGAGCCAGGTGCAACGAGTGGACGTCAGCGTGCGGACAAGAGTTTTCATGAATTGCTCGAGCGAGCAAAGATTCGAGACTTTCGGTTCCACGATCTGCGCCACACGTTTGCTTCTTGGTACATGATGTCGGGCGGTGATCTGTACGAGCTCTCGAAGCTGCTTGGGCACTCAAACATCAAGATGACGGAGCGATATGCCGACCTCGCTAGAGCGCACATCGTGAAGACAGGAAACGTCTCACGGGAACTCTGGAGCAAGATGGAACCTCGATCAGAAAGGGGAGAGAGCGACGTTGCGCAAACGAAGACAGGACACCGAGCTTGATCGCTTGGTACGGAGAAGTATCGCGTCGTATCGAGAATGTGTCCGATATGTGTCTTGAACTAAACTGAGCTAAATTTGGCTACCGCTAAGTTGTTTAGAATGTGGTGGCCAGAGACGGGATCGAACCGCCGACGCCGGCCTTTTCAGGGCCGCGCTCTACCACTGAGCTATCTGGCCTTGGTCTGCAACGAAAGAAACGCGGGACGGCCAAGATCCGTTCCTACGCCTCTGACCCCAGACTCATCCAACGAACCTGCGCCTGGAAGATTGTGATCCGGGGCAATGCTTGAGGGAGTCAGACGCCAGCGGGGAGCCGGCGTTTTCTGCTGTCCATGCAAGTATAGCAATCTCCGGGCGTCTCGCCAAACGGAGTCGACAACTTCGGGCCGGACAGCTCCATTCAGTTTGGACGAGGCGGCAGACGTGGAATGGGACGCACAAGGTGCGTCCCATTTTCCACGTGCTTGATCCACTTTAGAAGCTGAGTCGACCGCCAAGCTGGATCAAGCGGGGAAAGCCCAGGGTGCTGGTGATCTGTCCGTGTGAGCTGGAATCGACCGCGAGGGTGGGACCGTTGAACTGCGGAGTGTTGAAGGCGTTGAGCGCTTCGGCGCGAAACTCTGCGTGAATACGCTCAGTGATGACGAAGTCTTTATTAAGTGAGAGATCCGAGTTGAGATAGCCGGGGCCATAGCAGCCGCTGGTGCGGGGTGCGTTGCCATAAAAACCTGCGTTGGTGGTCGTGTAAGCGCCTTCCGCTACACCCAGAAAGTAATGATCGAGACGGCCTTCGGGTGCTCCAACCTTGCAAGGGCTGGGCCCAACAAGGCTGGGGCGGGTAACGGCATTGCCGAAGGAAGAGTTCGGATTGCTTCCCTGTCCGATGGGCAATGCGCCGCCGGACTGGATGATGGTGATGTCGTTGAAGCGCCAGCCGCCGACCGCGGTGTTGACCCAGCGATTCGCGTTGCCCATGAACTGCTTGCCTTTGCCGAAGGGAAGCTCATAGGTGACGGCAATCGATCCACGCTGAGGAAGGTCGTTGATGGAGCGGGAGTATTCGTGGGAGAGGTTGTAGGCATCCTGGGGACCATTGTTGCCGGGGTTGAGCGTGCTGCCCGCGCCCCAGAGGTTATCCCAGTTGGAGGACCACGTATACGAGGCTAGGACTGTTACACCGCGGCTGAAGGACTTCTGTACCTTGACGTCCAACGCGTTATAGTCAGAGCGGCCGTTGCTGAGCGAATCCGAGATTGCCTGATACTGAGAAAAGGGCAACAAGGTTTGATAGTTCTTGACCTTGCCGGACGCCAGCGTGGGGAAAGCGCCGATGCCTGCGTAAGCAAAGCTTGTCGCAGTGCTGGAGAGAGTTCCAGGGCCTTGACCGAGGTACTGATCAGGAAGCTGGTTGATGTTCAGGCTGTTGTAGATGTTTCGTCCATGCCCGCCAACGTATCCGATCTTGAAGGCGATTCCGCCTGCGAACTGATGATCGAGACCGAAGGAATATGACTCGTAGATCGGAGAGCGGCGGGTCTGGTCGACGACTGTCAGCGTCGTGCCGATGTTCTGGCTCAGACCATTGGCATTGCCCACGGGCTTCGTTTGCACGTTCGGAAATGGATTGCTGAGACTGGTCAGCCCGGCTGCGGAGGACGCGTTGGTGTAGGCGTTGGTGAGGCTGTTGGTGAGGACGTAACCGGGAGCGAGTGCCGGCGAGGTGCTGTATACGATCGGATAGTAGAAGACACCCGCACCGCCTCGAACAACCGTTGCGTCATCGAGCGCGTAGGCAAAACCGGCGCGCGGAGAGTACTTGTTGCCCATGTTGCCGGTCTGGGTGCCGTAACCGTTCTGACCAGCGAACTCGACGCCGCCCGTCGCTGTAGGACCTGTACCGAACGCACTGTAGGTCGCGCCACGATCGAAGCCAACCGCGTAATGATTGTTGCGCTCGTGGACGCCGGGCTCGTACTCATACCGGAAACCAAGGTTGAGGGTGAGCTTTGGCGTCACGCGCCAGTCATCCTGGAGGTAAGTTGCCTGGTAAGCGGTGGTGATCCCCAAAGCCGCGGGGATAACGAGCGATGCGCTCGTCGGGTACCCGAGCAGGATATTCGCCGCGGTGGCGCTCGTGCTGCCGTTCGTGCTCAGCAGCGACTTATCGAAGGCAAAGGTTCCGTTGCCGTTGCTGATATTCGTGAAGCTGACGCTGATAGCGCGGTACACGTAGCCAGTCTTGAGACTGTGCTTGCCAAGGCTCTTTGAGACGCCGACCACAAAGTTGCGCGAGAAGTAGACAGCGGGACCAGAGTTGGCGGTTCCTTCGGGTGAGAGACCCGCGTCTGTCGTGATCTGGGGGAAGGCGGCTTTGGTGAGGGCGCTGGTGTAGTTAGCCGGGAAGCCAAGGGAAGACTGATTGAAGCCGTTGCTGATATCCAGCGTGTTGTTCGGGAACCGGTTGAAGCCGAAGCCGACCGTCAACAGGGTGGTGGGGTTGATGGTGATGGTGTTCTGGATACTGGTGGCGTCGACCTTCCGGTACAGCAGGTAGGAGCTGGAGCTGCCAGCCAGAGATTCGAGCGAGTTACCGCCGGGCTCCTTGCTGCCGTAATGGAGATAGTAGAAGTCCGCGAGCCAGCGCGTGCCGAACTGGTGGGTCAGTTTTCCATCGAACTCATCGGCGCGATCGCCGAGCGTGTCGGCTCCGTTGAAGTTCGGATTGCCGTATGTCGCGGTCAAGTTCGCGTGCGGGTAGGTGTTGACGATTGCCTGACCTACCGGGTTGATCGAAGAAGCCGGGATGGTGTTGTTCGCGAAGAACTGTCCGGTTGCCGGATTGGTGATGCAGATGGCATCCACTCCGTCTGAGCCCTTGCCGCAGGTCGTCGGGCTGGTGACGGTTCCGATTTCGGAGAAGTTACCCGAACGCTGAAGATCTGTCGGGACGATGTAAGCATTTGTGGTGATCGGGGAACGCTGACGGTAGCCTTCCTCGGCGACCCAGAAGAAGGTCTTGTCCTTGCCACCCATCCAATGGGGAAGCGGAATCGGTCCGCCAATCGCGCCGACGTAGCTGTAGAACTCGGCAGCGCCGCGCGGCGTTGTGGACTGGGTGATACCCGTCACGGGATCCTTGTAAGGGGTGCGGTTATTGAAGAAGAGATTGGCGCCCCAATTCGTCTGGCGTGTCTCCCCCTGCAGGACGCCGTGGAGGGAACTTCCACCTGACTTCAGTGTGGTGTTGAACATGCCACCCGATGTGCGTCCGATTTCCGCGTCGTAGGTGTTGGCTTGAACCTTTACTTCTTCAACGGCCTCGATGGAGGGAATAATGACGGCGCGGTTGGAAAAGTCCGTGATCGGGACACCATCGATCGAGTAGTTATTCGAGCTGATCGGGGCGCCAGCGATGGAGATTGTGGAGGAGCCGGACTGATCCTGGAAGCGCACAAAGCGCGGGTCGCCAACGGGCGTGACGTTGTTGTCGAGCTTGGAGAAGAGGAAGGGGTTGCGGCCGGGGTTGGGGAGGTTTTCGAGCTTTTGCGAATCAATAAGCTGGCCGTTGTAACTCGTTCCGTTATTGACGAGTGGCTCCGAAGCAGTGACCTCGACGCTCTCCGTCATCGATCCAATCTGCAGCTTGATATCGAGCGGAATCGTATTTCCCGAATCGATTACGATGCCGGTGTTTTCTTCCTTCTTGAAGCCGTTCCCTGTCACGGTAAGCGTGTAGGTTCCGGGTTCTACGGCGCTGAACACATATTCGCCAGAGCCATTCGTCGTCGTGTTACGCGGAATCTTAGTCGACTGTGAAGTAAGCACAACCATCGCGCCAGATACACTGGCCCCGATTGGATCCGAGACGATTCCACGAATGACGCCGTAGTTGGACTGGGCCGATCCGGCGACAAACGACGAGATCAGTAGAAGAACAAGCAGAAGTGCGTGGGTGATCTTGTTAGCTCGAATCAAGTGTCGCCTCCAGAGAGTGTGCTGCGCTTTGACCGCAGGACACAGGTATAGGTCGTCGCCTGCTATAGAAATCGCGCGGCAAGTAAGTGAACCGAAAGATGGAATGCATGAGCTCGCTGAAGAAAGCTCCGCCCGGACCGCCCTTAAGGCGAGTAGGTGGCAGCACTGTTCTCAGTGCAATCACGGCTCATTTCATTCTTACGGCGCTGGAAAATCCTGAAGCTGGTCCATCTCTTCCATCTGCTGGCCGGAGTCGGATCCCGGGAGGGTTAGACAAAGCAGTTGCGGTACGGACAAGTACAGCGAGAGGGCGACTCCTCGTCGACGTAGGTTGCTAAACCATGGTGCGGCGGGTGAATCGATACACGGAGAGCGTGGGCCGTTTTCGTTGGTGGCCTCTAAGTCGTGCTCAAGATGCTCAATTGGGCTGTCAGGTGTTGAGTCTGAGACTATCGGCAGGTGAATACAGTGTCAATACTTATTTTGCCCAGATAGCCGCGTCCTTCAGGCCGGCACGGCAAAAGGGGAAGCTCGTCGAACGAACGTGCGCGGGAATCCTGCGTCGGCAAGAGTGTTTTCTTCCATTGTTCCGTTTGCGGCGTAACACATTTGGAGTTAGAGTAAGTTCCACGAACGCGAATATCGCGTAGTATCTTCGACCTCTGCTCCTCCCAAGCTTCCCGCTGCGTTCTCTCGCATCAGACTCCGATTCTTGTCGCCTCGACTAACATCTTGCCCGGCTAACCTCTTGAAGGAGTACCTCATGAATTCGCAGAAGATCACCAGCCCAGTTTCCCGTCGCTCCTTTATGCGCATGGCGAGCGTCGCCGCATCCATGCCGATCATGACCGAGGCTCACTTCGCCTGGGCCGCACAGCAGGCGGCTGCCAAGGCAACCGATGCTGCTCCGGCGCGCCGCACGCGGCCTGCCATGCCGCCAGGCGCGGTGCTTATCAATGCCAATGAGAATCCACTCGGCCCTTGTAAGGCCGCATGCGACATCATCGCGGCCATTGCGCCCAAGGGCGGTAGATACGATATCGATGGAGAGACCGGCAAGCTCACCAAGACCTTCGCGGAGCAGAATGGCCTGAAGGAGAACTACATCGCGGTCTATGCCGGATCGAGTGAGCCGCTGCATTACTCCGTTCTGGCATTCACGTCGCCGACGAGAGGCTTTGTTACCGGCGACCCCTCGTATGAAGCAGGCATGCGCGCCGCGCAGGTTGCCAAGGCGAAGATCTCGAAGGTGCCTCTGACCGATACGCATGCACACGACGTCAAGGCGATGGTTGCGGCAGATCCGAACGCCGGCATTATCTATATCTGCAACCCCAATAATCCCACCGGTACGCTGACCACCAAAGAAGATATCGCCTGGGCGCTCGAGCATAAGCCGGCTGGCTCCATCCTTCTCGTCGATGAGGCGTATATCCATCTTTCGGAGGCTCCGAATGTGCTGGACATGGTGGCTGCCGATAAGGATCTGATCGTGTTACGCACCTTCTCGAAGGTGTACGGGATGGCGGGCATTCGTTGCGGACTTGCAGTTGGACGTCCAGACTTATTGGCGAAGCTGACGCCTTACGGCATGAACGCGATGCCTATTACGGGTTCGGCTGCTGCCAACGTCAGCCTTCTCGACACGGACCTGGTGCCGACACGCAGAAAGATCATTGCCGATACCCGCAACGATACCTTCGCGTGGCTCACGGCGAATAACTACAAGTTCATTCCATCGCATTCCAACTGCTTCATGATCGATACCGGCCGCAACGGTAAGAGCGTTATCAGTGCGATGCAGGCCAAGAACGTCTATATCGGCCGCACCTGGCCGATATGGCCGAATATGGTTCGCGTGAGCGTGGGAACTCCGGAAGAGATGGCGAAGTTCAAGGTTGCGTTCAAGCAGGTAATGGATGCCCCCGCGACGAGCGCAGCTATGCGCGATCCGTTTGCTGGAGTGTCATTTCCTGAACTCTCGTAGAGAGATTCGCCAAGGCAAGTAGAAAGGGGAGCCAATGGCTCCCCTTTCTACTTGCTCATAACGACTTACTTGCTTTTGACGGCGATCACTTCGATTTCAAGCAACGCCCATGGAGCGGCAAGCGCAGCGACCTGCACAGCGGAGCGAGCCACCTTGTTTGGCTGATCCTTGGTGCCGAAGTACTTCACGTACTCGGACTGCATGCCTGCGAAGTCAAGCTTGCCACCGTTGGCTGGATCGCCCGCAAGGAAGACCGTCATCTTGACGACATCTTTCATATCGAGACCCTGCGCCTTGAGAAGCGTCTGAATCTTGGCGAAGACACTTGCGGCCTGAGTCTTGGTGTCTCCGTAGACCGCTGGGGTTCCCTTGGCGGTATCTGCCGGAGTGACAGGCGAGGCGAGTTGGCCGCTGAGGTAAAGGGTGTCGCCAGCCCAGACGCCATCGGCGATCGCTGCCTTCTCGTTGGGTTGCAGGTGCTTGACGGTTGTCTGCGCGTGGATGGCGATGGGAGCAACCAGCATCGCGGCACTAAGAACAATCTTCGTGATCTTCATAACTCTCCTGAGGTCGATATTAATGAGACTGATTGGTTGTAACTAGGCCGAAACGATTGAGGAGGCTGTGGTGGCAAGCTTCGCAGCCTTGACGCGCTCGCTGATCAGCTTGACCGCACGCAGGGAGCTGAGCGTGGCGCCCTCCTGCCAGGCGACGATGTGGCTGACGTGGCATCCGGCAAAGAAGATCGGGCCATCGGGCTGAATGAGGGTTTCGTAGCCTGGGCTTACTGGGCGCGGAGCGGTTGGGTCGGACGGGCCGCCGGCGCGCGCGCCGCGGCCTGGCCCGTCCCCTGCTGGCGGGCCATAGGAGCGGATCCACGAGCCTTCGTTGTATGGAATCCGCTGCCAGCCGACATAGATGGGCTTCTCGAGTTCCTTGCCGTGGCCCGGATGCAGGCGCTCGATCGACTTACGCGACTCTTCGAATTTCTCCGGAATCGTGAGCTTGCCGAAAGGAGACGAGGTCTCGTCGGTATAGCCCGAAACAACGACACCGCGTTCGGAGAAGATCTTCGCCGAGGGAAACCAGATGGGACTACAACCTACGTTGACGAACTCGAGGCCGCCATAGATGTTGTAGTCCTGCTCCCAGAAACGGCGCGATTCCCACGCGACTTTGTAGGCGTTGGCGTAAACGCTCTCCTCGATGACCTTCTTGTAAGGCGCGGAGAAGTCGTTCGGCGTCTTCTTGAGGATCGTGAGGGGCATGGCGCAGATGCAATAGTCGGCCTCAATCTGCTTCGCCGAACCGCCCTGCATGTAACCGATCTTGACACCCTTCGCGGTCTTCCGAATCTCACTTACCGGCGAGCTGTATTGAACGATATCTCCGAGTGACTTGGCGAAGGCATACGGGATGCGATCCATGCCACCCAGCGGCTGGAACATGGTGGCCTGCATGTCGAACTGCTCCTCGAACAGCATGCCCTGCCAGAAGCTCTCGTCGAGCAGCGTGTGCATGTCGATGGGCTTTGAGAGTACGCCCGTCTGGTCTCCCGCGCCCGCCGTCTCAAGATAGCCGGAGCGGTCCGAACCGTTGTACTTGCCAGCCTGGTCGAGCGGTCCGTACAGACGCAGGAACGCGAGCATGCGGTCCTTATCGTCCTTCGACATCTCGGAGTCGAGCGAGCCTCCACTCATGGCCTTCGACAACAGCTCCGAGACGTGACCACGGGTGTCATTGATGGCCTGGCGCTGCACGACGGGCTTGCCGCCGTTGGCATTATCGTTCTGCAGAAAGCTGGAGCGAGTCGTGTTGACTTCCACCTCGAGCTGGACGCCGAGCTTTTTGCAATAAGCAAGGATATTGGGGTGGATGGATGGAAGGCGGGCTGGTCCGACGTTCTGGTAGTTCCCTTCGTCGAAGCTACAGGTCTGCGTTGTGCCGTCCACAAACTTGATCTTGTCGCCGCCGCGTACCGTCCAGTTGCGGCCACCGGGGCGCTCACGCGCTTCAAGCACGGTGACGGTGTAGCCCAGTTGCCGCATCTCATAGGCCGCCACGAGACCGGCGATGCCGCCGCCGAGGATCACCACCTTCACGCCCGCTCCCGAGCCCGGGGCCGCTCCGAGAGACTCGTGTGTCACCAGACCTTCAGCGCGCGCGGGCATAAGACCCAATCCCTGCATCGCTACAAACGCAGCGCTGTATCCGCCAGCCTGCCCTACGCGCATTAGAAAGTCGCGCCTGGAAAATTCCATGAAACACCTCATCAATCAGAATCGGAATGCGTTGCTTGCTGCGAGAGACTCGTGCGGGAGGAAGACGAAGTTATCCTTCCGCACGACGTGGAGAAGCATGCTCGGGTAGCTCAGGAATAAGGCAAACGATGGTGAAGTCCGGGAGGTAGAGGGCGTGGAAAAGCTCAGATGCCCTTCAAATAAACGGGATCTGCGCAGGTTTTTTCTAAGGTTGTTACCCGACTGTAACCTATTTCCGCTGGGATCTCCACGTTTTTCCAGAGGCCGGCAACAGATGCTCGCAGGGAAAGGACTTAGTCCGTTGAAGCCGGTTCCGGGAAAGTTGGGAGGTCGAAGAGATCGTCCATATCGCGAACAGGCGAAGGGGCTAACGTGAGTTGCGGACGGGTAGAACGCATCGGGCGAATCGATCGCACTTGTCCTCCGCTCGGGACCGTTGCAGGGCGCGATAGAAGGGCGTGAAGATCCTGTAGCTCTTTACGGATCCGGTTCCATTTGCGCAGGTCGGTGTTCGCGGGCGAGGGTGAAGCTTCGATCGCAAGCGCGAGCTGTGGTTCTTTGCCTTGCTGTTCCGACTTGAAGACCTGGCGTGCACCGGGGATGGTGTAGCCCTCGTCGTAGAGCAGGCGCTTGATGCGGAGAGCCATCTCGACGTCGCGCCGACGGTAGAGACGTTGGCCGGTGCCGCCCTTATTTGGTTTGAGCTGGGGAAACTCGGTCTCCCAGAAGCGAAGGACGTAGGCGGGCACCTGGCAGAGCTTGGCGACGTCGCCGATGCGGAAGTAGAGCTTATCCGGAATCTCGGCGCTCGAAGGTACTCGGCGGATTGGCTCGTTCTGGGCCATGAATGTCCGGCCGCCGTGCAGGTCGAGCGGCTTGAGCGTAAGTATAGGACAACATTGGGGGGGATTCGCGGTTTTTTGTCGCTGGACGCGTAGTCGATACGGGTCGAGCGGATGTGGCATCCAAGGAGTCCAGGAGAACGATATGCCACAGAGTACACACGATCGCGTTGCAGAACTCCATAATCTGGCTGCACATGCCCATTCCGCGGCCGCTACGGCGCATGGAAAGGGCGAGTATCTGAGTGCGCACGAGTTGACCAAACAAGCGCATGAGCACTCGTTGAATGCACACAAACATTCAGAAGAATTGGCCAGGGAGAAGGCCGAAAAGGGCTGATTCCGCTGGTCAGCTACTGGGCCGTTGTATGGATAGAACGGTTTAGTGGTGCCGTACTTGCGGCGGAGCGTCGCCGATCGTGACCTCGACAGGCACGGAGGCGGCGCTCTCGCCGTTTGCGTTGTCGGTGGAGACTGTGTACTGCTGGGAGCCAAGCTCGGCGATGATGCCCGAGTAGATGGGGGTGGTGAGGCCACCGGCTAGCCTGAGGGTCTTGCCTTCTCGAATGCTTCGGACGGTGTAGGTGTGCGCTCCGGGAACGGGAAGCCACGTGAGCGCGACCGCGCCGCCCACTACGGTGGTCTTGAGGCCGGTGGGAGCGGCGGGCGGTAAGCCCGCTGGGAGCAGGCCGTACACGCAGAACTGGCCGGTGCCGATGTTCCTCGTGCCAAAGCTGGCGAGGTAGACCTTGCCGTTGGCGATGGTAGGCGGGGCCATCTTGGAGTACTCGCCGCAGTCATCGCGGGCGGGATTCTGGAGTGAGTTCCAGAGTTCGTGGGTGACGTCGTCGGCGTCGTAGGCGTGGAGGATGCCAGGGCGGGACTCGTGCCAGGAGTCCCCGGTGGCGTGAATGGCGGCCCAGAGGATGCCGTCGTGGCCGTTATTCGCGGAAAGCGAGAGCATGGCTCCGGGATGACCTTCGTTGACCTCGGGCCGCGTCATGACTGGAGTCTCGTCGATCTTGTTGCCGCCGACGTGGTAGACGCGGGCCTTATCGCGCTGGCCCCAGACATAGAGGAGTCCGCCGCGCTTTGCGCTCTCCCAGAAGACGAGGCTGTGGAGATGCGACGCCGTGGCCTGGAAGTGCTGGATGGCGTGCTCGTCGCCGAGATGGCCGAGACGATCGGCGTCGACGGCGTAGAGGACGCCCTCCTTTCCTCCCCCGGCGATCATGCGGGTCCCGGGAATGAGGGTCGGGCCGGAAGAGCCAAGGTCGGCGTCGATCTGGTCGAGCTTGACATGGTTGGTGGGAGTAAACCAGTCGAGGAGCTTCAAGTGCGCGTCGAGTTTAAGGAAGCTTTCGCTGAAGTTCTGGACGCCGTCCCAGTCTCCGTTCGCCGTGACGACGTAGATGTTTCCGGCGGCGTCGACGGCGGGAGCCTGGCCGGACTGCCAGATGGTCGCGCCCTGCCCTGTGGGTGAGGTGTTGAGCACGGCGGTCTGTTGCAGCGTGCGGGCGTCGTAGCCCAGGAGATAGCCGTGGTACGGCAGCTTGTCACAGTGCGAGGCGTAGCCGACGTAGATCATGCCATTCGCGAGCGTGAGAGCTGGACGCTGGCTCTGCTGGAGGGGGTCGAAGCCGGGAGCGGTGATGGTGGTTGGGCTTTCGGGCAGGTCGGCGCCGGTGGCGAGGTCGAGGGCGTGAAGGCGTTGCTGATATCCGCCTCCGGTGCGGGTGAGGGCCACTACGTAGAGGGCGTCGTGGGGTGCGCCATCGCGCTTGAGCCAGAGGACGGGCGCGCCAAGGATGCCCATCTTTCCATTGATGTCGAAGCAGCCGAAGTCGGCGTCGTGGAGGTTGGCGGGAGTTCCGAAGTTCACGTGCCAGACAGGTGCCGTGGCGGCGGGGTCGTTGGCGTCGAAGGCGTAGACGCTGTTGTTGACGGTGGTGAGGAAGACGAGGTCGTGAGTTCCGCCATCGATCGAGATATTTGTCGCAAGGAGAGGCTGGGCGTAGATCTGGTCGTCGAGGACGTGCTTGAAGAGGAGGCCGAAGTCCTTCTGGTTGACGTTCTTCAGGTTGAGAACGGTCTCGTGAAGGTTGGCGCCGGTGCGGCCGGGATCGTTGTGCTGGGTGAGGACGTCGACCTGGGCGAAGGCGGCGAGGGAGGACAGCAGGACGGCGACAGCGACGTACATCCAGGGTTGCCGGGTGCTTCGAATGCTCAATTGACGGCTCCAGTACAGCGCATGTGCGGCTTTGCCCGTTCGAACCCAGAGTACAGGGAAGGTTGCTATCTGCGGGGGGCAGTCGCGACGACGAGTTCGGTAGCGTCGGATGGAGTGGCCGGGTTGGCGATGGCATCGAAGAAGATGGCGGAGAGAGTTGTGGTGGAAGCGCAGGTCACGTCTCCGACACCAGGATGGGCGAAGACAAACTCGCGGAGCAGAAGGCCGTTGTAGGAGTTCATCTCGAAGAGCCGTCTTGCCGGGGTGGTGGATGCTCCGGGCGAGGCCTCCCGGGGTTGGGCGCGCAGAACGAGAGGGTATCCGGCACCGGAGACGAGGACATCGTGGAGGACGAAGCCGGGAGGCAGGGCGATGGGGATGGAACGATCTTCGCCCATAGCGCTGAGGACGCGGACGGAGCGGGCGGTGCCGGGGTATGTGAGGAGAACCTGCTGACCGTAGGGGACAAACGCGGCACGCTGGAGAGAACCGAGCGTTACGTGGTTGGGCGCGGCCTCGGCCTCCTTCGCAGAGCCGAAGGTGGTGTACGGGGCGGCGTGCTGATGCTCGTCGAAGTCGACAAAGCGGCGCACGGTGCCGTCTTCCTTGACGAGCGCGAGGAGTGGGAGGAGGTTGATCTCGTCCCAACCGAGGACAAGGAAGTCACCCGTACCGAAGAGAGCGACCTTGACGGGCTTGAACTTAAGGTCAAGGGTGAGGAGTTTGGGGCTGGTGCCGTCCGGGTCGGAGAGAGAGAGAAAGTAGCCAGTTTCTCGGACTGCACTGGGGTCGTTGTGGTCGTTACGCCGGATCCCTTCGAGAAGGGTTACGAGGGTGTGGTCCGCCGCGAAGAAGTCTCGGACGGAAAGGTTGATAAAGTCCAGGGGAAGCTCACGGCGGATAGGCAGTCCCTCGCCGCTTGAGGTGACGCGGTAGAGGTCGGGGATGGTGGTGGCATCCGGGCCTGGGATTTCATTGAGAAAGGTGGTGCCGTCTTCGGAGCAGTGGGCGATGAGGCGGGTGGCCGGGGTGGGAACGCCAAGGATGGGTTTCCGATCCGAGAAGTAAACGGCCTGCTGACGCCATGAGGTGTCCGCGTGAGGCTTTCGAGCGGTCGAGGCGGCGTGTGGAACCTGCGCACGGACGACAGAGGCGAGACAAAAGAGAGCGAGCGGCAGGACATTCGAGAGGGTCATCGTGCTCCGTGGAGAGGCGGTGGCATTGATAGGACGCGAATCCGAGGGAAAAGGCGCGGAGGGGGTTCCGGTGACGGCACGGAACTTATATCGTTATGGGGCGTATCTTCGGGGGATGTTGAGCCGTCGAGGACGGTCGGAGGTTTTTCATGGAGCGGATGATGAGCATGCGTTCTGGTGTGGTGGCTGCTGGACTGCTGGGTGCTCTGGTCCTGGCTGGGTGCAATGTGCGTTCGAAAAAAGAGGGGACCGGGGAGAACGTAAAGGTCGCCACGCCGTTCGGGGGGATGCAGGTAAAGACGGATGAGGCCGCGGTGTCGGATGGGCTTGGGCTCCCGGTGTACCCGGGCGCGACGGTGCTGAAGAAAAAAGATAATGGCAAGGACGACGATGCCGCCGACGTGAACATGAGCTTCGGCGCGTTCAAGATGCGCATCAAGGCGATGAGCTATCACAGTGACGATGCTCCGGAGAAGGTCGCGGAGTTCTACAAGCCAGCGCTGGCGAAGTATGGGGACGTGATCGAGTGTCAGCACAACAAGGCGGTTGGGACGCCGGTGAAGACCTCGCAAGGGCTGACCTGCGACAACAACAAGAGCAACCACATCACGGTGACTGAGGCGGGATCGGGTGAATTGGAGTACAAGACAGGGTCGCAGCAGCACCAGCACATCGTCGCGCTTGAAAAAGATGGAGGCGGGACGAAGATCGGGCTGGTGGCGCTGGATCTGCCGGGGCATCTGTCGTTTGGGGACGATTCGGACGGAGACAAGCAGTAGGGCGGCCCATACCTCGCGGGCAGTGGGGTGGTAGCCTCAAAGAGGTATGCGCGGATTGTGTCATCGATGCGGCGGGGATCTGGTGGGGAGTGCGGGTGAGTCGACGTTCTGCCCGCATTGCGGGGCTCCGCAGCTTCGGGTTCTTGAAGAGAACGTTGTCGTAGCAAGAATCGAAGCCTCCGATGGACGGGCCAGCACGGGTGCGCTGCCTCCTCCACATCCTGGGCGGGTTCGATGGGGGACCGTGACGGTCCTGGCGGCTGGGGTTTCAGCCGTGGCGGCGGTTTTGATGGTTGGAGTGATGTGGCTTCCGGTGGCGTTTCCGCTGGCATGGCTGTGGACGGTCTGCGGTGCGGTGGTGGTGCTGGCGATCTACCAGAGACGGCATCCGGAGACCCTGATCACTGCGGGTACCGGTGCCCGGGTGGGGCTGGTGTATGGGCTGATGGCGGTGACGTCGCTTGCGGCGGTGATTGCAATTGGCGGCCTGGTGGCTCGCTTTGGGCTGCATGCGATGGGGTCGATCGACCTCTGGCTGACGAATGCGATGCAGCAGGCGGTCGTCCAGCAGAAAGACAGCGGCGTGCAGATCACCGAGGAGCAGTTGAAGATGTTTTACTCGGCCGAGATGCGGGCTGGGATGGCGCTGTTTCTGCTCGCGGTTTCGGGGACATTTCTTGTGGGATTTTCGGCGCTTGGCGGGGCCATTGGCGGAATGCTGCGGATGCGGCGTACCCGAGCGTGATGGAGCCTGAGGGCTTCTTCAACTGATATGATCTGGGGCAATTCGATATGACAGATGACACGGTAAAGACGAAGGCTGGTGAGGAAAGCGCGGCGAAGCCCAAGCCGAAGCTGCGCGAGAAGGGCCGGTTGATGTCGGCCTCGGAGATCGAGCGCACGCTGGTGAGGCTGGCGCATGAGATCGTCGAGCGGAACAATGGCGGCCAGAATCTCGGACTCGTCGGGATCAAGCGACGCGGCGTTCCGCTGGCGGAGCGGCTGGCGAAGCTGATCAGCAAGATTGAGAAGCATCCGATCGATACCGGCGTGCTGGATATCAGCTTCTATCGCGACGACCTATCGACGCGGGATGTGCGGCCGGTGGTGACGCCGGGAGCGATCGGGTTCGATGTGAACGGGCGGGACATCGTCCTGATGGATGACGTGCTGTATACCGGGCGGACGATCCGCGCGGCGCTCGATGCGCTGTTCGCGCATGGACGTCCGAAGAGCGTGCAGTTGCTTGTGCTGATCGACCGCGGGCACCGCGAGCTGCCGATCCAGGCGACGTTCGTGGGGCGCCTGATCCCGACGTCGTGGCGCGAGATCATCGAAGTGAAGCTGAACGAGATCGACGGGCAGGAAGAAGTTCTGCTTGTCGAACTGGCCGACTAGTGCGGTACGCTCCGGGTTCACTGCTGACGGTGGACGGGTTGCCCGCCATGGAGGTGGCGTCGATTCTGGCGCTGACCGACCGGTTGGAGACGATGGACCCGAAGGCCAAGTCAACCTTGCTTTCCGGGCGTCGTGTGGCGCTGCTGTTTTACGAATCGAGCACGCGGACGCGAACGTCGTTCGAGCTGGCGGCGAAGTCGCTGGGCGCGACGACGACGCTGGTGAGCGATAAGAGCTCTTCGATCGAAAAAGGCGAGAGCCTCAAGGACACCGGGCTGACGCTGCGGGCGCTGGGGGCGGAGTGCATCATCCTGCGGCACAATGCGGGCGGGGCTCCGATGCTTCTGGCGCGGATGACCGGACTTCCGGTGCTGAATGCGGGAGATGGGATGCATCAGCACCCGTCGCAGGCGCTGTTGGACCTGCGGACGATGATTCGGCGGCTTGGTGTCGCGACGAGGGGTGGGCCGGGCGAATGGCTGCGCGGGCGGACGGTCGTGATTACCGGGGACATCCGGCACAGCCGCGTGGCGCGGTCGAACGCTATGCTCCTGCCTCGGCTTGGGGCGAAGGTCATTCTGTGCGGCCCGGAGGCCCTGCTGCCGGAGGAGGCGCGATGCCTCGATGTCGAGATCTCGCGGGACTTCGACCAGGCGCTCGACGGCGCGGATGTGGCAATGATGCTGCGGATTCAGCGGGAGAGGCTTGAGGGGTTGGAGATCGATCTGAACGAGTACAGTGCGCGCTACCAGATGAATGCAGACCGACTGGCGCAGGGCAAACCGGGCCTTGTGGTGATGCATCCGGGGCCGATGATTCGCGGACTCGAGATTACGGGTGACGTGGCCGATGGACCGTCGTCGGCGATTGAAGAGCAGGTGGCGCATGGGCTTGCCGTCAGGGCTGCGCTGCTTGTGCGGGCGTTGGGGGTGTCGGCTTGAGTTCTTTGGGGCAAGACATGCTTATCAAGGGTGGGACGGTCGTCGATCCGGCGAGTGGGGTGGATGGGCTCTTCGACGTGCTGGTGCGGGATGGGCGAGTTGCGGCGGTCGAAGGTCCGGGGGTGCTGGACCGGGTTGAGGTTAGCGAGACGTTCGATGCGACCGGAATGACGGTGGCTCCGGGATTTGTGGATGTCCACGTTCATCTGCGGGAACCGGGGCAGACGTATAAAGAGACGATTGCAACCGGGACTGCGGCGGCGGCGGCGGGTGGGTTTACGACCGTGGTCGCGATGCCTAACACGGTTCCGGTGAACGATTCGACGGCTTCACTTGCGTGGATGCTCGACCCGGAGCGGGGGGCTAAGGTTCATCTATATGCCATGCCGGCAGTGACACTCGGCAGCATGGGTGAGCACCTCACGGACTTCGAGTCGCTGGCGCGGGCCGGGGCGGTTGGATTTACCGATGATGGCAAGCCGGTGCTCGAGGATCACGTGATGCAGGCGGCGCTGTTGTGCGCAGGGCGGCTTGGGTTGCCGATCTCGCAGCATGCGGAAGATACGCGGCTCACCGGCGGATGTAGCATGAACGCGGGGACGGTGGCGTTCAAGCTTGGTCTGCGCGGGATGACGGTTGAGGCGGAGAGCCGGATCGTCGAGCGGGATATCCGGCTGGTGCGGGAGATTGCGAAGGTCGATGGCGTGCGGGCGCACCTGCATGTGCAGCATGTGTCGACGGCGAAGGCGCTTGAGGCGATCCGGCGGGCCAAGGAAGATGGGCTGCATGTAACGTGCGAGGCGGCTCCGCATCACTTCACGCTGACGGATGAGGCGGTCGGAGACTTCGATACGCACGCCAAGATGAATCCTCCGCTGCGCGCCGAGAACGATCGGCAGGCGGTGATCGCCGGGCTTCTGGACGGCACGGTTGATTGCATTGCGACGGATCACGCTCCGCATGCGGCGCATGAAAAGGAAGTGGAGTTTGAACGGGCTCCGAACGGGATTACCGGGCTGGAGACGGCGCTTGGGCTTGCGTTGAAGGTGCTTGGACGAGAGCATGGGATGCCGGTGCGGCGCGTCCTGGAGTTGATGAGCCAGAATCCGGCGGCGATCGTCAACCTGGCCGGGCGCGGGACGCTTGGTGTGGGTGCGGTGGCCGACGTTGTTGTGTTCGATGCAGGACGCGAGTGGACATTCGACGGGTCGAAGGCGCTGTCGAAGTCGCGCAATACGCCGTTTGATGAGGTTGCCATGATCGGGCGTGTGGTGGGTACGATTTGCGCGGGGCGGGTGGTTTACCGGGGTTAGTGAAAGGATCCGGCTTTCGTGGTGAGATCAGCGATGATCTCTGGGGTGAAGTCGCGATCATCCGCGTAGGCGATGCCCACTACGGCGATGACATTTTCGGCGGAATCGAAGACAGGCAGGGCGATGGCGGCTTTGGCGTCGACCGCCTTCGCTCCAGGGCGGACGGTGGCTGAGGGATCATCCTTGAGATTGCAGGTGAAGACTGGAGTCTTGGTGACGAGGGCCTGTCCGGCCATGCCCTTGCCGTCGGGAACCCAGGCGACGATTTCACAGACTTTCGGCGGGATGTTGTGCGAGGCAGTGAGACGGAGACCGCCTTCTTCGCGGCGATGGACCGTTCCGGCGACTGCGCCTGCTTCACGAATGTAGTCAATGAGCCAGGGTTGATCGATCTGCGTGGCGGCTGCGGTCTCCTGCGTTTGCATGGTCATCTCTGGTTTCCTTGGATTGGCTTCTTTACGCTCTTCGGAGGAAGCTTGGTCAGGCCGATGGGAGCCGTGGCGCATGGGTTTGGCGGGGTGTAGACCGGTGGCCCGGAGTTTGGCGCTGCGGGCTGTACGGCGGCGGTGTTGTGAGGGTAGACGCCGGAGGCTTCCGTCGCGGTGGACGCAGGAACGAGGTTTGGCCACGGGCCCTTGCTGAGATAGACGCTGTAGAGAGTATTCGTCGCGATGGTGCCGTGGCTCGGGTAGCAGGGCAGCGGGAAGGTGGCCTCGATGCCTCCGTAGATATAGCCGATGAGTTCCTTCTCGCCGTCGGTGAAGGTCGAGAGATTGACGACGGAGTTTTCGGTTCCCTGGAAGTGCGAGGCGACGGAGAGGTTCGGGATGAAGTCGACCGATGCGCCGTGAAGGAGACCGCCCGGGATGGGGTCCTGGGAGACAACCTCCTGGTACTGGCCGGAGGAGTTCTCGAGCAGCGTAGCGACGTCCTCGATGAAGGGCATGCCGTCGTTGCGGCCTTGGGCGGTGACCATCTTGTAGACGGTGGCCTGGTCGGCGGTCTGGTTAAGGAAGAAGTGGCCGATGCCGCCGAAGAAGGTGTGGTAAATGCTCGACCCATCCCACACGGAGATGATGGGCGACTCGTAGAAGCCGAAGTGCTGGGAGAGGTTGTGGTCAGAGTTGACGGCGATACTGACGCCGTTGCCGGTGATGTAAACCGGAAAGTCATAGGCGGCGATCTTGCCCGGCGGGAAGACACCACCGAAGACGGAGTAGCGTTCGAGTCCGGTGGTGGGATCGACGTCGTATCCGGAGGCGAAGTCGCGGCGGTTCCACGGCATGGTGGAGTCGGAGGATGTGATGGGGTCGTAGGTCTTGATGGAGAAGGCTGGCGGATTGGCCGTGCCGGTGGTGCTGATGACGAAGGGTAAGACCTGGTTCGTGTAGGTCTGGGTGAAGGATCCGAACGGGTTGTAGTTGCCCTCGAAGTCCTGCCCGAAGGCGAGGAACTCGAGCCCGGCGGCGGTGTGGGAGAGGGAGCCGCCCGTGACCTTGAGAGCATTGTTGGTGACGAGGTTGACGGGGTTGGTGATGATGCCTGCAACGGCAGCCTGGCGCTGGGCGGCAGTGTACGTGGTGTTGGTGGCTGCCGCGGCTACCTGCGAGACGGGGATGCGGATGATCGTCGGGAAGGTGGTGTACTGGCCGGTCGCATGAATGACCCCATAGCCTCCGACGATGTACCAGGCGTTCGATTCGGGATGGTACTCGCACTGCTGGTTCGTGGCGGTCAGAGGATCGGCGAAGGAGGCGCTGAGCTGAGAGAGATCTGCGACCTGGACAGAGGTTCCGGCGACGGGATTGACGGACCAGAGCATGGTATTTGGCCCGGCGAAGTTACCGCTGGGATTGAACTGGTGAAGGCCCTGGAGGCGTCCGCCGAGGATGAGCCACTGGGTGGGGGAGACGTTTGCAAGGCAGTACGAGTGCAGGGCTGGAAGCGTGCTTGGCTGCGGCGCAGCGACGAAAGTGAGGGTGTAAGGGATGGTGGGCGTGGTCTGGACGGGCGGCGTGGTTTGAGCGGTCGCTGGCGTTGTGGCCATCAGGGAGAAGGCCAGGAACAACGGCAACACCAAACGCAGATTCCCTTCGGGAACGACAACCGAAGAGGCGACGGGCCGGAGGTATCTCATGCGTTGGCTCCTTTCCTGGTTGGCGTCGCGGTTGGGTGCGGCGCACCTTCTCCCGGCGGTGGCGGCGTGGGCTGGGTCTCCTGCTGGAGGTTGTAGCAGTAGTAGAGGACCGTGAGCAGGCGGTTCGGCGAGAGGTCGCGCATGATGGGCATCAGGCGCGGGTCGTCGATCGTACGGGTCATGTAGTAGGGGATGGTTCCGCTTGCGATAACGCCACCGCTGGGGAGCGTGTACGTGGCAGGACCGGGCATGTTGGCATAGGAGACGAACCACGGCGGGTTCGTCGAGAAGATCTGGAAGGTCTGCTGATCGCTGAGGTCCATGCGGGCGTGCATGGAGGGGAAGAGCTTGACGTAAACCTTCATGAGCCGCTGGATCTCGGCCCAATCCGGCTTGGTGTTGATTTGATAGCTCGACCAGACGACGGCGGACATCATCTGCTCCTGCGGCGGGCAGCCGCTCTCGAGGTTCGGTGGTGGCGGCGGTGTGCCCTTCTGCCAGAGGCAGATGAAGTAGAGCTGCGACTCCAACTCCGGAGTGCGTGAGCCGGGGTCCCAGATGGCGGAGAGCTCGAGGCAAAACTGGCCTGAATGAGTTCCCGGGCAGAGAACCGCTTCGAGGCAGCCATCGGAGGAGAGGCTGTTGCCTTTATAGCCGCCGGACCATGGGACGGTGGCGGCGGAGTTATTCGGGAAACAGGGAAAGACGTGATGCTCGATCTGCGAAGCGTCCGTTACGGGCTGTCCCCACTGGGTGACGTAGAAGAAGCCAGGCTGAGAGCCGGGGTTGGGCTGATCGCTGGCAAGCTGGAAGTTGCGGTCGTCGCACGCGATCCAGAAACCAGTGGCGCTCTCCTGCCAGAGGACAGGCTGCTTATTGAAGGTGCTGAGGCCGTTGATGCCAGGGAGCGACGAGGCGAGAAAGAAAGGCGCCGACGCGGCTGCGGCCGCCTGTTCGGCGGTGAGAGGCAGGCGGACGATGCCGCCAGAGAGGCTGTAGAGGATGTCGTTCGTCTGGAACGGAGTACCGACGACACCCGTCGAGCCGTCCCCGATATAGACGGAGAGGTTTCCGAGATTGAGCGGCCCCTGGCCGGGGGCGGAGGTCATCAACGCGTTCGAGAGATCGATAGCGACGGTGTTGTTCTTGACCTCAAAAGGCGCACCGTAGAGCGAGGGCTGATCCCATGCGTCGCCGGGTCCGGCACTCCGTCCGGCGAGCCAGCGGCCGGCTAGGCAATGGGAGGGATCGGTCGCGAGTTGCGGGCCGACTGTGGCGAGGACGCGGCCGATACGAAAGTCCGATGCATGCCAGGGGACGTTCTGGTAGCCGTCGAGCGTCATGCGGATGGAGAGAAGGAGGTTGCCCGAGGTGTCCTGCGTGGTGGCGGCTCGGAGCTGGTCCAGGATGGGCGAACCGGAGGCGGCGGGCCAGGTGTCAGCGGGAATGCGAACGACGGACTGGTAGACGCCGCATGCGTTGGAATCCCCTCCAAAGCTTCCCCAGCCGTAACTGTCCCATCCGGCCCAGCCGCGCGTGGGAAGAACGCGATCGAAGCGGATGCTGTTCAGTGTACAGGGATCCATGGCCCCAGTAAGGACCGTGCCGCCTACCGTGAGCTTGAGAACGAAGCCGTAGATGTTCGAAACGCCCTGTTGGTAAACATCAAGGTCGACCATCTTGGCGGGGGAGAAGGGCGGCGTCTGGCCATTCGTCGCGCCCGGGGTGTCGGTGGAATTGACCGGCGCGCCGATGAGCGGATCGGTGAGGCTTGGGTTGCCGTTCTGGTCGAAGGCGCAGGTGACGACTGGCGGCGTAAAGGCGCGGTTCGGCTTCGAGGCGAGGATGTCCTGAAAAGAGAAGAAGTGGGAGCCGCCGGGATCCTGCCAGGGGGATGGATTGGTGCAGGATTCGTCGTAGTGCGAGGGGTCGTTGTCCATGGTGGATGGATCGGTGTAGAAGCTGCCGACCAACGAAAAGCTCGGGAAATCCATGTAACTCACGCGAAGGCGCTCCTTGGGTAGCTCACTAGGGTTAGCTCGCTGGCTTAGTTCGCTGAAACTGGGGGCCCGGTCTTTGTTTGCTGCAGGGTCGCGGCGTATCCGGTTGCGCCCCAGTGCGTGTAGTGACGGATTGCTTCGCCGAGAAGATGCTGTCGAAGGCCGGCTTCCGAGGCGATCGATGCAGCCCGCTGACAGGCGAGGGCCGCAATGTGTGGATGATCATAGCGCAGGGCCGTGCGGGCCGCATCCCCAAAGCGGTCGAGTGCCTGCTGACTTCGATTCGCAGTGGCCAGCCATTCGGCTTCGATCAGCCTCGCCTTGGAGGCGAAGTTCGCGGGGGAGTTGCGAGCCCAGAGCTTGAAGCGCCTGACGGTGCGCCGGGCACGCAGCAGGGTAAGGATGCGCGCGGGTGGAGAGCGGCGTCGGGACAGGGCGAGTTCGGTAAGGGTGAGGTAGAGATAGTGCTCCGTGCCGTGGAGCATGCCACGGGAGTCACCGATGTAGGCCGCGGATCCTTTGCCGGATATCTTCGCTGCTTCGTAGTTGCCGAGGAGATAGTGCGTTTGGAGATTCAGCAGATGTGCGTAATGCGCGAGGTGGCGGGAGCCGAAGTCGGCTTCCTGCTTTGAGGCAGGTACAGAGGCGGCATTCGGGTCCTGTAAGAGGGCGATCGCTCTGCGGACGGCGAGAACTGAACTGAGTGGTTCTTTGAGTTGGAAACGAGTAAGGAGATCGACGTCCTCGGCTGTATTCTGCGCGATGATGTTGAGCGGCGCTCCGCGCATGAACTGGCTGATGGCAGTGGCGGCACAGGCACAGCCTACGTGGAAGAGATCTCCTGTGCCGAGGCCAGCGGTACGGGCTGTACGCCAGAGAGCTTCAGCCTCTGTCGCAGGTTCGCGCCAGGAAGTACCGAAGTAGCCGACGACGAAGCTGACCTCGGGACGCTTGCGGGTGGCGTCATAACGATCGATGAGCTGCAAAGCGACCTTGCCGTAGCGGTGGCCTGTCTTGTAACGGCCAAGAATGCCTCCGAAGAAGATCGTGCCGACGGCCATGAAGCCGATGGCGGTATCCCGTGTGCTCCCCAAAAGAACGTACTGATTCACCATCTTGACCATGATGGCGATGCAGAGCTCCGGACGGACCTGGTAGGCCGCTTTGCCGATCGAGGCAAGGATGGTCATGCGCGCAATGTGTTCCGGGTCCGTGGCCACGGGGAGGTCGGGGATGGATTCGATTTCGATCTTGCGGAGAAGTAGCCAGTTCTTGAAAAGATCGACCGCGAAGCTGGGGGGATGGAATTTCGCCGGGATCTTGAGATGAAGCTCCGCGAGGGCAGCGCGGCCGGTGGCGTACGCCTCGGGAAATCGGGCGAGGTCTGTGTAGAGGTGGACGAGACGCTCGGAGATGCGGGTACGGGAGACGACGTCCGGAACAAGTTTGCGGGCTTTCACATAGAAGGCTTCCGCGCGCGCAAAGGCGAGCGCCTTGGCGGACTCCTGCGCGGCGAGCTCGTAGAAGTGTCCGGCTTTGGCGGGCTGCTCCCCGGACTCGTAATGCACGGCAAGTGTGTCGGAGGTCGCTTCGCCGGATGCCTCGAGCGTGACGGCGAGGCTGGCGTGACGATCGCGACGGAGGACGTGGGTGAGGTGGGCGAGGACCGTCTCGCGGATGCGATCGTGATAGGTCTCGACTTCGTCGAGGAGGCTGAGACCACTGCTGCGAACCAGGTGATGCATGCGCAGCGACGTGAGGATGGAAAGCGGGAGATCTTCCAGGCCGCTCGCCTCGTGCGCGTAGCGGAGGCGGATGGGCTGGCCGGAGACAGCGATCGTTTCAAGGAGATCGAGTTCGGCTTGAGGAAGCGCGACAATGCGGCTCCAGAGAATCTCGTCGAGGCCCGAGGTTCCTGAGCTGCCTCCAGACTGCGGCAGAGTACGGCCGGTTCGAATGTGGTGAGCAAGCTCTTTGAGAAAGTAGGGGTTACCGTCGGCCTGCCGGATGATCTCCTGCATCTCTTCGACCGACGCCTCATTCTCGCGCTCGCGTAGCATGGCGCCGACGAGCTCCATCGACTCTTCCGCACTCAACGGCTCGACAGGAATATCCCGGAGTGTGAGCGCGGCAGCTCTTCGTTCGAGACCGGCGAGGGCTTTGAGAGACGGACTTGTAGCCGCATACTCATCCCGATAGGTGACAAGAAGAAGGACGCGTAAGCCGGGGCGTGCAAGGGCGACCGAGAGCATCTCCACCCCGTCGACATCGCCCCACTGCAGGTCGTCGATCCAGAGCACGAGGGGATGCCTTCGATCAAGGCGCTCGAAGAGGTCGCCAAGAGCCTGGAAGGCGTCACGACGAAGCTCTGTGAGGGCGAGAGAGCCCTCGGAACGATCGGCGCACTCCGCGATATAACGCACCCGGCGGAAGACCGGAAAGACCTTGGTGAGCGGAAGGCACTCGATTGGCGAGAGAGCTTCCTGGTCTTTTGCGTCGGCCCCCGCGAGCCACAGGGCGATCTCGTCTGCGATCCCGTCGACGGATTTATAGGGCACGGACTCCTGTTCGTAGCACCGCCCGCGAAAGACGAGCACAGGCTGCTCGGCGGCGAGGCGCTCTAGAAAGTTTTCCGTGAGCGTGCTCTTGCCGGAGCCGGATCGTCCATGCAGGTGGACGACTGTAGGGGCCATGCGACTGCTGTCGAAGCCTGCGCGAAGAGCCTGCATGTACTGCTCGCGGCCGACGAACTCCGGTTCGTCGTCGATCCCGATGGCCTGAGCCTGCGCGGGGCCCGTGGTTGCGCCGAGAGCCTGGAGTATCTCGCGACCTTCGGGGCGGCGGCTGGAGTCGCGCTGCAAAAGCCCCATGCATACGGCGCTCAGCGAGGGCGGAACTCCGGAGACGATACTCGTGACCTCCGGGGCTTCCGTTAGCTGTTTGGCCCGGAGAATCCTGATCGGTTCGCCTTGAAACGGCAGACCGCCCGTAAGAGCCTCGAAGAGCATGACGCCGACGGCGTACCAGTCGCTAGCCTCGGTCAGTGGCGCGCCCGCGGCCTGCTCTGGAGACATGTAAGGGATCGTGCCGGAGATGCCGTGATCCGAGCTTGAAGAGCTGGACCCGGGCTGACGCACCTGGTTCCCTGCCCTATCCGGTTTGAGCCTGGTCTCTGGCTTGGCGGCGCGGGTCGAGGCCAGGCCAAAGTCGAGGATGACGACCGTCCCGTCGCCGCGCACCATGACGTTCCCGGGCTTAAGATCGCGATGCAGCTTACGCTGGGCGTGCAGGGCCTGAACTCCGATGGCGAGTTGCCGGAAGCCGTGCAGGATCTGCTGGATTTTCTCGAAGGAGATGGTGCGAAGAGCATAACCAGTGGGAGTTTCAGAAAATGTGATGAGACTGGTTGCTTTTTCAGCGAAAGGAAGATGAGCGACGGTCGCATCTTCGTCCGGGAGCGCAACGGTCGCCTGAGTCAAGCCTGGCATCGCGGACAAAGAGCGGGTTGCGTCGCTGTCCTGTGAGGGCAAGGCGGTCGTGTGGTCCAGCGTAGGGAGTGTTCCGGCCGCCTCCGAACTCTCCCTCTGCGAGAGGGTGACATCCTGCATGAAGTTCGAAGCTCCCTGAAGGAACTCCATGGTGAAAAACCAGTCGTCCTCATGGCAGAGCAGCTCGTACATCGAGATCAGGTTTGGATGGGCGATCTCGCTGAGGGAGCGAAACTCCTGCTTGAGCCGGAGGATCGTCTCGGAGTCGCTGCGATGCAGCATCTTGAGCGCGATGGTCTCACGCCGCTCCGTGTCCCAGGCCTCGAAGACGACGCCCATCCCCCCGCGTCCAAGCTCGCGGCGCAGTTCGAATCGTTGATTGCCGGTGAACGCCATCGCGGAGAAAGCCACCAGGTCTGAGGGGTGTAGAACATACCAAGCATACCCTGCGGGTCAAGCGAGCGAGAGCGGCTAGACTGGGCTGGCACCACGACAATTCCAAATGAAAACTCCTCATCCACGCTCGGCTCCGCTTCTGTATTGTCTTGCGGCCTGCGCGCTGCGCATGGCGCCCGGACAGAGCGTTGCGCCGCGTGCAGAGAGCATCACCGTCATCGCGGAACCGGTGCCAGCCGACACGCTTGCGGGGACGCACACAATCCTCGATCGCGAGGAGATTGTGCGGAGCGGGGCGAGGGATGCGGCGGAGTTGCTGCGCTTCGTAGCCGTGGTGCATCTCTCGCAGGCAGGATCGAAGGGTTCTTTAAGCAGCGTGAGCATACGGGCGGCAAAACCGAACTTCACACTTGTATTGATCGATGGCGTGCCGGCGAATGATATCGGCGACCTGCTTGGTGGCGCGTTCAACTTCGCAACGCTATCTGCGGACGAGATAGAACGCGTCGATATTCTGCGAGGGCCGTTGTCCTCGATCTACGGCTCGGAGGCGGTGGGCGGAGTGATCAGCATCGTGCTGCGAAGGCCTGCTGACGGACCAGTGATGAGACTGTCGACTGAAGGTGGAGAGTTCGGGTACGGCTCAGCGAGTGGCGGGCTGAGCAGGACATGGAAGAGGCTTGGGCTCAGCGGGGATGGCGGCTTCTCGCGCATGGGGCAGCAGGTACTCGATGACGGGTTCGCATCGGGTGACGCTTCGTTGAAGGCTGACGTGAGTCTTGGCGGCAGCAAGCACGTGCAGAGCTTTATGCGGTGGAACCGGCTCGCTTCGACGAGCTTTCCCGTCAGTAGCGGCGGACCGGCGTTTGCGATCTCTCGGGCAATCGAACACGATAGGGCGGATCAGATAGTCAGCGGGACAAATTATCAGCAGCAGGTTGGGACGCGTTGGTTCTACACGGCGGGTGGAGACGTCTTCTCGCGTGTGGCCGTGAACGATACGCCGGCGATTTTCGATAGGCTTCCTCCCGGCCCCTCGTACGTGCCATCGACGGCGAGCGCCACGCGATTCATGCGATGGCGGGTGTTGACGGTTCAACAGGTCCATCCAGCCCGGTGGCTTTCGCTGTATGCCGTGACGGCATTTCGGCAGGAGAACGGGACAAGCGTGGGTAACCTGGCGGGATATCTTCCTGCGTCCTACGCGCTCTCGCGGCCAACGTTTTCGTTCTCGGGAAATGGGACGGTGACGAAAGGCAAGCTGGCGGTCACCGGCGGGTTCGGGCTCGAAAAGAGCAACACGTATCACACCGTGATCTCGCCACGTGTTGGTGGAAGCTATGCGCTTGCGAAGACACGGCTGAGGGCGAGTTGGGGCAAGGGGTTCAAGCTGCCCTCGTTCTACGCGCTTGGCAGCCCGCTTGTGGGGAATCCGAAGCTCGTGCCGGAGTTCGGCACCGGATTCGACGCTGGCGTGGAACGGGAGTTTGCGCCGGCTGCGACGAAGGTTTCGCTCACCTATTTCGATAATCGGTATCGAGATCTTGTCGACTTCGACCCCACCGTCTTTCGCCTGGTGAATGACAGCCATGGCTATGGCCGAGGACTGGAACTGGAGGCGAGCGCGGCAGTGCGGCGAGTCAGAATTGGCGGAGAGGTTTCCTATCTCGATGCAGGCCTGAAGGAAACCGCGAACCGGCTGCGGGATGTGCCGCGATGGAGCGAGCAGATTCGCATGTCCTTACCCGTGACGCGCGCGATGGGCCTCGACATTGCCACCGTATGGGTTGGAAGGAGATACGACTACCAGGTGCCTGTTCCGCAGTACAGCACTGTCGGCGCTTACTCGATCACGAACGCGAAGCTGCGATGGAACCTGCGCGAGGGGCTCGAAGGGACGATACGGGTGGAGAACCCCTTCGATCGGAAGTATCAAGAGTTCGTGGGCTTCCCAAGCCCTGGTATCTACGCGAGTGCGGGTCTGACCTATACGAGGCCGCGGAAGGCGACGCCGTAGACACTGAGGCGTTGACCTCTCGGAACGGCAACCCGCGCAATTCGATTATGGTAGCGTGTCTGGGTGCCGATCTTCCGCAAGACCGCGGTCGTCCAGTTTGTGCTGCCGAGCACGAAGGACGAGGAGAAGATGCCGCTTACGCTTGAGCGCGAGTATGGCGTCTTTTTGTCGATCGATGGATGCCAGTTCTCCGCATCGACGTTTCGCTCGCCCGTGAACGATGAACGGTGGCGCGATTTCGTCAACCGAATGAAACGCTGTAATGAAG
This sequence comes from Granulicella sibirica, assembly GCF_004115155.1. Taxonomy (NCBI): domain Bacteria; kingdom Pseudomonadati; phylum Acidobacteriota; class Terriglobia; order Terriglobales; family Acidobacteriaceae; genus Granulicella; species Granulicella sibirica. Next base: position 1,792,209 of record NZ_RDSM01000001.1, read on the forward strand.
AGCGGAAAGGATACGAGAGTGCGGTGGTCATCCGCGCCGTCGGGCGCGACTTGTTCCAAACGCTTGCTGGCCTGAGCCCCGTGCTGCAAGAGTTTCTTTCGGAGCCGTCAACTTCCCGAAGGCTCGTCATCCAGACGACACGGCCGGAACTTCATCTTCTGCCATGGGGAGCGCTCTATGACCTTTCAGGAAAGTTCCTCGCCGCGCGCGACCTATCAGTCGTTCAGTCGTGGGGTAAGTTTTCGAAGATACCAGTGGCGCTCGGAGCAACGTTGAACCTGGTCTCGGACGTCGACGCGAATACAACCAGCGCGACGCTCAAGTCGCTGAAGAATCTGCCCGAAGAGATTACGCGGATCGCACGGGGCGCGCCGGACATCCTGCATATCGAAAAGCACGGGAACCCCGAGTTGAACCAGATCGGCGGAGTCAGCGCGACGACCAACGCCCGCCGCTATGCGAAGGCTCGAATCGCGCTTCTGTGGAGTTGCTATTCGGGCTCGGCAGACTCGTGGGGGCAATCGCCCGCGCTCTCGCTGCATCGCCAAGGCGTTCCGCTCGTTCTCTCGTTCCAGGCGCCGCTCAACGTCGTTGACGCGAAATCAATTTCAAGGGACTTCTACTCCGATGTCTTTGGTCCGGCGGCAAGCCGCGACCCGGAGACCGCCCTGGTCCGCATCCGCGCGGCGAAGTTCGAGCAGGAGTTCGACTGCGCCAACTGGGCCTCGATGGTCGTTTACATGACGGGGGCACTGGACCTCAGTGCGATGGCGCTGAACGGTCCACAGGTCCCGCAAGCCACGTGGTTTTCACCGGCTGTTCCGCTTGCCGAACCTGCGGTGAGTGTACGGGCAAGAAAGGGATGGAAGCAACTAGCCAGAGCGATCGAGCGCCTTCCGCCGGGCTCCATCACAGGCATGGAGATACCGGATGCGCTGCAAGATGAGGACTGGAGTCAGCTTCCTGTCTCCATCGTCGAGAACTGGCGGGGAAACAAGATCCGGCTGGATGGCGGAAACGATCCTTTGTCCGGCGATGCCATCGCCGAGCTAAACCTGCCCGTGCAGGACGCGCCGAAGACCGACGCCGCGGACCGGCTCGTCTGGTTCTTCCAGAAGATAGCTTCCTTCGGGGCGCCTTTGATCGTCTGGACGGATGCGTCGCCGTGGCATTCCGAGTTTCTGAAGACGATCTCCCCGAACCCCGCCCTGACCTTTCTGCTGATCTACGGCAAGCCAAAGCCGCTCACGGTGCCTGAGTTCGTCGATCTCAACAAGCTGGACGAGGCGCAGAAGCTCTACGAGGACATCGTTGGATCAGATGGAACTGGGGAATGCGACGACGAGGTCCGCTCGGCGGCGTACTTCGCCTATGCGCGCTGTAATAGGCAGGCGAAGGCTGCGGCTTGTGTGCTCGCGCTCAAGAGCTCATCTGAACGTGCTCTGCTGACGGGGAACTACGTGAGCCGTTGGGGTGGCATCCCGGAAGAGATCGCGCCGAGCGTCCCCACGACAGGGACGGCTGCTGTTGCGACGAAGGGACCCAGGATAACGGATGCGAAGCGCCGCGAAGATGACTGCTATCGCGAGACGGTTCACCTGGCCGAAACCGATAATATGCCGCGCGACTCCGGCAGGGCTCGTCACGAACTCGGTTACTTCATGCAGACTCGGCACCGGGTACGCTCCGCTGAGACCTTTTACCGTGCCTCTCTGCTCGACTTCGAACGAAGCCCGTTGCCCCGCGACATCCGCTGGCACTCGGCGCTCGCAAACCTGCTGCGGGACTGGGCCGATCTGCTTGCCGACAAGCCGGACCATCTCGATGAGGCGCTGAAGCTTCTGCGACGTGCGCTTGCCATCCATGCATTTCACGGGCGACGGCTCCAGATTGCCTATTCTCTTACGACGCAGGCTAGGATTCACCAGACTGCGGGACGTCCGACCGAAGCGGTCGAGGGGGCCCTCGATGCGGCAAATCTCTTTGAGGAGTGCAGGAACTGGGGTGGCTGGGTGGAGGCAATCCGCATTCTGCTGGATGGACTGGCTGAGAAGCGTGAGACAGGACGGATGCTTGGCGTGGTCGACCTTACACTGGCTAAGCTGGCGAAGGTTCCGGGTGAGCAGATATCCGATCGCAGGCGGGACGGCTTTGTGAGAGCTCTTACATTCGAGAACGCGAGGGCTCACTGGATTCACGGAGATATGCCGGAGACGAGAAAGGCTCTGGAAGACGTGTTCGATAAAGCTCCCCGGGACTTTGACGAGAGCGCCCTCGGCCAGGCGGCGGCCCGCCTTAAGCGCTTCGTCACGCTCTGATGCGATCCATTTGAGGTTTCGCGGAGTACAGTGAAGCGAGGCTTGGGATGCACGCTTCCGTGAGGAATGACATAGGACCAAAGGCCCCGGAGAGCTTTGCTGAGGACGTACGACGCGCAGGCGAGCGGCGGCAATTCGGGCTGCTTGGACTGCTCGGCGTTGAAGCGCGAAGCTATGGCTGGATGGCCGATGGGCTTCGCCTGGTCGCGGAGAGCCTCGATGGGTTGTCGGACGCAAAGCGCTTCGGCTGGGATCACGCGATCCTTTTTACCGGCCACATGATCGACGCCCCGGATCGGAAGCACCCGAGGTTTCCTGCGTCTTGCGAAGGTCGAGCGCGCGAAGCCATGGCTAAGACGCTGCGGGAGCTAAAGCGTGTGCATACAGTGCGAACAGTGGGCATCGCAGGCGGTGCGAGCGGGGGCGATCTTCTGTTTCACGAAGAATGCGCTTCGCTTGGGATAGAAACGTTGCTGCGCCTCACGCTACCGCAAGAAAAGTTCATTGAGACATCCGTCGCGCCTGCAGGTGAAGCCTGGGTGAAGCGCTTTCATGCGCTCGTCGAACGGCTCGGCAAGAGCAATGTCGAGGTGCTTGGAGACAGTCTCGAGTTGCCCGCATGGATGGGCGAGCGTATGGACTACGACGTCTGGCAGCGAACCAACCTGTGGCTCATGCAGGAAGCAATCGCCAGGGCGCCGGCGCGATCGCTCCTCGCCCTGTGGGATGGCGAGGCCGGAGATGGTCCGGGCGGGACACAACACCTTGTTGAAGCAGCGCTCAGGTATGGGACCGTGGTGGCGCCCATTATTCGTACTCAAGACTTGATCGACTAGGAGCAGTTACTCGAGAAACGGCACGACGGCATCGAGAAACGCCGCCGGCTTTTCGGTCGAGGGAACGTGCCCGCACTCCGGCACGACGACGAGTTTCGCGCCCGGAATCTTCGCGGCGAAGTCCTTGCCATCGTCGAGCGGAACAACCATGTCGTTGCCGCCCCAGACCACGAGCGTCGGGATCGTGATCGACGCGAGCTTATCGCTCACAATCTCTTCCGCAAGCTTTGGATTGCCACGGAGAGAGCGCTGCGTAAACCCATCGTTCGCCTTGAGCTTGATGGCGAAGTTCTGACGAATGAAGTCTTCAGTCACACGAGACTTGTCGTAGAAGATGATACCAACGCCCGCGGCGTCCTTGAGGGTTCCCGCGATCGGGATGGATGGTCCATCGCCGAGCGTCCTATGTCCGGCCGCATCTTCGAGGATCAACCGTTCCGGCTTCGGCAGCGGGTACCTGCCGGTGTTCTCCGGAGCAAGCGCCTGAATGGCGTACGACGACGCGACCCATCCACCGAGCGACTCGCCCGCGAGCGTGAAGTGGTCGACATGCAGCGTGCGGAGGAACTCGCCGAGGAAATCGACGTAGGTCTGGATGCTGTAGTCGATGAACGGCTTATCCGACGATCCGAAGCCGATCTGGTCGAGCGCGATCACGCGATGGTGCTTGGCCGCGAGCGGCATGATCACCTGGCCCCAGTCGAACATGGCCTGGCTGCCGAAGCCATGTACGAGCACGATCGTGGGGCCGACGCCGGTGTCGTAGTAGACGATCTTCTGCCCGAAGACCAGCACTGCCTTGGTCATCGGAAGTGTGCCGGTCTTGACCAGAAGAGGCTCCGGCGCCGTCTGGGCCTTGAGACCAAGGCCGCCGCATGCAAGGAGAAGAGCAAGGCTGAGGCGGCGCATCGAAGGATCTCCAGGGGCTAGGCAGAATGACGGAGGTGGGAATCGCCAGGGGCTGTTATTTTCATAACAGCACAACCGCACCCCTTAGTAAACCTGTCGTCCGATCGGCTGAAATGCTGGCCTGTCCGTGGAGGATCGTCTCGTTGAATCGCCGGCGCTTTGTGCATCTCGGGGCGATGGCCGGTATGAGCGGCGCATTGGGCTGCCGGCGCACTCGTGGCGTAGGCCTGGTGTGGGCCCTGGGTTGGCTACCGGATGTCGAGTATGGCAACCTGTGGGTCGCGATGGAGCGCGGCTACCTGCGTGACGAAGGCGTCCGCATGTCATACGAGCCGGGCGGCCCGAACGCGCCGCAGCCCGTGGTCGTGGTCGCGGCTCAACAGGCGAACATGGGCGACGCCGAGTGGCTGCCTTTCCTCGATGCAGTCCTTCAAGGCAATGACTTCGTCGTGGTCGCCGCGCAGTTTCCTATCCTGCCTACGGGACTGATCACGCTGCCCAGGCGGCCAATGCTCAAGCCGGCAGACCTCGTCGGCGGCCGCTTCCTCGTGCAGGGCCCAAGCGAGCGCAACGAACTGGACGCGACCTTTCGGCTCAACAAGCTCCCGCTCGACTACAAACTTGTGCCGGTCGGCTTTTCTCCTGAGGCTCTCCTGCAGGGCGAGGGAGATGCCTACTTCTGCTATGTCACCAATCAGCCCACAATGCTTGAGAACATGGGCCTGAAGCAGGGGAAGGATTTCTTCGTCACGAAGGTCTACGATCTCGGCTACAGGGTGCCATCATCTCTTTTGTTCATGGATCGTGAGATGGTAACGAAGCATCGTGGCCAGGTTGTCGGATTTCTGAAAGCAATCCTGCGCGCGCAGGCTGACAACGCCAGGGACGCGTCGTATGCCGCGAGGCTTGCCGTCGAAAAATATGGCGGGGACCTGGGCCTCCACCTCAAGCAGCAGGTCACGTTGAACCGTTTGCAGGTGCCTCTGGAGCTTGAAACGGGAACGAATATTCCGTTCTGGTTCAGCGATCAGAGCATCCGGAACATGTACGCCATTGCGAAGATCACGGGCAGGGAAAACCTTCCGCCACCGGAGCGGCTTATCGATCGAAGTATGTTGGAAGAGGCATACCGTGCAGTCGGAGGGAAAGCTTGAGTGAAGTGCGGCAGAAGCAGGAAGTGAGCTTACTCGTCACGGGAGCAGACGTTGTCTGCTTCGACGACCATGAAACGCTGGTCCGTGAGGGCGCCATCGCGATCGACGGCGACTCAATCGTATGGATCGGCGCGGCGCGGGAGGCGGCGGATAAGTTCGCGGCAAAGGATACGATCCGCGCCACAGGCATGATCGCGATGCCCGGCTTCATCGACTGCCACGTCCACACGGCCCAGCAGTTCCTGCACGGCAAGCTGCCCTCCGTGCAGCGTAAGGGCGAGTTGCGCAGTCCCATGTGGCAGCGCTATCTCATCCCCTTCGAGAGCGGGCTGGAGCCCGAGGATGTGTACTGCAGCGGCCTTGCTGCTTACTCCGCGATGATCAGTTCCGGTACAACCTGCTTTCTCGAAGCGGGCGGCCCATTCCCGGAGGAGATGGGCCGGGCCGCCGATGAGATCGGCATTCGCGGACGCATCGCCATGTCGACGATGGACACGACCGACGATCTGCCTTCTCACTCGCGCATGGACACGGCAGTTGCGCTGCGACGAAGCGAAGACCTCGTTCACTCCTGGAAGCACCATCAGCGCGTGAATGCATGGCTGTCGCTGCGCCAGTTGATGGTGAATACCGAGGCTCTTCGTCTCGGCATGCACGAGCTATCGCACGCGCTCGATACGCCAATCCACACGCACCTCGCGGAGGGAACATACGAGGTCGACTTCGCCATTCGTCAATGGAATATGCGGTCGGCGGAGTATATGGAGAAGATCGGATGCCTCGATCATTATGTGCACGGCGCACACTCCGTTCTTCTGAGCCTGAATGAACTTGATCTCTATGCCGAGCGCGATGTCTCGGCTTGTCATTGCGCCCTGAATAACTACACCATGGGAAGACCAAGGCTGTTGGAGATGATGCGGCGCAACATCCGCGTGGGTCTCGGCACGGACGGTGCGGCTACTCGCGCAAGCCTCGATATGTTCCAGGTAATGCATGGCGCGGTGCTTGGGCAGCAGGCTGTTAACGGCACGCCGTATCACGTCGATCCACCCATTACTCACGAGCAGATGTTGAAGCAGGCGTTTCGTGGCGGTTCCCGCGCGGCGCGACTGGAGCGCTCGATCGGAAGCCTCGAGGCTGGCAAGAAAGCCGACGTAGTGCTTGTTCCCACCGATGACTACGACCAATATCCGAACTATGATCCGGTCATCACGCTTGCCGAGAGCACCGTGGGACGCGATGTCCGCACGGTCATCATCGACGGGCGTGTCGTCATGCAGGACCGCAGACTCCTGACCATCGACCTCGGACCCATGCGCGAGCGCGTTGCGCGGCAGTACAAGACCATCATGTCGCGGTTCGACCGCGCGATCGGATAGCGCGTGGCCACGATTGCCCTCGAGGGCGTGAGCAAAGAGTTCCGGATCAGCCGCGACCGTCGTGTGCTTGCCCTGGAAGCCATGGACCTGCGCATCGCCGAGGGAGAGTTTGTCGCGCTGCTTGGGCCATCGGGATGCGGCAAGAGCACGATCCTTCACCTCGTTGCGGGCCTTGATGAGCCATCGACGGGCCGCGTGCTCGTTGACGGCGTGCCACCCCGTGAACTCCAGGCAAAGCAGGAACTCGGTATCGCCTTCCAGGAGCATGCTCTCCTGCCCTGGCGTACCGTAGAAGGAAATCTGGAGTTACCCTTCCAGATCGCCGGACGCCGGCCTGATCGCGAGCATATCGCGGGTCTCATCGATCTCGTCGGCCTCAAGGGATTTGAGAGTGCGCGTCCGAGTCAGCTTTCCGGCGGCATGCGGCAGCGTGCTTCGATCGCACGCGCTCTCTGCCTGAATCCGAAGCTCCTCCTGCTGGACGAGCCGTTTGGCGCTCTCGACGCGGTCACCCGCCGCTCCATGAACCTCGAACTCCAGCGCATCTGGCAACAGAAGCGCATCACGACAATCCTCGTAACCCACACCGTCGAGGAGGCTATCTTTCTTGCTGACCGGGTGCTCGTCATGAGCGGTCGTCCGGGACGCGTCGTACGCGAAGTGGAGGTCCCATTCGCCCGTCCACGCGTCGTGGAGACGATGCGACAGGAGGCCTTCCACCGTATGGTTGACGATCTAACCCAGAGCCTGGAGCCGTGATGGACGACACGACATCAAGTCGCGAAGACATCCGACGCATACTCTACCAGGTGAGCGGCTTCGTGCTTCTTCTGCTGATCTGGCAGGCTGCCGGAAAGATGGGCGTGGCGGGCAAGACGCTTCCCGCGCTGACTGATGTCCTCGCAGTCTATGGAGCGAACGGACGTCGTGCGCTCCTTCTTCGCGCAACACTCGCCACAGCCTCTTCGGCTGGCATCGGACTCCTCGCGGGCACATGTCTCGGAATCGTAGCGGCTTTGGTGACATATCTTACCCCCGCGCTGAGACCCGGCCTCGACCGTCTCGCAGTTGTAGTGAATGCCGTTCCCGCAATCGCGCTTGGTCCGGTCCTCATCATCACGGCGGGCAGGCAAGCAACACCGGCTCTGCTCGCGGCAATCCCTGTCTTCTTCCTCATCTATGTCGCCGCGACCACCGGCCTCGCTCCGCCGACCGACGCCTCGTTGAGTTCTTTCGCGCGAGCGGGGCGGGCAGGTGGAAGCGTCTCCTCTATCTCGACGCAGTCTCTGCCCTGCCCGCGCTTCTCAGTGGAATGAAGCTCGCGGTCACGACGGCGATGATCGGAGCCGTTGTCGGAGAGTGGTTCGGTGCGCCCACCGGCCTCGGCATCGTCATCCTTAACACGATGCAGAACTTCCAGATACCGTTGATGTGGGCCGCTGTTCTGGTCGTTGCGGCGATCTCGCTCACCGGATACGGAGTCATCGGCCTCGTGGAGCAAGTCGTCGACCGGAGGCGCTCGTGATCGGCCGTCTCTTCAGGAAGTCGTGGGCTGTACTCCTGCTTCTCGCACTCTGGCAGGCATGGGTGATGACGACGAACTACAACAGGATCGTTGTAGTCTCGCCATTCTCCGTGCTGCAGGATATAGCGCTGCACGCGCCCGTCTATCTCGGCCCGGCGCTGTGGACGCTCGGCTTTGCTGTTGGCGGTCTCGCGCTCGGCATGATCGCGGGCGTAGCCCTTGCGGTCGTGTGCTGGACATCGAAGCTGCTCACCGGTCTTCTGCAACCCGCCGCGCTTCTGCTTACCGCGACCCCGATCGTCTGCCTCATCCCGCTGCTCGCGAGGATCTTCGGCTACGAGAGCAGAACGGAACTCCTCACGGTGATGATCATGACCTTCTTCCCGAGCTTCGTCTATGCGGGCTCCGGACTGAATCGTCTTCCGCGCCGGTCGCTCGAGTTCTTTCACACGCTGCAGGCATCACGCTTGAAGCGACTCACGCTGCTGGCTTTACCTGCCGCTATACCGGAGCTCGCCGTCGCCCTTCGCGTCGGCTCGGCCTACAGCATTCTCGTAACGGTCGTGGCCGAGTTCCTGATGCAGACAGGCGGCCTTGGCGCGATGTTCGCGGTCACGATGCAGATGTTTAATCTGCATCGTGCCATGGGTGCAAGCGTGATTGCGATGGTTCTTTCAACGGCTCTCTACGAAGCAAGCACCGCGCTCGAAGCAAAGGTCAAGATGCGCTTTGCCGAGTAGCTCACCATCTTTCATCAACCTTGGCACCGGCAAGCTTGCGAAGATAGTTACCCCACTTCGGATCGTAGCCCGGCATACGGTTCTCCAGCTTCGCTCCATCGTTCCACCAGTGGGCTACCGTCCGGCCCATGCTCGATCCGCGCCGCGTATGCAGGTCGACCATGAAGTCTTCCACCTCTACCTTGCGCTCGCCGCGTTCGACCACCTCGCGCGTCCAACCCGAGAGCTCCATCGACATGTTGTCCTTCGGCGCCGTCGCAAGCAGGCGCACGGCGTGCGCGCAGTAGATCCAGCGATCGCCGGGATCGACCATGCGCCCAGCCTGCAGATAGAGCGCGTTGATAATCGACGGAGCGGCCGGCATCCCGAGCCCGACATCTTCGGTCGCGATGATCTCAAGCCTCCGCCATAGCACCTCTTCCGCCTCCGCTCCCGAGGCAAAGAACTCATAGGCTGCAATAGCAGCCTCTTCCACGCGCCCGCGGCGAATGCTCTTCTGGAGCACCGAGCGGAGTTCGTCGATGGGGAAGCCGTGAATGCTTGTTGTGCGACTCCAAACGTCTTTGCTTTGATAGTTCTCTGACATCTTCGTTCCCTTGTCCGCTGGATTGGTTTGGGCCTCGGCCCATCCCTTGCATCATAGCGGCATCGTCTGCCGAGACTGATTTAACTGAGTATTCCGGTGCGCCGATTTGGTGTACGCTTTGCGAGCAGCCCATCTCGCTCTCAAGGCCGGATCGATGAAGAAGACGGACCCGAGCATCACATATCTCAACAGCTACGGATATAACGTCGTCAAAATGCCGCGTGCGGGGATCGAGGTGATGGACCTGGTCGGACGGGACGAAACGACCCAGATCATCGGGCCCATCAGCGCCATCTGGACGAGCACTGAGCCTGCACCCGTGCCTTCACCTCCACGCGCTATGCCGAATGTGAACGGCCAGAAGACCGACTCGCTCGACCTCTCGCTCGGACTCGATGTGCTCGCCGGAGCCCTGCAGGCGCTCGGCGCTTCCGCCCCATCGCTCAAGCTCGCCTTCCATAGCGCGCGCAGCGTCCAGTTCGCCTATACCGGTGTGACGCTCACGACAATCCAGACGGTCGAGGCCGGGAACTACCTCACCGAAGGAACGCTCAAGACGGATAACCCGGTCGTAAGAAATTACTTCTTCAATCCGGATTCCCACGCCTACCTGATCACGTCAGTCCTCAAGTCCGCGTCCATTTCGGTTTCGGCGACGGATGCCAACGGAACCGACGTCGGAATCGACGTACCCGCGATCCAGGGAGCAGTCGGGGCCACAATCAAGGTCGCGCCAACCAACTCTTCGAACTCCACGCTTACCTTCACCGGTCCCGACGCGGTCACCTTCGGCTTCGTCGTGCAGGAGATCACCCGCGACGGCGACCAGTGGAATCTCCACGGCGTGAATCCATCGGGAAAGATCGCCTTCGCCGTCGGCCCCAATGCTCCCGCCGACGCCCCGAAGCCGATCATCTTTTCGTCACCGGAGTGTCGCATCGATATCTAACGTATCCCGGGCCCAGCAAAGGATTGCCTTATGACCTCCAATGCGTTCCCTATGCCTCTCTGCGTTCGCGCCGCCACCTCCCGGGTACGTCCGCCGCTCACAGATGCGGACGTTCCCCACCTGCCACCCGATCTGCCCAACGCGGACAAGCGCAAGAAATCCGGCAAGATCCTTGGTACCGACTCCAGCGTTCCGAATCCGCAGGACCTGACCATGGCTGGGTGGGGCATCATCTTCGCCACCAACCCACAGGCCGAACTCATCAAGGCGCAGCTCCAACCGCTGATCGATCTTCGCCGATCGCAGGTGCAGTCGGCCGATCTCTTCCGGATCTTCGAAGGCCCTCAGAACGGCGTCACGCCGAACCTCACCGCGGAGGCCTGGGCCTATAGCCGAGGGGTCACACTGAACGCACCCGTCCACCCCAGGGGCAAGGTGCCGTACTACCTTCTTCTCGTCGGCTCCCCGCAGGACATCTCCTTCGAGTTCCAGAACAAGCTCAAGATGCAATGGGCGGTCGGCCGTCTGTACTTCAACGATATCGCCGACTACGGCCGCTACGCCGCCAGCATCGTCCAGTACGAATCTGAGTCCTTCACCCCCGCGCAGGCAAAGAAGGCGGCATGCTGGATGACCCGCAATCCGAAGGACCAGCCCACCGACCTTCTCTCGAGCACACTCAAGCAAGCCTTCGACAATCCAGATCCAGGCGAAGCTCTCGGCGCTTCCCGTTCCTTCCCTGTCGACTACTACGTATCGGCCCAGGCCACCAAGCCACAGCTTCAGAAACTGCTCTCCGGCGGTCCGCAGAGCCCCGCCATCCTCTTCACCGGATCGCACGGCGCCGACTACTGGGGAGCGGTCCCGGAAATCCAGCGCAGGATGCAAGGGTCCCTCATCACGCAGGAGTGGTCAGACGGCGCTGCCCTCGACTCTTCTAACTCCTTCTCGGCCGATGACGTCCCGGCAACCGCGAACCTCCAGGGAGCGATGGTCTTCCTCTTCGCCTGTTATAGCGGAGGATGTCCCGCCTTCGATAGCTACACCCGCAACGAAGACGGTTCGCTCGTTCGCATCGCCGACGAGGACATGATCTCGCGGCTACCGCAGACGCTTCTTGCCAAAGGAGCCCTCGCCGTTCTAGGGCACGTCGACATCGCGCACTGCGACTCGTTCCTCACCACCGATGACACCCCACAAACGCAGGTCATCGCTTCCCCTCTCGAATACCTGATGGACGGCATGAGAGTCGGCCGCGCCGCGGACTCCCTTACGAGCGTCTGGACATCCTTAAGCGCATCCGCCGGGTCGGCGAAGCCCCCCACCGGAACGACTGCAGCCGCTGCCCAGAAACGTGCTGCGTATGCCCGCCTCGTCGTCTCCCGCGACGATCTGAAAAACTTCATCCTCTTGGGCGACCCTGCGGCGCGCCTCAAGGTAGAGAAGTTCGCCTGAGCAAATCTGCCTTAGGGTTTGACGGTCTTTGCGTTGTTTCCCCTGCTTCCGCCGAATGGTATTGGAAGCCCGGCGTCTCCAGAGCTCAACATCCGGGTGATTTCGAGATAGGAAGAAGCCGGCGCCGTGAAATGCGGCTTGCCCTCATTCTCTCCACTAACCAGGATCTGATACATACCCTCTTCCGACGACGTAAAGGTGTATGTCACCTCGGTGGTGCCGCTCAGCACAAAGGTGCTCTCCGGTGCGGGGGAGAGTATCTTGGCCAGGTCGGCCGAAAAGTAGAGGACAGCCGTGCCGTCACCCTCGATCGCAAGATGAATCCCATCTCCGCTCACCACGTGAACGGACGAGACACTTGGGGTTGGAACTACTTCATCAGTGGCGAAGAGGATCGTCGTCGTAGCCATGGTGTGACGACGTTATGCCCTTTTTTTCGGGGTGTCCACAGCATTCTTGCTCTTTGCGTCCGCGAGAATTCCGGTAAAGGCAGGATCTTTTCTAAGTCCCGCGAGATAAGGATCGCGCTCAAAATCCGCGACATACGCGCCACGTGCCAGCGCCTTCGCTATAAGCCGCATCGCAGTGTCCCGCTGACCGAGTATCTCGTACGTCGCCCCGGCGCGGTAGTCGATATTGGGATCATCGCTAGAAAGTGTCAGCGTCTGCCGCAGGAGCACAGCGCTTCGATCCTTCTCGCCAAGCCATGCGTACGCATCGGCGAGCAGTACAAGCAGTTCCGGGTTATTCGGTTCCTTTTTTCTCGCCTCTTCCGCCGTCGTGACCGCCTTCCGAAAAGCTTCCATGGCTTTTTCGTGACCGTCGGGTGTCATCAGATAAGCGCCACCCAGATCGCCCCAGATCCGGTAGTCATTCGGACTTAACCCCGCGGCCTTCTTACCTGTGGTGACCGCTTCTCCATACTTACCCTGAAGGACAAGAAGTTCGCCGAGTAACTCGTACGTACCAGCATTCGGCTCAATCGCCAACGACCGTTCGAGGCTGGCGCGTGCCTCATCCAGCTTGTTCCTGCGCATCGCAACAAGCCCAAGGTCGTAGTAAGCGGTGGCGTTATCCTTCGCCAGGTCCGCGCTCTTTTTGTACTCCTGTGCCGCCTCATCCAGCCGCCCGGCCTTCAGATAAAGTCCACCCAGATTCATCGCCCAGCGCCAATCATCGGGCGCAAGATCCGCTGCCTTCTGCATCGAGGCAAGCGCATCGTCGCCGCGTCCCTCGGCGTCGTATACCTCCGACAGCGCACGGTACGCATCGGCATTGCGCTTGTCGATCGACATCGCCTTCTGCGCCTGCTGCATCGCAAGCGCGTTCTGACCTTCCATCGCCGCGATTCTGGCCAAGGTGACGTAGGGGGGAGCGATATTCGGATCCAGTTGAATCGCCCGGCTCGTCGCGGCCTTCGCCATCTCGAGAAGCCTCGGATCATCGCTGCCGCGGTACTGAATGAAGTAAGCGGTGCCCAAACCAGCCTGCGCAAGCGCATAGTTGGGATTCGCAGCCAGCAGAGCCTGAAACTCCTTCACCGCCTCGACCGTGTTCGCTTCCTGATACGACCTCAGCAGAAGCCCCTCCGCTCTCTGGTAGAGGTCGTCATCGCTCACCGAAGTTCCGGCCGACGCAGGCGAGGATCGTCTGCTTCCTTCAAACTTCCAGGCCCCGCCAGCGATCAGAAGAAGCAAGACCCCCGCCCCGGCAAAGACAGCCACCCTCGCCCTCTTCTTCGGAGGAATGACTTCGGAGGAGGCTGACGTCGCGCCGGAGCCAAGAGTCTCGGCCAGCGCCTCGGCCAACCGCCCCGCGCTCGAAAACCGCCTCGACGGATCGGACTCCATCGCGGTGTTCACTACGCGCAGAAAGCCCTCCGGCAGATCCGAACGCACATCCACCAGCGGTGTCCGCTTCCGCAGCGCAGCCTTCATCTGCTCAAGACTCAGGCCAGTCAGCTTTGCAGGATGCGTGCCTGAAACGAGAAAGTAAAGCAGCACGCCGATCGCGTATACGTCGGTCGCCGCGCTCGGCGGGCTCCCCACGAATAACTCCGGAGCCATGTAGTTTGGCGTACCCGCAAGATTTGCCGCTCTCTGTGGCAGCGCACTTAGCCCAAAGTCCATCAGCAGGATGCGGCCACCTTCCTCGCGCATCACGTTCTCCGCCTTGATGTCCCTGTGGAGAATTCCAGCCCGATGCACGGCGCTCAACGCCTTCGTGACATCCAGCCCGATCAGCGCCGCCTCGCGGTAGCCAAACGGCCCCTGATCGCCGAGCAGAACCGACAGTGTTTTCCCCCGCACAAAGTCCGTCCAGAACCCCACGCGGCCATCGTGCCGGTCGATCCCGTATACATGCACGATATTCGGATGCTGCACCGACGCCAGCGCGCGGGCCTCCCGGAGCATCATCTGGTATTCCTGGTCACCTCCCACGACTCCTGGCAACAAAAGCTTCAGCGCCACCTCGCGCCGCAGGTGCGGATCCCACGCCCGATACACCTCCCCAAATCCTCCATGACCCACCCGCGCCAGCAGCTCAAATCCGCCCCACTTCCGGCTCGCCGCCGAAACAGACGCCGTGCTCGAAGGTTCAGTCGGAAGAGGAAGGGTTGGTTCTTCGTTCATGGCGATCCGCAGGTGCCTTCGAGTATAGGACCACTCCACGGACAGGACAGCGACTCATTCCGTCGGACCGCCTTGTTGGCAAAGGACATTGACCCGCGGCTCTCACGGAACTTCGAAGGCACTTGGAACGTCAGTAGAAATGCGCGCGAACGGGCAAACGAAAGGGCAGACGATCCCGGCTCCCGCTTCGCTCGCTGGAACGTCCTTAAAGAATTGAGAATTTCTGAAACCAGGGAACGTCGAATCAGCAGATTACGGGTTCCACGGAAAAGCCGGGCTGCGACAAGGCATACCCGCGCGTGAAAGACAGGATAAGCTGAGTTTAATGGCACAGATGGGAAGCACCCCGATTCGACCACACGGTTTCTTCCTCACACTGCGTCCCGTGCTTTGCGTGGCGACGCTCGGCCTGCTCCTAGCCGGCTGTCAAAAGCACGAGGAGGCGAACCGCGAATCCGCCGAGGCGCCTCCCTCCGCTCCTTCCGTCGTCCCCAGCGGCGAGGCCGGCCTCGTCAAGGTTGATCAGCCTCAGCAGTTCCCCCTCACGACTGCCATCACCCGCCAGTCGGTCAGCACGTTGAACGTCACCGGCCAGGTTTCGCCGGACGTCTCCCGCGAGCTACCCGTCCTTTCGCTGGCCAACGGTCGCGTAGTCGCGCTCCACGTCGGTCTCGGTGACTACGTCCACAAGGGCCAGCTCGTGATGGAGGTACAGAGCCCCGATATCTCGACCGCCTTCGCCGGATACCTCAAGGCCGTTAACGACGAGCGCCTGACCAAGGTCGTTCTTGATCGCGACAAGCTCCTCTTCGATAAGGGAGCCATCGCCCAGAGCCAGCTCGAAATCGCCCAGAACGGCGAAGACGATGCCAGGACGGCCCTCGTAGCAGCCGAACAACAACTTCGCATCCTCGGCGTCGACAAGGATCACCCCGGCGACACGGTCCGGGTCTATGCCCCCGCCTCCGGCGTCATCATCTCGCAGAACGTCACTGCGGCCGGTGCAGCCGGGATCACCTTTGCCGGGGCCGCAGGCTCGCTCACGATCGCCGACCTCTCGCACGTCTGGGTCGTCTGCGATGTCTACGAGAACGACCTCGCTACCGTCCACCTGGGTGAAGCTGCCGAGATCCGTCTCTCCGCCTTTCCGGGCAAAGTCCTCACCGGCACAGTCAGCGACATCGGCGCGGTCCTCGATCCCGCGATCCGGACCGCGAAGGTCCGCATCCAGGTCCAGAACCCCGGCAGCCTGCTTCGCATCGGCATGTTCGCCACCGCCACCTTCCATGGCTCGAAGGCCGAGATGAAGGTGGCGGTTCCCGCCGCCGCCGTGCTCCACCTGCACGACCGCGAGTACGTCTTCGAGCCCGGCGGATCGGCGGGAACCTTCCGGCGCGTCCAGATCAAGGCAGGCGCCCCCCTCGACGGCAACATGCTCGAAGTATCGAGCGGCCTCGCCTCCGGCGCCCAGGTCGTCTCGAACGCTCTGGATCTGCAGAACACGGCGGCACAGTAATGATCCGGAAGATCGTCGATTTCGCGCTCAACAACCGCTTCATCATCCTGATCATCGCCGTCCTTCTCTTTGGCTGGGGCGCGATCTCGTTCCACAACCTCCCCGTTGAGGCCTACCCCGACGTCGCCAACAACTACGTCACGGTCATCACCCAGTGGCCCGGACGCGCGGCCGAAGAGGTCGAGCAGCAAGTCACGGTTCCCCTCGAGATCGGCATGGCGGGCATTCCGCACATGACCCACCTGCGCTCTACCTCGCTCGCAGGTCTCTCCAGCCTGACGATGATCTTCGACGACGAGAGCGAAAACGATTGGAACCGCGAGAAGGTCCTGGAACGCCTCTCGCAAGTAACCCTCCCGAACGGTCTTCAACCCCAGATCGGTACCGACTGGAGTCCCGTCGGCCAGATCTTCTGGTACACCCTCGAAAGCTCAAACCCCGCCTACGACACCATGGCGCTCAAGGGCCTCGAGGACTGGACCCTCGAACGCCAGTTCCGCAGCGTTCCCGGTGTCGTCGACGTGGCGAGCTTCGGGGGCGTCACCCGCGAGTATCAGGTCATTCTCGACCCAGAGAAGCTCATCCAGTACGGCCTTACCGTCGGCCAGGTCAAACAGCAGTTGATCGCCAACAACGTCAACGCCGGTGGAAGCTTCATCGAGACCGGCCAACAGCAGATCAACGTCCGGGAAGTCGGCCTCTTCCGCAACGTGGACGACATCGCCCAAACGGTCCTTAAGAGCCAGAACGGCACCGCCCTCCGCGTCAGCGACGTCGCCACCGTTGTGCAGGGACCAAAGATTCGCCTCGGCCAGATCGGCCGCACCATCCGCCGCCAGGACGGCAAGTACGACGACAACCAGGACGCCGTGGAAGGCACCCTGCTCCTGCAAAAAGGCGACAACTCCGACGAGACACTCGAGGCCATCCACGCCAAGGTCAAGGAACTGAACGAGCACGTCCTTCCCAAGGGCGTGAAGGTTGTTCCGTTCCTCGATCGCAGCGACCTCCTGCATCTGACGACCCACACCGTCCTGCACAACCTGACCGAGGGCATCATCCTCGTCGTCATCATCCTCTTCGTCTTCCTCGGCAACCTGCGCGGTGCGCTCATCGTCGCCTTGACGATTCCGTTTTCGCTCCTGTTCGCTTCGATCTGCCTCGATCTCCGCCACATCCCGGCCAACCTGCTCTCCCTCGGCGCGCTCGACTTCGGCATGGTCGTCGACGGTGCGGTCGTCATGATCGAAAACATCGTCCGCCACCTGAGCCACGGACGCCGCGAAGACATGACCCCGATGCAGCAGATCCGCGAAGCCGCCTACGAAGTCCAGCGGCCCGTCTTCTACGCCATCGGCATCATCATCACGGCCTATTTGCCCATCTTCACTCTGCAATCGGTCGAAGGCCGTCTCTTCAAGCCAATGTCGTGGACGGTCGCCTTCGCTCTCCTCGGCGCACTTATCTTCTCGATCATCCTCGCCCCCGTGCTCGCCAGCTTCCTCTTCCGCAAGGGCACCACCGAGTGGGAGAACCCAGTTCTTCGCTGGATCACGAACGGCTACCGTCACTCCGCCCAATGGGCGATCGAGCACCGCCCCGTTACCTTCGGCGTCGCCATTGCGGCCTTCGCGGCGACCGTCTATCTCGGAACCTCCGGCATCGTCGGCTCCGAGTTCCTTCCGCATCTCGACGAGGGCGCGATCTGGGTCCGCGGAACCCTCGCCCCAAGCACCGGCCCCACCGAGAGCCGCGAAGTGGCCAATCACGCTCGCGTCGTCCTCGCATCGTTTCCCGAGGTCAAACAAGTCGTCAGCCAGATTGGCCGGCCCGACGACGGAACCGACACCACCGGCTTCTTCAACACGGAATATTTCGTCGACCTGAAGCCCAAAGCCGAGTGGCGCCCAGTCTTCAAGGAGAACAAGGAAGAGCTGATCGGCGCGATGAATCGCGAACTGGATAAAGCCCCAGGAGTCATCTGGAACTTCTCTCAGCCGATCTCGGACAACGTGGAAGAGGCCGTCAGCGGCGTCAAGGGCGAACTCGCCGTCAAGCTCTACGGCACCGACCTCAAGACCCTCGAAGCCAAGGGCGACGAGATCGTCAACGTGATGCAGAACATCAAGGGCGTCGCCGATCTCGGGCTCTTCCGCGTGATCGGCCAGCCCAACCTGAACTTCACCGTCGATCGCCAGGCCGCCGCCCGCTTCGGCATCAATGTCTCCGACATCCAGGACGCCATCGAATCGGCCGTCGGAGGTGCTGCCGTCACCCAGGTCCTCGAAGGCGATGCTCGCTACGACGTCACCCCGCGCTACAGCCCCTCGTACCGCAACACTCCCGAATCCATCGCCAACATCCGCATCCTCTCGCCCACCGGCGAACGCGTCTCCCTCGCCCAGGTCACCACGCAGCACATCGAAGATGGGGCCGAGCAGATCGGGCGCGAAGGCGGCCTCCGCTACGTCGCCATCAAGTACAGCGTGCGCAATCGCGACCTCGGCAGCACCGTCGAAGAGGCCATCGCCAAGGTCGGGAAACAGGTCCAACTTCCCCCGGGATACAAGATCGATTGGGCGGGCGAATATGAGAGCCAGAAACGGAGCTCGCGCCGCCTCATGATCGTCCTACCCCTCACGATCATGTTGATCTTCCTGATCCTCTACACCATGTTCAGCTCCTTCAAGTGGGCGATCCTCATCCTCGCGAACGTGGCGATGGCGCCCTTTGGCGGCATGCTCGCACTTCTGCTAAGCCATACCCACTTCAGCGTCTCGTCGGGCGTCGGTTTCCTCGCGCTCTTCGGCGTCTCGGTCCAGACCGGCATCATCATGCTCGAGTACATCAACCAGATGCGAGCCAGCGGCTTCAGCGTCGAGCAGGCCGCCATCGAAGGCGCGGTGCTCCGCCTGCGTCCCATCATGATGACCATGCTGGTAGCGACCCTCGGCCTCCTCCCCGCAGCTACCTCCCATGGCATCGGGTCCGACTCGCAGCGTCCCTTCGCTATCGTCATTGTTGGGGGCCTGGTCGGCGCGCTGCTCATCAGCGTCTTCCTTCTGCCCACCCTGTATGTCTGGATCGCGCGCGACACCGACGTCCTTCCCGCGCCGAACACGGAGTTTGAGCATTGAGACCGCAATCGACTAACCCAACCCGGTTCGGCAAAGCCGCGCTCCTTGCCCTTCTGACCCTCACGCCACACGCCGCGATCCTGGCCCAAGCGGGCGGTGGTGCAGGCAGCGGGACCGGAGCCGGAGCCGCCGGTGGAAGCGCCGCCGGATCGCCTGGAGCCTCGGGCGCAGCCTCACGCGGAGCCGCCGCCGACCGGTCCGGCTCGGACCAGGGCACACCCGCCCAGACCAGCGGTTCGCAGTCCAACGGTACCGCCCAGAGCCCCGCAGCCGCCTACGCCGCCGGAGCCAGCCTCGGCCCAGACCCGCGCAAGCCTCCCGTCTCCAGGCCCGGAGCCTTCACCCTCCAGCAGATCATCGCCATGGCTCAGGATCACAATCCGACGCTCCTCGCCGCCCAGGCCAATCTCCGGGCCGTCCGAGCCCAGGAGGTCCAGGCGGCCGTCCGCGCCAACCCCTACCTCACCATCTACGGCACCGACGTCACCCTCCCCGCAGAAGGCTCCGCCAACCCCTACTCCTACAGCGCCCAGGTCTCACGCCTCTTTGAGCGCGGTGAGAAGCGCCGTTGGCGCATCGATGCTGCCAAAGCCACCACCGGTCAAACCCAGGCACAGCTCGAAGACACTGTCCGGCAAACCGTCCTCACCATTAAGCAGGCCTTCACCAAGATGCTGGTAGCCAAGGAAGCGCTCGAGCTCGCCAACGCCAGCCTCAAGGACTATCGCCACGAAGTCGAGATCAGCCTCGATCGCTACAAAGCCGGAGACCTCGGCAAGCTCGACTACGAGCGCCTCGACCTCCAACTCGGCAGCTTCGAATCGGACGCCGCCAACAACGAGATCACCGTCCTCCAGGCCAGCGACCAGCTCCAGACCCTTATCGGCGTCGAAACCCCGGTCGAAGACTTCGACATCGCCGGCGACATCGTCCCACCCATCGTTTCGGGAACCCGCGCCGCCCTCATCCAGCAGGCCCTCGCGAAACGTCCAGACCTCGCAGCAGCCCAGGCCGCCGTCGGAGCCGCCGAAGCCAACGCCCGCCTCGCCGTCGCCAACGGAACCACCGACCCAACCCTCGAAGGCGAGTACGACCGCGCCGGCACCGACAACTCAGCCGGCTTCTCCGTCAACATTCCCTTGCGCCTCTTCGACCGCAACCACGGCAACAAGCAGACCGCCCGCTACCAGGCCGACGCCTCCCGCCTCTCGCAGACCGCCGCCCGCAACCAGGTCCTCTCCGACGTCGACCAGGCATGGGTCGGCTATACCCGCGCCAAGGCCCTCTCCGACCGTTTCAGCAAGCACTACCTCGACGAGTCGAAGGACATCCTCTCCATCGCGCAGTTCTCCTTCGAGCACGGCGGCCTCGCCCTCATCGACTATCTCGACGCCCTCCGCGACGCCCGCTCCTCCACCTCCGACGCCCTGAACGCCTTCGCCACCACATGGAACGCCATCCACCAGCTCTCCGCCGCGACCGCTACCAACGTCGCGCCGTAGACGTTCTCAGTTATGGAAGCTGAGTGTTAGGACGGAAGAGCTTCCAGTCTCAATGCGCCGCCAATTCACGAAGGCAGTGCATTCGAGAAGAGCTATGTACTGCTCCGGGCATCGTTGTGCGAACGACTTTACATTTTCAAGTTGCACCGTGAGAACAGAGCCGGGTTCGCAGTGAACCCCGGACATGCCATCTGCAGGAACATCCAGCGAGGTAAGACAGTCGATCCAGGCATCCATGTTCTTGCCATAAAAATCAGGGAAGCCGAAGACCCGGGCGAACTCCTCATGAAAGGACAGCCAGTCTTGGATATTTTCGCAATTCAGCGAGATTCTTGAGGTCAACATCGTGCTCTCCGAAATGTGGTGCTCTTGAAGCATAGCTTCGCTTGGGTTTATGGAGAGCGAGCAGACAACGCCTCGCAGAGAGTCTATGGAGCCCATATAAACTTCTACCCATGGAATCCCCGAACGCCGAGCGTTACCGCCAGGCCGTAGCATCCGCCGCGCCACCCCGCCCGAAGACTCCACGCCCCATCGTCACCATCGGCTCGGGCGGCATCATCCGCGACGCGCATCTCCCCGCCTACGCCAAGGCCGGCTTCCCCGTCATCGCGCTCTCCGACCGCACCCCCGGCGTCGCCGCCAAGCTAGCCGCCGAAGCCGGCATCGCCCGATCCTTCGATTCCGTAGAAGCCGCCATCGCCTTCGCCCCGAAGGACGCCGTCTTCGACATCGCCGTCCCCGCCTCGCAGATTCAGCACATCCTGCCGCTCCTCCCCAAAGGCGCCGCCGTCCTCATCCAGAAGCCCATGGGCGACACCCTCGAGCAGGCCCGTACCATTCGCGACCTCTGCCGCAACCGTGGCCTCACTGCCGCCGTGAACTTCCAGCTTCGCTACGCCCCCAACAACCTCGGAGCCGTCGCCCTCGCCAAAGCGGGCCTGCTCGGCGAGATCCACGACATGGAAGTCCAGGTCCGCGTCTACATGCCGTGGAAGCTCTGGACCTTCCTCTCGACCGCCCCACGCCTCGAGATCCTCTACCACTCCATCCACTACCTCGACCTCATCCGCTCCTGGCTCGGCAACCCCGTCGGCGTCTACGCCCGCACCGTCCGCAACCCGCAGACCCCCACCCTGGCCGCCACCAAGTCCACCATCCTCCTCGACTACGGCGACTGGAAGCGCGTCTTCGTCGTCACCAACCACGGCCACGATCTCGCCGACACGTCGCAGCGCAGCTTCGTCCAGTGGGAGGGAACCGGCGGAGCTATCCGCATGGACATGGGCGTCAACCTCGACTATCCCACCGGCCGCTCCGACACCCTCTCCTACATCGAACGCGACTCCCCCACGAAGCAGTGGCATGACCTCCCGGTGAGCGGAAACTGGTTCCCCGACGCCTTCATGGGCTCCATGGGTGCCCTCCAGGCCTACGTTGAAGGCTCCGCCCCCGACCTGCCCACCGGCTTCGAGTCGGCCTACGAGACCATGGCGCTGGTCGAAGCTGCCTACGAATCAAGTGCACTCCCGACCCATCCTCTGCTTATTGATTAGCCGCCATCTGCTAGCGTAGACACCAATGCCCCACACCCACACCGTCGGCAGTGTCCGCTACACCTTCGACACCCTGGCCGACCTGCTCGCAAAGGCGACCCCGGCCCGCTCAGGCGACCAACTCGCCGGCCTCGCCGCCGAATCCGCCCAGCAGCGCGTTGCCGCCCAGATGGCCCTCGCCGACCTGCCACTATCTCACTTCCTCGAAAACCCCGTCATCCCCTATGAGAACGACGAGGTCACCCGGCTCATCCTCGACACTGCCCACACCCCTGAAGCCGTCGCCGCCTTCTCCCCTATCGCGAGCCTCACCGTAGGCGAGTTCCGCGACTTCCTCCTCTCGGACGACGCCACGCCCGGCCGCCTCGCCCCCCTCGCGCCGGGACTCATGCCCGAGATCGCCGCCGCCGTCTCGAAGCTCATGCGCCTGCAGGACCTAGTTCTCGTCGCCCGCAAGATCCACGTCGTCACCCGCTTCCGCACCACCGTCGGCCTGCCCGGACGCCTCTCCACCCGCCTCCAGCCAAACCACCCCACCGACGATCCCGAGGGCATCGCCGCCAGCATGCTCGACGGCCTCCTCCTCGGCTCCGGAGATGCCGTCATCGGCATCAACCCTGTCTCCGACAACGTCGAATCCACCACCACACTCCTCCGCCTCATCGACCGCGCCCGCGAGCGCTTCGCCATCCCCACGCAAAGCTGCGTCCTCGCCCACATCACCACGCAGATGCAGGCCATCGAGCAGGGTGCCCCGCTCGACCTCCTCTTCCAGTCGATCGGCGGCACCGAGGCCACGAACACCAGCTTCGGCGTTAGCCTTTCGCTCCTCGAAGAAGGCCACCAGATGGCCCGCGCCCTCAACCGCGTTCCCGATTCCAAAGCCAACATCATGTACTTCGAGACCGGCCAGGGAAGCTCCCTCTCGGCCAACGCCCACCATGGTGTCGACCAGCAGACCCTCGAAGCCCGCGCCTACGCCGTCGCTCGCCACTTCAAGCCCATGCTCGTTAACACCGTGGTCGGCTTCATCGGCCCCGAGTACCTCTACGACGGCAAGCAGATCCTCCGCGCCGGCCTCGAAGACCACTTCTGCGGCAAGCTCCTCGGCCTCCCCATGGGCTGCGACATCTGCTACACCAACCACGCTGAGGCCGACCAGGACGACATGGACGCCCTCCTCGTCATGCTCGGAACCGCTGGCGTGAACTACATCATGGGCGTCCCCGGAGCCGACGACATCATGCTCAACTACCAGAGCACCTCGTTCCACGACGCCCTTACCCTCCGCAAGTTGCTCAACCTCCGGCCCGCCCCTGAATTCGAGCAGTGGCTCGAAAGCGGACGCCTCCCCCAGCTTTCGGTCCAGGCACTCCTCAGCGCATGAGCGACCTGACGCGCCCCGGCCGTAGCCTCCGCGACCTCACCCCCGCCCGCATCTCCCTCGGTCGAACCGGCTCAAGCCTCACCACCGCCGAGCTTCTCGACTTCTCCCTCTCCCACGCCCAGGCCCGTGACGCCGTCCACGCAACCCTCAGCCTGCCCACGCTCCTCGAGGAGCTGACCCGTCGTGGCCTCAAACCGATAGCCGTAAGATCCGCCGCGCCAGACCGTCCCACCTACCTCCGCCGCCCCGACCTCGGACGCAAGCTGAGCGAAACCTCAACCACACGCCTAGGCGAGGTCTCACCGACAGTGACCCCAAGCCTCGCCTTTATCCTGGCCGACGGCCTCTCCGCGCTGGCGGTCGATCGCCACGCCATCCCCCTGATCGACGCGCTCCTTCCTCACCTGAACGAGCACTTCGCCTTCACTCCAGTCGTCATCGCCGAGCAAGCGCGCGTAGCCCTCGGAGACGAGATCGCCCCGCTCCTCCACGCTCAACTCACGATCATGCTCATCGGCGAGCGCCCCGGCCTCAGTTCACCCGACTCCCTCGGGGCCTACATCACCTGGCATCCGCGCCCCGGACGCACCGACGCCGAGCGCAACTGCATCTCCAACATCCGCACCCAGGGCCTCGACTACGCCACCGCCGCCGCGAAGATCGCCTATCTCTGCCTCACTGCCCAGAGACTCGGTTTTACCGGAACGCAACTCAAAGAGGCTGCTCCTGACCCGCAACAACTTCTTCCGTCGGCGCGACGGCCGCCTGAGCTGGGATAAACAAGGAAAACACCGTTCCGCCTGAACAACCCGGACGCCTCTCCCGGCTCCTCACCCGCATCGTCCCCTGGTGCTTTTCCATAATCTCGATCGACACCCAAAGCCCAAGCCCCGTCCCCGTAATCCCCTTCGTCGAGAAGAAGGGCTCGAAGATTCGCTTCAGCGTCTCGTTGCCAATCCCCGTCCCATTGTCCGCAACCGAGATCCGCACGCCCGTCTGCCCTGTCGCCCAGTTCCGGCCGTTCGACGTCTTGAGCCGAAGCTGCCCGCCCTCAGGCAATGCATCGATCGCGTTTCCGATCAGATTCACGAGCACCTGCCGAATCTCGCCATCATGGACCAGGATCTTGGGAATATCCCCGAACTCACGGATCACCTCGACCTGCATCCGCTTGACCCGGGAATCGAGCAGGGTCATCACCGTCCCGATCAACTCGTGCACATCCGTCTGCGCCGTCTGGGTCGAGCGCCGGTAGAACCGCAGTGTCTGCACCGTGATCTGCGCCACCCTGTCCAGTTCCTTCTGCGCAAGCTCCAGGAAGTTCCGCGCATCTTCCGGAAGCTCCGAGTTCCCTACAAGGTAGAGGCAATTCGTGATCGCCTCGAGCGGATTATTGATCTCGTGCGCGATCGACGCCGCGAGACGCCCCGCGACGGTCAGCTTCTCGGTCCGCCGCAGGATCTCCTCACTCTTCTTCTGCATCGTCAGGTCAGCGATAAACGCCGCGATCTGCCGATCTTCATCCGGCGACTCGGGATTCAGCAGTGCGACGCCGATCAGCACATCGATCGTCTGCCCGCTCGCCGAAAGACACGTCGCTTCGAAAGGCTCCCCCGCGATCCGCTGCATATCGAAGCTGCCGTCTGGATTCGTCCCGGCTAGAGGCCGAGGCTCGACAAGCAACGGACAGATTGCCGCAAGCGTCACCTCACCCGACAGCATCGATCCGTTCGGATATCCAAGCAGCCTCTCCACCGCTCCATTCGCATAGACGATTCGCCCAGACACATCGCTGATCAGAAGTCCGAGCGGCATCGCCTCCACCAGCCGGTGGAATCGCGCCTCCGCCTCCCGCAGCGCGCGTTCCGCAGCAATCCGGTTGCGCCGCGCCGCGGCCTCGCGGAGCTCGCGTTCCAAAGCGGGAACCAGTCGCGCCAGGTTCTGCTTCGTCACATAGTCCTGCGCCCCGGCGCGCATCGATTCGACCGCCGTCTCCTCCGAGATCGCGCCCGACATCATGATGAACGGAACATCAAGCCCCGCGTTCTTGAGAAGTTGCAACGCAGCAGGGCCGCTGAAATGAGGAAGGTTGTAGTCGGCAAAGACAATGTCAGGCGGCTCCAGCGCCGCGCCGTCGCCGGAAAAAAGCGCGTCCACCATCTCCGTCTCGGTCTCAACCCGCACCAGCGTCACGGCAAAACCATGTCGCCGCAGATGACGCTCCAAGAGGAACGCGTCGTCAGGGTTGTCTTCGACGAGGAGAACCTTAAGCTGGCGGAGTTCTAGCTCGGGGGACATTCGTTGAGCACCAGCCAGTACATGCCGAGCTGACGAGTGGCTTCCGCGAAGTCATTGAAGTTGACCGGCTTGCGGATATAACTGTTGACCCCGAGTTGATAACTCCGGACAACATCACGTTCCTCATCCGACGAGGTCAGCACGACGACCGGAAGCATCTTCGTCTCCGGCGTCTCACGGATCCTGCGGAGCACCTCAAGTCCTTCCACCTTCGGCAGCTTCAAATCCAGAAGAATCACCTGCGGCTTGATCGGGGTCGGTCCAAAAAGCAACTCGAGCGCCTCCGCACCATCCCGCGCCACCGAAACCTCATTCGCAATGTTCGACTTCTTCAAGGCGCGAATCGTCAGAAGCTCGTGATCCGGGTCGTCTTCGACCAAAAGAATAAGCCGTGTCGCGTCTGCCATGGGAGCTATCCTAACGTAAACCAAAAGGTCGCGCCATGATCGACGACGCCCTCGGCCCAAATCGAACCATGGTGCCGGCGAATCACGCGCGCAACCGTTGCAAGCCCAATTCCGGAACCTTTGAAGTCCTTGTCGCCATGCAGCCGGTTGAAGGCGTTGAACAGCTTATCGGCATAGAACATGTCGAACCCAGCTCCGTTATCTTTCACAAACCACGCGCTCTTCGCCGCATCCCAGCCGAACACGATCGTCGCATGCGGCACCTTCGCCGAGAACTTCACCGCGTTCCCAAGCAGATTCTCAAGCGCCACCTGCAAAAGCTTCGGGTCGGCCTCGCCCCGAAGCCCATCTTCCACCTCAAAGTCGATGTTCCGTTCCGGGTTCTCTTCCTTCAGATTCCCAACGATCACCTTTGCCATGGCGCTCAGATCCACTTCAGACCGAACGATCTCCGCCCGCGTGATCCGCGAAAGCTGCAGAAGCGCATCGATGAGCTGCCCCATCCGCTGCACACCGTTCCTCACCCGTCGCACATAGTCGCGTCCGGTCGCGTCGATCAACTCGGCGTAGTCTTCTTCGAGCGCGAGGCTGAACCCGTCGATCGTTCTCAGCGGGGCCCGCAGATCATGCGAGACCGAATAACTGAACGCCTCGAGCTCCCGGTTCGTCGTCTCCAGCTCCGCCGTTCGCAGCCGCACCCGCTCCTCAAGCGTCTGGTTCAGCAACGTCACCTCCGCGGCGTTCCGCTCCACCTCTTCTCGAGACTTCGCAAGCGCCACCGCCGCCGCCTCCGATGCCATCCTCTGTGCCCGCTCGCTCGCGAAATACCGGAACATCAGCACGATCAGCATGAAGTCCAGCGCGCTTGCAATCCCGAGAGTAAACCGCGCCCGGCGGCTACTGTTCGCTGTCTGCGCCGTCCGGATCACCAGCAGCCTGCGCTCTTCAGACTCCATGGAATCGGCGATGTCCCGCAGATGATCCATCTCCACCTTGCCTGTGCCGCTCAGCACGAGGGCCTGCACACTATCCCTGTCGCCCGACTGGCGTTGAACAATGCCCTGCGCCAGAAGGGTGAGTCTCTGGTTCAGAACAGCCCGCATCTCAGTCAGCCGCTTCCCTTGGCTCGGGTTGTCGGCCGTCAACTTCCCGAAGGTGTCCAGCTCCCCTGGCAACTCCTTCAGCGCCGACAAATAGGGGGCCAGATAGCTCGCGTCCTCGGTGATCAGAAAGCCCCGGTTCCCCGTCTCGGCGTCCTTCGCCGAACTCATGATCAGTTCCACCTGGTAGATCACCTGCCAGGTATGCTGCACCCAGGACTCGCTGCTAACCAGAACCTCAACTGCCCTAAATGCAAAAAATGCGTTCAAAGCCACTACGGCGAGCGCCGCGAAGAGCAGGAGCGGAACGATGAAACGGTTTGACTTCGGCGGCATAATCCGCCAATTGTAAAGTGCGATCGCCTCCGCCTCCGCTCATCCCGGCAATCTCTCTCGGAACCAATTCCCCAAAGTAGGCCATCGCCCGACCGAAATCCATCGAGTACGGAAATGGGCCGCAACCAAGCTCGATTCGCTCAAGCATTCCACTGCCGCCTATTTTGCGGGAAGCGCCACGGCATCTCTGGCCTTGGGCGTAGGAGACGTAAACAGCGCCGTCAAATCCTTCTCCAGACGCGGTGCATCGACATCGATCTGCGCGTGCACCTTCTGCAGCGTCAACGCCGGCTTATCCGAGTCCGAATAGATCATCGTGTCGCCGTAGTCGGAACCGTGGCTCAGGCTCACATCGATATAAACGTTCCGCTCATGCACCGTGATCGCCGGGTCGAGCCACGTCGCCGCCGCAAGCTCATCCCACGCATAGCCCGACACGCTTCCCTGCTGCGTGTACTTCACCAAATACTTCGCCGCGTTCGCATTGGACGCCGTCATGTTCTTCAGAACGCCATCGAGATGCGTCTGGATCGAAGCGTCGATCGTCGTGATCGTAATCTTCGGCCACGGCGCCGTAAGAGCAATATGCGCCGCCTCCGGATCGAACCAGAAGTTGAACTCATGCCGTGGCGCATTCACCCACTCCGGAGCCTCCGTGTGAGGATTCACGCTCCCGCCCATGATGATCAGCTCCTGCGCCGACTCCGCGAAGTGCGGATCGAGCCGGATCGCCAACGCGATATTCGTCAGCGGTCCCGCCCCGTAGATCGTCACCTGGTGTGGATGAAGATGCACCATCCGGACCATAAAGTGCGCCGCGTCCTCATCCGAAGCCTTTGTCGCCGGCAAGCCTTCCGCGGGCGTCCCAACCTCATCCCAGCGCATCTTGTTCTCTTCGCTCCACGCACCCATCCACGTCACCTTGCCGTACATCTGCAAGGCAAGCCGCGTCCACTCCTGCGTCCTTACCAGCGGAAACGCGGCTCCCGGATGCACTTTCACATCTGTCCGGCCCATGAACTCCAGCAGCCGAAGCGTATGCGCCACCTCAAGGTCCCGCCAGCTGTCTCCCGACACAACCGTGATCCCGAGCAGATCCACTTTCGGAGACTGGAGAAATACCAGCAGCGAAGCCATATCCGACCCACCCGGCCCCGACGCATCCTGATCCGCGATCACCATCCGCGGCGCATCCTGCGATTCCGCGACACCAGAGCAAGAAAGCAGCGCGGACAAGAGAGCAGGGGCAACCAGGGCGTTCAGGCGCAAGAGAGATCCTCCATGACGTTGGGCTTCAGCAGAAAGCGGGATAACCCAAGTCTAGAACAAGTGCTCTTTCACGTCGGCTCAACCGTTGCCGTCTCAAGAAACCGAGCTTTAGGTTGACCATCCCAGACGCCCGGGTGCCCCATCCTCACCGACAGTTCCATCGTCGGTGAGGATGGGACGACGAACGCCCAATGGCCTGCTTCACCTGCCGACTCGTCAGGCAAACTCCAGCCGAAACGCCTCCAGCTCCTTCAGCGTAGGCAGCGAAGGAATCGCCCCAGCCCGCGTCACCGACAGCGACGCCGCCGCCACGCCGAACCGTACCGCCTCCAGCGCATCCGCGCCCCGCATCAAGGCCGCCGCGAACGCCCCGTTCAGCGCATCCCCCGCCGCTGTCGAATCTACCGGCTTTACCTTGATCGCCGGCACGAGTTCTCGCACTCCCGAAGCAGTCGCCAGGTAAGCTCCACGCTCTCCAAGCTTCAACACCACATTCTTCGGGCCAAGCCCCAAAAGCCTCTCCGCAAAACCACGAACCTCATCATCCGAAGGAACCGTTCCACCCAGCAGAAGCGCGGCCTCGGTCTCATTCGGAGTGATCCAGTCAATCTTCGCCAGCAACTCCGCCGGCAGCGCTCGCGCCGGAGCCGGATCCAGCACTACCGGCACACCCGCCTCCGAAGCGACGGCAACCGTGGCCTCCAGCGCCTCCAGCGGGGTCTCAAGCTGCGTCAACACGACGCCGGCTCCCGCAATCCGCTCCCGGCTTGCAGACACATCCTCCGCACAAAGCCGCCCATTCGAACCTGGGATGACCACGATGCTGTTATGCCCCTCGTCCGTCACCAGGATCACCGCGACCCCCGAAGGTCCGGCCGCCGGGGTCATCCCCTCCGTCCCGACGCCTTTCTCCCGCAGCGTTGCCAACAACCCGGTCTCGAACCCGTCCGTCCCGTGCCGCCCCACCATGTGAACGCGACCGCCAAGCAGAGCCGCCGCCACTGCCTGGTTTGCGCCCTTACCGCCGATAAACCTCTGGAAGTCCGTCCCCGTAATCGTCTCCCCCACCTGCGGGTTCCGGGGGACCCGGGCCACCATGTCCAAATTCAAACTACCAACGACAACAATCTCTTTGCTCATAGTAGTAAGTGCTCTTCTTTGGAATTTGTCACAACCAATGGAACAAACTTCATCTGCAACAAGGCACGATCTTAGTGCCAGGTTGGCGCCAACGCAATCATTCCTAGTCCCGCGATGAAGAAAAGAAACATGATCACCAGCAGTCGTCCCGTCCCGGCTGGAGCCGAACGGAACTCCCGCCAGATAAACACGCCCCAGGCCGCCGAGACCATCGTCGCTCCCTGTCCAAGCGCATACGACACCGCTGGGCCCACCATCTGCGCGCGAGAAGCCGCCAGATTGAACTGCAGCCCGCACCCCCAGATCAGTCCCCCCACGATCCCCCAGACATGCCAACTCGCCAGCGCCCCCGTGTAGTTCGAGAACGCCACCGGCTCGCCAACGAACGGCCTCCGCATCAGCCAGATGTTGAACGGAATCGCGCAAAGCCCAAGCCCCACCGCAAAGAAAGGCACCACCGTATATGCCCCGAGCGCCCCCGGTCCCTGCATCGCCTTCGTCAGAATCGGATAAAACCCACCCATCAGCAGGCCGCCCACGAGGCTGATCACAATTCCAAGTCGCGAGATCGCGGGCTTCGCCCGTTCCCGCTTCCGGTACGCCACCGCATCCACCAGGATCGCGATCACCACCAACGCCACCCCGCCAAAGAGAAGCAGAGGATTAGCCGCCGGAGCCAGGAAGTAGTTCAGCAACACACCGACGACTAGCGCCAGCCCGATCCCAACCGGAAACGCCACCGCCAATCCCGCCAGGTCGATCGCCACCACGATCAACTGGTTCGCCGCGTTGAACACGATCCCTGCCAGGATCGCCAACAGCATCGCCGCGCCCGAGGCCGCGCCCAGCCCGTGCAGAAACTCTTCACCACCGCCCGGCCCAAGCCCCCATAGAAACGACCCAAGCAAAACCCCAATCACGTAGTCCCAGTAAAACGACTGGAACTTCCAGCCCGGCGTCAGCTTCAGCGTGTTCGCCCACGAGCCCCAGCAGAGCATGCTGCCGAACAGGAAGACGAGTTGTGCTGCATACGTCGATGGCAGATACACGGTGTCGTTCTCCTCTACCCTGCTTGAAACCTTTCAACAGATAGTCGTGCGTCTCCCGCCTGTCAAGACTCCACCGCGACCAACGTCGCACGACGACGCCGAACCTCGCCCGAAGGCGCGAGCGCGCGCACGGAGTTCCGCTCGCGCAACTCCGTCGCCAGCACCGTATGCTCCGGCGGCTCCTCGCCTCCACGAACTCGCGTCAGCAATAAGCTGCACGCCGTCGCACCCATCTGGTACCCGGGTTGGAACACAGTCGTTAAAGAAGGTTCCGAAAGACTGGCAAAGTCCAGATCATCAAATCCGACGATCGACACATCCTCCGGACACCGCAGCTTCAAACGCCGCGCCGCCGCCAGCGCACCCGACGCCAGCAGGTCGCTTCCCGCAAAGATCGCCGTCGGCCTCGGCGCCAGTTGCAGAAGCTCCAGCGCCGCGACACACCCCGCCTCGGCCGAGAACGGTGCCGCCCTCAGATACTCCCGCTTCAGCCGAATGCCTGAAGCCACCAGCGCCCGCCGGAATCCCTGGATCCGGTCGTGCGACGAGCTGATCTGCATGGGCCCACCGATCGCCGCCAGAACCCTATGCCCCATCCGGACAAGATGTTCACCAACCCGGAACCCGCCCTCCTCGTTGTCCGCGACGACCGTATCGCCCGCCCACCATTTCGGCCGACGGTCCACGATCACCACCGGCAGATGGCTGTCGGCAATCTCCTGCTGCAGCATGCTCTCTACCGAGGGAATCACGATAATTCCCGCCGGTTGAAACGCTCGCAGGTCCTTGAAATAAATCTGCTCCTTGATCGGATCGTTATCCGCGTTGCACAGGATGAGCCGGAATCCCTCGCGAAACGCCACATCCTCCGCACCGCGCACCACGCTCGGAAAAAATGGGTTCGTGATATCCGGAATGATGACCCCAAGCAGATCCGTCGTCTTCTTCCGCAGTCCACGCGCAAGTTGGCTAGGCTGATACCCAAGGCTACGAATAACCTCTTCGACCCGCAGCCTGCGCTCATCCCTCACCTTCCCAGGGTTATTCAGCACGTGCGACACCGTGCCGACGGAAACCCCGGCCCTCGCTGCAATCTCCTTCACGGTAAAAGCCTTCTTCAGAGCTCTTCCACCTCTCTCACACCGGTCGGACTCCATGGCCGATCATCTCTCCAGACGGAAACTACACCGGCGCATGGAATCCGACACGCCCCATCCGTGCGGGACCGGGTATCGACTCTGGTTCTTTCCATGCCACCGCGAACGATTTGCAGCCAGAATATGTCGGACACTCGAAGATGACATGAAGAAGAAACTACGCATCGGCATCCTCTTCGGAGGCCGCTCCGGCGAGCACGAAGTCTCTCTCCGCTCCGGAGCATCCATCCTGCACGCGATCGACCGCAAGAAGTACGAGATCGTCCCCCTCGGTATCACCCGCGAAGGCCGCTGGCTCGGCCCCGCCGAAGCCCAGCATCTCCTCACCCCCGGAGCCCCCTCGCAAGCCGCCGAGACCGCCATCCAGATCAACGCCAGCGCCGACCTCATCCAGCAATCCGGCTCCCTCACCTCGTCGCTCGACGTGATCTTCCCTGTTCTTCACGGCACCTTCGGCGAGGACGGCACCATTCAGGGCCTCCTCGAGCTGGCCGAACTAGCCTACGTCGGCTCCGGCGTACTCGGTTCCGCCGCCGGCATGGACAAGGACGTCATGAAGAAGCTCTTCGCCGCCGCCGGGCTCCCCCAGACCCCGCACGTCACCCTCCTCCGCACCGAGTGGCGCACCGACCCCAAGCGCTGCCGCAAGCAGATCGAAAAATCCCTGAAGTATCCCCTATTCGTAAAACCCGCGAACCTGGGCTCCAGCGTAGGCATCTCCAAGGTCCACGACCGCTCGGAGTTAGCCGCCGCCATGGACCTCGCCGCCTCGTTCGACCGCAAGCTCGTCATCGAGCAGGGAGTCGGCGGTCCCGGCGTCAAACCCCGCGAGCTCGAAGTCGCCGTCCTCGGCAACGACACCCCGGAAGCCTCCGTCGTCGGCGAGATCGTCCCCAACAAGGAGTTCTACGACTACGAGAGCAAGTACGCCGACTCCCCCGAAGACCCGTCCATCCCCATCATCCCCGCCGAACTCACCGCCTCGCAGTCCAAACAAATCCGCGCTATGGCCATCGAAGCCTTCCGCGCCTGCGACTGCTCCGGCCTCGCCCGCGTTGACTTCCTCATGGAACCCGCCGCCAAGGGCAAAAAAGCCGCGATCTACCTGAACGAGATCAACACCATGCCCGGCTTCACCAGCATCTCCATGTACCCCAAACTCTGGGAAGCCAGCGGCCTACCCTACAAAAACCTCATCGACCGTCTCATCGCCCTCGCCCTCGAGCGTAGCGAAGAACGCAAGCAAACCAACTTCACCCTCTAAGCCGCATTCTGGGTGACCTGGGCCTGTACTTCCCACGTCACCCCAAACTGATCCACCACGATCCCATACCGCTCCGCCCAGAAGGTCTCCGCAAGCGCCATCTTGACCGTCCCACCTTGCCCCAGCGCCGCAAAGACCTCTTCGGCCCTCCCCACACTCTCCACCTTGAGCAACATCTGAAACCCGCCAATCCGCTCATACTCAAGCGGAGGCGTGTCCACACCCATGACGAGGGAACCTCCGAGATCAAGCGTCGCGTGACAGACTTTCCCACGCCAATCCTCGCCAACCATGCCCGCAATCGGCGACTCTCCCCACGTCAGCAGGGTCGTGATCGTGCCCCCGAGGCATCGCTCATAGAACCGGAAGGCCGTCTCGCACGTCCCCGGAAATCCAAGATGTACCGTGATCTCCATCGGGACAACTCTACCTTGCGCCAAGTGGAGACGATCTACTGCAGGAATGAAGGGCAGCGCCGCCAGGCGGGCCTTCTACTCCCTATTCCTACCCCCCGCCTCTAAAACACCCGGCTGTACCGATACCCCCCAGCCGTCATAGCCTCCTGCAACTCCACCACCTGCTGCGGCCCCCTCGTCTCGAGCGTGATATCGATCGTGGTATCCCCAAGATTGACCCCGTAATAAGCCCGGTTATAGAGCGTATCGACAATATTTGCCCGATAACTGGCAATCAGCTTCGTCAACTCCGATAGCGCTCCCGGCTTGTCCAGCAGATGAATCCGCAGCCGGATCAGCCTTCCATCCTGCACCAAACCGCGCTCGATGATCCGCGCCAGCAGCGTGACATCGATATTTCCGCCGCATACCAGCACCGCCGTATGCTCCGCCTTCAGGCTCGTCCGCTTCTGCAACAGCGCGGCAAGCGCGGTCGCACCCGCCCCTTCAGCAAGCGTCTTCTCCCGTTCCAGAAGCATAAGAATCGCCGAAGCAATCTCGTCCTCCTCCACGGTCACAATCTCATCGACATACTTCTTGACCACGGGATAGGTCACATCTCCCGCCCGCCGCACCGCGATACCATCCCCGATCGTCGTCGCCGGGTCGAGCGTCACCGGCCCACCCTCGCGCACCGCCGCCAGCATCGACGGCAGCCGTGCCGTCTGCACCCCGATCACTTTGATATCCGGTCGTGACTCCTTCACCGCGCACGCAATCCCCCCGATCAGCCCACCACCGCCAATCGGCACCACCACGGCCTCAAGCTTCGGAATCTGCTCCAACAATTCCAGCCCGATCGTCCCCTGCCCAGCCATCACGATCGCATCGTCGAACGGATGAATAAACGTCATCCCCTCGGCCTTGCAGATCCGCGTCGCCTCCTCGCATGCCTCGTCGTAGTTGGCCCCGAAAAGAACGACCTCTGCCCCAAACCCACGCGTAGCCGTCACCTTCACCAACGGTGTAGGCAGAGGCATCACGATGATCGACCGAATCCCCCGCTTCGTCGCGTGGTAAGCCACGCCCTGCGCATGATTCCCGGCGCTCGCCGCCACCACGCCGTTCGCCGCCTCTTCCGGAGTCAGCATCGCAATCCGGTTCAGCGCCCCGCGCTCTTTGAACGACCCCGTCATCTGCAGGTTCTCGAGCTTCAAATAAACCTGCTGCCCCGTCAACTCCGAAAGCACCACCGAATGCGCGCACGGCGACAGGTAAACCGACTCCCTCACCCGTTCGCGCGCAGCCAATACATCCGCCAAACCGATCATCGTTCCCATCCAACTAGACTATCGCGGCAGCCACTCCACTCCACCGTAAACTGGTCCCAGCATGGCCACTCCCGAAGAGATCTTCTCCAACCCTTTCTTCCACTCCCTCCTCACCGAACACGCCGGCATTGCTATCGGCAGCAACCTCGCTTTGCGCTTCCCCGCAGACGTCATCCCGTTCGCGAGCCTCGCCGAAGCGACGCCGCAAGCCATGCAGGCCCTCCACGACGTGCTCGCCCCCGGAGAACGTATCTACGTCCTCGGCGACCATCTTCCCTCCATCCCCGGCCTCACTGCCATCCACACTCTCCCTGTCCCGCAGATGCACCCCCAGGCTCCCGCTCCACCAGCATCCTCTGAGATCACCATCCGGTCTCTCAACGCCTCCGACGCTCCCGCAATGGTGCATCTCACCGACGTCGCCTTCCCCACCTTCTTCCGCCCGCGTGCCCACATCCTCGGAGACTTCTTCGGAATCCATCACGATGGAGAACTCGTCGCCATGGCCGGTGAGCGGATTGCCCTCCCCGGCTTCCGCGAGATCAGCGCCCTCTGTACCCACCCCGCGCACACCGGCAAGGGTTACGCAGCCCATCTGCTTCATCACCTCATGCGTCACCACGCGGCGCAGGGCCTCAAGAGCTTCCTCCATGTCTCCGGATCCAACACACGCGCCATCTCTCTCTACGAGAGGCTGGGATTCACAAAGACCCGAACCGTGCTCGTTCACGAACTCCAGCGCAGCTGACTCGAATCGATCCAGCTACCCGCATTCTCTGCGTGAAAAGCCTCCCTGATATGACACCCTAGTAAGGGATGAAAAAACACGCATTCAGCTTCACCCTGCTCCTAGCCGCGATCTCGGCTCTCACCTCCTTGGCTATCGACATGGGCCTTCCCGCCATGCCTGCCATCGAGTCCCGCTTCGCCCTCGCTCCCGGTCGCGGAGCCCTTACCCTCAGCGTATTCCTCGCCGGCTTCGCGCTCACCCCGCTCTTCGGAGGCCCGCTCTCCGACCGCCTCGGCCGCCGCCCCGTCCTCATCGCAGGACTCGCCGTCTTCGCCGCCAGCGCTCTCGCCTGTTCCACTGTCCCAGGCTTCCACGAACTGCTCCTCGCCCGCCTTCTCCAGGGTTCCGCCGCCGGCGTCTGCGTCTCGCTCCCCCTCGCCATCATCCGCGATTCCCTCGATGGCCACGCCGCCCGCAACGCCATGTCCCAGGTCACCACCGTCCTCGGCGTCGTGCCTCTTCTAGCCCCTATCACCGGCTCCTGGGTCATGCTCATCGCCAACTGGCGCTATATCTACGTCACCCAGGCCACCCTCGCCGCTGTCCTCCTTACCGTCGTCGCCCTCACCTTCAAGGAGACCCTCCCCGAAGACAAGCGCCAGGCCCTCCCCGCCCACGTCCTCCTCCTCAACTACCGCCTGGTACTCCGCGAGCCCGTCTTCCTCGTCCACGCCTTCGTCTATGGCCTTGCCTTCGCCTGCATGTTCTCCTACATCTCGGCTTCGCCTCTGGTGTTCATGGACGAGATGCACGTCCCCCAGCATCTCTACACCCTCCTCTTCGCCTGCACGGCGGGCTCCCAGATGCTCGGAGCCTTCACCAGCGGCCTCCTCAGCAAACGCCATCACTCCGGCCGCAGCACCATCCGCTTCGGCCTCATCCTCCTGACCGTCGCTTCAGCCCTGGCAATCATTCTGCAGAGCATTGGCCTCGAGCGGCCCATCTATCTCATGCTCCCGATGATGCTCGTCCTCTTCGCCTTCGGCATCATCGCGCCCTCGGCAACCCTCGGCGCACTCGAACCCATCCCCCACGTCGCTGGAGCAGGCAGCGGAGCCATCCGCAGCCTGCAGATGATCCTCGGTTCGGCCTCCAGCGCCATCCTCGCCTGGATCTGCGCCCGCCCTCACGTCGATCCGGCCATCGCCATGACCGCCACCATGGCCGTCACCGCCCTGATCGCCCTCACCCTCTTTTTGACCACTCTCCGCGCGCCTGCAAGCTCTCCCGCCGCCCACCTCACCGCGAAGTAATCCCGCCCCGGCAGCCTCCGCCCGCGACACCAAAGTAATCATTTCGAGCCTGCACGCTCACAAATAGGCCAACCGCCCTAGAAGCAACGGCGGGCAATTGTCTGTGTCCGCGCGAAGTACTTAACTTTATTATGTATTCACGCACTCGTAACGTTACCTGACACTCACAGGACTCCGCCTCGCCCCAGCAGAGCTGTCTCCTGCGTGGCTCCTACCCAACTGTTTTTCAGAAGAGGAGACCCATCGATGCGCTTTTGTAACGCCCTTCTCACCGCCGCCTGCTTCGTTCTTCTACTCGCACTCCCCCTCACCGCCCAGACCTTCGACACCTCCATCACCGGGACCGTAACGGACAGCTCCGGAGCCGTTCTCCCCGGAGCTACCGTCACCGTCACCTCCCCGTCCACCGGCCTCACCAAGACAGCAGTCAGCGGAGCCAGCGGCCAGTATTCCGTGACCTATCTCACCCCCGGTTCCTATACCGTCACCATCGCCGCCACGGGATTCGGTTCCAAGGTACAGAAGGGCCTCGAACTCCAGATCAACCAGCAGGCGAAGTTCGACACCTCCCTCAGCATCTCCTCCCAGGGTCAGGTGGTCGAAATCACCAGCCAGCAGCCGCTCATCCAGGCTGAGGACGCCTCGCTGGGAGCCGTTATCGACAGCGACCGCGCCGTGAACCTGCCGCTCAACGGACGCAGGTTCAACGACCTCGCCATCCTCACGCCCGGCGTTGTCGTCTCCAATCCCGATGACCACTCCTCGAGCACCAACGGTTCCACCATCTCGTCCAATGGCGGCCGCAACATCTGGGGGCAGATCAACGTAGACGGCGTCACCATGGTCAACAATCGCCACGCCTACGTGAACGCCTATCCTTCCGTCGATGCCATCGACGAGTTCAAGGTCCTCACCGGCAATTACTCTGCCGAATACGGCGGAGGGTCCGGCTCCATCGTCAACGTCCAGCTCAAAACCGGCACTAACCAGTTCCATGGCACGGTCTTCGAGTTCATCCGCAACCAGGCCGTCGATGCGCGCAACCTCTTCCGAGTCGCCCCACTCGCCAAAAACGTCCTCAAGCAGAACCAGTTCGGCGGAACCGTTGGCGGCCCCATCTTCAAGGACCGCACCTTCTTCTTCGCCAGCTATGAGGGCCTTCGCTCCATCTCCGAGACCCCCTCCACGGCGAACGTCCTCACCGCCGCCCAGCGCAACGGTGACTTTTCCGCCCTCACCACACCGCTCCGCAACCCCTTCACCGGCGGCACCTACGCCAACAACCAGATCCCCGTGAACGCTGTCGCCCAGAACATCGTCAACACCTACATGCCTCTGCCCAACACCACCGGAAGCACGAACTACTCCGGAGCCAGCTCAGGCAATCTCAGCGTCGACCAGGGTATCCTCCGCCTCGACCACAAGTTCAACGACGCCAACCAGGTCTTCCTCCACTACATCTACGCCGACCGCAACTTCCCCGTAACCAACATCAACCCGAACTTTCACTTCACCGGCACCTATCCCATCCACAACGTTGCCTTCCAGTACGTCCACGTCTTCTCGCCTCACATCGTGAACGAACTCCGCCTCGGCACCGACCTTGAGCACGTCAAGCAGCTCAGCGTCCGCGCCAACACGAACTTCACCGCCGCCTCCATCGGCATCAACGGCTTCCTCGTCGGCGGCCCCAACGGACGCGTTCTCACCCCCGCCGAAGAAGGCTTCCCTACCCTTTCCATCTCCGGCTACATCAATGTCGGCGACGGCACCGCCGCCTCCAACCTCGACGACAGCCGCACCTACCAGCTCGCCGATAACCTCACCTGGACTCGCGGCAAGCACACGATTGTCTTCGGTGCCGACATCCGCCACGTTCAGGACAACGCCACCACCAACAACACGCCCTACGGCTCCGAGTCCTTCACCGGCTCTATCACCGGCAACGCCGCCGCCGACTTCATCCTCGGCTACCCCGCCACCTCCATCACCCCCGAAGGCGTGCCGATCTCGAAACTCCGCCAGTGGCGCACCGGGGCCTACGTGCAGGATGACTGGAAGCTCACACCCAAGCTCACCCTCAACATCGGCCTTCGCCACGACCTCTGGGTCCCACCCGTCGACGTCAACAACGTCTCCCGCACCCTCGATTTCAGCGGCCCCACGCCTGTCTTCACCCCTGCCCCCGGAGCCCGCCTCAACAACATCTGGTCCGTCTCCGACAAAGATTTCGAGCCTCGCGTCGGCTTCGCCTACAGCATCGATCCCACCACCGTCATCCGCGGAGCCTACGGCATCTCCTTCTTCGGAGGCCAGTTCGACAACATCAATATCCTCCAGCTCAACCCGCCCACCGCCGGCTCCCTCACCATCTCGAACACGACCACCAACCCCATCGCAACCATCTCGACCCCCGTCCCGGCAGCCCTCTATCCCGCAAACCCCTTCTACAACGCCACCACCCTCAACGCCAGCCGCACCCACCCCGACCTCTATCTCCAGACCACCAACCTCGCTGTCTCGAAGCAGTTCTACTCGAACGTCCTCGACATCACCTACGTCCACGTCAAGGGAACCCACGAAGACTCCTCACTCACCTACTTCAACTCCCCCCAGCCCGGGCCCGGAGCCATTCAGGCTCGCCGCCCCTATCCCACCTTCGCCCGTATCCGCATGCTCGACTTCAGCGGAGCCTCCGGCTACAACGCACTGCAGGTTCACTTCGAACACCGCATGACCCATAGCTTGAGCTTCACCGGCGTCTACTCCTGGTCGCACACCATCGACAACCAGGGAGCCGATGTCAACGGAGGCGGCTGCGAGTGCCAGAATCCCCGCGTCATCCACGAGTGGGCCAACGGCCTCACCGATCAGCGCCACACCCTCACCGTAGGCTACGTCTGGAAGCTGCCGAAGCTCTCCGACAACCAGAACGCCATCGCCCGCGCCTTCCTCAACGGATGGGGTCTCAACGGCATCGCTCAGGTCGCCAGCGGAACGCCTCTCTTCATCACCCAGTCCACCGATGCGCAGAACACCGACAACGGATGGGAGCGTCCCAACCTCGTCATCGGCGTAAACCCAAGGCTAAACAACCGCTCCGTCAACGGCTGGTTCAATACCGCCGCGTTCACCACCAGCACCTATCTCACCGGCTACGGCACCACGCCCCGCAACCCTTTCGTCGGGCCCGCAACACGTAACACCAACCTGGCCCTCGCAAGAAACTTTACGATGCCCTACAACGAAGGCCATCACCTCGAACTCCGTCTCGAAGCATTCAACGCCCTCAACACCCCGCAGTTCTCTAACCCAGGTACCAGCCAGGGCTCGAGCACCTTCGGCAAGATCACCTCCA
Source organism: Granulicella sibirica (assembly GCF_004115155.1). Lineage (NCBI taxonomy): Bacteria > Pseudomonadati > Acidobacteriota > Terriglobia > Terriglobales > Acidobacteriaceae > Granulicella > Granulicella sibirica. Next base: position 1,832,941 of record NZ_RDSM01000001.1, read on the forward strand.
CCAAGATCGACAACCGCGAACTGCAGCTTGGCGTGAAGTATCTCTTCTAAACCAGCCGCTCCCGAACAAACCAAGGCTGCGGAAGCCCACACTTCCGCAGCCTTTTCCTTTGCAAAGCAGCATAGTTATTGGCGCTAGTTGAAGATCACCGTCTTATTCGCATACGAGAGAATCCTTCTCTCAAGGTGCCATCGCACTGCCCTCGACAGCACAAGCCTCTCGAGGTCCCGTCCCTTCTGAATCAGGTCTCCAAGCTGATCGTCATGCGAGATCCGCATCACATCCTGCTCGATGATTGGACCCTCATCCAGAACCTCCGTCACATAATGGCTGCTCGAGCCGATCAGCTTCACCCCACGCGCAAAGGCTGCATGGTACGGCTTCGCGCCTGTAAACGCCGGCAGGAACGAATGGTGAACGTTGATGATTCGCCTCGGATACGCCGCGCAGAATCCCGGCGAAAGAACCTGCATATACCGCGCAAGCACCACAAGCTCGACGCCGTTCTCCCGCAGAAGCGTGGTCTGCCTCTCCTCCGCCTGAAGCTTCGTCTCTTTCGTGACAGGAACGTGGTGAAAAGGAATCTTGTAGAAATCCGCCAGTGGCCGAGCATCCTCGTGGTTGCTGATCAGCAGCGATATCTCGCACTGCAGCTCTCCCGCATGATGACGAAAGAGAAGATCGTTCAGGCAGTGCAGATACTGCGAGACGAAGATCGCCACCTTCGGAAGCTGCTCCTGATTCGACAGCTCCCACTCCATCCCGTATCTCTGAGCCAAAGCGCCAAACTGCTCTCGAAGACTCGCACGCTCCGATGCATCATCCAGGGCAAACTCAACCCGCATGAAAAAGAGATTGAGGTCGTTGTCCTGGTGCTGCGCCGCATGCAGGATATTCCCACCACGCTCGAAGAGGAACTGCGCGATGGCGGCAACGAGTCCCTTACGATCAGGACAATGGAGAAGAAGGATCCACGGCTTTGTCATCGGGTTCCAGCATAAACTCCGGGCACAGCCTCATTGTGCGCCACACAGTCGAAGCAGCTGCCGCCACCGCTGATGCCTTCGCCATGGCTGCTGCCGTTGCCGTTGCTTCTTTGGTTGTCATTCCCGAAGGGAATCTGCGTCTTCTTTTGCCGTTGCTATTCTCGAAGCAGCTACTCCTAGAACCGGATAGTCCGCCCGCGCAGCTTCCCAATATCCCGCCGATCCTTCTTCGAAGGCCGCCCCTCCGTTATCCCGCCCGCCTCAAGCATCATCTTCCGTTCAAGCGCCGCCTTGGCACGCGCCTCCCGGCTCTCCTCCGTCTCCCGATAGAACGTCTGCGCCACCGCCGCAGGCCCCCTCAACTCGCCGGCGATCAGCACCTCCACCTGAAACTCCCCACCCTCATTTCGGATCAAGAGCATATCCCCAACCCGCACATCCCGCGAGGCCTTCGCCCGGGTGCAATTGCTCTCCACCCGGCCCAGTTCACAGGCATCCGAAGCCAGCGCCCGCGTCTTGAAGAACCGCGCCGCCCAAAGCCACTTATCGATCCGCACCGATCCCATGCCCTATTCTCTCTCCCAGCCCGCGACCGGCGTAAAGTGGTCATCAAGGCCAAAGAAAGGGTATTCCTCTTGCCATCCACAAGCACAGCATTCGTAGTAATCGCCGAGTTGCAGGTTCCGATCGAACATCGCGAAGAATTCCTGAAAATATGCCAGTTCGACAGCGAGCATTCCGTAGCCGACGAACCCGGATGCCGCCAGTTCGACGTCCTCATCCAGCCGGAATCACCGGAGACGATCGTCCTCTACGAGGTCTATGACGATCGCGCCGCCTTCGACACGCACCTGACCATGCCTCACTTCGCCCCCTTCGCGGAGGGCCTCGAACGCCTTAATATTCCAAAACCCAACGTACGCTTCTTCACCCGCAACAACCCATAAGTCAGCGCCCTACCGCTTCCGAAACGCGTTCGCCCGCGCAAACTCATCTCTTAACTCCGGCGTCCGCAGGTTCTCCCGAAGATGCGCGAGTCTCTGCTCCAGTGCGAGCAATGTAGCCGCGACCGCGTCCGTATTCGTCATCGCCACATCTCGCCACATCGAGTAGGGACTAGCCCCAAGCCGCGTCATCTCCCGAAGCGCTCGCCCTCCGATCGCAAGAAACTCTCCAGCAACCTCCGGGGCCTCGCGGAACTCATCCTCCAGTAGCGCCGCCATCGCGGTCGAAACATACTGCGGCAGGTGGCTGACCCAAGCGCAAACAACATCGTGCCGCCCCGCCTCCATCTCCACCACCCGGCACCCAAACCGCCGCACCCAATCCTGCCACTCCACCTCGAGCTCTGAAGCCGCCCCCGGTAAGGCCGTAAACAGCCACGTCGCCCCATTAAGCAGCCGCGCCTCCGCCAGCGCCGCTCCACCCGACTCCTTCCCCGCCATCGGATGCCCTGGCAAAAACCGCGCCTGTCCGTCGCCGTTATAGAGCCGCCCAGCAAGCTCAGCAATCGAGCCCTTGGTACTCCCCACATCCGTCACAAGCTGGCCCGGCCCAAGCAACGGAGCCAGTCTCTGCATCCAGTCCAGGATCCCCAGCACCGGCACCGCAAGCATGATCACATCCGCTGCCGTCACCGCCTCGAGAACCCGCTCCTCCCCCTCCAGCGCCTCACCAATCGCCCCCATCGCAAGCGCCTGCCGAAGCTCCTCTTCGCTCAGATCCACCCCGGAGATCAACCCGGAAAATCCCGCCGCACGCAAAGCGAGGCCGATCGATGATCCGATCAGCCCCGTTCCGACGATGACAACCCGCTCAATCAACAGATACCCTCGCAGCTCTAAGCCACCGTACGCCCAACCACCGGCGCCAGCATCCTCATCTGCTCCATCAGCTTCTCAAGCTGCTCCGGAAACAGGCTCTGCGCTCCATCCGACATCGCCTTATCCGGATTCGGGTGCATCTCCATCAGCAGCCCATCCGCGCCAGCAGCAATCGAAGCCAGCGCCATCGGCGGAACCAGGTCCCTCTTCCCAACCCCATGCGACGGATCGCCGAACACCGGAAGATGCGTCAGCTTCTTCAGCACCGGGATCGCCGAGATATCCATCGTGTTGCGCGTGTACGTCTCGAACGTCCGAATCCCGCGCTCGCACAGCATCAGGTCGTAGTTGCCGCCCGAAAGAATGTACTCCGCCGACAGCAGAACCTCTTCAATCGTCGCCGCGATCCCACGCTTCAGCAGGACAGGCTTCCGCACATACCCAAGCTCCCGCAGCAGGTTGAAGTTCTGCATATTGCGCGCACCAACTTGGAAGCAGTCGATGTAAGGAAGCATCAACTCGATCTGCGAGATCTCCATCACCTCGGTGATCACCAGCAGGCCGGTCTCGTTCGACACATCCCGCAGCAGCTTCAACCCCTCAAGCCCCATTCCCTGGAACGAGTACGGCGAGCTGCGCGGCTTGAACGCCCCACCCCGGAGGAACTGCGCCCCCGCCTTCGCCACCTGCTGCGCGCTCAGCAGGATCTGCTCCTTCGACTCCACCGAGCAAGGCCCCGCCATGATCGTCACATTCTCGCCGCCAACGACAACGCCATTGGGAAAAGTAATCTTCGTCCCCTCCGGCCGAAAGCTCCGCCCCGCCAGCTTGTACGGCGAAGAGATCCGGTAGGCGTCGAATACCCCGCTCAGCACCTTGAACTCCGCCACATCGAAGTGCCCCGGCGTCCCCACACCCGCCAGAATCGTCTGGTTCGCCCCGGTCGTCCGGTGGACATCGAACCCGAGTTCGACCATCCGCTCAATCACCGCGTGAATATGCTCTTCCGTTGCCTGGTCCTGCATCGCTACGATCATCGTCGTCTATCGCCTTTTCTCTCTCTGACTCAAATCTGAAACCTGCCCACACTCAGGGCCTTTGCTGCAACGTCCGCATCACATCGATAATCCGTTCAAACACATGCTGAATCTCCGCATCGCCAAGCGGTCCAGGATTCATCGCCCGCACATGGTCGAAAACCTCCTGCTCCCGCTTCGGCTCATACACAGGAGCCCCAGCCTGCCGCTTCAGCTCGCCGATCGCCTTCGCAGCCTCAGCCCGCTTGCTGATCAGCCCGACTATCTGCTCATCCAGCGCATCGATCCTGTCCCGCCAGTCCGCTATCTCCACGTCATCGCCCCGTCTCTGAGAATTCTGCGCCGCACTCCTGCGCTAATGGCACACAGGGAACTCCAACCACTCATCCTACCGCCCCCGCAATCCCGCAATGAAACTCCCAACCGCCGTCGCCGCATCCGTCGGCCCCGTCTTCTCGATCAGCGCCACCAGCGCGCTCCCGATCACAGCCGCATCCGCGAACTCGCCCACAGCCTTCACATGCGCGGCATTCGAGATCCCGAACCCAACCGCAATCGGCAGGGTCGTGAACTTCCGCAGCCGCTCCACGAGTCCCGGAGCATCGCTAGCCACCGTATCCCGCGTCCCCGTAATCCCAACCCGCGAGATCGCGTACACAAACCCCTTCGAGTTCTCCCCGATCGCCTTCAGCCGCGCATCCGGACTCGTAGGAGCCGCCAGGAACACCGGTGCCAACTCATTCGCCGACATCTCCGCCAGGTACTCGCCCGCCTCCTCCACGATCATGTCCGTCAGCAGAACCCCATCCGCGCCCACCTCCGCAGCCTTGGTGCAGAACTCCTTCATCCCCATCCGCACCACGGGATTCAGATACGAGAACAGCACCAACCCACAAGCCGGACGAGCCTTCCGCAACTCCGCCGCAATCCCCAGCACATCCGTCAACCGCGTCCCCCGAGCGACGGCCCGCTCACTCGCTCGCTGAATCACCGGCCCATCGGCAAGAGGATCCGAGAAGGGAACACCCAACTCGATCACATCCGCGCCGTTATCGATCGCCGCCAGCGCAATATCCCGCGTCGTCGCCAGGTCCGGGTCTCCCGCCGTTAAATAAGCCACAATCCCCGGCTTCGTCTCGAATGCAATCGGCACTAGAGTCCCCCCGCGATCGTCGAGTCCTTCGTGGCGCCCTGCAAATTCAATTCCCGCGCCATGATCCCCATATCCTTATCCCCACGGCCGCTCAGGTTGATCATCAAAATCTGATCCTTCCCCATCCGCGCCGCCATCCTCATCCCCTCAGCCACCGCATGCGCCGACTCCAGCGCCGGAACGATTCCCTCCGTCCGCGACAACGCCACCGTAGCCTTCAGCGCCTCCTCATCCGAGCACGACACATACTCCGCCCGCCCCGAGTCATGCAGCATCGCATGCTCCGGCCCCACGCTCGCATAGTCCAGCCCAGCACTCACCGAGTGCGTCGTAGCCACCTGCCCATAGTCGTTCTGCAGCACGTACGAGTAGGTCCCCTGCAGCACTCCCGGCAGCCCGCCGCCCGTCTTCTGAAACCGCGCCGCATGTTCCCCAAGCGCCGTCCCACGCCCACCCGCCTCCACGCCGACTAACTTCACCGAAGCATCCGGAATGAACTCATAGAACGCCCCGATCGCATTCGATCCACCACCCACGCAAGCAACCACCGCATCCGGAAGCCGCCCTACCTCCTCCAGAAACTGCTTCCGTGCCTCGATCGAAATCACCCGGTGAAAGTTCCGCACCATCGTCGGATACGGATGCGCCCCAAGCGCGCTCCCAAGCACGTAGTAAGTCGTGCGAACGTTCGTGACCCAGTCCCGCATCGCCTCGTTGATCGCGTCCTTCAACGTAGCCGACCCCGACGCAACCCCACGCACATCAGCCCCGAGCAGGCGCATGCGATAGACATTCAGCTCCTGCCGCCGCATATCTTCCTCGCCCATGTAGATAACGCATTCAAGCCCTAACAACGCACAAACGGTAGCCGTAGCCACCCCATGCTGCCCCGCGCCTGTCTCGGCGATGATCCTCTGCTTACCCATCCGCCGCGCCAGCAAACCCTGCCCAAGCGCATTGTTGATCTTGTGCGCGCCAGTGTGCAGTAGGTCCTCGCGCTTCAGGTAGATCTTCGCTCCACCCAACTGCTCGGACATCCGCTTCGCAAAGTAAAGCGGCGTCGGGCGCCCACAGTAGTGATGCAGCAGCCCATCAAGCTCCGCATGAAACGCCGGATCATCCTGCGCGACCGCATACGCCGCCTCGAGCTCTTCCAGCGCCGCCATCAGCGTCTCCGGAACATACCGTCCGCCATAAGCGCCGAACCGCCCCGCCACCTGCACCGCCGGATTCTCAACCGCTGTCGCCATCACAAGCTCCTCGCCCGCAAAACAAACACACGCAAAACAAAAGCCGCACCTTATGCAGGTTGCGGCTCGTGGGTATATCGATCGTCTGAAGCGTTACGAAACTTTCAGATGAACCTACACCGCCGAAGCCGCTACCGTACGCCAGTAGCGGAACGTAAACGACGGGCTAAAAAAGAGACTCATCCTGCGATCTACCTTACATCCGATGGTTCCCCCACTGCAACCTCGCCTCATGAATTCTCCGCTGATCGTTTCCCACTATTCCGCGATCAGTAATCGCAAATCCCGCAAGTTATTCCCCGTAGGCCCCGTATACACCGTCGCATTCAACCGATGCAAAAGCCCGTAAGAATCGAACCGCCGCAAGGCATCCTCCGCCTCGCTCTCAAGACCAGGCAGCGTAGTCTCATCCACCACGGCACCGGCACGATCGCTGTTCCCATCCACCCCGTCGGACCCAGCCGAAAACACCACGGTCGGCCGTTCAGATCCAGCAATCTTCGTAGCCGCATACAGAGCGAAGTGCTGATTCCTTCCACCCTTGCCCCCAGTTTCGCCGTCCGTATGCGTCACCTTCACCGTCACCTCACCCGTCGAGATCAGGCAAACCCGCCCCAGCGTCTCCCGTAGCTCCTGCAGTCGCCCAAGCAGGTAATCCGCGGCATCCCGATAGTCCCAGTCATCGCACGTGTTATCCACCACCGTCGCAAACCCTAACGCCTCAGCTTCTCTCCGAGCAGCAACGGCCAAATCCTCAGCCGACAGAAGCGTAAACACCCGTGGCGAAAACATCTCCGGCTTCGGCGTCTCGATCATCTGCCCCGACTCGAAGAACCCCCGCACCGCCGCCGGAAACCTATCCAGCAACTGATAGCGCCCGAGTATCTCCCAACACTGCTCCACCGTCGACCGATCCGGCAGCGTCGGCCCCGAGGCAAGCGCGTCGAGCTGCCCTTCCGGTACATCCGACACCAGCATCGTCACCCCCGGCATCCCCGCTGCGGCCATCCCAAGCCGCCCGCCTTTTACTGCCGAAAAATGCTTCCGCACGCAGTTGATCTCGGCGATATGCGCCCCGCTATGCACCAGCACCCGATAAAACCCAACCGTCTCCTCCAGCGAAATCGACTCGTCCAGCGGAAGCTCCATCATCGCCGAAGCCCCACCGCTGATCAGGAAGAAGCAGAACGTCTTCTCCGCCGCAACCGAAGCCTCACGAACCATCGCAAGCGCCGCCCTCGCAGCCGCAAACGACTCCTCATTCGGCATCGGATGCCCACCCGCAAAATAAGCAATCCCATCCCGCAGCCCGTCCGGCCTCTCCGGCGCAATCAGCATCCCGGAGACCTCGCACCCATCGGGCAGCCGCACCCGGTCGAGCAGCGACTGCAGCATAGGCGTAGCCCCCTTACCCATAGCAACCACCACCACCCGCTCCACCCCGGCGAGATCGACCTCCCCATCCCCCTCCAGCGCAAACGCATACGGCTTCCCGCTAGGACCAGCCCTCATCTTCGAAGCAAACGCCTGCTCCACACCACAAGCCGCAAGCGAAGCCGCAAAGATCCCTCTCGCAACGCCACGACGATCGGCCGAAGCTCCTGTCATCTGGCGCTCACCAGCTCCATAGGCTGCACCCGTGCATAAGCATAGGGACCATCCGACATCACCGCTACCCGCCCGCCCGCCGGAAGCCCATCCAGCAGACTCGCGATCGCCTCGTCGACAGTCCTAAAGCTCCGCAGCGCCCCAAGCTCCTCCGGCCTCGTCCCCGGAGCATAGAACAGCACCGGATGCTTCAACTCAACCAGCGCCAGCTTCTCCAACTGCCATTGATCCGGCACAACCGGCGCATCCGCAATCTCATCGAGATACCGCTGCGGCCCCTCATAACTCCGGAGCTTCTCCGCAAACTCAGCCGACCCAATCCCCTCCGAGCACTCGCTCACCACCAGAATCTTCCCACCCGGCTTCACGATATGCTGCACCGCCGTCACGCCCTTGATCGTCTGGTAGCACGTCAGGTCCAGCGGATTCCCCGCCGCGCTCGTAATCGCCGCATCCACAAACTCCGGCACATACTCCACCGACGATCCACGCAGAAACTCCACACCCGCCGCATGCGCCTTCACCGGATCCCCCGCAAAGATCCCCGAGATCCCCCGGCTCTTCGTCAACGTTACATCCAGCATGAAGTCATGCCGCACCATCCGCGCAATCTCGAGCAGCTCCGCATGCAGCGGATTCTCATCGATCGACCCTTCCACCGCCAGGCTCTCCCGCATGAACTTCGGCGAATGAATCACTTTGATCGTCTCCTGCGCCGCCAGCCCCGGCGCAATCATCTTCCGCCCACCCGAAAACCCAAGCATCAAATGCTGCTCGATAAACCCAAGCGTGATGTGCAGGTCCGCATCCAGAAACGGCCTCTCGACATACACCGGCGTCCCCCGTCGCGTCTCGCCGACATACCCATGCGCATCCTTCTTCTTCGCATCATGATTCAGAATCGGATACTTCGCCGCGATCTCCGGCCCGAGAATGATATCCAGCTCTTCGCGCGTAGCCTCCCGATGCAGCCCGGTAGCAATGCAGATCGTAATATTCTGCACCCGCAACCCAGCCCGATGCAGCCGTTCCAGCACCGGAGGCAGCGTCACCTGGTTCGGAGCCGGGCGCGTAATATCGCACACCGAGATAGCCGCCGTCTTCTTCCCCGCCGCAAGCACCTCTAACGGCGCACACCCGATCGGCCCATCCAAAGCCGCATCCAGCGCCCGCCGCACATCCTGCATCGCACCCGCCGCATGCGCATGCACCACCTGGTAACGCGGCCCATCCGGCAGATGCAGCGTCAACCCGGTCTTCCCAAAAGCAACGACTGTATCCAACTCAAACCCCCACCGATCGCCTACGTTGCAAGGTCAAAGGCAACAACCTCATGCACCCCGATCGAAGGCACATCGACCGCGATCACGTCACCCTCTCTCTTATAGACGCCATCCCCACCCGCCACAAGCAACCGCACCCGCGACACCTTCTCGCCCTTCGGCACCCGCAGCCTCACCACCTGCGGGGGCATGGCGATGATCTCCCGCACCGGCCCCTTCATCATCATCGGGTTCGTCAGGTTCACCAGGTGAACCGTCATCGACCCCTTCTGCTTCCACACCGCGAGATCCAGCACGCCCTGCCCCGTCACTTCCACCGGAGCATCCTCAGCCGTAGCCCACCGCACAGCGTTCGCCAGCAGCCTCCCCTGGTCGACATTCAGCACCTCCCAGAACGTCCGGTCGATATCTCCCGGAAAATAAACCACTCTCCCCGCACCATGCTTGTTCAGGAAAACCCCGGGCCCACCCGTCTGCTGAGACCGCTGAAACACCTCCTCCATCGGAAGATCCGGATAACTCGGAACGATACTGACAACCGCCTTCGTATCCCCCGTCGTCTTCACAGAAACCTGGTTCGCCGCATTGATGATCCGAGGCACCCCATCCAAGCCCGCCAGCAAAGCCGTGGTATCCCCTCCAGCGGAATGGTCGAACGCAAGGTAAGAGTTCAGCATCGGCCCATCCACCTTCCCCGCGAACGAAGCCCCAAACAACGATGCCAGCCCAAACTCCTTCCGTCTCACGCCCGCCTCGTCATACAGCGACGTCTCGAACGTAGCCACCACGCCCCCACCCCGCGCAACGAACGCCTCGATCTGCCCACACTGCTTCGTCGAAAGTGCAGCGATATTCGGCAGGATCAGCGTCCGAAGCTGCCTCAGGTGCTCCTCATCGAGCAGCCCGTCATGCACCATCTCGAACGGAATCCGCGCCTCGATCATCGCCTGGTAGAAGCCTAGCGCCGCATCCTCCACCTTCGTCCGCGCGTTCACGCCGCCGTAGAACTCCGCCGTCTGCTGCGAGTACACCATGCCCACACGCGCCAGCGACCGCTCATTCCGCAGATACCCTTCGTTCGCATAGTGCCACTGGTAGATCTCCTCCACCACCGGCAGCCAGCGCTTATCGATCACCTTCGCATTGAACTTCGTAAACCACGGCCTCAGATCGTTCGCAATCCCATCCGCCACCCAAAGCCGTATCTCGTCCCCACTCTGCACCGAGTCCTTCCAGCGGTACCGTTCCTCCACCCCCACGCTGAAGATCCCGCCGATCGCCTTCGACCCCATCGTCGCGCGATATTCCTTGCCATTCTTCCCATTCGTCCACGGAGGCGTCGTTCCGCTCCGTCCCTGCCGATCCGCAAACAGCGTCGGCGCAAGCTCCCCGATCGTCACCATGTCCAGCTCGCTCAAAGCCCCGCCACCCGCATTGGCGATATAACTCGCGTTCGGATTGATCTCCCGAATCTTCGTATTCCACAACCGCCAAAGCTCAAACAGCGTCTTCTGGTTCCAAAGGATGTAAGCATGCCGCGCCGCATCCTGCGGATCGAGCGTCCGCGGCAACTCCAGACCCGAGTAGGCCTTGAAGCTCACCTGGCAGTGCTCGCAGAAGCACATCCCATTGCCCGACCACCGGTTGGTAAAGATCCCATCCGGCATATAAAGCCGCATGATCTCCTGGTGAACCGACGTCATGAACTCGAAGTTGTAAGGCCCCAACGCGCACGTCAACCAAAGGCTGGGGTCTGAAGGATGCCGCCTTTTCTTCCCCTGCGCATCCACCGCGATCCACTCCGGGTGCTGCTCATACGCATCCTGGTGGCACGCATGCGAGTCTGTCCGCGCAACCACATTCATCCCCAGCTTCCGGCACCCTGCGACAAGATCCCCAAACGTATCCATCGACCCGAGCCATTTGCTCCGGTAATGCAACGGGACCTTCGTCGGGTAGAACGCCACCACACCACCCGCGCTCAGGCACGCCGCGTCTGCATGAATCCTCTTGAAGTAGTCCAGCCAGAACCCCTGGTCGTAGTTGCCCGGATCATCCTCGACAAACGCTAGTTGCGCCCACCGCATCGGCCGGTCATACCATCCAGGATTCCCAACGGTAGGACCAACCCTGGCTTGCGCGCCTTCCGCGTCGAGGGTCATCCACAACGCACCCAGGACCGACATCGCCGCCACACCGCCCACCTGCTTCACAAACGTCCGCCGGCTCTGCGTCAATGGATCTCCACTGCATCCAGGCTTTTGACGATGGTACGACCATTCGCCTACGATGCAAGCGAATCATAGGTGGCCGCCGAGAGCCTCGTCAACGAGCGGGAGCACGCCCGCATCCTCTGAACATCAACACTTGCTTCCAAATCCCTTCACCCCGATGAGGTAGAACGTAGTATCGAAAGCGCACGGAGGATTCTCGTCTTGACCTGGTCTCAAACGTATCTTCTCTTCGGCCACGGCCTCGCCTTCTCCGTCCTCCTCGCAGCAACACCCATCTTCACGCTCCTGCTCCTGCTCGGAGTCCTTCGCCGCCCCGCCTGGATCGCTGGCCTCTCCGGCCTCGCCGTCACCCTCTGCCTCGCGGTGCTGGCCTACCACATGCCCGTCGTCACCGCCGTCAGCGCGGCCGCCAACGGAGCCGCCTTCGGTCTCTTCCCCATCTCGTGGATTGTCTTTTCCGCCCTCTGTCTCTTCCGCGTCACTGTCGAGACCGGCCAGTTCGAAATCATCAAGGACTCCCTCGGCCGTCTCACTCCCGACCCGCGTCTTCAGGCCCTCCTCATCGCCTTTGCCTTCGAAGGCTTCCTCGAAGGCGCGGCAGGCTTCGGCGCCCCCGTCGCCATCGCCTCCTCGATGCTCATCGGCCTCGGCTTCTCCCCCTACAGCGCGGCCGCCCTCTGCCTCCTCGCCAACACCGCGCCGGTCGCCTTCGGCTCCATCGGCATCCCCATCGTCACCCTTGCCGGAACTACCGGCCTGTCCCTCGCCAAACTCAGCGCCGCCGTAGGCGCTCTCGTCACCCCGATCGCCCTCATCCTTCCGATCTATCTCGTCGTCGCCGTCGGGGGAGTAGGCGCACTGAGCGGCATCTGGCTTCCGTTGATCGTCGCCGGAGGCGTCTTCGGCGGCATGCAGTTCGTCGTCTCCACCTACCTCGGCCCCCAACTCACCGACATCCTCGCCGCCATCGCCGCCATGGCCTCCCTCGTCCTCCTCCTCCGGTTCTGGCGAGCCCAGAAACCGGGCGAAGCTTCAGGCGGTGTCTCAACAGCAACGCTGAAGAACTTCGCCCGCATGGGAGCCGAAGCCGGCGACCACGACGGAGAACTTTCCCTTGAAGAAAAGACAGTCCCCGAGAACTCCGTTGGCAAGGTCTTCAAAGCCTGGGCTCCCTACGCCTTCCTCGTGGCCTGCGTGCTCCTCTGGGGCTACGCCCCCTTCCAGCGCAAGCTCAACGCCGTTACCTTCCTCATCAAGTGGCCGTTCCTCCACGACGTGGTCCAGCGCATGCCCCCAATCGTCGCGTCGCCCTCGCCCTATCACGCGCTCTACACCGTCAACTGGCTCTCCGCCGCCGGAACCTCCTGCATGGTGGCCGCGCTCCTCGCCGCCGCCTTCCTCCGCCTCAGCCCCATCCGCTTCGCCAGGATCCTCCTAGCCGTCACCCGGCAGCTCATGCTCCCGACCGTCACCGTCACCTCCGTCATCGCCATCGCCTTCCTGATGAACTACTGCGGAGCCACCGTGACCCTCGGCCTCGGCTTCGCCGCCACCGGAGCCCTCTTCCCCTTTTTCAGCGCTCTCCTCGGCTGGGTCGGCGTCTTCCTCACCGGCTCCGACACCTCCGCCAACGCCCTCTTCGGCAACCTCCAGGTCGTCTCCGCCGAGCGCCTCCACTTCGACCCCATCCTCATGGCCGCCGCCAACTCCGCCGGGGGCGTCATGGGCAAAATGATCAGCCTCCAGACCATCGCCGTCGCCGCCGCAGCCACCGGCCTCACCGCCCTCGAGCAGGTCAGGCTCTTCCGCTTCACCCTCAAGCACAGCATCATCCTCGCCGTCGCCACCGGGCTCATCGCCCTCCTCTACGCCCACATCCTGCACTTCGGCTGACGCCCTTGCGAGGGCCAAGTCCGTTACCCTTGAAAGCATGCGCATCGCAGTCATCACAGGAGCAGCCCAGGGCATAGGCCGCCGCACCGCCGAACTCTTCGCCGCCAACGGCTACGGCCTCGCCCTCATCGATCTCCAGTCGTCCAGCGAGACCCTCCACTCCATCGCCCAACACAATGTCGAAGCCTTCGACTTTACCGGCGACATCTCCGACGAGTCCTGCGTCTCCACCTTCGTCTCCGAAGTAAAGTCCCGCTACGGCCGAGCCGACGTCCTCGTCAACAACGCCGGCATCAGCTTCATCGCTCCCGCCGAGACCGTAACCGGAGCCGCCTTCCGCCGCGTCCTCGATGTCAACCTCCTCGCCCCGTTCCTGCTTGCCCGCGACTTCGGCGTCATGATGCTCGAGCAGGGCGAGGGCTCGATCGTCAACGTAGCCTCCATCGCCGGCCTCGTCGGCATTGGAGACCGCTCCGCATACAACGCCAGCAAGCACGGCCTCATCGGTCTCACCCGCACCCTCGCCGCCGAGTGGGGTGGACGCGGCGTCCGCGCCAACGCCGTCTGCCCCGGCTGGGTCAAAACCGAGATGGACGTAGCCGACCAGGCCACCTCCGGCTACAACGACCAGGACATCGAAGACCGCAACCCCATGGGCCGCTTCGCCTCCCCCGACGACATCGCCAACGCCATCCTCTTCCTCGCCGACCCGGCCAAGAGCGGCTTCATCAACGGACAATCGCTGGCCGTAGACGGTGGATGGATTACCGACGGAAGCTGGCAGACCCTGCGCCTCCGCCATCGCTGATCCCTCAATCGATCGCAAGTTGCTGACAGAATTGTCCTTACCTGCCCAACCTCCCGCGCATCCAATCTTCGCAGTGTAGGAAATACACGGAGGAACGAAATGATAATGATGAAATCAGTTGCAGTCTTGGCAATGGTCAGCTTTCTCTCGTTACCCCTCACCGGAGTGGCTCAGACCTACTCCCAGCGCCGCCATGATCGCGCCAAAGCTTCTCAAACCAGGCACGATCACCGCCACCACACCGGTGCCAAGATCGTCGGTGGCTCAGCCGCCGGCGGAGCCGTAGCAGGCGGACTTCTGGGCGGCGGCAAAGGAGCACTCATCGGAGCCGGCGTAGGAGCAGGCGGCGGAGCCATCGCCAACAAGGTCCGCGTCGACAAGGGCGTCAAAGCCCGCGAACGCGAAGACCGCTAGCCCGCTAGACCGCTAGACCGCTGGGGCTTCTCGCAAGCAAGCAAATTATTTCACCCTGTTTCCGGATCATCTCCAACAGCCTAGGCTATGCTGGTCGCTTGGCGATGCGAGACTCTCTCAGGTCTCGCCGCCAGCCGGAAAGCATGGAGGAGTGAGGATGCAGGAGCAGGAAAGAAGGGAATTCCTAAACAACGTCGTCGCTGCCGCCGACCGCATCGAGTATGAAGACATGATGGTGTCCTCTCGCAGGGCACAGGACTTCGGCGGTCCTCCGGTAGTCGACGACGAATCCAAGGAAGCCCGGGCCACGGCTGAGTCGCTTCTCAAGGAGAAGACAGTTCTCGACACCCTGTGTCCCGCCTTGCGTTCCGTATCGGACGATATCGGCTCTATCGCCAAGGTAGTCGGCGGCTCCATGTTGACGCTTGCCCTCACGCCGGCAGCCGCCATTCCCGTCAGCGCACTTGTCTTCGGCGCCATCGCCGTCATGATCGCCCGCGCCGGCGTCAGCAGCCTCTGCGCTGGGCACGGAGCCAAACCGAAAGCAGAGTAAGCGAAAGGCGGAGCATCCCATGGATGCGGCCAGGACTCAGCGTAACGCTCAGAAACTCGAAAAGATCCAACGCATCGGCTACAGCAGGCTTGGCCTTACCCCGCCTGATTATTCCCCCGACGCCGTACGCGAACGTGACGCTGGTGCAACAGCCGCCGTTCGACCCGGTGGCGAACTTGAGACCTACGTGTACGAGACCTACTCGCGCAAGGGCATCGATCCCGCGGCAGCCCAGCCCATGCTCACCGACGTTCGCGCCGCTGTCGCGCAACTCGACAGGATGCATCAAAACCTCCCTCGGCCCGAACGCGGTTCTCCCCTTAGCCACCCGCAGCATCTTTTGATCCTGAACAGGCAGCGCGAGCGTCTTCAGAGGCTCATCGGGACAGGGCTTCCGGAGTTCGTTGAGAACTTCAGCTACCTCGAGCACAGGGTCACCCTCGACACCCTGCCGACCGGCGAACTGAACGGTCGCGCTCTCCTCCCGCCTGGTGAAAACCCCGCCGACCCGCTCTACTGGATCCTCCTCGATCCCACCTTCTTCGACTTCATCTATTTCCTCAGCAATGTTTACGCCAGTGCCATCGACTTCAAGGCCCTCGGCTGGTTGGCCAGGCGGTTCGCCGTCGGGGATGAGAGCGTCCGGACCACCGATTGTATTCGGTTCGGGGACGAGCGCCCCCTCCGGGACCTCTCCGACCTGCTCCAGATGTTCGTTGTCCACGGCACAGGGCCCGTCGCGCTCAGGCCATTCGAAGAGCGCATCTTCTCCTTCGCCGAAGCCCTTCGCAATCAGGCCGCGCTCTTCGTCGTCGCGCACGAATACGGACATATCATTCGCGGCGACCTCAAGGCACAACAGAGCCAGCAGGCCCCTTGGCTGGCTGAACTCGGCGCGGATATCGTAGGCTGGCGACTCACCAACGCCGTCCTGAACATGGAAGGCACCTCGCCCGAAACCCGGCTGGGCGGGGCTGCTCTTTTCTTCATGGGTTTGGCGCTTCTTGAGATGACCCGCCACGAGCTTGCGACCGGAGAGCCCTGGAACCTGGGCAATCTCGAAGCGGCCGCTCTTTCAGGACCAAAGCCCTCGGATAGCCATCCCACGGCTCTCACACGCCGCGCGAGACTCACGCATGAGTTCGAAAGTCACTTCCCTCCAGATCAGGCTCGCGCCGCGGAGTTTATCGTCGGCCTCTTCATCGACCTCACCAATCAGTTCTGGATTCGGCTCGGCCCAAACTTCCTCGTCCTGCACCAGAAGGGCCAGCGTCCGAAGCCAGTCTGGAAAGGCTACATCGGTGTGGAACAGGGCCAAAACGTCTCTGAAACGCCAGAAGAAGCAAACTAAGGGTGAAGGCGGCGTGGCGAGCTGTCCACAAATGAGAGTGGCTGGAGAGCATGAAGCCCTCCAGCCACTCTCAACTTCAACTTAGGTACCTTACTGACCCGCTTCAACCCGAGGCGTAATCAGACCGATGTTATCCACGCCAGCCTGATGCCCGAAGTCGATCACCTCAGCGATCTTGCTGAAGTCCAGGTCCTTGTCACCCTTCACGAACATGACCTTCTCCTGCCGCGCGGCGAAGATGGTTGCAAGCTGTGACTCGATCGCGGACTTGTTGAACGCAGTCTCGTTGATCTTGTACGCCGGCTCACCCGCGCCGTTCGATTGAACCTGAACAACAATCGTGCGGGTATTGTTATCATCCTGCTGCTTGTTCTTGGGCGGCTGGGGAACCAGCGCATCCAGACCATGCGGAGTAACCGGCACGATGACCATGAAGATGATCAGCAGCACCAGCAACACGTCGATGAGCGGGGTAACGTTGATCTCCGAAACCGCGCCGCCTGTACCTCCACCACCCATTCCCATATCAGTCTCCTCACACCCGGCTATCCCCTCGGGGCAAGCCGTACCGCTTATCTAAAATTCCCTACTGCTTCTTCGCTGCAGGCTCATCCGGATCACGACGTTCCGTGAGGAGACCAAGCTCGCTCACACCCGCCGCACGAACGCCATCAACCGCGTCCATCACCTTGCCGTAGTTCGCCCGGACGTCTGCGCGCAGGTAGACCTTCTTGCTCGTCTTCTTCTCGAGCAGTGCTGAAACCTTTGTGCCGATATCGTCCATCGTCACCTGGTCGCCGCCCAGGAACGTCCGGCCATCGCGCGTCACAGCCACGATCACGGAATCTTCCTTGTTGGCGTCTTCCATCGCCTCGGCCGACGTAGCCTTCGGCAGATCGACGTTTACCTTGTTGTTCAACATGGGCGTGATGACCATGAAGATGATCAGGAGCACCAGCATGACGTCCACCATCGGCGTCACGTTGATGTTGGAGTTGACTTTCTTACCTTCGTCCCGCTTGTTGATTCCCATGAATCGCTCCGCTTACGGCAAGACAGCCGATCAATCTAAAATCCTGCGTTCTCTCTCCAGGCCGGATCGGTTGGATCCGGGCCGGACACCGCTCGCTTGCGGCATCCGGCACCAGGGTTCGATTCTCGCAGGCGCCTCGTTCCAATCGGCGTGGCGTCAGCCGCGCCGGCGAAAGCTTAGCGGTGGCTCTGCTTGATGAAGTAGTCCAGAAGCTCGCTCGAGCTGTTGTCCATCTCGACGTCGAACGACTCGACCTTACCGGTGAAGTAGTTGAAGGTCATAACGGCCGGGATCGCGACGAGCAGACCGAAGGCGGTCGTAACCAGAGCTTCCGAGATACCGCCGGCGACCGCGCCGATACCAGAGGTCTTCTGCGTGGCGATCTGCTGGAAGGCGTTCAAAATACCGACCACCGTGCCGAAGAGACCGATGAACGGAGCCGTCGAACCGATCGTGGCGAGACCACCAAGACCGCGCTTCAGCTTCGCGTGAACGATTGCTTCCGAGCGCTCGAGGGCGCGCTTGGAGCTCTCAACCTGCGCTTCGGTGATGCTTCCACCCGAACCGAAGCTGCGGAACTCCTGCAGACCGGCGGTGACGACTTCCGCGAGGTGCGACTTCTTGCTGCGATCGGCAACCTTGATCGCCTCATCCAGGCGGCCATCCTTGAGCGCGCCCGCAACCTTGGGAGCGAACTCACGCGACTGCTTGCGGGCAGCCTGGAAGTACAGGGCGCGATCGATGATGACGGCCAGCGACCAGATCGACATGATGAACAGCAGGATAACGACGGCGCGAGCCAGGTTACCCATGTTGCCCCAGAGCTGAAGCGGGCTGAAACCAACCGCAGGTGCTTCCTGGAAGAACATGGCGAGTGATGCGGGGACATGAGCGAGTTGGGTGGTGAGATGAGCGAGAATCACTGAAATCTTTCCTCCGGACTAAAAAGTCGATTTAGGCAAAAAGTCGGTTGTAAGGGAAGCGGAGTCCCCTGGAACTCGTCCAGACCTTCCTGAACGAAAGACGTTGCAGCGGCGTTTTAGCCACCACCGAAGGTAAAGTTCACGGTCACCGTCGTATCAACCTCGGTCGGATCCCCGTTGAGAAGATACGGCTTGTACCGCCACCGCTTCACAGCGTCGATTGCTGCACCCTGCAACATCTGGGGGCCGCTCACAACCTGCAGGTTCTCAATCGTGCCCGTCTTCGAGATGATCGCGCGGAGAACCACTGCACCGGAAACGTGCGCAGCCTTGGCAATCGGCGGATACACCGGATCAGGACGCGAGATAAGCTGACCCTGCATCGTACCGCTCGAAACGCGCTGCGGACCAGCCGGTTTCGGTGGCGGAGCAGCCTTCACCACAACCGGTGGGCCGGAACCAATGCCGCCCATCACGCCGCCCAGGGCACCACCCGCCGCGCCACCCATGCCTGCCATACCGGCGACACCAGCAACCTGCGGAGGAGGAGCAGCGTCTTCCTTCAGCATCTTGATTTCCTTCGGGATCTTCGTCGGCGCATGCAGGCCCTGGTCGATCTCGGAAACCATCTTGATCGGCTGCACCTTAACCGCTGGAGGTGGGGGCGGTGGAGGTGGCGGGGGTGGAGGCGGCGCCGACAGCATCGCGGTCATCGCCGTCTTCGGCAAGGCCTCCGGATACAGCAGCGGAATCAGGATCATGATGCCTAGAATCGAGCCGTTCAGCACGAAGGTTCCAATCATCCAGTACTTGGACTTGGTCTTCAGCTTTCCGCCGGATTCCATCATTGAATCTTCAAACATGGCAACCTCTTTACGGGTGAGGAAGGAGCTACCAATGCTTAGACACCGGGAGGATTCAGAATGTTCCCGGAATTCCTGCCTACTTTCACCGAAAGTCAATCACCTGTTCGTAAAGGGTTCTGACACTTATGCGGAACTCGAAAGCTCAGCCTAAGCCCGCGACCGGCCCGCAGGAAGCGTCGCCACCTTGCCCCGCGACGCACGCCAGTCCTGGTACGCCACAAGCATCGGAGCCGCCACCGCAATCGACGAATACGTTCCGATCAGGATGCCCACCACAAGCGCGAACGAGAACCCATGCAGCACCGCGCCGCCAAACAGGTAGAGGCTCAGCACCGTCAGAAACGTAAGTCCCGAGGTCAGCACCGTCCTGCTCAGCGTCTGATTGATCGACCGGTTCACCACATCCGACAGCGTCTCCCTGCGGCTCACCGCAAGGTTCTCCCGAATACGATCGAACACGACGATCGTATCGTTCATCGAGTACCCGATAAGCGTCAAGATGGCCGCAATAACAGTAAGGTCGATCTCCTTGTTCGTCAGCGAGAACGCACCCACCGTGATCAGCGTGTCATGGAACACCGCAACAACGGCCGCAACGCCATAGATCAGCTCAAATCGGAACCAGAGATAGATCAACATCCCGATGAGCGAATAAGCCGTCGCCAGCCAGGCCTGCTTCTGCAGCTGCTTGCCAGCCGTGGGCCCGACGATATCGACTTTCTGTACCGCGAAGCCCGAATCCTTGTAGTTCGTGTGCAGCGCGCTATCGATCGCGGCCCGTCCCTGGTCCTCGGTCCCTTCGCTCTTCGATTCCGGCAGCGAGATCACCACCTCGTTGGCCGAGTTCCCGCTCGGGTCCGAGATCCGCTGGATCTTGAAGTCCTTCATCCCTGCCTGCGCCACCGCCGACCGGATATGGTCCTCATTCGGAGTCGTATCGAACCGCACCGTCACCTGCGTGCCGCCGCGGAAATCTACGCCAAGCGGAACATGGTGCCAGAACAGCATCGACAGAATGCCTGCAACCGAAAAAATCAAAGAAAAGCCGAGGAAGTACCACTTCCGCGACAGCCAGTCGATCGTCGTACTCCGAAACAGTTCCACGTCGTATCCTCTTCGGCAGCGCAGCGCGCCCGCCCATTACCCAATCCCTAGATAGAAAGCTCAGCCGTGCGGCCCTTGCCCTGCAGGTGCGCGTCGAAGATCAGCCGTGACACAAACACCGCCGTGAATAGATTCGCAAGCAGACCAAACGTCAGCGTCACCGCAAAGCCCTTCACCGGTCCCGTACCGAACAGGAACAGAATGGCCGCCGAAACGATCGTCGTCACGTGCGTATCGACGATGGTCGTCCACGCATGCGCGAACCCTTCCTTCACCGCGGCCGCAGCCGTCTTGCCTGCCCTCAGTTCCTCACGAATACGCTCGAAGATCAGCACGTTTGAATCCACGCCCATACCGATCGTCAGGATCACCCCGGCAATTCCCGGCAGCGTCAGCGTCGCATGCGAGAAGCCCATGAACCCAAGCAGGATCAGCAGGTTCAGCGCCAGCGCCAGATCCGCGTTGATCCCCGCGCCCTTGTAATAGATGAGCATGAACACCATGACGGCCAGCATGCCCGCCACCGCCGCCTCAACACCCTGCCGGATCGAAGCCGCACCAAGGCTTGGCCCAACCGTCCGCGTCTCCAGATACGAGATCGTCGCCGGAAGCGCGCCCGTCCGCAGCATCAACGAAAGATCGTTCGCCTGATCCTTCGTAAATCCGCCTTCAATCTCGCCCCGGTCGCGAATCGCCGAGTTGATTCCAGCCACCTCGCGCACCTTGTTATCGAGCACAATCGCCATCGACCCCGGCTTGTCGCTCGTACGGCTATGCGCGCTCGTGTACTTGTAGAAGCGGTCACCCGCCTCGGTCGTCAGAGTAAACGTGATGTTCGGCCGCCCGTTCACATCCTGCGAGGGCTGCGCATCCCGGAAGTCCGTACCTTCGACTTCGCTCGCCCGCTTCAGCAGGAAGACCTGGTCAGGCGCCCCAGCCGAACCCGTCCCATGCATCAGCACCGAATCCGGAGGAATCACACCCGAATTCGCCGTCAACCCCGCCTGGTCGTTCTCATACGGCCCGCCCACCACCTCGTGAATCTCAAGCTTCGCCGTCGACTGGATAATGTCTTCCACGCGCGCCGGATCATCCACACCCGGCAGCTCCACCAGGATCTCGTTCTCGCCCAGCCCATACTTCTGGATCACCGGCTCGCTCACACCCAGCTTGTCGATGCGCTCGCGAATCGTCTCGATCGACGTATCCAGCGTCCGCGTCTCGAGGTCCGTGATCGCCGAGTGCTTCATCGTCAGCGTGAACCCGCCATTCGCGCTGCTCACGTCATAAATCTGGTAGTCCGTCCCCTGCAGCAGGCTACGTACGTCCGACGTCTTCGCCACCGGCACGCCCGTCACCGAGATCGTCTCCGGATGTGCCGCATCGGTCTTCCCGACCGTCGCCCCCGTCACGCCTGCAGCCTGTAGCGCCGCTTCAATCCGCGCCACGTCCCGGTCCGTCGCCGACCCGATCGCCTCGGCCACATGCACCCCAAGCACAAGGTGAATCCCGCCCCGCAAGTCAAGCCCGAGGTTGATCCGGTTCGCGATTGACTGCTTCAACCCACCGTGCGGAATCCCCACGATGCCGTAGCAGAACACAAGCAACACTGCGATGATGAACACCGTTTTACCGGTCAGATTCTTGAACATAATCTCTTGAACGAGCCTTCTTTGCTTATCATTCCCAGGTTTCCCTGGTTGTCATTCCCGAAGGGAATCTGCGTCTGTACTTGTGTTGCCTGTTTCACGCCGTCATCCTGAGCGCAGAAAAGGACCCCTTTATTTGCCTTGTCCTTGCTTTTCGCCGGAAACGAGAAGCATCAAGCCTCGTCGCCCGTAGTCACCGAAGCGATCGCGCTCTTCACAAACTCCAGCTTCAACCCGTCCGGCTGAATCCGGATGATGACCGCGTCATCCTTCACCGAGAGGATCGTTCCCCGCATCCCGGCGTTCGTGACGACCTTATCCCCGCTCTTCAACTGCCCGAGCATCTCCTGCCACTTCTTCTGCTTCGTCTGATTCGGCTTGATCATCAGGAAATAAAGCAGCCCAAAGAACGCGATCGGCAACAAAAGCTGGCCATAGTTCGCCAGTCCGCCGAGACCACCCATCTGCAACAGCAACATCGCAAGCATCGAAACTCCGTCCCAACTCATCACAAGCTCAACCGGCAGTCACGCACCGGCCATAAAACAGGCGCACGAAGACACACCTCCGCTGTTGAAAACACTACACGCCTGACCCCTAAGCATCGCGTAACCGCATCCCCATGTCAAGAAACGCCCGGGAAGAACGTCTAGACATTTCGAGAAAACTTGTCGGCAGAGACCCTCTTCAGGATATTCACGCTGTCATGAAGAGCGAGATCCCGTCCTGCGCCTCGATACGAGCGATGCTTTCGATATTCAGGAGCTCTTAACGCGCACTGCGGGAATCAGTAGCCCATTCAAGCTTGCCTTACGGCGGAGGAGGAATCCGCTGAGGCCGACTCGTACAACGCCGGAGGCTTAGGGGCTCGGTTGATACTCCCACGGGTGATCTTATATGCCTGCAGCGAGTTGTTGAAGTCCGTTAGCTCCACCTCGGCGATGGTGTGCAGCTGAACACTCGCGCGGAAAGCGCTCGGACAGGGTCCCTTAGGATTGGAGGAGATGAGGGCTGCGACCCGGGCCGCTAAGTCATTGAAGTGGTCGTAGTGCACGCCGCGACTACTGGAAGCAACATCAACATTGTCGCGAATGGACTCGCGCAACCTCTGAATGCCCTGACGAAAAAGACCCAACGTCTGAAGGACATCTGGTTGGAGAAACCTCTCAGTGGCCAATTTTATGTTGATCGATTCTAGTTTGCTTTCTAAGGCACAGGCGCGAGTCAGGAGTGACCACTGGCAACTTTCCTGATCCACCTTTGCCGCAGAGTTATAGGTCTTGATCAAACGCCATGTCTTGCTCAATTCGCGGAATTCACCGTAAACGGCATAAAGCTGCTGAACATTCGCAATCTCTGTCTCGCGCCGCTTCTGGATTATGTTCCAAGTCACGGTCAGGCGCTGACCAACCAACCAGCCAATGGAGAGAGTCAGGGAAGAAACAACTAGGCCCAGTCCTGCCCTAAAAATTTCCAGACGTATCGGGTCGGTCATTGAGGATAACCTCTGTGATCTGGCACTCAGCGCGAGTAACTATAAGCTTGGACCTAGCGAAAGGGAAGCAAAATTGGAGCCTACACATCAGGTGGTTCTGTAAGGGGCGTCCTAAGGCCAGGTGCCCCACCTTCGCAACAGCACCATCGTTGCTAAGGTGGCAGCCCATACCGCCAAAAGGGCCGTCCTGACGCAAGACCGCAGCCATCCCCAGGGGTAAGTCTCCTCCATCCAACACCCAAATCATTCCACCCCCGGAAATGAAACGCCGCTAGCCACAACCACACCATCCAGGCATGAGGGATCGCACCTCACGCCGGACAAATCGGTGCCGCCAGCAGCACGTCAACAAACCCCAAGCGACGTGATCCACCAGTTCGGGGACAAGCGTCCGAGATGAATTTCCCGGGAAATTGACGAAGAAACCGCTGTCAACAGTGCAAGTCGACGCCTATCATCCTCGCTGCTTCCGGACCGCTCGACCAACCCGTCCCAAAGCACGCGCGTCGTTAACCGAGGCCGCTCCCGGCCCTTCGGGCTCTATCCCGCAAGCAACGCACCTGGAGAACACAAATGAACACCGCTGCATTCATCCCCATCAAGACACTCCTGACCCGGTTCACCGCGCCCGCGCTCCTGGCGATGGTTGCCGTCGCGCCCCTCGCACGGGCACAGCAGTTCCTCCCCGCAACGACCTATCCCATCGGAAGGTCGCCACAAAAGATCGCAGTCGGCGATTTCAACCAGGATGGCATCAAGGATCTCGCCATCGGGGACACCGCTCCGGACGGCGTCACTGGAACAATCTCCATCCTCTTTGGCAAGAAAGACGGCAGCTTTCGCACCGGCGGATCCTTCCTGAGCGGTGGCGGGGAGCCCGACGGTATCGTAGTACGCGACTTCAACCACGATGGCCACCTCGACCTCGCGGTAGCCAACTACGGGGGCGGGACCGATAACCCGAGTCTCGCCATCCTCTTAGGCGTAGGCGACGGAACCTTCGGCGCTCCGGACATCTACAAGACGGAGAAGCTCTCGCAATACTCACGTGGCTTGGCCAGTGGACTCGCGGCAGGGGACTTCAACCATGACGGCAACCTCGATCTCGCCGTCACGGAAAATTCCACCGGCGTCACCATTTATCTCGGCAAAGGGAACGGTAAATTCAAGAAAGAGACCACCTATGCCGCGGAGGTGGCGCCCAAGTCGATCATCGCGCGGGACTTCAATCGTGATGGCAAACTGGACCTCGCCGTTACGAACGAAAATAGCGACACCGTGAGCATTCTGCTGGGCAATGGAGACGGAACATTCGCGCTGCCGGTAAGCTATCCCGCCGGAGCAGGACCCGCAGGCATGAGAAGCAGGGACCTCAACGGAGACGGCATTCTGGACATCGTCGTAGCCAATGCTGCCGGTCCCGACGGCGGCGCCTCCGGAACAACTGTAACGGTGTTGTTGGGTGTGGGCGACGGAACGTTCCAGGCACCCGTGAGCTATCCCGCCGGAGATGAACCATTCGACGTCGCCGTAGCGGATTTCAACGGAGACGGCATCCTTGACCTCGCCGTGGCCGATGTAGCCGCAACCAGCGATGAGACAGGAACCACGGTGAGCCTCCTGCTCGGCAACGGCGACGGGACATTTGGCGCGCCAACCCCATATACCGCAGGTGCCGGACCAGTTTCCATCGTCGCAAGAAAACTCAATCGGGATAGCTGCCCCGATCTAGCGGTCGCGAACTTCTTCGGCAACAGCGCCAGCGTACTGCTCAACTCCAGCACCGATTGCAAGAAGAAACCCGCCACGAAGTCTCAGGTCAACGATCCTGAAGACGACGACGAATCGTCATTGAACTAACGCTCGCCTCTTGTAACGATCAGTCGAACCCCGGCCCAGGTGCCCCACCTTCGCAACAGCACATCGTTGCTAAGGTGGGATCCCATACATCCTGGACCGCCGTTGAATCTACCTACGAACGAACCGGCCCAGGCGGCACCACAACCTCGACCAACCCGGTCGCCACGTCATACACCAGCCCGGAAACGATCCACGCTCCCGGCAGCGCAGAAATCGTCTTCAAAAAAGCCACATCCCCCGCAACCGCCGCCCGTGGGTCCAGCACCGTCTTCGCCGCAACCGCCTCTTCCCCAACCTGGAAGTAGTGCGCCAGCATGGTAGTCTCCCCAGCCAGTCGCGTAATCCCGCAGTCCGTATGCTGCAGCACGATCAAGTGAAACTCCCCGCCACCCGCGGGAGCCTGTGCCATCACCTGCCCGATCCGCCCGAGCATCCCCAACTCCTCCAGCAAAAGCGGCGTGATTCGTCCGCCGATATTCCGGATGATCACAGCCTCTCCCGGTGCAAGCTCCAGCAGCCGAGCCGGATCGACCCGCATATCGGCACAACCAATAATCATCGCCTTCATCTGGCGCGACGCCACCGGAAGAGAAGGTATAAGTGCCCCAGCGGCAGACTCCCGCGCCGCGAAGTCCTTGTTACGTTCCAGCATCGAGTCGAGCGCGCTCATGGAACCTCCTTGAATCTCGGCCCATCTTAAGCCAATGCCAACCGCCTCTCTGGGCACATCCGGCTTCTAATTGTCAGAAGGCCGCGCAATCTGGTCGATCACAAGCATCTCCGTCGTCCCCTTGGCCGCCCGCAGCTTCAGCCCAAGCTGTTCCTTCAGCACCGTAAACAACGAAGGGTTCGTGGAGTCCGGAGTCTCCTCGGGCGACCACTCGATCTGAAAATCAAAATCCCCCTTCAGCCCCGTATGGTCCTCCACCGGACGCCCCGCCTGCCGCCGCAGCGCCGCCGCCACATCCGCCATCGACATCTTCGAAGCCTTCATCGCAACCCGCGACCCATTCGAGTTGGTGCTCATATTTGCCACCGACTCCGGCCACTCACCCTGAGTCCCGGCCCCGTGTTCCCAGGCCTGTCGACCTCAAACCAGTAAACCGGCCCTTCCTTCTGCTCCTTATGGAATTTGAACTGAAACCGCTCTACCAGCAGCGAAAGCAGAAGCTCCTGAAACTGCTGCGGAGTCGTGACCTCGGTCCGATTGACCGTAACCCCGTCGATATCGAACAACTCATCGTCGATCCACTTCGGTGCCCCCGACATACGGTTATCATCCGTCCCAAACGCAATCCGGATCAGCGTGCGCACCGTCGTGGCAGTAGCCACAAACCGCCCCCCGGGCAGCACCTTCCGGTTCGAAGGATCATTCCCCGTCGACTGATGCGGCCGAATGGAAGCCACCTCAAACTGCAGAGCCGGCTGAGCGCCCGGCTGCACGGTTTGGGCAGAGAGCAACGACGAGCCGATGCACAGCGAAAGCAGAACGGCAGCCCGGCGTGCCATGCGCAACGATCTTTTCCGCGAGTCTGTCATCCACATCCCTACGTGGAATGGCGTGCAACAGTTCCGCGAAACCCGGGCCGCTACCATCGGGAGCGAGCCCCATCATCTTTCTTGCGCTCGCTCAAGAGGTCTGCAACGATGAGGGCACGCCATGATGACCTTCCGCAGAAGACGCCTCTACGCCCTGCTCGCAGTCGCATCGTCCGTCTTCACGTCGCTCCAGGCGCAGGAGAGCGGCCCCCTCTTCGTCGTGCCGGAAGCGAAAGGTCATCGCCTTGTACTCGTCGATCCCCGCCTCAAGACGATCGTCGGCTCGATTCCGGTTCCAGGTTTTCCCCATGAAGTAGCCTTCTCAAAAGATGGTCGAACAGCATGGGTTCCCTCCTACAGCGACGCGATCGTAGGTAATCCGGGTGTGAACGGCCAAACCATCGACGTCATCAACATGCAGACCCGCTCCGTCACTCAATCCTGGGATCTGGGCAAGCCGCTCCGTCCCCACAAGGCCATGCTGCTGGGCAACGACAACCTGCTGGTCTCGACGGAACTGGCCCAGACCCTGTCGATCCTCGACACGACAACAGGAAAGATCACCGGCGAGATCCCCACCGGAGCGGCCGAATCGCACGTCTTCGTCATGAAGGCCGATGGTCGAAAGATCTACACCGCCAACCTGCACTCCGGCAGCGTGAGCGTTCTCGACCTCCCTTCGCGAAAGCTCCTGAAGGTCATTCCCATCTCCGCCCTCGTGCAGCGGGTAGCCCTGTCGAAGGATGGCAGATGGCTCTTCGCAACCGACGGCAAATCCCACAACATCGTCGTGATCGACACGACAACCGACACGATCACCCGCACGATCCCCGTCGGTGGAACACCCTTCTCTGTAAAGGTCTCGCCCGACGGCAAATGGCTCCTGGTCGGCGAAGACGTGGAAGCCAAAGGAAAACTGGAAGCCGTAGACCTGATGGACCTCACCGTCCAGCACAGCTACGACGTCGACCGCCTGCCCTACGGCATCGAGTTCTATGGCAACGAGGCCTTCGTCGCCTGCTATCTCAGCGGAAATCTCGAGGTCCTGGACATGTCCACCTGGACCCTTGAGGCCCCCATCACCGGCGTTGCCCATGGAGACGGCATCACCCTATGGCCCGGCCTCAAATAGCTTCCGCACCCGCCGCCACCCGCTTCCCTCGCCAGTAAATCCCCACCCCCACCAAATTGATCACCAGCGCCGTAGCCGCCACCTTCCCCGCGAACCCCCAGGTACTCGTCACATCCACAATCGGCACCAGCGCAAGCACCACCTGCGCCACCGTAACCCCCAGCCCCAGCACCGCCGACAGCTTCAACCAGAACCCCGGCCGCGCTCCAAACCGGTCCCCCACCGCCAGCGGCACTGCGAACATCATGCAGTAATAAATCCCGAACGAGATCTGGTTGCTCGTCTGCAGAAGCTGAAACGCCTCCTCCCGCCCCGCCCCCGAGCTGGCCAACACGCTCGCCACTCCCGCCAGCGCCACGATCACCATCAAACTCCGAACCGGTGTCCCGAAACGCGGGTTCAGCTTCGTAAACCACGCCGGCAGCGCCTTATCCCACCCCGCCACCAGCGGCAGCCGGCTCGTCTCCGCCGTCACAATCGTGTACGACGCCACCATAAACAGCGTGAGCCCCAAAATCATCACCCGCCCCAGCCAAACCCCCGAGCTCGCCCCCAGCGCCGCTGCCAGCACCTGCGGAATCGGCCCCGCCAGGTCGATCTGTGCCGATGGCACATACGTCAGCATCGACCCCGTCGTCAGCACATACATCGCCACCACCGCCGGAGCCGCAATCCACGCCGACACCATCACCGCCCGCGCCGCGTCCTTCGTCTCCCCCGCGAACACCGCCACCTGCTCCAGCCCCGACAGCGCATTGAACGCCACCTTGATATACAGGTTCAGCGTCAGCAGCGAAAACACAGGTAGCGCCAGCACAAACGGCCTCTGCGGACTCACATGCGGGTGCGCCGCCGTCGCCCCCGGGTGCCACACCAGCAACACCATCAGGGTGAACGTCACAATCAGCATCACCGCCGTCCCAAAGTGTGACACCCACCGCCCCAGCTTTAACCCAACAACATTCACCCCAAGAATGAACGCGAACAACACCGCATCCATCGCAAACGTAAGCTTCCGGCTATCCGCCATCCAAGCCGCCGAGGGCCCAAGCGCATAACTCAAACTCGTGACTGCCTGTATCCCCATCCCGGAAACAAGCAGCACCGCATAGATCCCGTAGTTCCACGCACTCAGAAACCCAGCCAGCGGCCCCATCGCAAACTTCGCCCACTGATACACACCGCCTTCGAGCGGCCAAAGCCTCGCGCAGTACGTCACCACCGCCACCTGCGGCAGAAAGAAGAACAGCACTCCCATCATCCAAACCACCGGATGCGTCGATCCCTGCCGCGCCGCAATCCCCGCCCACCCCACTCCCACCACAAGCAGAATCTGCATCGGCACTAGGTCCCGCAGCCGAAGCTCCTTCTTCAGCCCATGCGCCGCCGCGTCGGTCGTCGCGCTACTTGCCATACAGACCCTCCGCCGACCCGCGCATCACCATCGCCGCAATCGCCTCCGCCCGCGCCCGCGTCACCTCCCCATCCCGCATCATCCCCGTCAGCGCCAGCCCCAGAGCCTCCCGCCCGTTCTTACTCGCAATCCACGTCGACTCCTCCCAACCCATCCCGTCCGAGTACGGATACCCATCCGTCCCAAACAACACCTTCTCCGGATACGTCTCCAACCACTCTCTTAGCCACCCGCTCAGCGTCCTCGGCGAAAACGTCAGCGTCTCCTGCGAAAGGTCCAGATACACATTCGGCTTCTGCAGCAGAGCCCCCGCCTCCCGCACAAATGGCCACCCCCCATGCAGCAGAACAAACTTCGTCTTCCTCAACCGCGCATCATCGAACAGCGGCTCCAGCAGCAAAGGATTCGCCCCCGCCACCCCGAAATACCCACCCCCACCCGCCATCGCGTGCAGATGCACCGCCATCCCCAGCCGCCCACACTCCCGCGCGATATACCGGAACAGGAAATCCTGCAGCACCTTGTAATCCGCCTCGTTCGGATAACTCTGGCCCCGCCACTTCGCATAAATCTTCTCGGCCTCCATCTGCGTGGGGTCGCTGAAATCGAATCCCCGCAGGTAAGC
The DNA here is from genome assembly GCF_004115155.1 of Granulicella sibirica. NCBI lineage: Bacteria > Pseudomonadati > Acidobacteriota > Terriglobia > Terriglobales > Acidobacteriaceae > Granulicella > Granulicella sibirica. The sequence continues at coordinate 1,862,974 of NZ_RDSM01000001.1, forward strand.
CACCTCGAACTTCTCCGCCACCGCCCCACCCGCCTTCTGCGCCTTCAGCGTAGGCGTCACCACCTGCGACAGATACTCCTCCAGCGTCGCCGGAACGCCCCCCATCCCAACGGCCTTCAGATACCGCTCCCGAACCCGGTCCTCCATCGGAAAGAACAGCTTCTTATCCGGACTCTCCGCCGCAAGCTCCGCATTATCCAGCGGAAACAGCAGAGCATCCGCATAAGGCACCCACCGGAACCGAGCCTTATCGAGTGCCGCTCCCTCAGCCCCTGACATAGCCACCCGGTTCGCCACCATCACCCCGATCCCCGCCTGGTCCAGCACCCACGCGTCGAACCCCGCACCCTCCCGAGCCTTCACCGCCGCCTTCGCCGCCGCCAGCTTCCCCACCCCAACCCCATCCAGCGGAGCAACCCCATCAAACCCCCAAAGCGCCTTCCACGCTCCAACCAGTTGCGGATCATCCGCCCGCCAGGCCACCGTATCCGTCTCCGCCTCCATGTTGTCGACCGGCAGCGCATCGAACTCCCGATCCGCCTTATCCGCCGGAGGCGGCAAAACCGGATGCGCATGATCGTCAAACGCCCTGATCGCCGCTATCTGAGCCGCCAGCCCCGCATCCACATCTCGCGACGCCGCCGTCTGCCCAAACGCCCGACACCCAAGCGCCATCCCAACCAGCGCCACCCGCCCCGAAAACCACAAGAAGTCGCTCACGCCCTGAAGTTAGCACGACATCTGCTCTCAGGTAGCACCAGGTGCTACGATTAGAAATGACGGTCGACTCGGAACGCATCTTCAAAACAGCTTGGTTTGCGAAAGCTTCAAGGAAAGCGCGTATCACCGACGACGAGCTTTGCTCAGCGATGCATCAGGTCATGTTGGGCCAGGCAGACGATCTTGGAGGTGGCGTGTTCAAGAAACGTCTCGGCAGGAATCTGTTTCGATCTCTCATCGTAGCTAAAGGTCGCCAGTATTGGATCTATACCTATCTCTTTGCCAAGAAAGACCGCGCCAACATCGACGAAGACGAACTCAGGAGTTTCAAGGCTTTAGCCGAACTTTATGCCCGTAAGACCGACAAGGATCTAACCCGCGAACTGCAGCTTCAAGAACTTGTGGAGATATGCCAGTGAAAGCCAAGCAGAAGTACAAGAGCGATGCCTTCGAAGCAATACACAGCGCTGTCGATGGCATGTACAAGGCCGGAACCATCGATAAAGAAACGATGCGGAGCTTCGACGAGTCCTGTCTCACCGTGCCCAGCACCATCGAACCGGAGCAAATCAAGCAGATCCGGGAGAACCAGCAGGTCAGCCAGCCAGTCTTTGCCCGCTATCTCAACACCAGCGAGTCCACCATCGAGAAGTGGGAAGCTGGAGTCAAGCGACCCAGCGGCATGGCCATCAAGCTCCTCATGATCGTGCAGAAACACGGTCTGAAGATGCTGAGCTAATCCAGCCGACGCCCCGCGAGCGCGTACGGAAATAAAGTTCCGCAGAGACCCGCGAATTCCCGGCCAAATTCGCATGTCAAGCCCCTAAACCACGCAAATCCATCATTCCAAAGCACATACCAATGTCCTTTTAGTTTCGGTCACTCCGCTAAAATAGAACTAAAGAAGAAAAGCAGAGTTCCGAGGGATGCCTAGGGCCTCTAACCCCTTTCTTTACTGATATTTAGCATGTAAGTCCTTTCATTGCACTAACTTGCAAGCGAAGCCTCGTCGCAACATGAAGCAAACAAACAACTTACACCCCGCGTATGGGGAGGGGGGGTATCCCCTCCAGAAGCTGAAAAGAAGCTAAAACAGGAGAGTTCATGACGTTTCGCGCAGCAGCCCTGGCCACAGCAGCCGTCCTCGCAACAGCCCTCGCCTGCGCGCCCGCCCAAACGACGTCCCAGACTCCCCACACCTTCACCACCGGCCCCGACACCTTCCTCCTCGACGGCAAACCCTTCCTCATCCACGCCGGCGAGATGCACTACCCGCGCGTCCCTCGAGCCTACTGGCGCGACCGCATGCGCAAGATGAAGGCCATGGGCCTCAACACCCTCACCACCTACGTCTTCTGGAACGAGCACGAAACCGCCCCCGGCACATACGACTTCACCGGCGACAACGACCTCGCCGAGTACCTGAAAGAAGCCCAGCAGGAAGGCCTCTACGTCATCCTCCGCCCCGGCCCCTACGTCTGCGCCGAGTGGGAGTTCGCCGGCTATCCCGCCTGGCTCCTGAAAGACCACGACATCGTAGTCCGCTCCTCTGACCCTAAATACATGGAGCCAGTGAATAAGTGGTTCGCCCACCTCGGCCCGATCGTCCACCCCTTCCTCCTCTCGCAGGGTGGACCCATCCTCGCCGTCCAGATCGAAAACGAGTACGGCTCCTTCGGAGACGACCACGCCTACATGGAGCAGATGCGCCAGCTCTTGATCGCCACCGGCATGGGCGACGGCCTTCTCTACACCGCCGACGGTCCCGACGTCTTCGCCAAAGGCACCCTCCCCAACATCCCCGCCGTCGTCAACTTCGGCCCCGGCGACGCCGCCAAGGCCTTCCCCGCCCTCGCCGCCTTCCGCCCCAACGGCCCCCTCATGAGCGGCGAGTACTGGGACGGGTGGTTCGATCACTGGGGCGACAAGCACCAGCACCGCTCCAACAAGGTCCAGCTCGGCGAGATCGGCATGATGCTCGACAAGGGCTACAGCTTCAACCTCTACATGGCCGAGGGTGGCACCAGCTTCGGCTGGATGAACGGCTCCAACTCCGACGGCAAAAACTTCGAACCCGACACCACAAGTTACGACTACGACTCCGCCATCGACGAACGTGGCGGTCTCCGCCCCAAGTTCTTCGCCATCCGCGACCTCATCGCTAAATCCACCGGCGTCACCCCGCCCGCGCCACCCGCCGAGATCCCTGCCACCACTTACCCCGTCCGCACCATCACCGAGTCCGCCTCCCTCTGGGCCAACCTCCCCAAGCTGATCAAGTCTGACAAGCCCCTCTCGATGGAAGACATCGGCCAGTCCTACGGCTACATCCTGTACACCACGCCTCTGACGGCCTCGCAGTCCGGAACCCTCACACTCGACGCCCTCCACGACTACGCCCAGGTCTATCTCGATCACAAGCTCATCGGCATCCTCGACCGCCGCATCAGCCAGTCCAGCCTCGAGCTTCCCCCGCACCCTGCCGGAGAGCTCCAGATCCTGGTCGAAAACACCGGACGCGTGAACTACACAACCGTCATCCGCACCGAGCGCAAAGGCATCACCAAGTCCGTCACCCTCGCCGGAACCGAGCTGCACAACTTCCAGATCTACCCGCTGCCAATGCAGGACACCACCAAGCTCAAGTACACGACCAAGCCCTGCGAAGGCCCATGCTTCTACCGCACCCACCTCACCACCACCGGCGACCTCCGCGACACATATATCAACACCACCCAGATGACCAAGGGCTTCGTCTGGGTCAACGGTCGTCCCCTCGGACGCGCCTGGAGCATCGGCCCACAGGGCGCGCTCTACCTCCCCGCCCCGTGGCTGCACGCCGGTGAAAACGAGATCACCCTCTTCGAGCTCCAGTCTTCGACAAACCCAGACCAACTCGGCACCGTAGACCACCCCATCTACTTCGAACCCACACCTCCCTCAGCAACGGCGAGCACGAAGCAGTAATGAGCCTGACTTTCAACATTCAAAACACCACCCCCGAAGGGGGTCGGCGCGCGACTCTAAATCTCCCGCACGGCCCCGTCGAAACCCCCGTCTTCATGCCCGTCGGAACCGTAGCCTCGGTCAAGGCGGTCCCCCAGGACATCCTCGAAACCAACGGAGCCCAGGGCAAGGGCGCCCAGATCATCCTCGCCAACACCTATCACCTCTACCTCCGCCCTGGCCACGAGTTGGTCCGGCGCATGGGTGGCGTCCACAAATTCATGAGCTGGAACCGCCCCATGCTCACCGACTCCGGCGGATTCCAGGTCTTCTCGCTCAAAGGCCTCCGCAAGATCACCCCCGAAGGCGTCGAGTTCCGCTCCCACCTCGACGGCAGCAAGCACTTCTTCTCCCCCGAACACTCGATCTCCGTCCAGATCGCCCTCGGCGCCGACATCATCATGGCCTTCGACGAGTGCGTAGAAACCCCGGCAACCTGGGAACGCACCCGCGAATCCATGGGACTCACCCACGCCTGGGCCGCCCGCTCCAAGGACTACTTCGAAGCCCACAAGCACGAAGTCCCGTGGCACGAAGCCAAATCGGGCGCCACCCAGAACCTCTTCGGCATCGTCCAGGGCGGAATGTACGCCGATCTCCGCCGCGAATCCGCCGAGCGCCTCGTCGAAATCGGCTTCCCCGGTTACGCCATAGGAGGCCTCGCCGTAGGCGAACCCCGCGAAGTAACGCGCGAGATGATCGCCCGCACCCTCGAGCACCTCCCCGCCGATAAGCCCCGCTACGTTATGGGCGTCGGCTATCCTGACGAGATCGAGGAATACGCCCGCATGGGCGTCGACATGATGGACTGCGTCCTCCCCACCCGCGCCGGCCGCCACGGCCTCCTCTTCGCCCGCAATCCCGAAACCGGGCTCATCGAACGGATGAACATCAAGAAAAAGGAGTACGCCGAGGATCAGGGCCCCATCGACCCAGCCTGCACCTGCCAGGTCTGCGCCCGCTACACCCGCGCCTACCTTCGCCACCTTTACTCCGCCCAGGAACCCCTAAGCGCCGTCCTCAACTCGATCCACAACCTCGCGTTCTACCTCGACACCATGGACCGCGTCCGAGCCGCCTGCAACAGCGGAAATTAGAGGCCGAGTGCCTTGGCATATCCTCCGAAGTCGGGACCGAAGCAGCAGAGCTCCACCATGATGCAGAAGATGTGCTCCAGCGCTAAATGCGACTCCTGGATATTCATGGTTGTGCTGGACGGGATGATGACATTGATGTCGCAGAGCGCTGCCATCTGACCGCCACCATTCCCGGAGTACCCGATCGTTGTGATTCCCTTTTCACGTGCCAGTTCGAGGGCTTTAACAATGTTCTTGGAATTGCCCGACGTCGAAATGCCTAAAAAGACGTCTCCCGTCTGCCCAAGGGCTTCGATCTGGCGCTCAAAGACATTGTGATACTCGAAATCATTACCGATTGCAGTCAGGATCGAGGTGTCCGTCGTCAGGGCAATTGCGCGTAACGCCGGGCGATTGACGGTAAGCCTGGACACAAATTCAGCAACGAGATGCTGTGCGTCAGCGGCCGATCCACCGTTTCCCGCAACCAGTAGCTTGCGGCCAGCCATCATGGCTTCCGCTGTGACCGTACTGGCGCGGACGACTGCTTCCAGTAAGGTATCGTCCGCCCTGACTCTCTCCATCGTTTCGATACTTCGGGCGAGTTGCCTGCGAACAAGTTCTTTCACTTCGATCCCTCTGGGTTGTAGCGAGCGTGCTCGTAGTGTACCGAAGCCTTCGCCGGTTGTGGGACGATAAATGGTTCGCGAGCAAGCCACGATGATCGTACAAGGCTAAAATGAGGCAATCTCATCTCAGCTTGGAGAGGCCCGCGAACAAATGATGACGGAAATTTCTGCCATTTTGAATATGCTGGAAGGGGGATTCAGCCAGTTTCGTGTCCTCGTGGTTGGCGACCTGATGCTCGATCGTTACATTCTTGGCGAGGTCGAGCGCATCTCTCCTGAAGCTCCAGTTCCGGTCATTCGTCATGCGGAGCGTTATGAGCGTCCAGGAGGAGCTGCGAACGTAGCGATGAATCTCGCAGGGCTTGGATGCAAGACCTTTCTGGCCGGGCTGTGGGGAGACGACAGCGATCAGGCTGAGCTTGCCAAGCTGATGGAGTCGGCGGAAATTGATACGACTGGGGTGCTCAAGGGCTCCCTGCCAACAATCTCCAAGACGCGCATCATCGGACGCACCCAGCAATTGCTTCGGCTCGACATCGAGAGCCGGGACAAGCCAGCACCGATCGACCTGGAGAGGCTCCGGGAACGCGCAGTAGCGCTCACCTCCAGGATGCATGCAGTGGTTTTGTCCGATTACGCCAAGGGTGCCTTGACCGGGGAGATCTGCCACGCGGTCATCGCCGCGGCACGGGCCGCAGGCATCCCCGTTCTGGTTGACCCAAAGACATCAGACTTCAGCAAGTATGCCGGCGCCACGACGGTTTGCCCCAACTTGAATGAACTCTCCATGGCAACAGGCGTTCCCGCGTACGAGACGACTCAATTGATTGCCGCTGGCGAGAAGCTGCTTGATCCCCACCAGATCGACTTCCTGACGGTCACCATGAGCGAAAAAGGCATTCGAATCCTCAGTCCCGGTGCCAGCTACCACTCCCCTGCTCGAGTACGCCAGGTCTTTGACGTCTCGGGTGCCGGAGATACGGTCATTGCGACACTGGCGGCTTGCCTTGCCAGCGGCCTGCAGCGTGAGACCGCGGTCGATCTTGCGAATGTGGCCGCGGGGATCGTTGTCGGCAAGCTGGGGACAGTCCCGATCGCTCATCATGAGCTGATCGCCGCGCTCACGCCAAGCTCCGGGACAGCCTCCGGCGAAAAGATCCTCGACTTCGATCGGGTCCAGCTCCGCGCGGCTGAGTGGCGCGCGGCAGGAGAGACGATCGTCTTCACCAACGGCTGTTTCGATCTTCTGCACGTCGGTCACATCACGCTCCTCGAACACTGCCGCAGCTTCGGCTCGAAGCTGATTCTCGGCCTCAACACCGATGCGTCTGTCAGTCGGCTCAAAGGGCCCAGCCGGCCCGTCGTCGGTGAGCGGGAACGTGCCCGTGTCATGGCCGCGCTGGCTGCGGTCGACGCCGTCGTTCTCTTTGATGAACCCACGCCTCTCGAGCTCATTCAAGCCCTGAAGCCAGGTGTGCTCGTCAAAGGTGGGGACTACACGGTTGCATCCGTCGTCGGCCACGAAGACGTTTTGGCAAATGGAGGGCGGGTCGAGATCGTGCCAACTGTCGAGGGATTCTCCACAACCAACATCATCAAGAAGCTAACTGTTTCCGCGTGACCTGCGCTACTTCAGCCTTAGATCTGAATAGGCGATCCCGAGGTGCTCACACAGCACCTCGACCGCCAGCTCATGATCCTCGCGCGACGCAAGCCCCGAAAGGGTGATCGCCCCAATCACCCCACCCGCGCTCGGTACGTTGATCGGAAACGATCCGCCATCTGTCGTGTACTCCGCCGCCGGCAGCGCATACCGTTCCGCGATCGTCTGCCCAAGCCCGGCCATCTTCAGTCCGATCGCGTACGAACTCCGCTGCCACCGAGCCACGGTATTCGACTTCCGCCGCACCCACCGCGCGTGATCGCCCGTAGTTCCCGGCAGCGCCGTATAAAAGAGAGGCTGCACCGGCCGCCCAAACCGCCGTATATCGATCACCAGCGTGTGCCTCCGCTCGATCGCCTTCGCCCGCAGCATCGTGCCGAGCACCCATGCGGTCTCCGCCGTAAACTCCGGCAGCGTCAATGTTTTTTCTTGAAGAAGAATCTGGACAGCGTCTTGTTCCGGTGTAGGCGGCATGCCGATCAGTCTAACGCCCCGCCTTGCAATAGGTCCTATCCCAGAAACATCTTCTCAACATCCAGCCAGTCATTGACTCGCCGGTAGCCGTTCACATGGATGTTGTGCGGCGACGTGTAGATAATCCCCTCACCCTCAAACCGCTTCAACTGCCGCGGATTGTCGTCGATCAGGTAGTCCGCCCGAAGAATGCTCTTATTCCCGCAGAACACAATATGCGACGCCGGAATAAACGGGAAGTGCTTCGCCAGCCAACGATATTTCGACATAAAGGATGTTGGCACCTCCATCGCTGCCGTGGCGATGAAGACGTCGTACCTGCTCTGCAGCGCCTCGATCACCCGTTGCGCCTCCGGCATCACATGCAGTACATCGAAGAAGTCATCCGATCGCAAATACGATTCAAGCGCCGCATGCCGGTCCACCGAGACCACATCCCAAAGCCACTTCCCTTGCAGGTCGTCCTTGGTGATCCGCTCGTTATGATCCTGGTTATACCGCGCAAGGTGTTCCGTGACAGCGTCCGCCATCACCTCATCCATATCAATCGCAATCCTCTTCAAGGAACTCACACCCTCACAATACCCCAGACTCCTCACCGCTGGCAGCCGGAAGCACGCCATCCGTCCCTGAATGGGCGCAAACCTCTTACAGCGATCGAATAATCTGGGCCGCGATACTCTCCACCGCAACCGTCTTCCGCTGCGGAGCATCCCGCGCCGGGTCATAGAACAGCAACCTCCCGCACGTCTCGCACGTCATCATCTCGTCGCTATTCCCGCGATCCCGGATATCGTTCCACCTCTGCGGACGCAGCATCATCTGGCAGGCCGTGCACTTCTGGTTCAACGCCTCCGCCAACCCTGTCCCCTTGCCCTTCGCGATCCGGTCATAATTCGCCAGCGTCGCCTCGCCGATCTCAGGACGCAACGCACCCCGCAGACCCTCAACCTCCGCCAGCAGCAACTTATCCTTGTCGATCGTCTCCACCGCCCGCGTCCGTTCCCGCGTCAGCGTCGCCTTCGCATCGGCGATTGCCCCATCCGCGACCTTCCGCTGCGCCTCCATCTCCTCGGTCCGCAGCATGCTCTCAAGTTCCGCGTCTTCGAGCTTCGAGATCTCCTTCTCGGCAAATTGGATCTCATGCTCGAACGCCGTCACCATCGCCGCCGTCGTCGCCGCATCGATCTTCTTCCTGCCCTTCTCGATCTTCAGCCGGAAGTCCTTCACATCCGATTCCTGCCTCCGCCGCAGTGCCTCTTCTTTCGCCAGCAGGTCGACCACCACCGCCCTCTGCCCTTCCAACGCCGCCAGCTTCGCCGTCAACCCCGCCACATGCTTCGGCAGAGCCACCATCTCTTCACGCAGGCGCTTCGCCTCAAGGTCATGCCTCTGCAGCACAATCAACTTCTCAAGATCCGGATGCATCCCGCCTCCTCGTGCTCGTTACAGCCCGATTACACGCCGCCCCGGCTCCGCACGCAACTCCAGGCGTCAGACGAGCGAAGCTTCGGTCCCGTCGTTCCCTATTTCGGTCCCGTCGTTGTCTATTTTGTTGTCACTCCCGAAAGGAATCTGCGTCTGGACGTGCATTTGTCGTTGCCCGTTTCACGCCATCAGCCTCAACGAAGCGAAGGCCCCTGTACTTCGCCTCGGCCCCTGTACTCCAGCTTCAGCTCTCGATACCCAGAGCCGTCAGACTAGCCGTCCGATCCGAATCGATCATCAAAAACCGATCCGTCGTCGTCAGCTTCAGCATCGCCAGAACCCGCGGCCCCACGCCGCAAAGCCTGAGCAGTCCACCTCTGCTCTTTACCAGACCGTAGGTATGCACCAGCATGCCAAGCCCAGCCGAATCCGAATACGCCACCGACGTCAGATCCAGCACCAGGTTCTTCGCTCCTTGCTCAAGAGCTGTCTGCACCTGCTGATCCGCCGTTTTCAGATTTGTGCCAAGCGTGAGAAGACCCGTCAACGTGACGACTGCTGTCTCGGCTTGGATCATCTCTATTTTCACGTCCAGGGCCATCCCAACAACTGTACCATTCCGGTTTCGCAGCCAAACATCGTGAATCCGCGCTCTTCCCGCGGAATCAAACAGGGACATGGCCACAGCCACAGCAACTCTTGACCAGGCGTCTCCAACCGTCAGTGCCCCCGCTGCACCCTGGCGTCCTCGGGCCAACCCATGGGCGATCGCCCTCACTGTCACCCTGGCGACCTTCATGGAGGTCCTCGACTCCTCCATCGCCAACGTCGCCCTGCCGCACATCGCGGGCTCCCTCGGAGCCAGCCAGGATGAGGCCACCTGGGTCCTTACCAGCTATCTCGTCTCGAACGCCGTGATCCTCCCGGCCTCGGCCTACCTCACCACCTTCATAGGCCGCAAGAAGTTCTACATGATCTGCGTGGTCATGTTCGGCATCTCCTCGATGCTCTGCGGACTCGCCCCGTCCCTCCCGATCCTCATCTTCTGCCGTGTCCTGCAAGGCGCAGGCGGAGGCGGTCTCGCCCCCTCCGAACAGGCCATCCTCGCCGACACCTTCACCCCCAAGCAGCGCGGGCAGGCCTTTGCTCTCTATGGTTTAGCGGTCGTGTGCGCCCCCGCCATCGGCCCGTCCCTAGGCGGCTGGATCACCGACAACTACAACTGGCGATGGATCTTCTTCATCAACGTCCCCATCGCTATCCTGTCGCTCTTCCTCACCAACCGTCTCGTCGAAGATCCACCGCACATCGTCAAAGAGGTGAAGGAAGCCGCCAAGCGTGGCCTCAACCTCGACTTCTTCGGCTTCGGCCTCCTCGCCACTGGCTTCGGCTCGCTCGAGTTCATCCTCGACAAGGGTCAGGAAGACGACTGGTTCGGCTCGCACATCATCACCTTCTTCACCGTGCTCTGCGTCGTCTCCCTCGTGACCCTGATCATCTGGGAACTCTACCAGCTCAAAATCAAGAACCGCCCCATCCTCAATCTCACCCTCTTCAAGCGCAAGACCTTCGCCATCCCCTTCGTCCTGATGTTCGTCCTCGGCTTCTCGCTCTACGGAACCACGGTCCTGATCCCGCAGATGGTCCAGACCCTCCTCGGCTACACCGCCGAACTGGCCGGATTCGTGATCTCCCCCGGCGGAGTCTGCATCATGCTGATGATGCCCGTAGTCGGCTTCCTCATCGGCAAGGTCGACCCACGTTACCTCATCTCCGGTGGCTTCTTCATCCTCGCCAGCTCGATGATGCTGATGCATACCTTCTCTCTCGACTCCAGCTTCAAATACATCATGTGGGTCCGGGTCTATCAGGCGTCCGGCCTCGCCTTCCTCTTCATCCCCATCAACACCATCAGCTACTCCGGCGTACCTCAGTCCCAGAACAACGACGTCGCCGGCCTTACCAACCTGGCCCGCAACATCGGCGGCTCGGTCGGAACTGCCTTTGTCGCCACCATGCTCTCGCGCGGAACCCAGCGCCATGAGAGTCACATGGTCCGTGACCTCACCTCCGGCAACCAGGCTTTTGTCGACCAGGTCAATCACCTCAAGGGCGTCTTCGGGGGTTCGGCCCACGACGCCAACGCCATGATCGGTAAAGGCGCAAGCACCGCCCAGGCATACATCTATCAGCAGATGCACCGCCAGTCGTCGATGCTCGCCTACCTCGACATCATCTCGATCTTCTGCGTCTTCTGCTTCTGCATGATTCCCGTTGTCCTCGCCATCGGCAAAATCAAGCCGCCAAGCGGCGACGCCCCCATGCACTAGAGCGTTGCCGCCGCCTGATTGGTTGTCATGACCGGAGGCGGCCTGTTTTATCTTTACCGTGCGTCCCCATTTCGCGTTCGCTCCTTGCCCGTTCCAGGCCAATCCCCCGCCAACCACCGGCGCTATCGGCCGGGAAATAGGGGCCGTAGGCAACGCACTTAGGATGTTCTGCGTCAATCTAGCACCTGATCGGTAGTTGGAACGATCAGTCTCCAGCCCGAGGAATGGTTACTCCCCCCCCATTTCTCCAACGAAAGTTGTATAGCTGTACAGGTAAAGTCAGGTTAAGAAGGTAGATGGGTGTTCAGAAACGCTACCAAAATCGACATAAAGAAGAATTATTCCCAGGCATGGTCTTTGTCATTGAATTGATTCAACGTTCCGTCCCCCAGGATCGTGTGTTCCTTTCGTCGACCAACACGGGTGTACTATGCATATTTCCCTCGAGCAACGTGGTCTAAGGAGCGCCGCCATCGCCTCCGCCTCTCTCCTGCCCGCCTGGACCGGGCGTCTCATCACGCTCGCCCGGCGGCGCCTCGCTGGTTCTTCGAACGAAACCCGCCTAAGCGCCGCCATGGACATCTCGCCCACGGCCGTATTTCTCCATGATGCGGTCCGCGACGACTCCGGCCGCCTTACCGGGTTCCGCTTCAACTACCTCAATTCCGCCGCCGAACGTCTCATCGGCCACCCTCGCGCCTACCTCAAGGGCAAGCTCGTCACCGAGGTCCATCCCGCCAGCGACCTGCCCCTCTACCAGCGAGTCCTGGACTCGAATGAACCCACCCTCGTCGAGCGGGAGTGCTCTCTCCCCGGACGTCCCAAAACTGTCCTCCGCATGCATCTTTCTCCTCTCCCCAATGGCCTCCTCCTCACCTGCGAGGACATCACAGCCGAGCGCCGCCTCGCCCGTTCCCTCGCCTTCAACAAGTCCCTCGTCACTTCCACGACATCCAGCATCCTCGTCCTCGAACTCGACGGATCGATCTCCTCCCTCAATCCCGCCGCCGAATACATGCTCGGCTACACCCAGCCCGACCTCGTCGGAAAATCCATCACCCTCCTCCACGATCCCATTGAGCTTCTAGAGCGCTCCCGCCAGCTCTCCAGCTACTTCGAGCGCGAGATCTCCCCTGACAGCAACGTACTCTTCGCCCGCCCGCAAGCCGGCCTCCACGAAGCCGGCGAGTGGACCTGGATCTGCCGCAACGGCGTCCGCATCCCAGTCCAGCTCACCATCAACCCCGTCCACGACGAGGACGGCGTCATCATCGCCTTCATGGGCACCTCCTTCGACCTCACCGACCGCAAGCAGACCGACCAGTACATCTACCACATCGCCCACCACGACCCGCTCACCGGCCTCGCCGGCCGAACCCTCCTCCGCGAGCAGATCCAGCTCGCCGCCGAGCGCAGCGAACGCACCCATGCCCTCTTCAGCGTCCTGATGGTCGACCTCGACCACTTCAAGCGCGTCAACGACTCCCTCGGCCACGAGACCGGCGACATGGTCCTCCGCGAAGTCGCCTTCCGCCTCCGTGACTCCGTCCGCAAGTCCGACACCGTCGCCCGTTTCTCCGGCGACCAGTTCGTCATACTTCTCGACGGCGTCTCCGGCCGGATCGAAGCCGAAGCGATCGCCCACAAGGTCACGGAGGCCTTCGCCCGCCCCATCCACGTCGGCGGCCAGCAGGTCATCCTCACCGCCAGCATCGGCCTCAGCATGTATCCCGAGAGCGCCTCGCCCGAAGAGCTCCTCAAGCACGCCGACATCGCCCTCCACCACGGCAAGACCACCGGCCGCAACGGCCTCGCCGTCTTCACCCCCGAGCTCGGCCGTCTCCTCCACGACCGTCTCCGCCTCGAATCAGCCCTCCGCACCGCCCTCGAGCGCCACGAGCTCTTCCTCGTCTACCAGCCCCAGATCTCCCTCTCCACCCACCGCCTCGTCGGCGTCGAAGCCCTCCTCCGCTGGCGCAGCCCCGAATTCGGCCTCGTCATGCCCAACACCTTCATCCCCCTCGCCGAGGAAACCGGCCTCATCGTCGCCATCGGAGCCTGGTGTCTCGAGTGCGCCTGCCAGGAGATCGCAGCCCTCCAGCGTCAGGTCGGCAACACCATCTCCGTCGCCGTCAACCTCTCTCCCAGCCAGCTCCACGAAGAACACTTCCTCGAAACTGTCGAGCGCGCTCTCACCGTCAGCGGCCTCATCCCCTCCAGCCTCGAGGTCGAGATCACCGAGCGCCTCCTCATGAGCGACTCCGAAGAATCCCTCCAGATCGTCGAGCGCGTCCAGTCCCTCGGCGTCACCACCGCCATCGACGACTTCGGCACCGGCTTCTCCAACATGTCCTACATCACCCGTTTCAAGGTCGACCGCCTCAAGATCGACCGCTCCTTCGTCTCCCGCTGCCTCTCCGACGCCAACTCCCTCGCTGTCACCACCGCCATCATCGCCCTCGCCCACTCCCTCAACATGGAGGTCATCGCCGAAGGCGTCGAGTCCGTCGAACAGGCCGTCATGCTCCGCGCCCTCGAGTGCGACTCCGCCCAGGGCTACCTTTTCGCCCACCCCCTCACCCTCCCCGAGATCACCTCCTACTCCCGCTCCATGCACGACTTCGACGAAAACACCGAAGCCCCCGGACTCTGGATGTACCGAACCCCCGCCTCCCCAGGCCCCGTCACGTTCGACGCCTGAGCCCTCGCATCACCGTTGCCTCCCAAGCTTTTGCCGTTGTCTTTCTGGTTATCATTCCCGCAGGAAATCTGCGTTTGCCGTTAGCTCAACCCCGCAAATCCCTCAACGCCACTGACGCCGCCCCATACCCACACATCCCATGGACCCCACCCCCCGGCCCGGTAGACGACCCGCACAGATAAACCCCCTTCACCCCCGTCCGATACCCCGAAACCGTAGGCCGCGCCACAATCTGCCCCACCGTCATGGCCCCTCCTGAGAGATCCCCACCAACAAGATTTGCATTCCACCCTTCGAGTTCGCCGGTGGTCCAAGTCTTCCGAGCCAGCACACAATCCCGAAACCCCGGCGCAAACCGCTCGATCTGCCTCTCGATCGCCTCCGTCCGATCCCCCGCGTACCCCTGGGGTACATGGCAGTAAGCCCACGCCGTATGCCGTCCTCCCGGAGCGCGACCCGGATCGAACAAACTCGGCTGCACCAGCAGCACAAACGGAGCAACATCCGTCCGTCCCTCCCAGCAAGCCGCCTCCGAAGCCACAATCTCCTCGATCGTCCCCCCAAGATGCACCGTAGCCGCCCTCCGGCACTCCGGAGCCCTCCAAGGGATCGCCTCCGAGAGCGCGTAGTCGATCTTGAAAGCCCCCGGCCCGTACCGGAATCCCGCAAGCCGCCCCTTCGTCCCCGCCCCCAGCCGATCTCCCAGAATCCGCACCGCCTGACGCGGAGTCAGATCGAACATCGTGATATCTGCCGCAGGCAGATCCTCCAAACGCTCCACCCGCATCCCCAGCCGGATCTCTCCCCCAACCCCTCGCAAAATGCCCGCCAGCGCATCACTCAGGCTCTGCGCCCCACCCGCCGCAACCGGCCACCCCGTCGCGTGCCCAGCCGCCTGCAACACCAGCCCCACCGCCGAACTCAACGGAGACGTCAGCGGCATCACCGAGTGGGCCGCATTGCCGGCAAACAACGCCTTCGCCCGCACCCCCCGAAAACGCATCCCCGCCAGCGTGGTCGCCGGCATCACCGCCCCCATCCCAAACCGCCCAAGCACAACCGGATGCAGCGGAACATGCAGGACAGGCTGCAGAATCTCCCCCACAAGATCCTCCCACCCATCCACCAGCGGCCCAATCAATCCCCGATAAGCCGCACCATCGCTCCGCCCAAGGCTCGCCGCCGTCGACGCCAACCCATGCTCCATCATCACGGCGGAGCCATCATCCAGCGGATGAGCCAGCGGAGCCTCCGGCTCAACCCACCGAAACCCATACTCCGCCAGCGGAAGTGACCGGAAAAAGGGCGAGGCCACCCCCATCGGATAAACGGACGACCCAAGGTCGTGCCGAAATAAAGGCAAAGTCACTTCCCTCGTAGAAGCCGCCCCACCCACCCACTCCAGCGCCTCGTAAACCGTGACCGCCACCCCAGCCCGCGCCAGCGTAATCGCCGCCGCCAACCCATTCGGCCCTGCCCCGATCACATTGGCCCTTGCCATCCCGCTCCCTCAGATTCCCCGCACCAGCTTGGGTGCCCCACCTTCGGCAGTCCTATCGCCTAAGGTGGGTTCCCACGAACGCCAGCAACTAACCCTTCATCATCCTCGACCCCTTTAGCCCCTCCAGCAACCCCGCCGGATCCCGATAAATCTCGACGCACCCAGCCTTCCTCAAATCCTCCTCCCGCCACCCACCACACTCCACCCCGATCGTCTTTACCCCCGCCCGTCCAGCCGCCTGCGCATCCCAGGGCGTATCCCCCAGCGCGATCGTCTCCTCCGGCGCAAGCCCGAGCTTGCCTAACGCAGCGAGAAAGATATCCGGTTCCGGCTTCGAGTCTTCGGCGTCGTCGCTCGAGGTCTTCTCGTCGACCAGGGCCGAAATCCCCACAATCTCCAGATACTTGTCCAGTTCGCCCTTCGCCGCCGAAGAAGCCATGGCAATTCGAATCCCATGCCCCGTTATCGCCTCCATCAACTCCCGAGCCTGCGGAAACGGCTTCACCTGGCTCATATACTCCGCCTCAAAGAGCTTCTTCTTACACTCATTCAGCGGCTTCTCAATCTCCTTCAGCCGTTCTCTATCGACAAACAACGGCAGCATCTGGTCCCCACCCTTCCCGATCTGCCGTTGAATCTCCCCAACGGTCGCCGTAATCCCAAACGTCGCAAGACACCTCTGCCAACACTCCGCATGAAGTGTGTTGCTATCCACCAGCGTCCCATCCATGTCACAAAGAACAGCCTTCACCATCCCAACACCTCGCAGCACATACGGATGCCGTTTCCGCCCTACAAGTGCTCTCGTTCCCTCTGTTAACATGGGTCAAGCTGAGCCGTCGCGCTGAAGGGCACGGCATCAGCCGTGCCAAAAGTCCCCGCGTGCAAGGCAGCTTGAGCCGCTGAGGTACGATTTCAGCCAAAGAGACCATCGAAGAGCCCCAATGACCCCACACCCCCGCCCAATTCTTGTCGTCCACGGCGGAGCCTGGGACATGCCCGACAACGCCATCCAGTCCCACGAGCGCGGCATAGCCAACGCCCTGCGCGCCGGCTACACTCTTCTCGAACGCGGAGCCACCTCCGTCGAAGCCGTCGAAGCCGCCATCACCGTCATGGAAGACGACGACACCTTCGACGCCGGTCGCGGATCCTTCCTCACCCGCGACGGTCGCGTCCAGCTTGACGCCCTCCTCATGGATGGAGCCACCCTCCGCGCCGGTGGCGTAGCCTGCGTCGAGCGACTCCGCAACCCCATCCAGGCCGCTCGACTTGTTCTCGACCAGAGCCCCCACGTTTACTTCGTCGCCACCGGGGCCGAGCGCTTCGCCCGCCAGTACGGCATGGCCCTCTGCGACAACACCGACCTCATCGTCCCCCGCGAGCGCGAACGCCTAATCGCCTTCCAGAAAGCCGAGCTCGAGGGCGCCGTCGACACCACCTTCTCCGGTCAGTCCCACGACACAGTAGGAGCCGTCGCCCTCGACATCCACGGCAACCTCGCCGCCGGAACCTCCACCGGTGGCACCCTCTCCAAGGCTCCCGGCCGCGTCGGAGACTCCAGCCTCATCGGCTGCGGCTGCTACGCCGACAACGACTCCGCCGCAGTCTCCCTCACGGGCTGGGGTGAGCCCATCATGAAACTCGTCCTCGGCAAATGGGCCGTCGATCGCATCGCCCGAGGCGAGCACGCTGAACCAACCGCCCAGGCCGCAATCCAATACCTCTATAACCGCCTCGGCGGTCACGGAGGCATCATCCTCCTCACCCCCGGCGGCGACATCGGCATAGCCCACAACACGCCCCGCATCGCCTGGGGCATCCACGACGCGAACGGCCCCCGCCTGGGCGTCACCGTCAACAACTAACTCGGAGGACTGCCTTCGAAGGACGAGCCGTCGCTCTCGCAGTCGTAGTCGTTCTTGCTTTTCTGGTTGTCATTCCCGAAGGGAATCTGCGTCTGCTGTTGCCGTTGCCTGTTTTACGCCGTCATCCTGAGCGAAGCGAAGACCCTTGTAGTTCGCCCTTGTTCTCCCACAAACCACCCCACCCAACCATCAGGAACCCGCTCTCAAATTGCCCGACTCAACCGAACCCCTCTTCCCCACAAAACCCGACCCACGCCTCCCCGAAATCCACGCCATCCTCCTCGAGCGTTACGGTCGCCCCGCGCCCCGCGTCCCTTGGGATCCCCTCACCCAGCTCATCTACTCCATGCTCACCAGCAGGACCAAGACCGCCGAATCCGAACAGGTCATGCGCGATCTTCACGCCCGCTTCCCTACCTGGGACGACCTCCGCGACGCCTCCGTCGACGAGATCGAGCGGACCATCGCCATCGTCACCTTCCCCGAAGTCAAAGCTCCCCGTCTCAAGGCCGCCCTGATGGGCATCACCTCCCGCTATGGCTCCCTCACCCTCGACTTCCTTGCCAAATACCGCACTGAGAAAATCCGAAGCTGGCTCGAGCAGTTCGAAGGCGTCGGCAACCAGGTCTCCGCTGCCGTCGCGAACTTCTCCACCCTCCGCCGCCGCGCGATCTGCGTCGACGCGCATCATCTCCGCGTCACCCAGCGGTTAGCTCTCACCCCCAGAGCCGACGCCGCCATCACCGAAGAGCGCCTCATGCGCCTCGTCCCGCTCGACTGGACCGCCGAGATACTCGACGAGCATCATTCCCTCTTCAAGATCCACGGCCAGACCCTTTGCACCTTCTCCGATCCCCAGTGCCGCCGCTGCCCACTCCTTGAGCGATGCCCCTTCGGAACCCGCGCCGCAGGCCCCGAAAAATAAAGTTCGCCGGAAGCATTCGTTTTTACAGGCAAATTCGCATGTCAAGCCCCGAAATGACTCATCTCACTCATATCAAAAGAGATAGCGATGTCCTTTTAGTTTCGGTCGCTTCGATACGATTGATCTAGGAATAAGACTAGTCCTAAGGGGAATCGAACCACATTCTCGCGGATCTGAAAGACAGCTAAGTCCTTTATCTACTAATATTTGCAGGTAAGTCTTTTGTTTACAGTAATTTCGCGGCGATGGGATGCCGCAACTTACTGTAAAGAAAAGACTTGGGCCCGGGCTATGGGAGGGGGGGGGTAGGGCCCCCTAGTACCCTCCGGAATCGCCGCCGCCACCCTGAAGATTCTCGAACCGCGTGTAATCGGCCAGGTAAGCCAGGTGAACGCTTCCAGTCGGCCCATTGCGCTGCTTCGCGATGATGATCTCGGCCTTGCCCTTCGACTCCGGATCTTCCTCGCCGTTCTCGTCCTTGTTGTAGTAGCTGTCGCGATGAATAAAGGCCACGACGTCCGCATCCTGCTCGATCGACCCTGACTCCCGCAAATCGGAAAGCAAGGGCTTCTTATCCCCGCCACGCTGCTCGCTCGAACGCGAAAGCTGCGAAAGCGCCACGACAGGAACCTTCATCTCCTTCGCCAGCGCCTTCAACCCGCGCGACACAGCAGAAACCTCCTGCGTCCGGTTCTCGAACTTCTTCTGAGCGCCAGTCGTCGAACCAGTCATCAGCTGCAGATAGTCGATCACGATGAGGTCAAGTGATCCTTCCTGCTGCTTCAACCGCCGCGCCTTTGCCCTCATCTCGGCGAGCGTGATTCCCGGAGTGTCGTCAATGAACATCTTCGATTCCATCAACCGCTCAAGCGCCGCCAGCAACTTTCCCTTGTCCTCACGTGGCAAAAAACCCGTCTGAATCTTCCGCGAATTCACCAGGGCCTCCGAAGCAAGCATGCGTCGAAGAAGCGATTCTTTCGACATTTCCAGCGAAAAAACCGCAACTACCTTCCCATCCTTCACGGCGGCATTCTGAGCGATGTTGATGGCCCACGCAGTTTTTCCCATTGAAGGACGAGCCGCAATGATGATCAACTCCGAATCCTGCAAGCCCGAAGTCATCCGGTCGAACTCCGTGTAATGCGTCGCAAGTCCGGTAATCTCGCGACCTTGCTCATAAAGCTTGTCGATCGATCCAAATGAAGAAGCAACAATCTCGGCAATCCCCGAGAAAGAGCGCGTTATCGCCTGATCCGCAACCTCAACCAGTCTCATCTCGATGTCAGAAAGGACACTAATCGCCTCATCCGACTGATCCGCCGATCGACTGACTCCATCGTTGAAGATGGACATCATCTGCCGCAGAAGGCTCTTGTCCTTGACGATCCGAACATAGCTCTCGATGTTCAGGTTCCGCGGAATGCCTTCCGTCAGATACGCGAGATAAGCTGGTCCTCCGATCGCATCGAGTTCCTTCTTCCGCGCAAGCGCCTCGCGAACCGTGATGAAGTCGATCGCGTGCCCGGAGACCATGAGCTCCAGAATCGCCGCATAGATCCTGCGGTGCGAGTCGAGCGAGAAGTCTTCGGAGCGCAGACGCCCAGTCGCGTCCGAGATTGCGACTGCATCAAGGAGCATCGCTCCGAGAATCGCGACTTCAGCGTGAACCGAGGCTGGAAGGCCCTGAATGTCCTGTATCTGGGCAAAGGTTGCCATGCCTTATTGTGGGCTATCGCAGAAGCGCGCAGATGTGGATTGTGTGGAGAAGTTGGACATTGAGTGTGAGAATGACTTTAAGAGGTGAGCGATGGGGGCAGATAAGGTATTGGCGATTCCACCAGCTGCGGTGAGGGACCGGGCTTCGTTTGAAGTTTTGCGGGTTTGGATCGCGGAGAAGGGCCAGCATGTGAGCATCCAGAGCGGGGCCTGGGATGATCCGTTTGCGTGGGGAATTGTCCTGGCCGATCTGGCGCGCCATATTGCGCTGGCGCACCAGATGCAGGATAAGAAGGTCGATACAGAAAAGTTTATGGAGCGGCTGCTCGAAGGTTTTCAGGCGGAGATCGAAGATCCTACCGATGAACCCGAAGGCGAAGTGACGCAGTAGTTATTTGCCTTTGTAGGTCTGGAAGAGATCAGGAAACTCGGCTTTGAGAGCTTCGATCTTTGGGCGGTCGCAGACCTGGATGTACGGGTTGTTCGGGTTGTTGGTTGCGTAGTCCTGGTGATAGGCCTCGGCGTCGTAGAAGCCCTTGAGTGGCGTGACTTCGGTGACGATTTTTGCCTTGAAGATGTGTGCCTCTTCGAGCTGGGCGATGTAAGCCGAAGCGACTTTCTTCTGCTCTTCGTTCGAGTAGAAGATGGCGGAGCGATAGCTTGTGCCCTGGTCGGGTCCCTGGCGGTTGAGGGTGGTGGGATCGTGGCCGACGGTGAAGAAGATGCGGAGAAGCTGACCGTACGTGATCTTCGACGGATCGTAGGTAATCTCGACCGACTCGGCGTGGCCTGTCGTTTCCGTTGTCACCTGATCGTAGGTGGCGGTATTTGCGTTGCCTCCGGAATATCCGGCTTCGGTGTGGATGACGCCCTTGACGCGCTGGAAGACGGACTGCGTTCCCCAGAAGCAGCCTCCGGCGAAGACTGCCTTTTCGCGGCCTGCGTGAGGCTGCTCGTCGACCTGCGGGACAGGTGCTGGCGTCCTGAGGAGGGCTGCGCCCTGGGCGTGGGAGACGCCGCGCCAGCCAAAGGCGACCGCGGCGAGGATGACGAGAGCGAATGCTCCGGCGCGGAGCGTTCCGGAGAGATCGAATTTGCTGGTTGCTGACATGCTGTGGCCCTTTCTTGAGCCGGTATTCGGAACTGCACTTCTATAGGACGCGAATCAGACTCAAGAGATACAGAGCAGGCTAGCTAGCGCGGGCTTTCGCTTGAATTTCGAGGAAGCAGTTGACGAGGGCTACGGCGGCGGGAGTAACGCCGGGGATGCCGCTGGCCTGGCCGAGCGTCATGGGACGGACGCGGGTGAGGGTTTCGACCATCTCGCGAGAGAGACCGGAGCAGGCTTTGTAGTCGAACCAGAGGGGGATCTGGCGGTTTTCGGCGCGCTTGAGCTTGTCGATGGAACGCTTCTGCTGAACGAGGTAGCCGGAGTACTTGATCTCGGTTTCGACCGTCTTCATCTCGTTGCGGACCCAGGCGGGAAGGTGATCAGGAGTCTCGGCGATGGCTTCGAGCCATGGATACAACGGATGAGTCATTTGATCCCACATCTCAGAGGCGAGGTGTGGGGCACCCGTCTTTGCGGCGAGCCTGGCTAGGAACATGGGGGCCAGAAGGTCGATTGTCAGTTCGGGGCGCTTGAGGAGTTGGGCGTAGGTTTGTCCCTTGAGCGTATGCGGGTCTTCGGGGGCGATCGCTTCGACGATCGCGACGGTCGGCTGCTCGGTGGTGACGCGGGTAGTCTCAAGGAGCTTCGCGAAGGCGGCGGAGCGTGCCTGGCGGGCCTCGTAGGCGGCCCAGGTGGCGTCGTCGATGAGGCCGAGACGGCGGCCGTACGGGGTGAGGCGAAGGTCCGCATTGTCGATGCGAAGGTGGAGGCGGAACTCGGCGCGGCTGGTGAACATGCGGTAGGGCTCGTTGGTGCCCTTGGCGATGAGGTCGTCGATGAGGATGCCGGTGTAGGCCTCGGAACGGTCGAGGGTGAAGGTTGGGCAGGGAGGCCGGGCGTCCTCGTCTCCCACCTTAGGCGATGAAGCCGCCGAAGGTGGGGCACCCTCATCTTTTCTCCACGTTGCGTAGAGGGCGGCGTTGATTCCGGCCATGATGCCCTGGCACGCGGCCTCTTCGTAGCCTGAAGTTCCGTTGATCTGGCCGGCGAGATAGAGGCCTTCGAAACGCTTCACCTTGAGAGTACGGTCGAGTTCGGTGGGGTCAATAGCGTCGTACTCGATGGCGTAACCGGGGCGGAGCATCTCGGCGTTCTCGAGGCCGGGGATGGAATGGACCATCGCGGCCTGAACCTCCATGGGGAGCGAGGTCGACATGCCGTTGATGTAGACCTCGTGGGTGGTGAGGCCTTCGGGCTCGAGGAAGAACTGGTGCTGGGTCTTGTCCGGGAAGCGGACGATCTTGTCTTCGATGGACGGGCAGTAGCGCGGGCCGATGGCTTCGATCTGGCCGGTGTACATGGGGGAGCGATGTACGTTCTCGCGGATGAGACGGATGGTCTCGGGCGTCGTGGTCGCGATGTGGCAGGAGATCTGGCGGAGGGGGATCTTTTTCGTGCTGAAGGAGAACGGGGTGGGGTCGGAGTCGCCGGGCTGCTCGGTGAAGCGGGACCAGTCGATGGTGCGGCCATCGAGACGCGGAGGCGTTCCGGTCTTGAGGCGGCACTCGCGGAGGCCGAGGCGCTTGAGGGCTTCGCCGAGGAGGACGGAGGCGGGTTCGCCGGAGCGGCCGGCAGTGTACTGCTGCTCGCCGCAGTGGATGAGGCCGTTGAGGAAGGTTCCGGTGGTGACGATGGTGGCGTGGGCGTAGATGGTTCGGCCGTCGCGGAGTTTTACGCCTCGGATGGTTTGGGGTTCCGTGGATCCCACCTTAGGCGATGCAGCCGCCGAAGGTGGGGCACCCTCGGTTTCGACTGGACCGATTTCGAGGTCGATGACTTCGGCTTGCTTGATGAAGAGGTTGGACTGGGATTCGAGGACTTCGCGCATCTTGACGCGATAGAGGGCCTTGTCGCACTGGGCGCGAGGGCTCCAGACGGCGGGGCCTCTTGAGGTATTGAGGAGGCGGAACTGGATGCCGGTGGCGTCGGCGACCTGGCCCATGATGCCGCCCAATGCGTCGATTTCGCGGACGAGATGGCCCTTGGCGATACCGCCGATGGCGGGGTTGCAGGACATCTGGGCGATGAGGTCGAGGTTCAGGGTGAAGAGGGCGGTGCGGAGACCCATGCGAGCGGCGGCCATGGCCGCTTCGCAGCCGGCGTGACCGGCTCCGACTACCAAAACGTCGTATTGTTCGGTGTACGGCATAGTTTCGACCCCCTCCCCCCTCCCCATAGCCCGGGTACAAGTCTTTCATTTTGTAGCACTTACGAAGAAGTTACGGCTGTAAATGATAGTAAACAAATGGCTTACGCCTAAATATTAGCAAATAAAGAGCTTACGCCGACATGAGAGCTCGCAGCTAAAGAAAGGCCTCTTCTCGTATCTTTCTGCTTCTATTTTATCGAGTTCACCGTAACTCGCAGGACATCGACTTTTCCTTTTCCTTTGTTGAACTTACGCTCTTCGAGGGCTTGACAAGCGAGTTTACGGGCAAATACGCGAAAAATAAATTTCCGTGCGATTTAACCGGGTTTCTTGCCGATTTCGAATGCCTGCTATTCGTCGAGGAAAGAGGCTCCAGGATCAAGGTGGATGTGGGTGGGAATATCGCGGTCGGCGATGATGGTGTCGCCTTCGAGGTGAAGCTCGGCTACCTGGAGGACGGTGCGTTGTTTTGAATTCGGGATGTTCGGGTCAAGGTCGGGGCCGGACTGGTGAGTGAAGTAGAAGATGTAGGCGCGGCCTCCGCTCACGATGACGTCGCAGTGGTGGCCGAGCGTGCGATCGGTCGGGTGGGTTCCGGGGATTGCAAGGATGCGGCTGGGCTGGGACTGCCAGTGGTCGAGTGTGGCGGAGTGGTAGACGGCGAGGCCGTCCCAGGCGTCGACGATGAGCCAGTTCTGGCCTTTCCAACGGAAGACCTTAGGACCCTCGCTGTGGATGTCGGAGATGGCGACGCCGGACGGGGTCCAGTGGGAGAGGTCGGTGGAGTCAGCCTGGTGGATGTAGCTGTGGTCGGCCTCGTCCTTGTACCACATGCGCCATTTGCCGTTGCCGAGGGGAAAGACGCAGGGGTCGATGACGCGGCCGGAGGCGAGGTCGAGCTTGCGGTCGAAGGTCCAGTGAACGAGGTCGGGGCTGGTGAGGTGATCGATCTCGCGGGGGGCGTTCCAGTCCTTGAAGATGCCGGGAACGAGGGTGAGGTACATGTGGTATTCGCCATTTGCGTCGATGATCTCTGGCGCCCAGTGGGTGGAGTCGGGCCTGGTGTTGGGGATCTCGGCGATGCCTTTGTAGGTCCAATGGGCTCCGTCAGGCGAGGTGGCGATGCCGAGACGGGTGCCGTGGAGCCAGGAGACGTCTTTCGGAGGAAGAGTCATGTCGGCGCGGCGGTTGGTGTAGAACATCCACCACTGTTTCGTGGCGCGGTTCCAGATGATCGTGGGGTCGGCGGCACCGTCGTGGATGGGGTCGCGGAAGAGGGGTTTGGGGGCTTCGGAGCCCTGGGCTTGGAGGGTTATCGGGAGGGCCAGGAGGAGCAGGAGGAGGAGTTTGGAGGGCATGGGGCTCCGGTGAGAACAGACAGACGCAGATTCCCTTCGGGAATGACAACCAGAAAAGCAACGGCAGGTGCGATTGAGCGTTTACGTTCCCACCTTCGCCGACGATGAGACCGTCGGAAGATGGGGCATCCCTTTTCGTGGCCTTCAGAGTGAAAGCGGTCTCGCTTCGCTCGATACCCCACCCTATCCGACGATGAGACCGTCGGAAAGGATGGTGCACCCATTGTTGGCTCTTTATTCGAAGCGGGGCAGGTGCTCAATGTCGCTGGAGGGAACCATTTCTACGGCTCCGCCGGCTTTGATCCAGGCTTTCAGGCCGCCTTCGATGACGGAGGTCTTGCAATTTTCCTGCTCGAGCATGTGGGCGATACGGACGCTGGTGGTGTCCTTGATGCAGGAGCAGTAGAGATAGATTTCGCACTCGGGGGCCATGAACTCGCGGAGGGCTACGAGTTCCTCTTTCAGGCGGCTGGGTTCGACGCGGATGGAGTTCTTGATGCGCTGCCCGCCTGGGTCGTAGTAGCCGTGGCTGCGGACGTCGGCGATGATGACGAGCTTGCCGGGGTCTTCGGACTGGAGGCGCTGGTGAAGGCTGGCGGCGCTGACACGCTCGATACGGCGGTACTTGCGGGCGCGGAGTTTGCTGATGCAGTACATGGCCCCGTAAAGGAGGAGGAGGCAGATGACGACAACGGTGACGGCGTGGCCGAGCTCGTTGACCCAACGGACAATATCGTTGATGAAGGCGCTGAAGAGATAGCCGCCGAGCATCCAGGAGCCGACGTAGCCGAGGACGCCGAGAGCATCCATGCGCAGGAAGCGGGTGAAGCGCATGTTCAACGAGCCGGCGAGGGGCGCGGCCATGGAGGCGAGGCCGGGGACGAACTTGGCGAAGAGGAGGGTCTTGGGGCCGCGGCGGTAGAAGTACTCGGCGGAGCGGAAGATGCAGTTTTCGGGGTTGGGCGACATGCGGCAGAGGCCGGAGAGGAGCCACCAACCGGTGTACTTTCCACCGAAGTAGAGGAGCGAGTCTCCCAAGACAGCGGCGCCCCATGCGAGAGGGAGGACGAGCCAGAGCTTCAGGACGGTGTGGGAGGCAGCGCCGGCGCCGAGGAGGACGACCGAGCAGGGGAGTGGGAGACCGCTGGCGGCGGCGAAGAGGACGATTGCTGTGACGGCATACCCGTGATGCGCGATGATGCCGAGGATTCCCATGAAGCTCCTACGCTGTCGTTCTGCGGTTTGATGCGAACTCTGACGATAGCAGCTTGCGTTGGAGGTGGGAATCGGATGGAGGGCTAGAACTCAAGGCGGAGGGTGAACTGGAGCTGGCGGGACCGGGAGGTGGAGGTTCCGGAGTCGGTGTAGGACCCGAATGGGCGAGAGGTGATGCCTTCGGCTGCGATGGTGGGGGCGTCCTGATAGGTGAGGGGCGTGATGGGGGCGGCGGGGGTTCCGAGGGAGTTGAGGTCGCCGACGAGGTAAGCGCGCTGGGTGACGCCGGCGATGTTGACGTGGTTGGCGAGGTTGTAGGCCTCGGCGGAGGCGGTGAGGATGAGGGATTCGCAAAGGCGGACGGCGCGGGCGAGGCGGAGGTCGAGTGTGGTGGCGGTGGGGAGCTGGAGGGTGTTGCGGCCTACGGTGGGGAGGTAGAGGGCTCCGCCGGAGCCGTTGAGACTCTCGTGGCCGCCGGGAAGGTAGGTGCCGCCGAAGAGGGTGTAGGTGTACGGAGAGCCGCTGCGGCGTAAGAAGATGGGGGTCAGGGCCCAGCCGTTGAGGGCGAGGCGGAGGGTGCGATTCGGGGTCGTGAGACGGGGGCGGAGGGTGGCGGTCGCGACGAAGCGGAAGGGGAAGTTGAGGGTAGAGAGGCCCTTGTCGTAGCGGTTGGTGAAGGGGTCGAGCTGGTTGTTCTGGCGGGGGATGGCGCCCTGGGTGGGGTTGTCGTCGATGGCGCGGGACCAGGTGAGGCTGGTGATGAAGGAGAAGGTCTGGGAGGCGCGGCGGGCTTCTACCGTTAGGGCGTGGTAGGTGGCGTTGGCAGTCGAGGTAATGGCGGTGACGGGGCCTACGGTGGGCGTGAGGCGGGCGGTGTAGAGGGGCAGGGCGAAGGTTTCGCCGTCCATAGCTCCGAGGACGCCGGGGCCACCCTGGAGCTGGTAGATGGTTTTGGTAGTGCTCGGGGCTATGTTGAGGTCGGTGGTGCTGGGGAGCTGGCGGTCCACGTTGACGCGGTAGGTGGCGAGAGCGGTGAGGCCGAGAGGGAGTTCGCGCTCGGCCGTGAAGGATGCCTGCTGGACCATGGGGAGACGGAAACGGTTGGAGAAGAGGGTGGCGGCGGTTGTGTCCTGGAGCGCGGCGGCGGGTGAGGCGAGGTATGCGCAGGGATAGCCGAAGCCCTGGTTCTGTACCTGGGGGCAGGCGGTGGTAGTGCTCGGGGTAATGCGGATGCGGGTGGTGCTGGTGGGGAGGTCAGTGTTGAGGAGGGCGGCGCGGATGGTGGCGCCGGGGAGGCGTCCGTAGAAGAGACCGTAGCCAGCGTGGAAGGTGAAGCCGATGGCCTGGAGGGAGAGGCCGAGGCGGGGGGCGATGTTGTTTCGATCCTGGGGGAACAGGCGAGTGGAGGCCTGGGGGAAGAGGGCGTCGAGGGCGGAGTTGGGGTTTTGAGCAGGTGGGAGGCGATCGTAGTCGTAGCGGGCACCGACGTGGAGGGTGAGTCGGGGGATGATGCGGATGTCGTTCTGGAGGAAGCCGGCCCATTGCTGGGTGTTGAAGACAACCTGCTGCTGGCCAAAGCTCTGAGTAAAGGTCCGGAAGCAGAAGAGGTGGTCGGCGGCGGTGATGGAGGGGCAGCCGCCGTTGGGGTAGGCGTTGACGTTGAAGGTATAGTCGGTGATCCAGTCGACGAGGCCTCCGGCGCGGCCGTGGGTGGCTCCGCTGTCGTACTGGAAGGTTCCTTCCTGATTGTTGAGGGCGGAGACGCGGGTGTGGACGGCGGCGAAGTCGATGCCGGCCTGGAGGTGCTGGCGGCCGTGGGCGAAGGAGACGAGGTCGGCGAACTGGAGGCGGCGCTCGTCGGGGTAGGCGGCGCGGCCGAGGTTGGCAGGGGTTCCGAAGATGAGGCCCTGGGGGCTGATGGCGACTTCGGGAGCGAGGCCGTTGGGGGCGATGGCGGGCTCCTGGGGGAGTGGCGTTTGCGGGGTCTGGGTCTGGAGCTCGCGGCCGTACTGGAGGCGGAGGTCGTTGGCCAGGCTCTCGGTTGGCCGGACGAGGATGCGGGCCAGGGCGGTGTCGACCTTGTCTCCGGTATTGCCGATGCTGGCGCGGGCGCGGGAGACGACAGGTGTGCTGAGGGCGGCGGCGGGCTGGTTCCAGCGGGCTCGGTTGTATTGCAGGCTGCCGTTGAGACGTTCTGCCGGGCGGAGGTCGAGCTTGGCGAAGGCTACGTCGCCGTCAGAACGGCGGGGAGTTGAGCCGGTGAGGCTATCGAGATAGTTGAGGGCGGTGTTGGTCTTCGCGGTGGATACGCCTCGGTTGGCGAGGAGGGCGCGTTGGGTGGCGGATAGGGTGTAGAAGCTGGGGTCTTCGGGTGACGAGATGGCAGGGAAGCCTCGACGCTGACCTTCGTAGGCTCCGAAAAAAAAGATGCGGCGGGGAACGATGGGGCCGGAGGCGGTGGCTCCGAACTGCTGGCGAGCGTCGTGGGGCTTTACGGCGGCGCTGGTGATTGCGCCGCTGTTGTAGGTGGTGGCCTCGGCGTAGGGGTTGGTAGCGGCGAAGGCGCTATCGCGGACGGCGCCGAAGGCTGAGCCGTGGAAACGCACGGTACCGCTGCGGGTGGTCGTGGTGAGAATGCCTCCGGCGGCGTGTCCATAGAGCGCGGAGTAGGTGTTCCCGGTGAGGTGGAACTCGCGGATGGCGGCGTGAGCGAAGGTGAAGGGCGTGGCGGCGTTGCGGATAGAGCGGGCGGAGGCATTGCGGCTTGTGGCGCTGATGTCGGAGAGGCCCTGGCCGGACTCGTCGGAGAGCTCTGGATCGACCGGTGTGCCGGAGCCCTGGGGGGTGGAAGAGAAGCCCTGCGTCTGGTCGCCACCGTCGAGATGGAGGGAGTTCTGGGTGGCAGGAAGGCCGGCGTAGGTGGGGAGGGATTCGTCCTGGGAGTTGGAGTCGGGGACGGCGGCTTCGGGGGCTTCGGCCTGGCTCTCGGCACTCGGACGGGAGTGTTCGGTCGTTTGCAGGAGGGGAGTGACGAGGCCCAGATGGACGGGGATGTGAGTGCGGCGTTGCGGAGGACCGTCCGGACTGGTCAGCTCGATCGTATAGTCTCCGGGCGGGAGGTGGGCGAGGAGAAAGTAGCCGGTGCGGGAGCAATGCGTACTCATGCTGAGCCCGGTTTCGGTTTCGCGGGCGATGATCGTTACGCTGCCGGGAATGCGGCCGGAGATCGCGCCGTCGGTTGCGGACTGGGCGGAAAGCCGTTGTAGCTGCGCGGCGAGGAGGACGCCCAAGACGAGGGTGGAATACGGGCGAACTCCCGGTGTGGCCGGGGCGATGCGGAGTGGTGTTGGCACGATGACTCCCCTAGTACTGCTCTGCGGTGAGGGGGAAGGGTCTTGTGGTGAACCGGGTAAGGCAACGACAGATACGCCGGGCGGAATCCTGGTGAGAGGAATTCTACGACGCGGGTTCCCTTTTGGAACGCTAAATAAAAAGCGGCAGCCGAAGCTGCCGCTCGTTCGGACGCAATGGTTGTTGTCTAGAAGAACAATCGCGCTCCAGCCTGAATGTTGCGCGGGCTGTAGGCGAAGTTGCTGTTGACGGAGTTGACGTAGCCAAAGCCGCCGGTTGCGGTGCGGGGCTGATAGGTGAGGGTTCCCGAGGAACTCGTTGCGTTCGATGTTGAGGCGACATTGTAAGCGGTCGTCACGAGGCTGGTAATGTTCTGGAAATTGGCGACGTTGAAGGCTTCGCCGACGAACTGAAGATTGAAGCGGTCCGTGAGCTTGAAGTCCTTCTGGATGCGGACGTCGATCACGAGGTCGCGTGGGTAGGTGTTGGTATTGCGACCGACCGCTGGGAGATACGTGACGGCAAGACCGGAGAGACCGCTGTTGACGGCCTGGAGGCAGCCGGTTGCGGTGCATTGCGCAGGGGCCGTGGTGCCGTTGACGGATGCGCTGTACGGAAGACCGGATTGCACCTGCAATGCGGGTTTGATCGACCAGCCGTTGGTGGCTCCGTCCACGAAGCGGTGCCCCCTGGTGCCGGGGAGGTTGAGGATAGCCCAGCCGACGGCCCGATGGCGCACGTTGAGGTACGAGTTTCCGTAGTTCGCCTTGGCGTTGCCGTAGGGGTCAAAGAAGTTGTTGCTGCTGAAGCCGGTGACGGAGGTCTGGTTGTAGTCGAGCGCGTGCGACCAGGTGTAGTTGATGTCAAAGCTCAGGAAGTTGTTGGCGCGTTTCGTAACGCCGACGGTGGCTCCATGGTAGTTCGAGTTGACGTTGCTGACCCCGGCATAGACGGCACCGTACGCGGGGTTAAGGTTTACGCTGGCGCTCGACCCGGCGCGACGCTGGCCATAGACCTTGACCGGGATGACGGCACCGCACGTCAACGTTCCGCAGGTGCCATCCGTGCCCGCAAGCACGGTGTAGTTGACGGTGTAGGCGTTGGCCGGGTTGATGTTGAGGTTGAGGCTGTTGGGGAGCTCACGGCCGAGGGCACCGAGGTAGCTGAGCGAAAGCACGGTGCCCCAGCCGAGATCCTGCTGCACAGCAAGGTCGAACTGTTCGGTGTAGGGATTCTGAAAGTGCGAATCGATGTACTGAATATCGGGTGTCTGCCCGACGAAGCTGGAGGGGAGCGCCGGTAACAGGGGAGCGCCGGCGGAAGTGGGGGACGGGATGTTGTAGCTCAACTGACCCGCGGCAGCACCTGAGGCAAACCGGGCGCCGAGGATGTTGACGTTGGGAATCCGGCCATAGTAGATGCCAAAGCCGCCACGGACGACGGTCTTGCCGAGGCCGAAGGGGTCGTAGGCGAAGCCGAGGCGCGGGGCAATGTTGTTCTTGTCACTGATCTGGTTTGCGCTGGGGGCGAAGCTGGAGACCACGAGGTTCGCCTGCTGTCCGGGGATGGACTCGTAGTCGTAGCGAACACCCAGATTGAGCGTGAGGCGGGGCGTGAGTTTCCAGTCATCCTGCGCGAAGAAGCCGTAGTCGACGGTGGCGAGATCGAAGGTCGTTCCACCGACCGTCTGGTGGAAGTAGCTGTAGCAGCCAGCCGGTGTGTAGACACCCCCAGCGGTCGTGCCGCAGCCTCCGCCGACCCCGCTCAGCGCATCCTGCGCGAAAGCGAGGATCGATGTGTAGTTATAGGTTCCATTCGGCGAGTAGCCGGAGTAACCGAGAGTGTTCTGCAGATCGTAGTTGTGCACGATGTCGAGGCCGAATTTGACGGCGTGCCGGCCAATCTGGGCAAGGGCGGTGTCGCCGATCTGCCACTTGCGCTCATCAGGAAGCGCGGGGCGGAAGGCGTAGTAGGGCTGGCCGGCGATGAATCCCTGTGATCCGTTGTTGAGGTTGACCTGCGGGGTATTGCCGTTGAAGGTGAGGTACTTGTTGACGAAGCTGCCGTTCGGCAGGGCGCTCTCATCGTTGAGCTCGCGACCATACTGATACCGTGCTTCATTGGTGAGGTTGGAGTTGATGGTCGTATCGAGCTTGGCCAGGGTGTAATCCAGCTTCACGAAATCCTGGGCGAAGCCTTCCTTGCCGTAGAAGACGTTCGACTGCGTCTGAACGCCGCCAGGGGAATCCCAGCGGAGGCGGTGATAGAGGAGGCTGACCGTGTTCTTCGCGTTGATCTGGTAGTCGAGTTTGGGGGTGTTGATGATCTGGAAGCCGATGCGCGGCGTGGTCCCGAGGTCGGTGTTGGCGGCAGCGATGAGGTTGTTATAGGCCGCGGATGCCGTCGTGGCGCTCGTCGCAACGCCAGTGCCGTTCTGAATGCTGGTAGCCAGCGTGGCAGACTGCGCAGCGGTGAGCGGGGTGTAGAAGGAGGCGGAGGCAGCGGAGCCGGTCCCCGGGAAGACGCGCTGGAAGCGGTCGAAGGCATAGAAGAAGAAGAGCTTATCCTTGATCAGCGGGCCGCCGACCCCGAAGCCATACTGGTTGCGCTTGTCCTTGGGCTTGAAGAAGACCTTGCTTGCGGTACCGGCGACTGGATCGTAGGCGATGGTGCTGGTGAACTGGTTGGATGCGCTCCACTGCTGATCGCGGTGATAGAAGTACAGTTCGCCGTGAAACTGGTTGGTGCCGCTCTTGGTGACCGAGTTGATGACCCCGCCCACGGCGCGTCCGAATTCGGCCGAGTAGACGCCGGTGTTGATCTGGAACTCGCGAATCGCGGTCTGGGCGGTGGAGTAGCCGGCGCGAGTGCGGCCACGCTCTTCGCCGTAGAAGACCTGGTTGTCGTCGGCGCCGTCGATCTCGACGTTGTTGAGCTGAGGCTGGATGGCGCGGAAGGAGATGAGTCCGAAGCCCTGAGCGTCATTGGTCACGCCGGGAGTGAGCAGCGAAAGGCTCGACCAGCGGCGGTTGTTGATGGGGATGTTCTCGATCTCCTGGTTCGAGAGCTGACCACCATAGGCCGGGGTATCGAACTTGAGGACGGGAGCCTGCGCAGTGACTTCAACGACCTGGGTCTCACCGCCGGCCTTGAGATGTGGGCTGACTTCCGTGACGAAGTTAACCTGAACGCTTACGTCCGAGGAACGCTGGGTGTTGAAGCCGGGGAAGGTGAAGGTCACCGTGTAGGTGCCGGGGGGGAGTTGCGGCGCTTTGTAGAAACCGCTGCCGTCACTCTTCAGGACAACTTCAGCGTTCGTTCCGTCGTTATGAATCGCGACCTCAACACCGGGGACGGCTGCGTCCGATGAGTCGAACACTGTGCCGGAGATGGCTCCCTGGGTGGTCGATTGGGCGGATGCGAGAGCAGTCAAGCCGAAGAGGACGAGGGGGGCGAAACACCCTCGCAGCTTTCTATTGAGTACGTTGTTGGTCATCTGGATCTCCTAGAGTAAGAGGGGGAACTTCCGGTTCACTGCTGAATTCGGCGCGTAGCCTTTCCAGGTCCTGCGAACTGGTGAGTGGTGTAGGTCAAAAGTTACATACTCCGGTTAACGGGAGATGACGGAGCGCCTAGTGGGCACGAGCGTGTGATCGGATCACAGGGCTTCGGCGGATCCTTTGCTCCGGTCGCTCCAGGGGAGGTACCAGGCTATAAGTGCTTTGGGTGAGGGGTTAGTGTAGCGTGGTCTCCGGAGCGATGTCCAGCCTCTTCCGTTACACTAGAGATTGCGATGTTTATTGATGAAGCAAGAATTCGAGTAAAAGCCGGAGACGGTGGAAACGGCTGCATGGCGTTCCGGCGGGAGAAGTTCGTGCCGCGCGGGGGGCCGTCGGGCGGGGACGGCGGGCACGGCGGAGACGTCGTCATGTCGGCGTCGTTGAGCCACAATACGCTGGTGCACTTCCGGTTCAATCCGGAGCATAAGTCACAGCGCGGCGGGCACGGGTTGGGGTCGAACTGCTCAGGGTACTCGGGCGAGCATACGGTGCTGCAGGTGCCACTGGGCACGCTGCTCTTCGACGACGATACCGGCGAGCTGATCCATGACTTTACCCGGCTGAATGATCAGATCGTGATCGCCAAGGGCGGGCGCGGCGGGCGCGGGAATCAACACTTTGCGACCAGTACGCACCAGGCTCCGCGAGAGCATGAGCTTGGGCGAGCGGGTGAGGAGCGGAACTATCGGCTGGAGTTGCGGCTGCTGGCAGATGCCGGGTTGGTCGGGTACCCGAATGTCGGGAAGTCGACGTTGATTTCGAGGATTTCGGCGGCGAAGCCGAAGGTGGCGGATTATGCGTTTACGACGCTTGAGCCGAACCTTGGGGTCGTGTCGGTGGGGGATTGGCCGCATACGCAGTCGTTTACCGTGGCGGATCTGCCGGGGCTGATCGAAGGGGCGCACCTTGGGGCGGGGCTGGGGATCCAGTTTCTGAAGCATATCGAACGGACGAGCGTGATCGTGCACCTTGTCGATGTGTCGGATGGGTCGGGGCGCGAGGATCCTGTCGAGGACTACAAGGTGATCACCGAGGAGTTGAAGAGCTTCGATCCCGAGCTGGTGAAGAAGCCAACCGTGCTTGTGGCGGCGAAGATTGATGTCGCGAACCCGGAGAAGCTCAAGAAGCTGACGGCGATGGCGAAAAGGCGGAAGCTTCCCTTCTATGCGATGTCGGCAGTGACGGGCGAGGGGATTGAGCCACTGAAGTTCGCTCTGGCGGAACTGGTGGCGACGCATCGGCCGATCTCGCTCGAGGAAGAGGCGCCTGCCCCGGAGAAGACGAAGCCCGCGTATCCGCCACCGCCGAGTTCGGCGAGGCGGCGGTCCAGCTAGGCGGATGCGGGTCGCGCTGTTCGGTGGAAGCTTCGACCCGCCGCACCGGGGGCATGTGGCGATCGCCAAGGCTGCGGCCGATGCGTTTCGGCTTGATCGGGTGCTGTTTGCGCCGGTGGGGCGGCAGCCTCTGAAGCGGGATGCGCTGATTGCTTCGTTCGAGGATCGGCTTGCGATGGTACGGCTTGCTTGTGAGGGGGACTCACGGCTGGTGGCGTCGGATATGGATGCGCCGACTGGGGATGGAACTCCCAATTACACCGTGGATACGCTTGTCCGGCTCGGCGCGAGGTTTCCGGGCGCTGAGCTTTTTTGCGTCGTCGGCGTGGATGCGTTCAAGGATATGCCGCGGTGGCGGGAGCCGGACAGGCTGAGGTCGCTCGCGGAGTGGATCGTGGTGACTCGCCCGGGATATTCAGTGGAGATTGCCGAAGCTGGGGGGGGGAAGCACCTGCTCGAGACGGTGCATGAGGACGTGTCGGCGACGGATGTGCGCGAACGGCTGCGTGAAGGGCTGCGGTGCCAGGATCTCGTTCCGGTCCAGGTGCTGCGGTATATCGAGGAGCACGGCCTCTATCGACGGCAATAAGACGGTTTGACGCTGGTTTGTGGGGCGACAACCCGATACCATAGAGGGATGGCCTCTACCGAAAGCTACCAGCTCTTGCTCACCGCGGCGGCCGCCTGCGAAGACAAGAAAGCCGAAGATATCCGGATCCTCAAGCTCGACCCGTCGGAGAGTGGACTCACCGACTACTTCCTGATCTGCAACGGCACCAACGACCGCCAGAACGTCGCGATCACCGACGAGATCGAGATCCGGCTCAAGCGGGACTTCGGCGTGTATCCGAACTCGGTTGAGGGACGCCGACAGGGAGAATGGGTGCTGATGGATTACGTGGACTTCATCGTCCATGTGTTCTCGCCAGAGAAGCGGGCGTTCTATGGGCTGGAACGGCTGAGGAAGTCGGCGACCACGATCAGTGTCGACGACCTCAATGAGGAGTTGAAGGCGTCGATTGCGGCGGCGCGGGTGAAGACGCCGAAGAAGCCGCTGTCGGGAGAACGGGCCGAGGAAGAACCGGTTGCTCCGAAGGCCAAGGCGAAGAAGGCTGCGAAGAAAGTCGCTGCAAAGGTTGCGGCGAAGAAGAGTGCCGCGAAGAAGGTTCCGGCGAAGAAGACAGCAGCAAAGAAGAAGTCCACGAAGTAGTGTTCCGCCGTCTGTCGGCTGACTCGGATTGCGCCTTCCCTGGCTACTGGAAATAGAAATGCGGAGAGCCGAAGCTCTCCGCATTTCGTTTTACTGGGTGAGGGTTAGAAGTTCAGCTTGAGCTGGAACTCGGTAGAGCGAGGACCGCCCTGATCGAAGGTACCGGATCCACGACCGACACGGTATGCCTCGATTGCTCCCGGACCAGCCAAGCCGTTGACATTCCCCGTCAAGGTGTTGACCGTACCGCCATTCCCGTCACCCCCGTCCGCGACATTCTGCAGAGTACCTGAGGGGCCCTTGCTGGGATCGAAGTTGCTGAAGTTTCCGACGTTGTAGAAGGCGATCGCAGGCTCGAGGCTCATTCCTTCCCGGAACCGATTGAGACGAATCGGATAGGAGAAGTTCAGATCCATGCCACGAATGGATGGATTGCCAAGGGCACGCGCCTGGGGAAGGGTGGCGATAGGTTGAATGGCTGCACCGATCGCGACCAACTGCTGCTGAGTGAAGAGGCCGGCGGCTACGAGCGCCTGTCCTGCCGGGGTGAGCTGGTTGGCATGGGTGTTGTTGAAGTTCTGGATGAAGGCACCAAGATTGGTTGGCTTGACGCGATGCATGTAATCGCCCGGGAGGGTTCCGGGAACCAGATCAGCCACTGTACCGTCACCGGTGACGTCGGTCTGGAAGATGTTGCCGGTGGTGAGCGGGTTGTCGAGGAGCAGGGTCGTCGGCGCAGCCGAGCTGAAGTGGCCGACGATGCCGATCTGCGGTCCGTACTTCATGGTGAAGGAGCCGCCGAAGGATACCTGGTGCTTGTGGTCGAGGTTCGCGCGACCGATGTAGGCGTTCGGGTTGTCGTTATCGTAGGAGAGACCGCTGAAGAACTGGTCACCCGTGGAGTTGTTGCTGCTGCTCACGATACGAGACAGGTTATAGGACACCTGGATATTGCCGCGATCGACGAATTTGAACGGATGCGACTTGGCCTGACGGAAGACGACCTGGAGAGCGTCGTAGCCAGAACGGCCGATGGGCTGAAGGAATGCACCTGAACCGAGCAGCTGATTCTGACCAGGGAAGGCAGCACCGGTGTTTGGGGTCACACCATTGAAACCAGCTGACAGCCCGCCATTGAAGTTCGCACCGGAGTCAAGACCGTTGCCGGCGAAAGACTGCAGTATTCCGTTGCCGCCCAGGATGTTGGCGCCACCGGCACCCTCGCCAGCTGCTGCAATGGTGCAATTGATGGCAGCCTGAGAAGAGCCACCCGCGCAACCCGCAGCCGCCGTTGTTGCGGCAATGGCATTCTTGGCCGCAGTGACGTTCAAGTAGCGGGAGGCCCCAAGATGGTTCAGATCGGTCTCTTGCGAGATCTTGATGGTGCTGTTGTGGATGTAGTCCGCACGAAGGATCGCGCCCTTGGCGATCTCATGCTGGATGCCGAAGTTCCACTGCTGCGAGTAAGGGGTTTTGTAGTTGGGGGCGTAGATGCCGGCGGCATCGAGCGTCTGCCCGATATAGGCGCCGTTTGCCGAGGTAGCGTTTGCAGCGCTGTTCTGCTGGTAGAGCTGCTGAAGGGCGATTGCATACGGAGCGGCTGAGGCAACTGAACCGGAGCAGATCGATGCGATGGAGCGAGTGACCCCGCCGACCGTCGCGCTGTTTACTACGGTTCCGTCGGGCTGCACGAAGTTTCCCGACGCGCAGATCGATTTGTCGTTGAAGAAGGCGCCTTGCTTGATGACGCCGGTGCGGGCGTTGGTGGTGTTGTTGAATACGTCTCCCTCGAAGAAGATGCCGTAAGCGCCGGTGAGCACGGTCTTGTGGTTACCCGGGGCGTACGCGAAGCCAATTTGAGGAGCGAAGTTTCCGTAGGGCTGGTGGACGTGACTCTGGGTGAAGCTGGGGTTATAGGCCGAGAAGAGTGGCGTACTGCCAGTGCAGGGAAGAAGGCTGGGATCCAACGTACTGCTGATATCCGAGCAGTTGGGGGTGGCAAGGTCCTGGTTGGCGCGACCGGTGTCGACGCTCCAGCGGACGCCGGCGTTGAGGGTAAAATTCGACGTGAGCTTGATGGTGTCACTGATGTAAGCGCCTTCACGCCAGTCGCCCACTCCACCACCGATGAGCCCGAAGCCCGAGTGCTCGGTGAAGAATCCCAAGCCGTTTCCAAGTACGATCGAGCTGGCATGGTAGCCGTTGATGGCATCGGTCGGATCGCCAATGGCGGTTCCGGAGGTCTCGCGGATGCGCGGCGCGAGTCCGAAGAAGGCCGCGAAGCCGCCACCCTGGATACGGTTGAGGCTGTAGCCATACTTGAAGCTTTGACGGCCCTTAGTCCAGCTTCCGTCATAACGGAACTGCTTGTCGGACTGGAAGGTGCCTTGTGGGGCGAGGTCGTTCGGCCCGGTGTAAAGGTTCTGAACGACGTTCTCGAACGTGATTCCAGGCAGAAGGTTGAAGATACCACCGCTCGCGTCGGAGATCAGGTTGTGGAACTTCTCATAGGAGCCGCGGAAGGAGTGGGTAAAGCGACCGGTCTGGAAGTCGGCACCACCGGCGATGCCCGGGGTATTGTCACGATTCGCATAGCGCTGGAAGCCGTCGCCGAAGGCGCTGGCGACCGAGTTTACGTTGTAGTTGCCACGTACGAAGTAGTGACCGCCGAGGGGACCGTTATAGTCCAAGCGGACAACCGAATAGGTTTCCTTGTAGGGAGTGGTAAGGGATAGGCCCTGATACTGCGGAAACTGGGATCCGATCGAGATCGGCGTGGCGCTGTCCTGCTTGATGCGTTCGATGTTGCCGAAGAAGAAGAGCTTGTCCTTGAAGATGGGGCCGCCGGCACTTCCACCAAACTGGTTGCGCTGGAAGGGGGCCTTCTGGCCCTGAACATCCGCGAACACGGCGCGGTAATCCTGGAAGTTGTAGAAGGCCTGGCCGTGGATGCGGTTGGTTCCGCTCTGGCTGGCGACGAGAACCTGCCCGGTCGAAGTGATATCGCCCGAGACGTCCTGCGTCGAGCGGTTGAGCTGGAACTCGGAGATGGAACCCTGCGAGACGTTGAAGATGGTCGTGCCGACGGTTTCGTCCGTGATGTCCTGACCATCGAGGAGGATACGGGTGGTACGTCCAGAGACGCCGCCGACCGAGATAGCGGAATAGCCGGCCTTGGTGGGATCGAAGCTCTCACCCGACTGGAGGATGACGCCCGGCTCGATTTGCGCGATGTCGAGGAAGTTGCGTCCATTGATCGGCAGGTGCTGAATCTGCTCGTTGGTGAGGACGTCGGAGACTCCTGCCTGCTCGGTGTTCACCTGAAGCTCGCCGGCGGTGACCTCGATGGTCTCGCTCGACTGTCCGACGGACAGCTTGAAGTTACCGCTGGTCGCCGTACCGGTACGAACCACGGTGGTGACGACGAGCTTCTGGAAGCCAGGCGTGCTGACGGAGACTTCATAGGTGCCAGGGTTCAGCGGTCCGATGCTGTAAAAGCCCGCCGAGTCGGTGGTGATAGACCGGGTGAACCCGGTATCGATACCGCGAATATCGATGGACGCTTTGCTAAGAACCGCATTGCTGGGGTCGGTGATCGTACCCTGGATCGATCCGCCGTTCGTCGATACCGCCTGGGCGAAGCTTATCGGCGCTGCTGGCCCGAAGCTGACGCCAAAACTCATTGCTGCCGCTAAGGCCAGAGGAAAGAACTTCTTCATCCTATGTTTCTCCGTGTGAGCACCGGCGCTCGTGATGCGGTGCTTCGGTTATGTTTCCGGTAGGCCCGCGTATGGTAACCCCGAAAAGTTTGTGGATTGTCTGTAGTTGGACTTGCAACTTTCGTGCCATTCTCCAAACTGTCACAAACGGCTTGTTTTCAGGTTTATTGCAGCCACGCGATGCGTCGGATATGAATTTCTGTAGAAAAACGGGAAAAGTGACTTTAGTGCTACGTTTGTATGGATTTTGGCGGAGACGGAGATGATGGAGATCGTTCAGAGCTGGATTGCGCCACGCACCACGGAACGGGCGGCGGCGGGGGGCGATCTGATCGCGGATTATCACCAGCGGAGCGCGCGCTATTGCCCGTGCGAGCGGGAGTCGTTTTTGGATGAGGGGGCGTTCTGGGGCTGGGTGGAGAAGCAGGGCGGCCGGGGAAGGACGTTTATCGTGCTGCTGGATTCGCGGGGGAAACAGATGTCGTCGGAGGCCTTTGCCGAGAGGCTTGGGCGGCTTCGGGATGACGGGGTGAGGCGGCTGGTGCTGGCGATCGGGCCGGCGGACGGGTGGACAGCGGCTTCGCGGGAGAGGGCGGATCTACTGCTGTCGTTTGGGCTGATGACGCTTCCGCATCAATTAGCGCGGGTGGTTCTGGCGGAACAGGTGTACCGGGCGCTCACGATCCTGGCGGGGCATCCCTATCATTGTGGGCATTAGGCGAATCAGTCTGCCGCCGGTTTGCGGCCCTTGTTGTGGCGGACGGTGTGCTCTTCCACACATTTGTCGGAGACGAAGACAGGGTTTGGGCACTTTCCGGCGGCGGCGCGGGTGAAGGACCGATAGAGCTTGGAGACGTCGACGCGGCCGTTGTGCAGTTCGCGGTCCATGGCCGCGTGCATGGCGGAGATGAGTTCCTCGCGGAGTTCGTTGAAGACTTTGTCTATATAGATGTAGGGCACGAGTTCTCCGCGTCCTCAAGGAAGGAACGCTCTGCCTAAGCCTACCAGTGAGGTGATCGGGCGCGGGAGGCGGCGCGCCGGTACAATGGTTGGAGCTTTGCGGAAGGCAATGAAGCAATGACCTGGTTCAAACGAGAAGATCACGAGATCATCAACGACTCCGAGAAGACGGTACGGACGGAGGGTCTCTGGATCAAGTGCGACAACTGCCGGAAGATCCTGTGGAAGGCCGATTTAGAAGCGAACCTTCAGGTCTGCATGTACTGTGGGAAGCACTTCCGGATCGACGCGCGGAGCCGGATCGAGATCCTGATGGAACCGGGTTTTGAACTGGTTGACCTGGAGCTGAAGTCGACGGACCCCCTGAACTTCTGCGATCTGAAGCCTTACAAGAGAAGGCTGGCGGAGGCGCAGGAGAAAACCGGGTTAAATGATGCGATCGTGAATGCAATCGGGCAGATTGGCTCCCACGACGTTGTGATGAGCGTGATGGAGTATGGGTTCATCGGCGGAAGCATGGGAGCGGTCGTTGGGGAGACGATTGCCCGGGCTATCGATCGGTCGCTGGCGACGTCGAATCCGCTGATCATCGTTGCAGCCTCAGGCGGAGCGAGGATGATGGAGGGGATCGCGTCGCTGATGCAGTTGGCGAAGATCTCGAGCGGGCTTGCCCGGCTGGATGACGCGAAGATTCCCTATATCTCG
The DNA here is from genome assembly GCF_004115155.1 of Granulicella sibirica. Lineage (NCBI taxonomy): Bacteria > Pseudomonadati > Acidobacteriota > Terriglobia > Terriglobales > Acidobacteriaceae > Granulicella > Granulicella sibirica. Next base: position 1,903,743 of record NZ_RDSM01000001.1, read on the forward strand.
GTGATGACGGATCCGACTACCGGTGGCGTTACAGCGAGTTTTGCGATGCTTGGGGATTTGAATATCGCGGAACCGGGTGCGCTGATTGGGTTTGCGGGGCCGCGGGTGATCGAGCAGACGATCCGGCAGAAGCTCCCGGAGGGGTTCCAGCGGTCGGAGTTTCTGCTGCAGCATGGGTTTCTGGATGCAATCGTGCCGCGCAAAGAGATGAAGGGGTACCTCGCGCAGGCGCTGGACTGGATGGCTCCGAAGGCTTAGGCATGATTTAGGGCGCAAAAGGAGGCGAGAGCTTATGCTCCCGCCTCCTTTTGTTTGTAACGGATTGCTAGTGGGTGGTATCCGCAGGGCCGGTGGCGTTTGGGTAGATCCCTTCGATGGGCGCGGAGAGCTGCTTCTCGTTTTCGGGATGCGGAAAGGGCTTGCGGGGCATCATGGCTTCGCGTTCGGAGGTGTTGTAGAGGAAGATGGCTTCGACGACGGCTGCCTCCTCAAGATCGGTGGCGTGGAGACGGTCGACGGTATCCATGTTGGAGTGGTGGGTGCGGGTAGCGTAGTCCATCGGATCCTGGATGAACTGGAAGCCGGGGAGGCCGACGGCGTCGAAGGCGAGGTGATCGGTGCCGCCGGTGTCGCGCGTGGTGATCGTGGAGACCCCGAGGTCGGCGAGCGGGGCGATCCACTGCTTGAAGATGGGCGCGATGGCGAAGTTGCCCTGGGTGTAGACGCCGCGGACCATGCCTGTGCCGTTATCGAGATTGTAGTAGGCATCGAGAGTCTCCCACTCTTTTGTCGTCTTGAGCGGGCCGTGGTTGCGGCTCATGAAAGAGGGTGTTCCTGCCGGATCGGGGGTCCTGGAGGGCTCGAAGTCACCGAAGTGAGTCTTCACATAGCCCAGGGAGCCGTAGAGGCCCTGCTCTTCACCGGACCAGAGAGCGATGCGGATGGTCCGGCGGGGCTTGATGCCGAGCGTCTTGAGGATGCGGACGGCCTCCATCGCTACGACGGAGCCGGCTCCATTATCAGTAGCGCCGGTGCCGGAGATCCAGCTATCGAGATGGCCGCCGACCATGACGACCTCATCCTTCAGCTTGGGATCGGTACCGGGGATCTCGGCCACGGTATTGAAGCCGTGCTCGTGGTCACCGGTGGTCTTGGTCTCGATGTTGAGCTCGAGGGTGACTGGAACCTTGTTCTGGAGGAGACGGCCGAGGCGGTTGTACTGCTCGACGACCATGACGGCGTTGGGGATGGTGACGGCGTTCTCGCGGGTCTGGGCCCCACGGATGAGGTTGGCGCCGTTGTCGTCGAAGATGATGCCGGTTCCGCCGCCGCTTGAACCATCGCGGGAGGGAGTGATGATGGCCACGACACCTTCATCGACCATGAGCTTGAGGGCCTTTGTGCGTAGGGCGGCGAGGCGGAGACGTTCTGCGATGGGATAGGCTCCGGCACGCGAAGCCTGGGGGCCCTCCATCTCCTTGAGCTGCTCGGGGGTATAGCGGGTGAAGAGCGGATCGGTAATGTCGGGCGTGGCGCGCATGGCGCCGAGAAGAACGATTTTGCCGGAGAGCTTGCCCTTGAACTTGTCGAGCGAGGCTTCGTCCTGAAGCTCGACGTAGACGGCGTCGGCGGTGATTGGACCCTTGGTGGGCGGCGACCATGGGGCGGCCTGGGCCCAGAGCGGTTCGGGATCGGGCGAGACCATACGGACCCAGGTGTTGATCTGCTGCCAGCCCATGCCGAACTCGCCCCAGTCTTCAAGGTGCGCGTTTTCGAGGCCGATCTTAGTCAAGGTGTCGCGGGTCCAGGCGTTGGCCTTGGCCATATTCGGCGAGCCGGTGAGGCGCGGACCGATGCCGTCATTAAGAGCTCCGGCGAATTCCATTACGTGCGAGTGGCGGAGGCCTTCTTCGCGTATGCGCTGGTACATGGTGAGGTCGAGGCTTTCCTGCGCGGGCTGCGGGCCGTAGGCGCTTTCAGCCTTCTTTTCGGCCTTGGCGTCGAGCGACTTTTTCTGGGCGGGGAGAAGCGTGGGGAGGGTGAGGCAGGCGAGCGTGGCGAAGCAGATGCTCCGATGCACGGCGGAGCGGGCGATGGACATTTCGGGTCGAGCCTCCAGGCAGATGTCGTGGAGGCTTGAGGATAACAAAAGAACGTGGGGTGAATATCCGGTTTGAATCAGGCGCGTCGAAGCTGGCGGCGTGCCCAGAGGGTTCCCAGGTAAGCGTAGGCGATGAAGAGAACGACGACGCCGATGGGGAGGCCGAAGCGCTTGTAGGCGAAGGAGTAGTCGATCGCGTGGCTGCCTGCGGTGTTGTACACAAGAAGCGAGATGATGCCGACGAAGGTCGCGGCGAAGAAGGCGGCGAAGCCTGTTGCGGTTGCCATGAGGAGGCTGGTGAACCAGCCGAGATCGCCGACGGGAACACCGAAGAAGTATCCCTGGCCGGAGAGACGGGGTGTGGGAGAAGCGGGTCGGGTTTGCTTGCTCGTCTGAGTCGGGGTCATAGGGCTACCTTCTTCTACAGATAGAATACCGCTCATGGCAGAGGGTTTGGACAACGGGTTGGTGCGCGCGATCGACGTGGCGCGGGATGTGATTTTGCGGCACGCGCCGAATGGCGTGGCTTTTGGTGTGTACGGCGATTCGGGGCTCTCCGACCAGGAGCTCGAGAGGCTTGTTCAGGCAGTGCCGCTTGAAGTCGCCGGGAAGCTGGGGTTGAAACAATACTTTTTCGTGCCGCTTGCGATGAATGCCGGGCGGAGGGGTGGGGATGCCGAGACGATGATCGCGCCCACCTATACGACTGAGCTTGCGGATGATGCGATCTGCCATCGGAATGTGAAGCTTGGGCCTTCGGTGGATGGGGTTTTTCTCTCGACACGGCTGCTTGGGGACAAGTTTGCCATTGCTTTCGAGCTTTTTATCAACGTGGGACATGGGTTTGTTGAGGTTGCGGGGGTTCCGGCGGCGTTTGCGGAGCTTTGCTGGTCTCAGGCATTGGCGGATGTAAGGGGCGAGACTAGCCAGGATTCGTGGGAGAGCCGGGGGCTTGCGCTCGCCGAAAAAGGCAAGGTGGACGAGAAGGCCAAGGGCGAGTACATCGAGGCGGCGTTCTCGGATGGGCTCGCGATTTACCTGCTTTCGCTTTCTGTCGACTTCGACTATTCGGAACTGCGGGAGAGAGAGTACCCGCTGCTTGCGCCGCAGGCTCTGGCGGAGCGGCTGCGGCTTGTGGCGAAGCTGTTTCCTCCGAATCCTGGGTATGAGTTCGCGATCAAATATCGGCGGCGGGCGTAAGCCTCAGCGAATGCTGGACATGGCTGCGCGGAAGAGAGACTCGAAGTCGGCGGCGGATTCGGGGTGGCGGGCGATGGCACCTTCGATGGCCTTCTGGGCGGCGGGGCGCGGGTAGCCTAGGTTGACCAATGCCGAGAGGGCGTCTTCGGCGGCGGGGCCGTAGTGGGTCGTGGTGGTGGTTTGTGGAGTGGCGGAGGGGTAGGCAAGGTCGTCCAGTTTATCTTTCAGCTCCAGGACGACTCTTTCGGCAGTTTTCTTGCCGATTCCGGGGATTTTTGTAAGGGTTGCGTGATCGGAGCCTCGGATGGCGTTGACGAGGCGTTCGGGGGCTATGCCGCTCAGGACCGTAATTGCCAGCTTCGGGCCTATGCCTGTGATCGTCAAGAGCTTCTCGAAGAGGCGTTTTTCGTGCAGTTCGGCGAAGCCGAAGAGGGCTAGCTGATCCTCGGCCACCCTGGTGTAGATGTGGAGAGCTATCTCGCTCCCCTCGTTGGGGATTGAGGTAAAAGTCGTGACGGAGATGGCCACTTCGTAACCTACGCCGGCGCATTCGACGATTGCCTGGTTGGGGGATTTGGTGAGAAGGCGGCCGCGCAGGTGGGCAATCATGCGTCTTAGTGTACGTTTTGGTTCGGCAGGATGTGGGCCATTGTGCGGTAAACGTGGTTAGCCGTTGCGACGAATGGCTTCGAGGACGTGCTCGACGGCCTGGTCCTTGAAGTGGGTCAGGTTGTGGACCTCGGCCGCGTGCTTCTCGATGACGGGGAGCATCTCGTCTTCGGAGTTTCCTTCGAGCTGCCAATTGCAGTCGTAGCCTACGTCCTTGCAGTGGAAGTGCTTCTTCGCGGCCATGGATCACCTCTTTGCGGGTGAGATGCCGGGTGGGGCGAACGTCTCCGCGATGATGTTGATGGGCCGGTAATGTGGGCTGGCGCTATTGGAGTAGGCGGTTCTGGTTTCGGTTTTTCAGGTCCTGGAGGAGGGCTTCGACCTTGTCTTCGCGCTCCATGTTCTGGAACTGGTCTTCGAGGGTGGGCTCGGTGAGGAGGGCGTTGTGGGCGGCGTTGGTGGATTCGGTCTGGGTGATGGTGGTGCGGAGGCGGTTGAGGGTGGTGGTGGGGTCTTGAGCGCCTGACGGGGTAGCCTTCTGGATGGCGCGGGCGCGGCGGGCGCGGGCGATCAGGAGGTCGGTCTCGGTGCGGGTCTCGGCTAGTTTTTGCTGGAGGCGGTTGTAGGCGGCGCGGAGGTTTTCGGTCTCGGTGGTTTGATCCTCCAACTGCTGGGTGAAGCCCTCGGCTAGCTGCTGGCTGGCGAGGGAACGCTCGAGGGCGGCACGGGCGAGGTCGTCCTGCTGGCGGGTGACGGCAAGCTCGGCCTTGTGATGCCACTCCTGGGCAGAGGCTTCGTGGTCTTTGCGCTTCTTCTGGAGGAGGTGCTGGTCGGCGATGGCGATGGCTACCTGGGTCTTCACCTGAAGGAGCTGGTTTTCCATGTCCAGGACTAACTGGCGGGCCAGTTTTTCGGGGTCCTCGGCGCGCTCAATGAGGTCGTTGATGTTGGCGCGGAGGAGGGTGGCTACGCGTTCGAGGAGGGCCATGATGGTTCCTTTCGGGGCTTCCGGGGCTGACGCCCTTTGGCTTGGCTGATGGTGATGGCACGGATGAGGCCGTGCCAATAAGCAGGACAGTTGGACGGTGGTGCATTACTGCAACGACAACAGAAGACGCAGATTCTCTTCGGGAATGACAACCAGAAAGGCAACGGCAACGGCTTTAGAAGCGGCGGTCGAATAGGCGCTCTAGGGCTACGAGGGCGAGGATGGTCATGAGGCCTCCGCCGAAGCGGGGGCGGCCGTAGCCTCCGCAGTTGTTGTAGCCGTAGCCGTTTCCATAGCCCCAGTGGCGGCGGTGGTGATGGTGGTGTCCGAAGACGATGCGGCGGACGACGTGGACGATGAAGAAGATTATGAGGGCGGGGGCGATGAGCAGGAGGGTGATCATGGGTCGTTTCCTTTGGAACGATCGGATGAAGGTGGTGGGTTTGCCTTGGACGTTGTTGCCGGTTCTCCCACCTTCGGCACGATGGAACCGTGCCTAAGGTGGGGCACCCCGGTGTAGATGGGCGAGGGGCCCGGGTTAGTTGGGCTTGATTTCGCTGCTGGTTTCGGAGCGGGGCTCCATGGGTTTGATCTGGCCCATGAGGTCGGACATCTTCATGCCGGTGAGGGACTCGAGAAGGGCTGGGACCTGTGCGGCGATCTTGGTGACCTCGCCGGTGACGCGGCTAGCTCCCATGCCTCCACCGCTCTCTTCGCCGGTTGAGATGATGGTGATCTTGTCGACCTTCGAGAGAGGCTCGGCCATGGCGCGGACGACTTCGGCCATGTTGGTGATGAGCTTGTCGACGATGGCGGCCTGTGTCCACTCCTGGTAGGCTTCGGCCTTGACGTTCATGGCCTTGGCTTCGGCTTCGCCCTTCTGGAAGATGACGTCGGCTTCGGCCTGACCCTGGAGGCGTGTGATCGCGGCCTGCGCCTCACCCTGAACGCGGGCGGCGGCGGCGAGACCTTCGGCCTGGATGGTGGCGCGGGATTTCTCGGCCGTGGCGATATTGGTGATGCGGCGGGCTTCGATCTCAGAGGCCTTGAGGACGGTGGAGATGAGCTCGTTCTCGTGGCGTGCGATTTCAGCTTCCTGGACCTTGATCTGGGCTTCCTTCTCGACCTGGAGGATCTTTTGCTGCTCGGCGACGACCTGCTGCTGCATGACGTTCGTCTGGAGTTCGTAGGCCTTGTCGGCCTGGGCTTCTTGACGACGCGACTGCTCGGTGAACTGGGCCTTCTGGATGTCGAGGTCGCGCTGGGCCTGGGCCTGCTTGGCTAACGACGCGGTCTCGGCGATGACGCGATCCTGATCGGACGCGGCCTTGGCGATGGCAGCTTCGCGAAGAGCGTTGGCGCGACGGATAGCGGTGTCGCGTTCGGCTTCGGCGGCGGCGATTTCGGCGTCGCGCTTGATGCGGGCTACGTCGGGGCGGCCCATGTTGGTGATGTACTCGTTCTTGTCGCGGACCTCGCGGATGGTGAACGACACGACTTCGAGGCCCATCTTCGAGAGGTCATCGAGACACGTGGCGCGCATGCGCTCGGCGACCATCTCGGGCTCCTTCACGATCTGCTCGACGGTCAACTGGCCGATGATGCCGCGGAGATGGCCTTCCATGACGAGGCGGATGAGGGCCTCCTTCTGGTCGGGGGTCTTCGAGAGGAACTGCTCGGCGGCGGTGAGGATGGACTCGTGGTCCGAGCGGACCTTGATCTGGGCGACGGCTTCGACGGTGACGGCGACGCCCTGCTTGGTGTAGAGGTCCTGCTGGGGCGCGACGTCGAAGCTCATGAGCTCGAGGGTGAGGGCGCGGTAGGTTTCGACGACCGGGAAGATGACGGCGCCGCCCTTGGTGATGACGCGCGCGGCACGGTAGCCGTAGACGATGATGGCTTCGTTGGGGCCGGCCTTGCGGTAGAGGCGGCCTATGGACGAGAAGAGGATGAGCGTGGCGAGAATGACGAGGCCGACGACGACGATGACGGAGGTGGACATGACTTCCTGGCTCCTTTGGAGCTGAAGCGGTTATAGGTTCGGATGGAGCAAGAGCGAGATACAGGGGTCCTTCGCTTTGCTCAGGATGACGGCGTAAAACTTGCAGCGGCGAAGATAAACGCAGATTCCCTTCGGGAATGACAACCAGAAAGGCAACTGCCCGCTCAATCGCTGAGGGCGGCTTGCACGGGCCGGTCCGTAGGGAGGGATTCTTCCCAGAGGCGGACGTAGGCAATGCCACGTTCGTACCGCAGGACGACGACCTCGGTGTCGCGTGCGATGGGCAGGCCATCCTCCGAGCGGGCGGCGGCGGCGCGGCGGGTTCCGAGCTGGGTGAAGAGGATCTCGCCGGTTTCGCCGGAGCGGATCTGGCTGGAGACGCGGGCGATGACGCCGTACATGTCCGTGTCTCCGGGGGCAAGGACGCGCTCGCGGGGCATGAGGACCTTGAAGAGGAGAGCGTAGATCAGCGACGAACCGGCGATGCCACTGAGGGACGCGAGCAGGAGGACGATGGCCGCTGGCAGGATGTGAGCGCGGGCCATCAGGTAGCCGGCTCCGCCGAACCAGCAGAGGAACGCAGGGATGGTGAAGCCGTTGAGGGCGTGGAGGAAGCCGTGGGTGTGGGGCGTGATGGTTTTGCCGGTGTGGATGTGGCCGATGTGCAGATGGCCGATGTGCAGGTGGCCGGAGCCGGTGAGGACGGCGAGGAGGGTGAAGGTGAGTCCGACGCCGAAGCAGATGAGGAAGATGGATTCCATGGCGGTTAGGCCTTACGGGGTTTGCGTGGTTTAGGGGTGAGGGTGGACTCGGCAGTGAGGGCGGGTAGATCAGCCGAGAGTGGTGGGCAGGGTGGTTCGGCACTGGCGTTGGTCTCGAGGGCTTCCGGACGGAGAACGTTTAGGAGGCGGTCGAGAAGGTTGGGAGTGTCGAGGATGGACTCGAGGAGGAGGAGGCAGCGGCGCGAGTCGTCGTGCCGGGCGAGGGTCAGGAGGGCCTGTCCGAGGCATGGATCGCGACGGAAACGCTCGGCTCCGCTGACGAGCCAGAGGTCGAGCTTGTCTTCGACGGACGAGAGGTCGCTCATAAGCTGCGCGTTGTAGCCTTCCGGGTCGTCGACGAGGTAGCCGGGGTGGACCTTGAAGAAGCGGGCGAGGAGAAGCCGGGTGGTGTTGGTGAGGTGAGGGCGGGCGCCGGACTCGATCTGCGAGAGGTATGACTGGCTGATCGTGCGGCCGCCGGGTTCCGACGTGTGGATGGCCTGCACGACTTCCTGCTGAGTCATCGCGCGGTCGAGCCCGCGGATGCTTCCTTCGACTTCGCGGAGGTAACGGATCTTGTCGGAGAGCTTCATGCTGGATCGCCTCTTATTGCGATCTGTAATAATTGTATTGCTGATTGCAATATTACGCACAGAAATATTTTGGGTTGGATTTCAGCAGGTTCCGGGTAGGTTTGGATACATCGAGGTGCGGGAATGCGCGTTGTGCGTTGGCTGGTGGGGTTCGTGGTCGCGGTGGTGGTTTTGCTTGGGGTGGCGGTTTATCTGCTGGGGCTCTATCCGCTGCGGGAGTTGCACCCGTCTCCAATGCAGGCCCGTGGGGTGCTGGCGATAACGGGGGCGAATGTGTACGTGTCGCCCGACGCTCCGGTGATGGCGCGGGCGACTGTGGTGGTGCGGGATGGGAAGATCGCGGCGGTTGGGGAGGGTGTAGAGGTTCCGGCGGGGGCGGAGGTGATTGCGTGCGATGGGTGCGTGGTGACGGCGGGGTTCTGGAATGCGCACGTTCACTTCACCGAGGCCAAGTGGATAGGAGCCGAGTGGAAGCCAAAGGGCGTGCTTGAGGCACAGGTGGAGGACATGCTGACGAGCCGGGGGTTTACGACCGTCGTCGATACGGGGTCGAACCTGCGGGATACGGTGCCGCTGCGGCGGCGGATTGAGCATGGAGAGATCCTTGGGCCGAAGATCTATACGGCTGGCGGGGCGCTGTATCCGCCGAAGGGGATTCCGTATTATCTGCGGGGGAGCTTGCCGGGATGGATGCTGCGCCTGATGGCGCAGCCTGCGACTCCGGCGGCGGCGGTGAAAGATGTCGACCGGAATATCGCGGATGGGGCGGATATTTTGAAGCTGTTTACGGGGTCGTATGTCGAACGGGGGACGGTGCTGCCGATGCCGGTCGAGATTGCGACGGCTGCTGTCGAGGCGGCCAGGGCGCATGGGCAGATTGCGTTCGCGCATGAGTCCGACCTGGCGGGCGTGAAGGTTGCGATGGCGAGCGGGGTGAGTGTGCTGGCGCATGCGGTGGATACGACGGAGGGTGTCGATGATGCGGTCCTCAGGGACATCATTGCGAGGAAGATGGCGATGGTGCCTACGTTGAAGATGTTTCGGACGACGGTGACGACAAAGGCTTCGTACCTGGATCCGATCTATGCGCAGGTGAGGCGGTTTCATGAGCTTGGCGGGGATCTGATCTTTGGGACCGACGTCGGGTATATGACGGACTACGACACGGCGGATGAGTTTCAGGCGCTGGCGAAGTCGGGACTGAATGGGCGGGATATGCTGCGGATGTTGACGGTGACTCCGGCGACGCGGTTTGGAGTGTCCGCCGAGAAGGGGACGTTGGAGGTGGGGAAGGATGGGGATCTGGTGGTGATGAATGGGGATCCGATGACGGATGTGGGAGCGTTTGCGAGGCCGAAGATGACAGTGCGGGGTGGGCGGGTGATCTGGCGGCGTTAGGATGTTGGCTATGAGTTTGTGCGATGGTTTGAAGGTTGCGATGGTTATGGTCGCGCTTGCCGGTGCGGCGTGGGGGCAGGTGCAGAATAATCCGGATGGGGCGGATCCGAAGGCGTTTATGGGGCTGGCGCATATGGCGATCCGGGTGAAGGACCTGGCGGCGTCGGAGGCGTTCTACGAGAAGCTGGGGTTTCAGAAGGCGTTCTCAGCAGAGAAGAACGGGGTGGTGACGCAGGCGTTTTACAAGATCAACGACCGCGAGTTTCTGGAGATCTATCCGCAATTGCCGGGGGCTACGGGGTTGAATGGGGAGCATGAGCCGGTGGGGTTTCTGCACCTTTGCTTCGATGGGAAGGATCTTGAGGCGCTGCATACGCACTATCTGAACGAGGGGCTACGGCCGAATGAGCTGCGCAAGGCGGGGATGGGGAATTTGCTGTTCACGATGCGTGGGCCAGAGGGGCAGAACATCGAGTACACGCAGTACATGCCGGAGTCGAAACATACGCTCGATAAGGGGCAGCACCTGGGGGCTTCGCGGATTTCGACGGAGATGTTCGGGGTGGCGCTGCCGATGCGGGATCTTCCGGCGGCGATGAAGTTCTATGAGCAGGAGCTTGGGTTTCCGACGCTCGTGGGGCGCGCGGATATTCTTGTGATTCCCGGGAGTACGCAGGAGATTTATCTGTTCTCGTCTGAGAACGGGGATCCTCGGGCACGAACCTACTTTTCCGTGGCGGATGTGGGGAAAACGGCTTCGGAGTTGAAGCGGCGTGGGGTTGCGGCGAAGAAGACTAAGGGTGGGGTGACGGCTACCGATCCGGATGGGAATTTGTTGATTTTCCGGGCAGATCGGGTGGCGGATTAGCCAGCGGCAGGCGCAGGTTCCCTTGGGGAATGACAACCAAGGAGGCAACGGCAAGAGCACTATTGAGCGGTTTACGTTCCTATCCTAACCGGCGATGAAACCGCCGGTTAGGATAGGGCACCCGAGCGCGGGGCGGATCAGGCGGGCCAGAGCCAGGCGGCTCCGCGGACTCCGCTGGCGTCGCCGTACTTGGCGGGGACTAGGGGGGTGGTGAACTCTCCGCCGAAGATGTAGGGGGCAATGCGGGCGGGGAGATGCTCGTAGAGGTTGTCGATGCGGGAGAGGCCTCCCCCGAAGACGATGACGTCGGGGTCGAGGACGTGGATGACGGAGGCGAGTCCGCGGGCAAGGCGGTCTTCGAAGCGCTCGAGGGTGGCTACGGCTTCGGGGTCTCCGGCCTGGGCGGCGGCTACGATCTCGCGCGTGGTGATCGGCTTGCCATCGGGCGGAAAGTGGCCGGCGAGAGCCATCTTATCGTGGGCGACCTGGGCGTGATCGCGGGCGACGCCGGTTCCGGAGACCCAGGTCTCCATGCATCCGTGCTTACCGCAATAGCAGGCGGGGCCGGGGGTTTCAGACTGCGTGGCCCAAGGGAGGGGATTGTGGCCCCACTCGCCGGCGATGCCGTTGGGGCCGCCGTGGACGTGGCCGGTGAAGGCGACGCCACCACCGCAGCCGGTGCCGAGGATGACGCCGAAGACTACTGGGGCTCCAGCGGCGGCACCGTCGGTGGCTTCGGAGACGGCGAGGCAGTTGGCGTCGTTGGCGATGCGGGCTTCGCGGCCGAGGGCGGCGCTGAAATCGCGCTGGAGCGGTTGGCCGTTGAGCCAGGTGGAGTTGGCGTTCTTGACGAGGCCGGTGCGGGCGGAGACGGTTCCGGGGATGCCGGCGCCGACGGTGGCCTTCTGGCCGACCTTGCCTTCGAGGAGGTGGACGAGATCGACCATGGCTTGCACGGTGGCGCGATAATCGTCGCGCGGAGTGTCGACGCGGTGCTTGGCGAGCTCTTTGCCTTCGTGGTCGAGAAGGACCGCCTCAATTTTGGTTCCACCCAGATCGATGCCGATGCGCATTGCGTGCTGCTCCCTGCGAAGTATGGTCCTGAAACGTTGAAACGTCCACCGTGATGGTACAGCAGCCGTGTGGTGGACGCTTGCGCGCTATGGCGCATCCCACCGAGTGAGGTGAGCGATGAAGGTTCTGGTGATTGGAGCGGCGGGAAAGACGGGCAGGCTGGTAGCGGAACGGGCGCTGGCGGCAGGACACCAGGTAACGGGACTCGTCCACAGCGACGATCCGAAGGAGGAAGAGAAGCATCCTTATCCGGCGGGGATGGAGGTCGTGCATGGGGATGTCAGGAACCCGTCGCGGCTTGAGACGGCGATGGAAGGTCACAATGCAGTGATTGACACGCTGGGTGGGAAGACGCCGTTCAAGGAGACGGACCTAGAGTCGAGTGCAGCCAGGGTGGTGATCGAGGTGATGGGCAAGGTAGGAGCGAAGCGGCTGATCGTGATCTCAGTGCTTGGGGTTGGTGACAGCAAGGAGCAGGCGGGATTCTTCTACGAGCACCTGATGATGCCGACGTTCCTGCGTGGGGCTCTGAAAGACAAGGAAGCGATGGAAGAAGAGGTCAAAAGGAGCGGGCTGGAGTGGGTGCTGGTGCGACCGCCGGTGTTGAGCGACTCGGACGCGACCGGGTCGGTGAAGGTCGTTCCGGCGGGAGAGATGGCCCATAAGATCACGCGTGGGGATCTGGCGCAGTTTCTCGTGGAACAACTGACGAGTGATGTGTATCTGGAACAGGCCGTCACGGTTGCAAACAGCTAGCGGGCGGCCGTCTTCCCTGGCTGTGCGAGTTGGTGGGGTTTCTCTTTGAGGTGAGTGATGAGGGGTCCCAGGGTGAGGCCCTGCACCAAGATTGAGAAGACCACGACGACGAAGGTGGCGACCAGGAGGAGATTGCGGCTTCCGTGGGTATCTGTCGGAAGAGCCAGCGCAAGAGCGACGGCCAGGGCTCCGCGGAGGCCGCCCCAGGTGAGGACTACGATACCGTGGGGCACCTTGCGGCGAACGCGTGCGATGAGACGGACTACGATTCCGACGCTGGCGAAGCGTGCGACGAGGACTACGGGAATGGCTATGAGGCCAGCGATGAAGTAGAGGCGGGCAAAGGGCAGCACGAGAAGCTGCAGGCCGAGCAGAAGGAAGAGGACGATGTTCATGAACTCGTCGATGAGCTCCCAGAAGCGTTCGAGGTGCTCACGGGTCTCGCGTGACATCACGGTACCTCGGGTGTGGCCGCCGATGAGCAAACCGGCGGTGACGACCTCAAGCGGTGCGGAGAGGTGCAGCGCGTCAGCGAGGGCGTAGCCACCCATGCAGAGGGCAAGCGATAGCAGGACCTCGACACGGTAGCTGTTGACAAGGGAGATGATGCGGTAGGTGAGGTAGCCGAGCACCATGCCGAGGAGGATCCCTCCGCCGGCTTCGAGCGCGAGAAGCGTCCCGAAGACCTGCGGCGAGGGGAGTTTCCCGGTTCCGGAGGCTCCGAGCAGTGCGAGAAAGACAACTGCTCCGAAACCGTCGTTGAAGAGGGATTCGCCGGCGAGTTGGACTTCAAGCTGCGGGGTCGCACCGGCGCGATGGAGGACGTCGAGCACGGCGATGGGGTCAGTGGGGGAGATGAGGGCGCCGAAGAGGAGGCAGCTTATGGCGCTGAGGTGAATGCCAATGAGGGCCAGGGCGTAGTGGAGGAGAGCCGCGACGAGAATGGTGGAGATTGCCGTGGCTCCGACGGCGAGTGCCGTGACGGGGAGCCTTTCCTGCGAGAGGCGAGTGAGATCGAGTTGCAGGGCTCCGGCGAAGAGCAGGAAGGCGAGCATGCCGTGGAGGACGACTCCGTTGAAGTCGATGCCGGCTACGAGGTGCTCGGCCGAGGCGTGCAGCGAGGGCGCGGCGTGGCCTGCGAAGATAAGGGCCGCGGCTGCGGCGAGGGAGAGCATCATGGTTCCGATGGTGGTCGGCAGGCGCAGGAAGCGGTAGCTCACGAAGCTGAAGAGAGCGCCGACCGTAACGATGATGCTCAGGAGCGCGAAGGTAGACATTCCTCTTAGTGTGAAGGCTGGACTCGGCTATTGGACACAGATCGTAGCGGGAATCGGATTTTGCATTTGGAGATCGACCGCAGATTGCAGTGCGGGGTGATATATCTGGCGAGACGCTTTGCAGTTTTTAGCGAGTGCACGAACCTCTGGAGGACGGCAGGATGAGTGGTTGGACGAAAGGGATGCAGCTTCTTCTTTTGACGGTTCTGACGGCTTCGGCACAGGAGACGGCGGGTCCTACTCCGAAGACGTACGAGTGCCTCAAGGCGACGAAGCCGATTGCGATTGACGGAAAGCTGGATGATCCGGCGTGGGCGAAGGCGGCGTGGACTACGGATTTCGTCGATATCGAGGGGTCGGCTAAGCCTTTGCCGCGGTTCAAGACGCGAGCGAAGATCACGTGGGATGACAACTATCTGTACGTCGGAGCCGAGTTGGAAGAGCCGGATGTGAAGGCGAAGCTGACGGAGCATGACTCGGTGATCTTCCATGACAACGACTTCGAAGTCTTTCTGAAGCCGCCGGGAGGTAATCCGGGATACTACGAGTTTGAGATCAATGCGCTGAATACGTCGTGGGACCTGTTTCTTAACAAGCCTTATCGCGAAGGCGGGAAAGCGGACAATTCGTGGGATATCCCGGGGCTGAAGACGGCGGTCGCGGTGCGTGGGACGCTGAATGCTTCGGAGGATAAGGACCAGGGATGGACGGTAGAGATGGCGTTTCCGTGGAGCGCCTTCGGGTCGCGGCTCCCAGTGACGAAGCCGGAGGTGGGTAGCGAGTGGCGCATCAACTTCAGCCGGGTGGAATGGAAGGCCGGGCAACCGCATGAAGACAACTGGGTGTGGTCGCCGCAAGGGGTGATCAACATGCACGTGCCGGACCAGTGGGGTTACCTGACGTTTCGTGGGCCGAAGTAGGGCGGCCGGGAAACGTTTGCATGTTCGCCGGGGCTGGGTCATGCTGGATGGGGCATAAGGAGCTCATCGATCATGGCCGTGGACACGTTGGGATTGGCTGGCTTGTCGCTGGTGGGGGACGGGGTCGCCGCAGGAGGCGCGAAGGCGTTTCGGGCGGTTAGCCCGGCTACGGGCGCGGAGCTGGAGACGGAGTTCTTTTCTTCCTCGGCTGACCAGATCGAGCTTGCCGCAACGCTTGCCGAGGCTGCTTTTCCTGCGTATGCGGCGATCAGCGGGAAGGAACGCGCCGCGTTTCTGCGGCGGATCGCGGATGAGTTGAATAGCGTTGGGCCCGCACTCGTGGATCGGGCTCACCTTGAGACGGGACTGCCTCTGGCGCGGCTGAATGGTGAGCTTGGACGGACGATGGGGCAGCTCAAGCTGTTTGCCGATGTGCTGGACGAGGGGTCGTGGGCGAACCTGCGGATCGATGAGGCGATGCCGGAGCGGAAGCCTTTGCCGCGGGCGGATCTGCGGTCGATGTTGCGGCCGATCGGGCCTGTTGCGGTGTTTGGGGCGAGCAACTTTCCGCTGGCGTTCTCGGTTGCGGGTGGAGATACGGCTTCGGCGCTGGCGGCGGGGAATCCGGTGATTGTAAAGGCACACCCGGCGCATCCGGGGACGAGCGAGATAGCGGGACGGGCGATTCGCAAGGCTGTGCTCGAGAGCGGCCTGCCGGTTGGGGTGTTCTCGCTGCTGTTCGACTCTGGGATCGAGGTTGGGGTCGCGCTGGTGAAGCATCCGGTGGTGAAGGCCGTTGCCTTTACCGGGTCGGCGGCTGGAGGGCAGGCGCTGATGAAGCTTGCGGCGGATCGGCCTGAGCCGATTCCATGCTACGCCGAGATGGGCAGTACGAACCCGCTCTTCATCCTGGCGGGCGCGATGCGAGAACGTGGGATCGCCCTTGCGCAGGGATTGCAAGGGTCCTTCACGCTTGGGTCGGGGCAGTTCTGTACCAAGCCCGGGATCGTGTTTGTACCTGAGGCCGAGAGCGGTGAGTTCCTGCAAACTCTGAAGACGGGTGTGGGTGCGCTTGGGAGTGCCGGCATGCTGACGCATGGGATTGCGGCGAAGTACGGGAAGGCAATCCGGGAGAGAGTGGCGAAGGGGAAGGCGGAGTTGATCGCTGGGAATCCGGGTGCGGCGGAGACCGAGACAGCGGCGGGTGCTCCGGCTGTGTTTGGGATCGGATTAGGGGAGTTTCTGGAGCACCCGGAGCTTGGCGAAGAGGTGTTCGGACCCACTACGCTTCTGGTTCATTACGGGGCCGAGGGGAGCCTGGTAGAGGCTGCCAAGGGGATGCATGGGCATCTGACGGCTACGATCCATGGGACTGACGATGACCTTATGAAGGCTGGAGCACTGATTCGGGTGCTCGAGACGAAGGTCGGCAGGATCCTGTTTAACGGCTTTCCGACTGGTGTCGAGGTAAGCCATGCGATGGTGCATGGCGGCCCGTACCCGGCGACGTCGGATGGGCGATCGACTTCGGTGGGTACCCAGGCAATCTTCCGGTTTGTGCGGCCAATCTGCTATCAGGACTTCGTGGATGCGGCGCTGCCGGATGAGTTGAAGCGGGGAAATCCGCTTGGAGTGATGCGGCTGGTGAATGGGAGTTTGACGCGCGAAGCACAAGGCTAGTGGGTGGAGTCCTCCATTCTGGAGAAACTGCTTGCCGGAGTCTCGTTTTGCAAATGGACGCGTGTGGTTCCCGCTACTGATGAGCGGCGACCCAGGACGTCTCTCGTCGCGAGAACTGGAGAGATTCTCCAGGGCAGAAACCTGCCTTGTATAATGGACTGATACGCCAGCATTTCGCCTATAGAACAAGTTGTTGAGTTCTTCTCTGAACAGGAGGCACCTCAAACCGTGCATGGAACCCTACCAGTGCGCACAGCGTCTACTCCCCCTGAGATGCCTGGCTTGTCGTCCTCTTCGGCTGACTCTGCTGGAAGCGATCGATTGTCGAAGCCTTCGATTCCGCGGTTCTACAGGCCAGAACTCGATGCCCTCCGTGCCTTCGCCTTCATCCTCGTTTTCAATCACCACATTCTCGGCGCCCCGATAGACAGCACCTTCAGAATCAGTTCCGTGATTCAAGAATCGGGAGCAGCAGGAGTGTGTATCTTCTTCATGCTTAGCTCCTTCCTCATCACGGAGTTACTGCTGCGGGAAAAGGAACGAACCGGAACTATCCACATCAAGAACTTTTATATAAGAAGAGTTCTCCGGATTCAGCCTCTCTATCTGCTAGCGGTGGGCATCGCCTTCTTCTTGCCTCACGTCTTGCACACCGGGACCTTCATCGGAAATCAGCTAGCACCCTATCTGCTCTTGTGCGGAAACTGGGCTACCGCAGCCCATGGATGGGCTCGTAATCCGGGCCTGGAGCCGCTTTGGAGCATATCCGTTGAGGAGCAGTTTTACCTGATCTGGCCAGCCCTAGCTTTGTACCGAGGGAAGAAGGGCATGATTTACGCATCCCTCTTCGTGCTCCCTGTGGCCTGGGCTGTCGATTACCTTCTGCCCATGTCTGGTGTAGCCAAGTCGCCGGCTCTTTGGGTAAACAGCGTAAGCCAATTTCAATTCTTTGTTATCGGTGCTCTCCTTGCGATTTACCTCCATCATCGTTCCTATCGGCTTGCGACCGGATTGCGAATCGTGGCCTTTATTTCGGGAATGATGCTCCTTGCATTTGCGGCCTTCCCACTCAATTTCATCGATGTGAAGATTCCTAGCACCCCAATGCAAGTTCTCCTCGGATACCTTTGTCTCGATGCGGGCTGCCTGCTGATCTTCTTTTCCGTCCTGGGCGCGGAGGTTCCGCTGATCGCGCGGCCCCTGATTTATCTCGGCAAGATCTCTTATGGCCTCTACATCTTTCATATGCTGGTGCGGTCAGTTGTGGGTGAGGCGATCGGCAGAGTCACCCATTCTGTCGGTCACCATCAACTTCTACCCTTCTATCTGCTGACTGCCGCCGGTTCGATCGTGATCGCCGCTGCATCCTATCGCTTCTACGAAAAACCTTTTCTACGGCTCAAGGACCGGTTCACCTTCGTTCCATCCCGGGCCGCGTGAAGTGGGCCTTTCCCAACCTCCGCCGCCCGGTTTAGAGACTCGCGTAGGTACGTTTTCGGAATAAGTCCGGAGGGAGTCCTAGCCAAGTTAGCGGCAGTTTCGACTCAGGCCCCCTCCGTAACGAATTTTGCCGCGTGGAGGCGGGTGGGCCATCCATAGAACAGATGTCAAAGCTAGATAGGCGCATAAGCCTTTTGCAATCTCTTGTTAGTACTAGTTGCCTGGGTCGTGAAGAACTTGAGCATCAGACTTGCTGGCACCCAGAAGAAAACTCCCAAAGCAGTGTTGAGGGGATTTGTATTTGCAAATAAAAAGATGATGTAGAGCATGCCTAAGGCCAACATCAGAATCTCCCCATTCGAGCGAATCCCCTTCCATAGCGGACCGAAAAGAAGCATTGCGATCGCAATGCCGTAGAGAGTCACTCCAAGGTACCCAAGCTCCATTGGCATTGTCACGACACCTTGATCGGTGATGGCGAAACTAGCCGTCTTCTCAAACGACGTCACATACCCAATTCCCAGGCCAAACGGCTCGTTCCCAATGACCTTTGCGATAGCTTTCCGACCGATCTCTCGTTCGCGGTAAGAGGTGTCATTCTTGACGGAGCCAAATGATGTAAGCCGGTCGGCGATCGTGCTTCCAGCGGGTGTACTCGCCGCCGCGACCCCCAACACAAGTAGAATCCCTAGAACAAAAACTGTCTGGATCTTTGCTTTCGTGCCGGCGCGAATAAACAGCACCACGCCTGCACATGCACACGCTACCCAGGCAGAACGCACAGAGGTTAGCGCCAAGGCCAGTATTGGCGACACGATAGCAACCAGCTTCCAACGAAATCGAAGGACACATGTAACCAAGATGTCGTAACCCAAAAGCGACCCGGCAGCTTGAGAGTTATTGCATGTTGAGAAAACTCGGATATGGAGCGCCTCTGGAGTTCCCATTGAAATAGCCTGGCCTTGCGCTTGCAGCTGAGCCAACCAGTAGGTGTCCCAGGCGAAGGGAGCAAAGAACTGCAAGACGCCATAGACCGCGACGATTCCGCCGACCACCATGACCGCCCTATTGAACATCCTCGCCAGACTTTGCTGCGAATCCTCCTGAAGATAGCAAAACATGCCGATCATGAGAGGACATAACCAGCCAAGCAAAGGAACGGCCGCCGCAGCGACTCCGTTTCTCAAGAAGCCGACAAACGCCCCGTAGAGAACTCCTAACAGGGCTAGAACATACACCAGATTCTGGGGATCCAGTAGTCGAAACTTACCGATTCGCAATACGCTCAGGAAGGTCACCAAGATGGGTGCAGCGAGCATCGGACTGTGTTCTACGATCGTCCCGCCATTGTCTGCGACCCGATGAACAAAGGGGGTGCAGCAAAGCAAGATCACAGTATGAACCAGATAGATCCTCTCGTAGCGAAAGAGAAGATACACTCCGACGACGATAGCCAGCGGCGTGAATGCGACTTCTACCACGCGGCCCCTTATAGCGATCAATAGGAGAGCCGTGATCCCCAAAAATGCCGCAAGAGCAAGCCACCCATTTTTCTCGGAGGGGCGTTCGCTAAGGCTTGAATCCTTCCTGCCTATAGTCTTCGTTGGCAGTACGACAGCTGTTTCTCTCATCGAAACCTCTTATTGGCGGGCGGTAAAACGATGCAGGTATAACGTGGCAATAACCAGAGGTGCCCAGGCTTGGTTGGATAGCAGAGATGAAAAATACGAGGCTCCCCAGCCTTGAGTCGATGCGCTAGTGAAGACCCGAGAGGCACCGAGCGAAGTTGGCGACACTGCAACCACACCAAGGTGACGGGCATCTTCACGGCGGAAAGACTTTTTCACTCATCCCCCTGGAGTACGCCAGAATTCAAAATATACTTCTATACTAGTGCAGGAAACACAATTCGAGTGAGACCTCCGGTTGCGACCGGAGGGTTTTGGGCCCGCACTCGAACCAACGCCTTGGTCCCATGGTGGTACGAAGAGGTGGGACACGGCGACGACGAACATTGGTCCGGACGACGACTCACCTGGTGAGCAGCTGGGCTCTAAAAGATCAGGTTCCCTCCAGATCTACCGACTCATGGTCGCCTGTGACTTCTATCCTCGATTTTGCTCCTTATCGCAAAAGGGTCAATTTATCAGCAGGACAGTATATTCTTGGACAGAATCTGTTCTCAAGGCGGTCATGTGATCTCAAGTCTGAACGCTCGTCGTACGGATCGGTATGCCTCTCTTATAATCGCGTTTCTGATCTTTTGCTCTGCTGCGATTTCCGTTGGCATGGTCTGGGCTCCCACACACCAGGAAAGACTCCAATCGATTTTTGATCTGGGTTATTTTGTTGGCCCGACTACGCAAAGCCTTCTGCAGGATCATGGCCTGCTCGTGTGCTTTGATCAACTACGTGGACCCACGGACGCACTGTGTTTTCATAGCGCCCGCATGCCGGTTGCTTCGATTGTTCTGGCCACAGGGGTAAAGCTTTTTGGAGATGATCCCAAGAGGATCGACGTCGCGAAGACGCTCGTATTCCTGATCCCCCTCTGGATCTCTTTCTTCTTCATTTTGAGGTTCGTTTCAAAGGATCGGAAAGCCGCGACTTTATGTGGCCTTATCTTGTTCCTGCCTCTGCTCGCGAGCAGTCTGCTCGTCGTGATCACGAGTATGGAGGTCGAAGAGGGATATCTTTACGGTCTACTTACGTTGGCTCTCGTTCTGATCGTTTTTCCCTTTAGACGCTCTACCATGTGGGCGGTCTGCTCCGCGGTGATCCTTGAGCTCATCTTTCTATCGAAGAGTTCCATGCTTCCTGCTGTTGCAGTTTTGCTCCTTGCCACGCTCTTTCATCTGCGGTCCTGGAGACTTCGGATGGTCATTACTCTGCTGGTGGCGCTTGCTCCGCTTTCATGGGCCGCCTATCAACACCACGTCAGCGGAAGATACTCCGTCGGCACGAGCCTCGATGGGTTCAATTTCCATAAAGGAAATAACCCTGACTTCCTGGATAGATACCCAACAACGAATGCTCGCTTCGATTCATTCGATCCAGCACTAAACGGGAACCGATATTTTCCGAATGAATGGGCGTTTAATGATTACCATTTATCCGCAGGCCGTGCTTTTGCGCTCTCACGTCCGACTTACACGCTTATCGGTCTTTGGCGAAAATTTTCCTATCTGTTCTTTTCGCTGAATTCATTTACCGCGACGAGAATGAGCAGAATTCCAGCTCTTTTGACTTTAGCCGGCGTATTGACCTTCAGGCTCATCCTGTGGAGCGCAGTTGCTCTTTCCCTGTTCGCACTCGTTACGAAGGCAGGCCAGCTTCGCTCCGCTGCATTGACTTACCTTCTACTTCTTTCCGCATATTCGCTTCCGTACCTGGTCGGCTTCGGCTTCATGCGGCACGCGGTCGTCCTCGCGTACCCATCGGCAGTCTTCTGTACTTTCTATGTGTACGTCGTACGAGCCGGGGCAAACGGGTACCGGCTTAGCTCACTCGCGAGCTAAGCCGCCGGTCCTCTTACCATTTTGTGACGCGATAGAGTGTCTGGCACTGGGTCGCATGAATGGTATAGCGGAACCCTAGAAGCCAATCACCAGGATCACTGCAGTATTCGGCTACTTTCTCTCCGCCTAGTGTCGACGGGTTGATGGTGAGGTCGTCGCTTCCTGTACTAGGAAGAAGCACGTACTGAACCTGCTTGAGCTTCAGGTACTCAATGACGCGTCCGGTCTGGAGGTAGTCGACGTAGGTGGGATCGACGAGCCCCCCGAGGTCAATGACATCTCCTCCCCAGTCATAGCTGACTCGTCCGATATCGAATGCCGCGAACCGGTCGGTCGTCGGAACGTTCGCCCGCATCCACGTTGCGATTTTCCCGTGAGTATTGTTAATGTGCGCAATGCCGGCGAACGTGACTCGACGCCAGGTCCCTAGTGAGGCTAAGCTCGCGAAGCACATGAAGACTACAACAGCAACTTTCACCCAAGGCCGGTCTCCACGGGCGAGTAGGCTAAGCAACTGGTAGACACCTAACACCAGAAGTGGAAAGAAGAGCATCAGGGTAAGAGGTTGATAACGCCCACCATGGCCACCGGTAGGAAAGGTAAACAAATAGATGGAGAAGTGTATACCCGACCACAATACGAGGGCGCCTATGCGCAGGGGTTTGCGCTGGAGCAAGAACAGAACACCTACTATTGTGAGGACGAGCAATATAATTCCCAAGAATGCGTAGAAGGTGGCCGCTTCCCGGAGTGAGTTGAGCTGGTGAGTGTAGCTGGTACTGAACTGACGAGGAAGACGTTGGACCCAAGCTCCACAAAAGCGCGCCATGGATCGAATAGAATGCGGGCCGCCGGTGTTATGGAAGTATAGCCATGACCTGCCCTTGAGGGTTGCGGGCATAAGGGTCTTCGACGTGTAGAGGTTCGCTCCAAATTGTATGCACGTGCAGACGATCCAGAATGCGAGGACGACGAGATACTCTCGCAGCCGACGGCGCTGGTGGGCAACAGCCCATCCGAAGAGGAATAAGAGCGGAGCAAAGGGAATCGATTCGGGACGTGTGAGCACCAGAAGACCGGCGCAGCATCCGGTGAAGACGGCACTGCGGAGCGAGTTGTCGGGCGGAAGCAGCCAAAAGTAGATGGCGCTCAGCGAGAACACAGCGAAGAGCAGGTGCTCCATCCCGATCATGCCGAGCCAGACAAAGTTTCCAAGGAGCGCTGGCGAGATCGCGACGACCCACGATACAAAGGGCGGCAGGCGGTCACGGGATGCCATGACAAACAGCAGCGGTCCTATAAGAGCGAGGAGTACGTAGCTGATTCCCAGGTTGTACCAGACTGGGTCTATGCGGAAAAGGAGGTAATTGGTCGCCTGGATGAGTGTCCACAGAAGGCTGGTAGCTCCCGAGGAACGGTGGAGTTGACTGAAGCCAAGGATTCCGCGGTCGGCGAGATTTCGAGCTACCGTCTGATGGATATACGAGTCGTCGAGAGGGAGTCCATGCTGCGCATATTCGACGGTTGTCAGGACGGTGAACGTCAACACGTACATTAATGCGATCAGGCCCAGAGCCGACCACGGTATTTCAAAGACATCTTGCTTCAGAGTGCTCGATCGAGGGGCACGCGTGTTAGCTAAAATAGGCACTAGCTCTCCGAACGGATGGCGCAGATTTTGGTTGGTGCTCTGAACTTCAGACCTAAGGTCCTCATTCTTAATGTTTTACTATGGTTTCTTAATCTGGAGCTGAGGACCTGGCGTCGATTCCTGCCAGCCAATCCCACGAGGTGAGGCAGCGATTCGGGCGTCCAAGTAAGCTCCTCTAGAATACTCTCAAAATTAGAGGACTTCCGCGCCGGAGTCCAAAACGCGCAGTCCCTTCCCGATTGAGGAGCACGTCTTGTACCAAACCATGTCCCGCTTCCTATTGCTCTTCTCTGGTTCATAGAAGAGACCCTCCTTGCGGAGGCGTGACAGGCTTCTTGCTCACCGAGTCAGAATCGGAACTGTCCGCCTAAAGGGCTCAAGAGTCCGGAATGCGATTTGCAGGAGATTTAGGGGCCGGGCTCGCCCGGGGGTTTTAGAGGCCCATCTAGCTTCGGGAGATGGACAAGATCCCTGAGACAGGAGAGATAGTCGAACGGAAGGCGTTCTTGCCCTGAAGCGGGCTAACTGAGGAAGGCAAGCTCTTGCCCACTACTTTATCGGCCCTACGATCAAATTCTTGTCCAGCGGAAGCTCAGGACTCTGGTACGGAATAGCGCCGATGTCTCGCGGATTCCTCTGGTTGGACCGCAGGGGTGATTTGGTCTGAATCCTGAAATCATTGGCCGCAGGATTGAGGAACATCGGATCCGTACCATCGCAGGTAGAATTTCTGTCGGGCCCGTTGGTGATCCAGTCTTCACAATTGAAGCTCCCGGCACTGGCTCGAGTGATCACCTTTTGAGTAGGAGCGCCTCGGTAGAAATTGTCGTGGAAGTCATAACCGGCATGGTTCCCGCTGACAATATAGAGAAGATTTCCGCCATTCAACGACCGCATACTCGGATTCCAGTTCGGAAGCGCGGCTTGGTTGCCGAAGGCAGGGTAGTTTTGATCGATGACATTTCGCCAGAAGTGGGGTGCTGTGCAACCGTTCCTTCCGTTTCCCTCGAAGGTGGCGCCTGCGCCCCAGGTGTTAACGATGGTGTTATGCATCTCATAGAAGCCGGAGAACAGCGTTGAGTTGGTATTGCAATCGATTCCGTTGTAGAGGCTCCTCGATGCACTTCGTCCAAGATTGACTATCAGATTATTTGAGATGACCTGAGACCCGGGTACTGGCCCTCCTGGGCCTCCATCCGTGCTTGAGGAATAGCCTCCGATCTGAATGCCCTCGCCATAGCTGTCGTGGATGTAGTTATGGTCGAGTAGTCCTCCAGAGATCGCAGTGAAGCCGATACCGAGTTGATTGTTTGTTAGCTCATTGTTTGCGATTCGACCGCCCACATTTTGCGGGAGACTGCCCGCATTGAAATTGAGGCTGGTGTTGTACACGATGCCCGGAGCAGTTGAAGTATTCACAAAGTTTCCGCACGCCAGGCAGCTGTTCTCCTTCCCGCCGTCAATCCCGTTGAGATTGATCCCCGCGAGATAGGTGTTATCTGATGCAAAGTAGCTATCAAGAGTTCCCACGAAGCTACTGAGCACGGCAGGAGACTTGAGATTTGGCGGGTTTTTCGCACCACTAGCATGCACGGAAATTCCACCTCGGGTGTGTGCCAGACCGAGATTGGTATTTTGCTGGGTCAGGTAGTCATTTCCGAGGCTCGTGCAGTTGAAGACTCGGAGACGCTGGAACGTGATGTAGCTACCGACAGGATCGGTGTCAGAGTAGGGAATGTCTTGCGCACAGCTTTCGAAGCTGTGAGCAACGGTTAGATCTTGTACTGTGACGTAGTTAGTGCCCTCAATGAAAACACCATAAATCCTGTGGGTTGCTTCGATAACATGACTATTTGGATTAGACCCGTCGGCGAGGTTGAGATAGACCGTGTAGCCAGCCGTAGGTGAGCCAGAGACGTACCAGACACCTGGGTACGTAGGATAGCCAAATCCCCGCGTGCCAGGAATGAACGCGGAGGCCCCTTCCTCCACATTCTGAAGACCTGTGTTCCCTGGAGCGAAGGACTGTCGTGCTTCGCCGTTCTTGGCTGGGGTGATCTTTCTGTAGGCAGGATCGGAGCAACCCCTAACCGGCGCAGGGCCGGCTAAGAGGGAGAGGTCGGCGTTGCTGGATGGCGCTTCCCACATGTCCAGAAAGTTGTATGTCGTGCCAGGTGAACACACTCCGACGTAATTCGGAACAGGAAGAAGTTGCTGTTGAAGCCCGTTCGCGGGGTTTGGGTCCACGTAAAGCTTCAACGGAAATTGTTGTCCTGCGAGTAGCCGCAATTGGTAGGTCGTCCCCGCTACAGGTGTCCACTTTCCCACCAGGACGTCTGCGGAATCAATCACGGGATTTGGACCATCTCCATAGGCTCCGATGACAATCGGCCGACCGGACGCGCCGGAGCAGACTGGAGGATTGGTAGCAACGGATTGATTGCCTTTGTTCTGGTACTGCGATCCGCAAAAGATGTATGCATCCCGGAAGACATCTCCTCGCTTGAGGAGGAAAGAATCGCCGGGCGTGGCGTGCGCCAGAGACTCATTCAGCTTGGTGATCGTCTGCCAAGGGGCTGCGGGACTCAAACCACTGTTGCTGTCCCTTCCCGAATTCGCGATGTAGTGCGTTGCGGCTAATGAGAGCGTGGCAATAGGGCAGAGGAGTACGGTAACGACAAGTCTAAGCATTATCTTCCTTGATGGAATGATGATCGTTCCTCAGCACTTTGGCTCACGGAGGGACTCTAAGCAGGCATACTCGCCGCTCTTCTATCACCACCAGCGGAACTACATCGCTCCAGACCCCTTCACAACAGCAGGTATGGTCTGAGCAAGAATTTGTAGATCGAGCCAGAACGACCAGCGATCAATATAGTCCATGTCGAGCTGCATCCATTCTTCAAACCCGATGGAACTGCGGCCACTGACCTGCCAGAGACATGTTATGCCGGGTTTGACGCTGAAGCGCCTGCGATGCCAGTCTTCGGAAAATCCCCGGTAATCCCTGAGAGGGAGAGGCCTGGGACCAACAAGACTCATATCTCCGAGCCATACATTGAAGAGCTGGGGCAGCTCATCAAGACTAGTCTTCCTGAGGAAGGAGCCAACCGGGGTGATGCGTGGATCGTGCTTAAGCTTGAAGGTGGGTCCAGCGGACTGATTGAGATGTTCGACCTTCTTCATCTGCGCTTCAGCATCGGCGACCATCGTTCTGAACTTGTAGATTTTGAAACGCCGTTTGCCCATCCCGAGCCGCTCTTGCGCGAAGATGATCGGCCCTGGCGAAGTAAAGCGTACCGCGAGAGCAATCACAGCGATCACCGGGGAAAGGCCGAGAAGAATAATCGTCGAGAGGACGAAGTCAAAGGTGCGCTTCGCGACAACGAGTACACCGTTGCGTTCCGTATTGTGCAATGTGATCAGCCTCTGCGAAATCCCAATGCTCTGTACGCCATCCGACGTGTAGTCAAAGAGACTTGCATCGCATCGCACTAGAATTCCCTGCTGACGGCACCAGTTCATAATTTGTTGCGTAAACCGGTAGCTCGATGCGATGGGAAGAGCGATGATGACCTCATCCAGCGCCATGTTTCGGAGGAGCTCGAGAATGTCCTCCGAGTTCCCTATGAGCATTTGCTTGTAGTGCTCGGGAGCCCCATCAAAGTGCCAGATGTCGTCTACAAAGCCAAGCAGCTTGTATCCTGAGTCGCCATCTCCGATCAAACCGTCGGCAAGGGCGACCGCTCTACGATTCGAGCCAACGAGAATCACGTTGCGCACGTTGCGCCCACTGCGGTGGAAGACCCTCATGCAGACTCGCGCGACGATCCTTGTGAACAGCAATGCCGAGAACGATATGAGCCAGAAGAGGAAGAAAGCGGTGACCACCGATCCCGACGGAATCAGTCCGCTCAACTGACACGTCCAGAGCCAAACTCCGGCCCAGAATGCTGCAACTCCCGTGCCTACCGCAAGAGCGAGGGCCTGTTCTACCCAACTGGCCAGCCGATAAGACTGGTAGGCTCCCGTTGCCACCATGGACAACTGCCAGCATAGGCTGAGAAGTATGACGCTCAAGAGTTGCCAGAAAGGACTCTTGATGACGAGCGCGCCGGCATCAAGTGGGAGCTGGTGGAGCACAGAAGCCGTAACAAGCAAACTGACCGCGCAGACCGCCAGATCACCGCACATTCCAAATAGAACAATCTTACGACTGGCTTGTCTCATGGGAACCTCGCATGTACTTCCTTGGTTAGGTATCCTCTGCGATCGAAGTCTCTAAAACAATGCTCGCATAAGAACGTTGCACCTGAACAGAACGAA
Source organism: Granulicella sibirica (assembly GCF_004115155.1). NCBI lineage: Bacteria > Pseudomonadati > Acidobacteriota > Terriglobia > Terriglobales > Acidobacteriaceae > Granulicella > Granulicella sibirica. The sequence goes on from NZ_RDSM01000001.1 coordinate 1,930,905, forward strand.
ACTAACGGGTGCGACGTCAAGGCAGAAAAACATTCTGCTAATCTTTCCAGGATATTCGTCGGGTCGGAACGGACGAAGCTTCGAAGAAATGTCGATCGAATCACTTGCGAACTTTCGCGCAAGCGTAAATACGGTAACCAGGCTCGGAGGATCATGTCCATAGAACACGCGCATTCATTCTTATCGCAACCGCTATAAGAATGAATGCCGCAGGCAGCTCCAGCAAAGGTTCAAACGTGTACACGTTGATTGTAGCAACTGCAGCGTGATTGATCAATCACTCCCGGTACGCTGCTCGGTGTTGACGCCGAGCCTTCGTTATACTGGGGCTGAAAGCCATATTCTAGGTTGAATTCGAGTTCTTGAATCCGTTGGTGGAACGAGGAGAGAGGCTAGAAAACGAGTGAAATTAAAAGCACCGCAGCCTACAAAAACCATGACAGAGTCGAAGAATATCGAAGCTTCCGGAAATTCAGATTCCTTGCCGGTGTTGGGCGACCTGTCTATCGCTGTTTTTCATGACAATTTTGCACAGATGGGTGGAGCAGAAAGGGTAGCAGAAGCTATCTATGAAGCCCTACCCGGTGCAGATCTCCTCTCCACGTTATCGGCACCCGAGATTCTCAGCAAAGGGCTTCAGTCCGCCAGAATTACCAACACGTGGATGAATCGGCTGCCAAACAAAGCCCGGCTGTTCCGGGCCTACTTTCTTCTCTACCCCTTCGCCGTGGATCATGTCGACCTTAGCGCTTACGATCTGATCATCTCGAGCTGTTTTGGGTATGCGAAGGGGGTTCGCCGGCGAGCCGGTGCAGTCCACGTGTGTTACTGCCATACTCCGATGCGCTGGGTCTGGCGAACCGAAGACTATCTTTCCCGAGAGAAGAACGGCTATCTGAAAAGCCTCTTGCTGTCTCTCCCACTAAAGTGGCTCAAGAGGTGGGAGATCGGAGCGGCGACCCGACCGGATTTCTACATAGCCAACTCGCGGGTTGTCGCAGCGAGATTGAAGAGCAGTTTCGGGGTGGAAGCAGAGGTTATCCCGCCGCCGATTGACACAGCGCGTTTTTCACCGACCAAAAAGACGCCTGAGCCAGAACGGGAGGAGTATTACCTCATCCTTTCCAGGCTCGTTCCTTACAAACGTTTCGATCTTGCAATTCAGGCTTGCTCTCAGACAAATCGCCGACTCGTCGTCATCGGCGGAGGTCCGGATCGCAAGCGTCTTGAAGAAATGGCCGGTCCCTCAGTGAAGTTTTTGGGCAGGGCGCCGGACGAAGTAGTCACGCAATATGTTCAGCATTGCGAAGCCCTCCTTTTTCCTGGCGAAGAGGATTTTGGCATGACCCCTCTGGAAGTAAATTCCGCGGGGCGCCCTGTCATCGCCTTCGCGGCCGGTGGCGCGACTGAGACTATTGTTGACGGCCTTAACGGGGTGTTTTTCGACGAAGCTTCTGTGAGCTCTCTCATTGATGCTATGGACCGATTTGAAAAGATGGCCTGGGATGAGGCTGCGATCCAACGCCATGCGGCCACGTACGACATCAAGGTCTTTCAGGAGCGCATTACAGAGTTCGCCAGGAATGCTTTGTCCAAGCGTTCCTTTCACCCCTGAACCGGGGCATCCCGAGCGCGATCTACAGGGCAGCATCTTCGAATGGCATACTTCGCTCATTCAACAGATAGGTGTCAATCAACCGCTACGCCATCAGTCCACTCCCCGAAGACTGCATCTTTTGTTGAGGACTTGTTCTGTCAACGCTGGGGCGACTTGTCCTGCAATGCTATTAAGCGTCGGCACAAGAAGAAGCTGCTTCAGGCCCGGTTTTTCTCGTGCAACTGAGTCATCCCTAAGCTTCGTCCAGCTCCAGGCAGAGTACTTCGCCTTCCACGGATAGAAGGTCGGAGCGGATCAATCACCTGCATCCCGCAACCCCGCCCCGCGCGAAAGGCTCGGACGCGTTATGCCGATGGCAGCCAGCTTGAGATCGGGATTGATGCCGCTGAACGGCTGTTGCGAGCCGCCTCTCTTGGGCGTGAGAGCTGTTATTTGGCGGATCAAATGATGGACGAGAGGTAGCGGCCGCTTTAATCTCCTTCTGCTCGGTTCAGCCAAATTTACTTGGCTCGACCCTGAGCTGTATCTGCTAGAGATCCCGTATACATCGCATATCTGTCCACCTGGAAAAGTTTCAACTCCGTGCTGAAGCATGACTCTTGCCGAAGCTATAGGCACGTTACAAAAGTCGTCGAGCGGGTTGGATGGAAAGCTATTTGAGTGGATATGTCTGCAAATGCCAAGATAACGCAGGTAATCATCACTCTTAGTTTCCTTTGTCAAGTTTGCAGCTTTCGAGTGATAGGGATACCCCCAAGGGGCAATTCCCGTATGCGCTCGCTCCTGCAATCCTCGTCCTATGAAAAACTTATACCGTAATAACCCTGTTGTACTTGGCTTCTCATTGAATAAATCAGGCAACTCTGCAAATACGGATAAAGTTCAGGCAATATCGAGAACTTCCGGGAACTTGCAAAGGATGGCCCTAACCTCTAGAGCGGAATCCATCCTTAGGAACATCTTCGGCAGCCTGCCTACCTTCGAAGCTTCTCGGAGTGCGGTTTTCAATTCTCTTCTTCCCGTCATGTTCCTCTTGGGCCTTTGCTCGAACGTGGCCCACGCTGCAACGACCTATTATGTCGATAGCAGGAATGGGTCAGACGAATGGGCCGGCACGACCCCAGCGAGGGCTTTCAAAACCATCGCTAAGATCAACACCCTCACACCTCTTCTCAAGCCTGGGGACCAGGTTCTGCTCCACGCTGGATATAGGTATACGGATGATTACATCCGCTGCGAAAGCCTCGTGAGCGCGTCCGCGACCACTACCCTCACGAATACTCCGCCAACCTGCTCGGGAAATGCGAGTGCTCCTGTTACCTTTGGGCGTTTCGCCGGTGGACCTGACCCCATCATCGATGCCGCCGATCCACTGACAGACCTTGTCTGGAGATCGCTTGGCAACGGCGTGTATTCGACGCAACTCACTACTGCTCCACAGAAGCTTTATATCGACAAATTGAGCCAGACCCCACAACTCATGCCCGTCCCGAACTATGTCGGCACTTATAACTCGCGAGGGACGACGACCTATCAGCCTTGGGATTCAGTCCTCGATTCTTCTACCGGTCTTTATCAGATGAATGGCGGCAATACACCGCAGGCGGCGACACTCAATGTGCTGGGTCTCGGCGGAGTGTGGGTTAGCCCGTACGCAGGCGCGTCGGCACCTGGCGGCGTGATGTCACAGGTGTTTGCTCCGACCAATACCGGGATACAGAACGTGGAGGCAATCGGCGGTGGATCTGTTTACTTTTCACTGTACGGCGGGGTGGGCTACCCAGCGAGCTTCAGCTTTACTTCTTCCGGCGGCGGTTCAGTTGGCGGGGTCGCTTGCTCGGTGAAGGGAACGGTCAACTCCGTCAGCGGAGTTCCGGTGAACCAGATCACCTATACCGTCAATCACGGATGCAGCACAATTCCTAAGATTTCTGTAACGGGAGCAACCGGGAGCGGACTGAAATTCTATGGCCGGCTCGACGGTGGAAGCTTCTACTATGCGACGACGTCACAGAATGGCGCTTTGGCTAATGAACTCTACGTCCATCTAGCTGATGGCAGCAACCCGGCTAACCACACTTTTTACGCGACACACCGGTCCTATGGCGTGCTGCTGCGCGGCGTAAATTACGTCAACGTGACGCATATCCAGTTTGCTCACCAACTCAAGAGCGGCATCCTTTCTTTCCCTTACGCTAGTTCCAACCTGGCGGGCAAGTACTGGACGAACGAGTACATTACCATCTCTTATCCTACCTGCTGGAACACTGGCGACACCGTCAGCGACACACTGGGCTGGGCCGGCGGCACAAGCAGAACGGCTAACCTGGAGGCTTGCGTCGTACTTCGGGCATCTGGCGACACGAACCCCCATCTTGTCCGCGGAGATTCCATTTCAGATGGCTGGTCTGGGCTGATTGATACGTACTATGGCCGCAACGACGCTAACCACGCAAACTTCGAGCTCGCCGGACTTGATGGGACAAAGACGGTGGGTGGAGTAACCACCAATTATCCTGTTATCCAGTACAGCTATGGAAGCAGCCACAACACAGCTTGCATTCGCTTCGGTGGTGTTGGCCTCTCGAGGGATGTGTCTTATCTAGGCAAGGGTGGCATCGTCAGCAACAACGAGTGCACAGACAACGCAAGCGGAAACATATTCTTCGGAGCGACGGCCGGAGGACGGGTCTCCCATAACTTTGTCCACGATAGTTTGGGCGAAGGAATTCAGGCGGGAGGCTTTTCAACAAGTGTTGCTGACGCAACCTCTTACGAGGCTCAAGTCTTTGACCACAACATCATCACCAACCTGGGATACAGCGCGACGTTGACTTTGTACAACGGAATCGATATCAACAACGGCTACGAGGGCGCTGCATATCCTTACGCGAAGGACATGCACGTCATCAACAACACGATCGTGAACACATCAGCATCCTGCATGACGATGGAGATGAATGTCGTCTCGACTCACGTGCATGATAATGCCTGTGTTCAGGCGGCGAGCTACTTCCCTACAGGATGGGTTTGCCCAAACTGCATCACGACAACTAACAACGCTGCTGGAATCTTTGCTCGGTTGGCCTCGCTGCAGTATTCCGCGCCGATGGACTGGCATAACAATGCCTGGCAGAATCAAGGTGGTTCTGTAGCTTCGTGGGTGATCTATAACGTGCAGAATGTCGGTTCCAATCGAGGTACCTGTGGGGCGATCAATGGGTTCCTCCGGAAGGTCGACACTGCCGCTCCGGGTGACCCCAACTCCTTCTGCACTGCGACGCCGGGCTTCAGCAATGTTACCGCTGAGGACTTCAGGCTGACCGCATCGTCCCCGCTGAGGGCTGCAGGTTCAGGCGGGAGTGACATCGGCGCTCTGTCCTATGCGTCGCCCATGTTCACGGTCGGTCCCAGAATCTAGGGCTGCTCGTCAAGGTGGTCGGCTACAATCAAATAGCAATGTTCGCGAAGAACCGGCCAAACTCAACCAAGTTTGGCCGGTTCGCACGTAGAACGAGTGGCAGGACATCCATAAGCGGGATTGTGCCACGGGACATCGGATGCCGGTCGATGCGCCCGGTCGGAATAGATAAGCAAAGCAGACAGTTGGGATGCTGGTAGCGTTTTAGGATAGGAAGATGCCAACTCTACTGCAGATCGTGATACTCGCCCTGGTGCAAGGGCTCACGGAACTATTGCCGGTTTCAAGCTCGGCACATGTCATCTTGCTCGAGAGTTTGATGGGGCTCGACCCGGGATCCCCCAGCATGTCACTGTTACTTGTGATGCTGCATACGGGAACCATGTTTTCGGTAATCGTGTACTTCTGGAAGCGTTGGAAGCAGACATACTTTCGAAGCTCAGAGGAGTTTGGACAAATCTTCTTGAGGGTCTTCATCGCAACCTTGCTTACGGGCGCCGTGGGCTATCCCCTGAAGCACTACATCGAGACCGAATTTGTCTTTGGTCGAGGCAAGCAGACCGTCGAACAGCTTTTCGGGCGTCTCGACCTGATTGCTCCCGCTCTTTTTTGCGGAGGGTTGCTGAGTTGTATCGCGGGGCTATTTGAGCCAATCTATCGCCGTCAGCAAAAGACGTTCGAATACGTTCAAGTATCGAAGGAGTTGTCCGCGTGGCAGGCAGCGGTGATTGGTGCGGTGCAGGGGTTGTCGCTCCCATTTCGAGGCTTTTCCCGATCCGGCTCCACCATTTCGACGGGAATGCTCATTGGTGTCAAACGAAAGCAGGCGGAGAGCTTCAGTTTTGCCCTTGCGGTCGTGTTGACTCCTCCGGTAGTTGTCTATGAGATTCTACGGTTGGTCAAAACAACCCAGAAAGCTGCACTTTCGGGAACGCCTGTTTCGTTATCCGGACCTCTCGTTTTGGGCGTTCTTGGAATGAGCCTGTCGTTTTTGTCAGGCCTGGGGGCGCTGAGGTGGCTTGAGAAGTGGCTTGAGGGAGGCATGTGGCTTTTGTTCGGCACCTACTGCCTTTTTATGTCGGGAGCAATTTATTTCATTAAGACAAACTACCTTTACTGATACCCGTGGCAGCCAGCGTTGCCGAGCTTCCCTTTAAATAGCTGAATGCTCACCTTCCAAGGGAAGCTACGCAACTGAGGTGGTCTCCACCCCCGATACATTTGAGTGTGATGTTTCCGGGTCCTCGCACGCCAGCGGTTTGCCCCGGTTTCAAGGTGAGTGCTCCCCCTGGAATAATGAAGAGGCAGCCGGGTGGATCAGACGTATTGTTCGCATCCGAAGTTGCGGAAACGCACTTTATAGCCTCGGCTCCGATAATGGCAGTAGTGTCGTTTTGTATGCCAGGTTTGGGAGGGCGGCTTGCCGACAGCCCGTCGGCAGCGAGCAGGGGATGGCACGTTAGCATCGCTAGAACGGCCGCAATGAAGATCGAAGGGGCCAAACTGCAAAGCTCTTTCATGAGAGACCGAGCCTTTAGCCGTCGGCCGAAAGCAGCCCTCTCGAAAGGATATTGCCTATCGATGCTGTTGCTGGTTTTGGTCATAACTGACAGATCTCCATTTATGAGAGGAGTACTTGCAGATGATCGCAGAGCTTCATCGTGGTCGCGAGTAAGGTTAGGGTGCTGTTAGCATGCCCCCCCGTCGAAAATACAGAGCTTCCCGCGACGTAGAGGTCATCTACTCCGTGTATCTTTGCATTTCGGTCGACGACCCCCTGCATAGGATCGTCGGACATTCGAGTTGTACACATGTGGTGTGGCCCGCCTGCAAGTGAATCCGGCCAGCCCCCATCACGCAGCCATTCGGCCTCGTGAACGTCCCCGAGTCCTAAGCGTGAAAACTCCGACTTGGTCGTCTCAATGAGAAGGCGGAAGGAGCGGTGATCAATTTCACTCGTGTGCCAATCCAGAACCGATTTCCGCATTCCTAGCTGATCGAGGTCGTTGCCAATTCGAATTCGACTCTCCGGGATAGGCGCCTGCTCTGCGCGGGCATATAGGACAAAGGATTTCGGCTTGCCAATCGGCCGCGTTCCATATCTCATCCTGCGGTATGTGTCTGGAAGTGCCACATGCGGTTGACTCAGCATGCTAACGGCGCTCTTGACGGATTTCGCGCCAACCTTCCGATTGACGATATCGCTCCACAGATCTTTGGCCGCCTTCCAGACATAGTTTGCGTCGTACACGGCGTCAATGGAGATACTCGCATTAAGGGTTTTATGCTTCTCTTGAGCGACAGGGGAAAGCGTCATTCCCGGGCGGGCGTGGGATCTCCCAAGATTCCACCAATGCGCATAGTCTGTCAGCTTGCTGCCCGACTCCGGAATCGTCACCGTGGCGCATTCCGCCTGTAGATGCTCATTAAAAAATCGCCCTACCAGGTCGTGCTGGTTGCCGACGCCTGCCGGCATTTTATCGTTGGAGACGAGCAGCATCCGGACGTTCTCGATGCCACCGCATGCCAGCACAAAGCATTTAGCCTGCACTCTACCTGTACGCCCATCAAGAGTTTTCGTTTGCACCCAACTCATTCGATTTGCGTTTTCGTCCAACTTCAAACCAACAACATTGGCGTGCAGGTAGACAGTAATGTTCGTTGCCTGCTCCAGGTCTGTATGGAATTTCTTCGCGAATCGGATGTGTTTGTTCCCATACCGATTATTCATCTGCCAAAAGTGCGACCAAAGAAGATCTCCGTTCAGCGGAAGAGCCTTTTTTCCTATGGTGTCCCACATTTTGGCATCGTAGCCGTATGGCCCAATGCCGCACAGATCATGTGCTCTGCGGAAATACGGATCCATCTCTGCCTCAGGGAAGGGCCAGCCGCTGTACGGCACCCAGCTTCGCTCACGAAAATCGATCTCAGTCATTGGTGTGCACATGCCACCCCAGCAGTTCGTGCTCCCACCAAAGAAACGTGACCGGCAATGGTCCAGCGTCTCGTAATACGGCTCGCCGACGCTATCGCCCTCGTAGAGGGCTTGAAGCTGTGGATCAAGCTTATAGCCGCCGCTCTCGAGAAGGGCTACGGTCGTCTTTGATCCCGCAAAATGGCGAGCGATGGCAATGCCTGCCGCGCCAGCTCCGATGACACACAGATCGACCTCGATGGGCTGGGAGACGTCCCGGGTCCGATAGTCAACAATCATGCAACCTCTCTATCCATCCTGGATATGGTGATTCATCCTGTTGCTGTCGAGTGCCTTGTGGAGGGTCGCCGAAGATGACAGAAGCATGTCATTCTCCTGCTCGCCGGCGTTCCTAGCCGCGCCATTCTTTATCGATTGATGTCTGACCGCACAACTTCCCGGTAGACATCCATCACTTCTTCAGTCATACGAGCGACGGTGAATCGTTCAAGACCTATCCCGGCTCTTCGTCGCCATTCCTGGCGAAGATTATCATCTTGAAGGAGACTGAGGATTGCCTCTGCCAGGTCCTTCGGTGACTGGGCGGGTACGAGAATGCCAGCTTCTCCGCCGTCGAGAGCTTCCGGGATTCCATCCACATCGGAGGCTACGATGGCGCACCCCGCCTCACGCGCCTCGGCAAGGACCAGCCCGAATGAGTCCCTTCGCGAGGCGAGCACAAAAACGTCACTGCTTATCATGAGTCTCTGAGGGTTTGGAGTAAAACCGAGAAAATGGATGCGGTCGCGCATGGGGGAGTCTGCGGCTTGCTGCTCGAACAGGGGCTTCTCTGGTCCTATACCTGCGAGGTATAGATGTGCCTCGCTCAACTGCGCTCCCACGATTTCAAACGCTTGGATGAGTTCTGAGATCCCCTTGCGGTGACTCATTCCCGCCACTGTAAGAATGGCTGGCCGAAGAAGTGGTTCTGGCACCTGATCGGAAATCTTTGGGACGCGAGGACTTCGGACTGTTCCATTCAGTACTGTCCGCAGTTTCGTTGCCGGCACACCCAGGTCAAGCATGCTTTGCTGGACCGATGCGCTCACGGTAATCAATCGGTCTGCCCAGCTCATGCGGTGCGCTGACCTATCGTGCACATTGTGCAGGTGACCGATCATGGGAATACCATAAAGCTTCGTCCACGGAATCACAAGAAGCAGGGCCGTCTGCATGTGAGCATGGACGACATCCGGCTTGAACTCCCGCAGGACTTGTCGCGACTTGAAGCTTGCCGGCAAGAGATTTGCGAGGGTCTGCTCTTGCATATTCTTAAAAACCTCCACTCCAAAGGAGCGGAGCATCGTCTCATATCCGCCGTCAGGACCAGTGAGAAAGGCCACGGTATGTCCGGCCTTCTTCTGCTCGATCGCGACGTCGACCGCGAGGTTGACGATGCCATTTCCAAAACTAGAGAGCCTGTTCAAGATGTGAAGAATACGCATACAGAGCCTCGCACTCGTTACCAACCGAAGCGGTATTTAGGGTTTCTGGGTCGATCGCTTGAGGCTACGAACGAGTGAGGTGTAGTCATCCATTCTGGGTCGAAGGTCAGGGACCCGGATTTTAAGATATATGGGAAAACCTGCACAAATAAAGCAGAGACGTGCGGTTGTTGAGATGAGCAAAGCATAAGCGGCTCCGGTAATGCCGAAGCGTGGAATCAGCAAGAGCATGAGAGGTACGCTGAATCCAAGGCCGATGCCCTGAAGAATGGAGACGGTGCCCGGGCGGTCGAGCGCCATAAACGCCTGTGCCAGGATGAAGACAAGACCCGACATGGTGACTTCAAGGAGAAGGATTCGGAGGCATCCTGCCGCACTGGTGTAATCCTTTCCGTAGAAGATCCTTAGCAGACCAGGACCGATTACTCCGATAGAAAATGTCGCACATGCCGTGATCGTAAGACTGACGCGTGCCGCTCTGCCCGTGAGTTCCCGGATACGCTCCGTACTTTGGCCGGTCGCCTTTGGGAACAACACGGCGGTGACAGCATTCTGAAAGACATTTGCCATCCGCGACAGGCTCAGCATAACGACATATAGTCCCATGTCAGCCGCCGTGAGGAGGCTAACGACAAGAACCTGATCGACCTGCAAGGAAAGGGTACCGAGAAGGTCTATCCAATAAGAACGGACGCCATAGCTGAGAAGGAGTTTACAGCCTGACTTTGATATTCGAGCCGCTGGGTCAAAGTAGGGAAACACGCGCACGGCCAGCAATGCTGCGACGGGGAAGATCGCGATGATGTAGCACAGGCCGGCACCGAGTACCGTAACGCGGTGAAGAGCCACCAGAAACAAGAGTGCGATCAAGGTGGTCAGCGGGCTCAAACTTTGAGCCAGATTGGACGCGCCAAACTCACCGTGAGATTCCAGAATTGCGCGACCGACGAAGGTCAAGGAGCAAATGGGCGTAATGACCAGTAGCCACTGCGCATCCCGAATCACCCAATGCGGGTACTTGCTGATGAACTCGGGCATCAGCACCGCACCAATGATGGCGGTGACGACGCCCAGCACACCTGCCATCACAAGACCGCTTGTGATGAGGTCGCCTCTCCGGTCCGGCCTTGACCGGAGGAAATATACAAGCGAACTTGGGATGCCGAAGGTCGTGAGTTGGGCGAGGAACAAAGACCAGAGGATCATGGCCGCAAGCTCTCCGCGTCCCGCAGGTTGCAAGAGCCTTGCCGTCAAGATGCCCGTTGCGGCATTGATAACTTGAATGAGGAGGCGTGCTCCGACGGTCTGTACGACAGCCCTGGTTCCTCCGCCCTTTGCCTGCGTGGAAATCCGCTCGGGAGACAAGGGGGTAGGTATGGGCGGATTCGACGAAACCTCTGGGGTAGTCATGTTCGCTCTGCGCCTTAGCACGATCAGTTGTCTATATGCTTCTATTGTCAGCATCGCCCCTTGGCCAAAAAGCTCTCAAGAGAGGATTTGACTTCGGAGGGAGATCAGCCGAAGCGCAGAGGGTCGGGAGCGATGCCTTCGTCTACGAAAAGATCCACGTGCCTCATGGATGGCGAGTATTGAACTCTGGAGAGACTTCCTCGCCGCAGGGAGCTGGACGTTATAACGGGTACCTTCCTAGTCTGAGGGTTTCGAAGTTCGTCGTCAAGGACACAGGGCTAAGCGAAGACACTTTAGCCGGTGCTAAAGGACTATTGCCGGATCAGGGAGCGGAGAGTCTTCACCCTGCGAGCAGCTCTTTATAGAGCTCTTCTACCTTCCGTGTCGTTATCTCGGAACCGTACCTTTGGAGTGCCTCCTTTTGTCCGCGTTCAGCCACGATTTGTGCAGCTTTGGGGTTGTTCAAAATATGCATGATGGCACCTGCTAATGCCGTTGCGTTGTTTCGCGGGACGAGGAAGCCTGTTACCCCATCCTCGACAATTTCAGATGGGCCTCCGCCTTCCGTCGCAATGACGGGCTTTCCTGCGGCCATCCCTTGCACAATCACCTGGCCGAAGGGCTCCGGGATGGTTGAAGCGTGAACAACTATATCCAGACCGGAGACATAGTCTGGGATATCGCGTCTGAACCCGGCGAAGGTCACTTGGCGGCTCAAACCGAGCGTCGCCGCCATGTCGTGGAGTTGTTTTTCGAACTCAAGCTCTTCAAATAACGGGCCGCCGACGATATGGTAATGAGCGTTCGGAAAGAACTCATGGACTATACCGGCACTGCGTAGGAATACATCTTGCCCCTTCCATGCGCATATGCGTCCGATGATTCCGATTTGGATTGGGTTTGCAGCTGAGGACTGTTCAAGTGTGAAATGCTCCCTTTTCTTCGAATCCACGAAGGGCTTTAGATCGATGCCAGAACTGATCACCACGCCTACGGTCTCGCTGCCCAGGTGAAGGCTTTCAAGCGTCGAACGGGAATTCGCGATCAGGGCATTTGGGAGCAGTTGGCAGGCTATCCGGAACAGAGCGACGACTGAGGATGGTAGGTAGTCTTCACTTATCCGGTCGCGAATGTGCCAGATCTGAGGAATCCGGCTGTATGCCGCAACGATGCCCGTAAGTACGTCGGCCTTTAGGGAATTGGAGTGGATGAGCCGAGGGCGCAGTTTCCGAACGAGCCTAGAGAAGGAATGGAGATAGCGAAGAGCTATCACAAGCTTCGTCCATAGAAATCCAGGACTCGACAGATCATCTCTACGAGCTTTCAGAATCTCATCCGGAAGAGCGAGCACGTGTGTCTCTGCCAGACCCTCTAACTCCTGAATCAGCGGGCCATCCGAGAGCAGAAGTACAACGGGGTCGAAGAGCGATCGGTCCAACTCGCGCAGAAGCGCTAGTAAAGCGAGTTCACCACCGCCTAAGACTGCAGTGTGGTCTACAAAAAGAACACGCCGACGCTGATCAGGCAAGGGCTGGGACCTTAGTCAAAGAGAAAGCGAATCTATGAGAACCTAACAAGGGAATGATTGAAAGGCGAGGCACTAGCGAAACCCAGCGTATACAGCCGTATTGAGGGGTCCGTTAATAAGGGAAAACACCTGAATCGTCTTGGTGAGCTTACTCTTCGGTATGTAAATAATATCCCCGTTGCTTAGCGCCATGTCCTTTTCAAATATCTTCTGAGAGCCAACATCCTTGAGGTTTAGTACATGAACTTCGGGAGTGGGAGTATTTGCTCCATGGATCAGGACAACCTGAGATTCCTTACCCGTAATCCTGCTTCCGCCTCCAATCATCAGGCCCTGCAGCACGGTTAGATTGTCGCGAAGCTCATACTTTGAGGGAGCGTACGCTTCGCCCGCCACAACGAAATATGGATGCTGAAAATCTAACAGAGTCAGGACTACGGCAGAATTCTTCAAGCGATCAGACGCGCTTTGCTCGATAAGGGTCTTTGCCTGCACGAGTGTCTTACCCGCAAGGAGTACGTCTCCGCCCACCCTGAGGTTAACGAAACCATCAGGCTGGATGGTGGTCGTTGTGTTCAGTTCCGGAGTATAGGTGTATTCAATGCTGAGTTGGTCACCTGAATGCAGCTGATAACGCTCCCTTGGCTGCAGCTGCTGAGAGACGGCCTGCAAAGTGCAGGCGGCTAGGATTACCATGATGATGGATGGGCGTCCGATTAGTCGTGACATAGCTAACTCCGAAACCAGCGGTAGATTAGATCAGGGATGGGGTATGTTCGCCGATTCAAGACACAGCCTTTAAGTTCACCGCCAGCGAGAGATAGAACTTGCAGTGCCCGCTCTATCTGAGCTTTCGTGCTGCGGTCAGCCTGCACGACGAGAACGACTCCATCGATTAGATGCCCAAGGCGAGCAATGTCGTGGGAGCTAAGGAGATCCCCTGCGTCTACGAGCACCGCATCAAAATGCTGGCGCAGAAGCTGAATCAAAGCGCGGGCAAACCGAGGGTCAGAGTCCCACGCAGAGCCGACCAACGGCTTTCTCTCTGAAGCAATTACCCTAAAAAAACTGCTCTGCTCTCTACCCCAGCATAGATCTGGCTGCGCAAGATCTTCCGGCACCAATTGGCGGAAGTCGTCTGTGCTGGCCAGCAGTATCTTTCTACCAGGCTGGCGAGCAAACTCGCGCGCAACGAGCAATGAAATTGTCGACGCCCCTTCTCCATGCTGCACTGAGGTTACAGCGTAGACGCTTGAGACTTCCACTTCATTTGACGCTTCACGAAACAGTGAGCCGACGAGCTTGGGTATCTGAGATTCATGGTACGAGTGCAAGGACTGCCGATTATGTGTCTTTCGTTTTTTCATGACCTATCCTTGGCACGATCGGAATCCATCAAATTGGTACATTGCCTGTCTGAGCCGGCGCCAAACCCGTTCGCGATTCGGGACCCCACGCTGACAACAACCCATCCAAGCCCGCAGCATCAGGCACAGTAGCTAAGACTGGTACCCCCGAGAGCGACTCAAGCTCTTTCGGGGTCAAAATTGTGGACCGAGTTGTCTCGAGTAGGAGCAGAGCGGAAGCACACAGGAAGATTCCGGTAACGCCACCTAGAGCCATATTGATGATCATTCGCGGCTTGACATGCTGTCGCGAGAAGGTAGGTTGCTGGGCCACCGCGATATTTCCGAATTGTCCGGCGTCAAGCAGGTCTTCGAGGCGCGCGGCATCACGCTTCGTGGAAATGCTTTGATTCATATCGCGAAGCTCTGATACCTCGCGTTCCAATTGATTGTTTTCCGGAGTGATCTGTTGGAGCTGCGTAAGGCGCTTTCGGTAGTCGTCTTCCTGGGCGTGATACGCACGTAGACTCTCAACCAGGCCCGCGCGCTGCACCAGAAGTGTCTCCAACTGCTGCCTAAGGGATAGAACCGCAGGGTTGTTATCGGTTGTTTGAGTGGCGTCGTTCTCGCGCATCTCTTTGAGGGCATCTTCCGAGGTCTTGATTTGCGCATCGAGCTCCACGATAAGACGGTCATCCGCCTTGAAGTTTTCGGCAAGGTGGACGCGGCGGGTTTTGAGATCGGTAATGCTTGCAATGAGGTTTTGAATACCTTGCGGATTTGGGGTCGTGACGATTGCCGTCGTGATTCTGCCCTCGATGCTCCGTAGGCGGCTGGTCACACTCGTTATCTGACCTGTCACAGATTGAAGCTGAGCCTGCTCTGCAAGGGCGGTCACGTCTAGAGCATGCAGACCTTCATCCAGCTCCGTCTTCTCTTTGTCAAGGTCGACGTACTTGTTCGTGCTTTGAAAGTCCGCAAGTTGCTGCTCAGCAGCTTTCATCCGCTGGACATAGGAGTTGGACTCTTCTTTGAAGAAGCTGAAAGTTCCGGCGGGCCTGCTCAACTGGACATGCTTATCCAGGTAGGTTCGCTCTAGCTCACGCAGCACCTGCTGCGCAGCCTCGGGAGTCACATCTGTATAGGTAATCGTAAAGACGGCCGACTTCTTTACTGGCTCGAAGTCGAGACGGTTAACCATGCGTCCGACAGCTCTAGCCATTTCCTTACTTCCGGGGGCCGGTGCCGGCGCCTCGTCTGGAAGCAGCTTGCTGCGAAAGAGGACTAAATTTTCCATCAGGTCCGTGTCTGACAGAAGCTCGATCTCTGAATTAACCCTTGTATCCGTATCGGAACTTGCGCTGCTTTGTGGCTGAGTAGTATTTTCTTTCGCGGAGCTGACCGCCTCAATGTCGCGCGTGTTCTGCGCTACGACCTTCATCTCCGATGCGTACTGTTTCTTCATGATGAGGGTAATGGCCAGCGTCAAAAGAAGCGTGCCAAAAAAGAGCCAGAGCAACAGAGTTCGATGCCTAAACAGCCCACCGATCAGATTCAAGACTCCTTGCTGATTGTTGTTCATGGTCTCCTCATTCTGGACTACTCAACTCAACCGATCTCAGTGCTCTGCCCGAGTCTTCACGCTTTACGACTTATGACGGCTCTCTCTGCATGAGTCCAGATTCGGAGCCCGCCTGTAGATCGACCGTTCAAGGTCCTACCAAACCCCTATCAACATAAAGAAGCTTAGGACATTACATCGAATCCTCAAGGTCTGGCTTTGAGGTAGCCTACCATAATCACAGTACGATCGCGACAAAAGAACTTGGCGGGATGTTCTTCCCGGCGAACAGTAGTTTGTCTCTGGAGCTTGGCGGTTTTGCGCATGTTCGAGTCACTCAACTGAATTCTTCTCGTGAGAACTCATACTCAGAATCAATTCTGCGTAAAGGTAAAGGGCTGAAGGTCACCGTTGCTGCACGATCCGGAGGAGCCTGAGATTGCTCCTGAGGTTACGGAGATTGTTTTTGCAGCCAAGTCTGACGTCCCGGTTAGAGTCACAATCTGGTTATCGTCGGTCAGTATCGAGATCTGTACCTGACTTCCGATGACTGTGCTCCCGTCACCTTGCAAGACACCTTTGGAGAAACAAGAGAAGCCCGAAAAAGTCGCCGTCCCGCTTACGGGCGAGAAGCCTTTGCCGTTACCGGAGGTCGATTGGGTCACGGCCATCGAGATGCTTTGCGGGGTCACAGCGGAAGGAAATGCGCCCGTATACGAGCCACTGAGAGGCGAGTACTTGCTTCCAGTGATTGCTCCGGTTGCTCCGCTGGAGCATCCCCCGTTTACGACGTACGTTCCAGTAAATTGATCGGCCGTCGTGTTTTCCGTACCGGTGATCGTGACAAATTGACCGCTGTCGGAAAATGACCGAAGGGAGACTGCCGATGTGTTTACAGTGCCGGACAAGGGTAGCGTTTCTTCCCCGATAAAACAGCTTCCTGGGACAAGCTGGAAGACAGCTGTCGTGGCGTGGCTTGTTCCTGCAGCACCAGCGCTTTCATTGATGAAGCCAGCGAGGCTTGAGAACGTTGTCTGTGCCGTGCTCGTTGCTGTCATCTGCCAGTTGCCTGTCATGTAGGCATAGGCGGGATCGGGCGTTCCAGGGCCTGTCGTTACTTCGCTGCCAACTGTACCGCCGCAACCTAGGACGCACTCGAAAACTAAGACTGCCAGTAAGGGCAGGAAGGGTTTATAGGGCAAATGCATCGGACCAGCTCTCTCGGTTAGCGATTCTGAGTATCTTGGGGAGGACGATAGAATTAAGGCAATCTTGTCATTTTGTTACCAATGCTGCAGGACCGTAGCTTCCTGCACAAGCACCGCCTGTGACTTGGATCGAGGATAACGAAAGCGTGTCGGCCGACTTGTCAATGGTGCCGATCAGCGTTACTTGTGAACTCTTGCCTTCGTTCGTATTTAGGACCAACGTAGTCGATGAACCCGAGATATAGCTGACGCCCCCAGCGACAAGTGAACCCTTGGTAAAACACGAAAAACCAGAGAAGGTGGCTGATCCGGTCATGAGGAAGATGCCGCTGCCCGTGCCTCCGGCCTGGGTAACGGAAAGGCCTATGCCCTTGGTCGCATCGTTCTGAGTGTCTCCCGCATAGGTACCGGTCAGGTTGTTATAGCGAGTACCGGTAAGAGTGCCCGTGTCACCATCAGCGCAGCCACCCTTTACCGAATACGTCCCTGACAGGGTGTCCCCGGCTTCATCCTTTTGCGCGGTGACTGTAAGGACTTGGTTGTTGACCTCAAAGGAGGTCAAGCTCACTAGCGGTTGCTCAACATTTCCGAGCAACTGAACGGCACCGGCGCCTGAAAAACAGCCGGTCGAGGCGACGAGAAAGGAAGCGGTTGTCTGGTGAGCTGCCGCGGCAACGTTAATTTCGAACACATAACCCGAAAGCGAACTAAAGGGAGAGATCCCCATGGTGGGTGTCGCGTTGAGCTGCCAGTTGCCCGACATGTTCACATACGGATCCGTCGCAGGAGCGGTGGGGGTGGTCGTGGTGCCCCCGGAGCTTCCGGATGTGTTGGACACTGCGCAACCGGCAACACCAACTACAATGATCGACAGAAGTAACGGGAAGGAGTACCCCTTAACGATGTTACCTAAGCCCTGGCCCTTATTTCGGTTGAATTTCATATGACAAAGTGGTACTGGGTCCTCAAGTAGAAGAGATATGCCTTCATAAGAGGAATGTAAACGTCACTAAAGTTGTATCTAAGGTGCTCTTTTGAGCAGGTAAAAAAGTCGTTCTGAAGAAGCCCTCAAATTTGCTTCAGCCAGTACGGTAAACGTTTCCGGGAAGGACGCCGTAGATCAAACGGCGTGGAACTCTAGGTGAACTGCTTTAGGAGACGGGTCGTCGCCGGATCCTGCTCGGAAGACAGAACGTGGCGCCAAGCGATGACGTCAAAAAAAACCTGAGG
Source organism: Granulicella sibirica (assembly GCF_004115155.1). Taxonomy (NCBI): domain Bacteria; kingdom Pseudomonadati; phylum Acidobacteriota; class Terriglobia; order Terriglobales; family Acidobacteriaceae; genus Granulicella; species Granulicella sibirica. The sequence goes on from NZ_RDSM01000001.1 coordinate 1,948,646, forward strand.
AGCGGCTGCTGGCTGGATCGAGGACCTGAAGCAACAAAGCTGTTTCGATACCGACACCATCTCAGCGTTCAAAGCGACGGAGGTAAACGCTTTGTGACCTCTCCGAGCACTTCATCCACGGTGATTGAGAGAACGCAGCGCTTTTTTTCGACGGTGCACGTCTGCAGCCGGCAACCCGAGCAGGATACGCGGTGATAGAACACCTTGTGCTGGTCTCCATATGGGAACCAGATGCCCGGCAAATTGCGCCCGCCGTAGATTGCAACGCAGGTAGTCTGAACTGCTGCTGCAAGATGGGTCGGGCCGGAGTCGTGACCAAGGTAAAGAACTGAACGGCCCATGACCGCTGCGCTTTCACGAGGGGATAACTGACCACACAGGTTGAGGACCGGATTTACAGAGCGTGCTCGCCAGCCGGAGGCCGCGAACTCGCTCATTTCGGCCTCGACAGCTGCTCCGCAAATGACCAATGCCAAGTTTGGATAGAGGTCGGCGAGCCTCTCGAGCAATGCTTTCCAGTTGTGCTGCTCCCAATCATTTGATTGATTCTTTGTCCCGAAACTTACGGACAGGAATCCCCGGCGGCCGAGGGGTTCGAGCACCTGTGACGCCCGCTTCTGTTCTTTCTCGGTCAGATGCAGATCCCAACTTGCTGGGTCTGCTAAGCGCGCATCGCCGATCTCAGAGAGATTGCGGGCGAGCCTAGAGCTTTCGTGTTCGAACATTTCTCCGGCATCTGGTTCCGCCGGGGAGGCTCCCAGCGAGCGAGTACAGACCATGTCTTCCGTGATCGGGACGCCTACCAAATTACGAACTCCACACAGACGAAAGAATCTTTCATCGCGCTTTGCTAAGGCCACAGCCCTCGAGCCGTTCATATAGACCAAGAGTCCAGGTCGCCAGCGCAACAGGTTCCACCAGAGACGTAGCAACAGGAACGGGTTACGGGTCGCGTATGGATATTGGAGATAACCATGAATCAGACCTGTGCCATCGAGAATCGCCGATGCTGCCGGAGCCTTTGCGTTTGGAGGAATGCTGGTAAGCATGCGCCTTTCGGCATCCGGAAACGCGCGAGCAACCAGGTGCAACGCAGGCAGTGCGACGAGCGTGTCTCCCAAGCTGCCCAGACGGTAAATCAGAACTCTTTCAGGCTTTTGCTTCGCGTTAGTGGCCATGGCTGATTGCTCTTTTGTTCATTTGAATAATGAAGGATGCATGATGTTTTCGCGGGCGTCCGCGATTTGCGGTTGATTCATGAGGGGCATCGTCGACACAAAGCGACGTGGCTGTATGCGCTATGGTTACGACGGCGAAGATGCCAGCAAAGCTGATAAACTTTAGCACGATTGCCCCGAAAGAGGGGTAAGGTTGCGTGGCAGTTGGAGCTCCTTGTCTTTGTGGTGATTGGCCGTCACCCGGGTGCATTCCAGCTGATCACCATCGAGGTAGGACGCGTAGGACTCTAGGCGGCGCACAAGGCCGTCACCCTAGCCGACTCGTGGAACTACAGGGGTGATCGCTTGATGGGGACGCTACAGCTTTACCTAAGGCACCGGGCAGTAACCGAACTCCTGCACTGCAGTCGACCTGACCTTTTAACTATTCTAATCAACGACGTTGACAACGCCCGCATCTCATCCCCGGGTAGGTAGAGTCGTTGATTGCATGAGACTTCTGCTTCGGCTAGAATCCGTTTGTCTCGTAGACGGACAAAAAAAGAGGCTCATGAAGGAGTTGCTGCTTCTGGTTGGAACAGTGATGCGGCAAACTTTGGATGATACAACTATAGACGTCTTCTTGACGGCGAGAGCCGTGCGTTAGATTTCCCATGGGTGTTTGCATGCTGATCACAGTACTATATTGCATTGACGCAAGATACTGGCAGCATGTTGGGGTGTCGATAGCCTCAGTGTTAGCTAACAATACTAGAAATAAACTACGCATATATATAGCTTCCACCGAGACGAACGAAGAACAACTGAGAGTTATACAGTCACTTGTGTCGCCCGACGCCGGCAGCGTAGAGGCGATCGTCTATAAGGATCCATCAAGCTATCAGAACCTACCGACGCATGGGCACCTTACTGCGGCAGTGTACTTGCGCCTTTTTGCCACCGAGTACCTCGATCCAAGCGTTGAAAAGGTTCTGTATTTAGATAGCGATACGATCGTGCTGGCTGACCTTGGGGAGCTCTGGCAGTTCGATCTCGGCGACGCATTTCTTGGGGCTGTCCCCGAGCCTTATGATTACTCGCAGCGCCACCCACTTGGATTCGGTCCCGATGATCTCTATATCAACGCGGGGGTTATGTTACTCAACCTTGCGAAATGGCGCGCAGAGCGAATAGTCCCAAAGTTTCTGGATTTCGCATACGAGAATAAGAGTCTATTGTTTAGCCTCGAACAAGATGTCATCAATTCAGTACTGCGTGGGAGTATCCGAGACATCGGATATGAGTGGAATTGGCAGGCAGTCTTTCCGCGTTTTTCGCATAAAGATCTCGGATTGTCGGCTGAGCGGTACGCAGAGCTTCGCCGTCATCCAAAGATTGTTCACTTCTTGTCACGGTACAAACCGTGGTATTTTCGCTGGCAGCCGCATTACAAAAAGGTCTATTACTCCGCTCTCGCGCAGACGCCATGGCGCGGCTATATCCCGCCTGACAAAAAACTACGAAATGTTCCGGTTATGATCTCAAAAGTCTTACAACAGAAGCTCGAATGGTATCTTCCTTCGGTTGCAAAAAAGCTGAGAGGGTCGCGATCTCTGATCGATCGTTAGGCGTAAAACCGGTCTTATCGTGACACGACGATAGGGTGTGTTTGCCATGACCATCGGGCTGGTGACTCAGAAGCTGACCGTCGTTCCTGCCTAGCCTTTGAACTTCGCTTTTTTGTTTCCTGCATTTCCGAGATGAAGAGTAAGCGTGACGCTCTGGCCGTCTTGACTATTTGTTGAAGACAGGTTGTGTCCACAACCGCGTAGTGGACACAACCTGTGTGAGGTTGGATCTGCTATTTGCCTTTGGGACGCTGGTTGACTTCGTCGGTGAAGATGTCTTCGGTGAGGGCAAGTCCGATGGCAGAGTCAAGGCGGGTCAGCAGCTCCGTGAGGGTCTCGTTCTTGCGACCGACGAGCATCGCGATGGAAGCATGCTGGTCTGCGGCGGTGGCTACGCAGCCGACGGGGTTAACGATGCCGATGGTCACTTCGCCATCCTCGATGAAGCTGGCAAGGTTAGGCAGGAGGTCCGCGACCGGATCGCTGGCACTGGCTGGCTCAGGACTCTGCTTCAAGCTGCGGGATGATTTACGAGTTCGAGACTTCGGGCGAAGTTCCAAGGCAAGAGCTCCTCGATGCGACGGATGGGATGTTCGGCGATGTGTGTCAGCAGATGGCGCAGATAAGCTTCGGGATCGAGCCCATTGAGCTTGGCTGATTCAATGAGGGTATAGAAGACGGCGGCGCGTTCGCCTCCGCGGTCGGAGCCGGCGAAGAGATAGTTGCGGCGCCCAACGGCGACGCCGCGCAGCGATCGCTCGGCGGCCGAGTTATCGATCTCGATGCGGCCATCGTCCACATAGCGCACCATTGCAGGCCAGAGCGTGAGGGCGTAGTGGATCGCGGCCGCCGTCTCGGACTTGCGCGAGAGCAGGGCGAGCGATGTGCGGAGCCAGAGGTGCATAGAGTCGAGCAGCGGCCGGGCTCGCGCCTGGCGTACGGTTCGGCGTTGGTCTGGAGATCGACCGCGGATCTCCTTCTCGATCGCGTAGAGCCGTCCGACCCGCTCGATGGCTTCGGTGGCGATGGGCGACTGGTGCGCTTCCATCAGGTCATAGAACTTGCGCCGGATGTGGGCCATGCAGGGTGCCTGCTGGATCGATCCGTCTTCGTAGAGCTTGTTGAAACCGGCGTAGGCATCGGCCTGGAGAACTCCACGGAAGCCTGCGAGATGACGCTGCGGATGCTCTCCCTTACGATCCGGCGAGTAGGTAAACCAGACTGCAGGAGGTTCGAGCGAACCGGAGGGACGGTCGTCGCGAACATAGGTCCACAACCGTCCCGTCCTGGTCTTGCCAGTGCCTGGCGCAAGTACGGGAACCGGTGTGCCATCCCCGTGAAGCTTGCTGGCCGACATCACATGGCGACGCAGGACTTCGACCAGTGGAGTGAGCAACGAGCTGCTCTCTCCGACCCATCTGGCCAGTGTGGAACGATCCAGCTCGACGCCTTCCCGTGCATAGATCGCCGATTGGCGATAGAGCGGCAAGTGATCCCCGAACTTGGCCGTAAGAACATGAGCGAGAAGGCCGGGTCCGGCCATGCCTCGATCGATGGGTCGCGAAGGTGCCGGTGCCTGCACGATACGATCGCATCCTGTGCAACACATCCGAGGACGGACATGGCGAACGACCTTGAAGCTGGCGGGCAGGTACTCCAGCATCTCGGAGACATCTTCTCCAAACTTCTTCAGCTTGCCCTTGCAGACCGAACAGCTCTCTTCTTCAGGAAGGTGCTCATGCACTTCGCGCGGCAGTTGTTCGGGTAGAACACGTCTCTTCCTTGGCTTCGACTTACGATCCGCGGTGGAAGTCTGTGGCGTCGGTTCCGGTGCCAGTGCGGCCTGGTTGGCTTCGAGTTCTTCCAGCTTCAACTCAAGCTGTTCGATCTGCCGTTCAACCTTCTCCGAGCTCCGCCCGAACTGCATACGTCTCAGCTTGGCGATCAGCAATTCCAGCCGTTCGATCTGGCTCCTGTGCGAGAGCAGCTCGGCATGCTGCAAACAAATCATCGCCTTCAGCGCTGTGGGCTCGAGAGTCTCCAGATCCGGCAGCAGAAAAGGCATCTCTCGCATGCCCGTAGTATGCCATGTTCCGAAGGCCAGAGAATACACAAAAGGTGCGTAAACAGTGGAGAATCGCACGCATAAACTTAGACAGTCATAGCCGGTTGCCAGGTCCGATCCGGTCGTCGCCAATCGATGCCTTCGAGCAGCATCGAGAGCTGCGCACGGGTCAGAGACACTTTACCGCTGTCGGCCTGTGGCCATACAAATCGTCCTCGCTCGAGCCTCTTCGAAAACAGACAAAGACCATCCCCGTCGAACCAAAGCAGCTTGATCAGATCGCCGCGCCGGCCACGAAACGCAAACACGTGACCGGAGAGCGGAGCCTGTTCCAGAGCCGTCTGCACCAAGGCGCTGAGTCCGGTGAAGCCGCGCCGCATGTCGGTCACGCCCGCTGCAATCCAGATCTGTGTGTTGGCAGGAGGAGAGATCATGCCAGCAGACATCCCAAAACGTTCTGCAATGTTCCGGCGTCCACCGCACCCACAACGCGCACCTTGCCCCGCGTCAACGTCAACTCGATCGAAGCTTCAGAAGAACAGCTGCATGTACGCCGGTCTGCCTCGCCCTCCCCAACGAGTCCATGCTGCTCCTCGACATCAAGGGTGACCGGCAGCAAGCACGCGCGAGGTACCTCAAGGTTCGGCGGAAGCGAAGGCTTGCACTCAAGCTGCCCTGCGTCGTACAGCTTGCGCCAGTAGAACACCTGGTTGGCGTTCACTCCATGAGCCTGAGCCACGGCCGCAACCGATACGCCGGCTCTGCGGGTCGCATCTACAATCAGCCGCTTCTCCTCAGTCGACCTGAACTGACGTTCCCTTCGTCTTCGCACGACCGGTTCAGCGGCTTCCATCCGTCCCCCCTCAAAGGAACGGCTTACGCCACTCCTTCAAAGAGAATGCCTAAGCGGAAAGGCGCCGTCCAGACGGTACTCCCATGACGCTTACGATGAAGACGGGAAAGATGCACACAGTTGTCTTCTGCAAGTGATCCAATAGCCGCTCTCATCTTGTTGAGAGCTCACGTTGATGCTGAAATGAAGGGGCCGGGTCAGTGTGAATCTGACCCGGCCCTTGTTAAGTACTTCTGGATCCAATAGGCAGCGCTACCTTGGCCCAACATGAAACATTGCTTGGCCGTATGGAATGGCCCCGATATCGCCACCCGACGTGCCTGTCGCACGTAGGGGCGAAGAAGCGCTGAGGGTGAAGTCGCTGGTGGCGGGATTCGAGAAGCCAGGAGAGCTTGTACAGAAAGAGTTGAGGTCCGTGGAGGCCAGCGGATTCTGAGTTGGTGGCCACAGAGTTAAGGCCTTGCAGCTGCCCCGAGTAGATGCCTGAGCGTTGTAGATAACCCAGTTTGGCTCGGAGGCGTACTGGTTTTCCCAAGCATTATTATGCCAATCCATTGGTTCCGCGTAGTGAGTGGATGCCTTCCTAACGTAGATCCCCGCCGCGTAGTTCATTGTGGTAGCACAGACAGGGCAGATCCAGCCGGCCGGATAAAAATTTGAGGCTTGAACACAGACATTATCATGTAAATGCGTTGTCACAATGTTCATTTCCATGGTCATGCAAGCGTCTGCCGTATTGAAGATCGTGTTATTGAAAACGTGCATGTCGGAGCTAAACGGCCACGCAGATCCTTCATACCCGTTATTAAGATCTATCCCGTCATAGTATGCAAAAGTCGCACTAACACCAAGATTTGAAATGACATTATGATCAAACGTCTGAGCCTGAACGGATGTTGGGTCAGGAACACTCGTGGAGAATCCTCCACCCTGAATTCCCTGTCCCAAGCTATCGTGAATGAAGTTATGAGAGACACCTCCGCCTGCGGTGCCCCCGAAGAAGATGTTGCCAGCCGAGTTATCTGTACACTCGTTATTACTGATCAGACCACCCTTATTCAAATAGTAGCCGGTTCTGTTTATTCCCGCATAGCCGTACTGGATGCATGCGGAATTATGGCTGCGCCCGTAGCTGTATTGGATCAAAGGGTAGCTAGACGTGACACCATTGACTGTTCTTGTACCGTCTAGACCTGAAAGCATGAAGTTTGCATGCGTTTGATCGATCCTGCCATAGTAGACGTCGATTAGACCCGACCAACTGTCTGAGATAGAATCGCCTCGTACGAGGTGAGGATTGGTCTCCCCAGCCGCTCGAAGGACGACGCAGCCCTCCAAACTTGCGACTCTACTCGTCCCACCTGCCCAACCAAGAATGTCTTGAACTGTATCTCCCGTATTCCAGCATGTTGCATGGGAAACGGAGATTCCCTCGTTGGTCCAGTACTGACCCGCTAATGAGGTATCCGCGTATGGATAGGACAAAACTCCACTCTTGAGCTGGTGAGCAAATTGAATATGCGTGACGCTCACATTATTCACTCCACGCAGTAGAATCCCATATGGCCTGTGCGTTGCGTAGAAGACGTGCCGACTAGGGTCCGATCCGTCCTGGAGATGGACGTAAAGTGTCTTCGCCAAGGCGCCGTTCTGAGAAGTGGACGCATAGTAGAAGGTTCCGCTATCTACTCGGCCATAGAACTTTAGCCCCGTGCCCGTGGACGACGAAACATTGATAACAGGCACCGAACTGCATCCCTGATTGACGGTGTAGCTTATCGAATTTACGGGTACACCTGAGACTGATGTAACCGTTCCCGCCACCTGACAGCTGACTCCGTTCTGGGACCCACCGCCCGTCGAAGAGAATGTGAAAGAGGCTGGATATCCCGTCCCACCATTGATGGAAAGGTACACCGATCCGCCTCCTATGGCCTGCACGTTTTGCAGACCCGTATTCTGAACAATGAACTCCTGATGCGTTGTACCACCCGGGGTGTTAGCTACAGCATAGGGGCTAACCCAGGCGCCGCCCAATCCCAATACACCGATCGTCGCCTTCTGCGGCATGTTAATGCCGTTCATGAAGGTGATCCCCGCTGCATTCGTTACAGCGTCCCAGGGCTGATAGACTGTCTGTCCGGTCGTGTCGTATTCACCTACGTAGTTTGGAACCGGAATCAGCTGGGGGGTCTCTGAGGTTTTGTCTATAAAGAGCTTTTGAGGCGCAATCGCCAATGGTGTCGAGTAGACGCCGTTTCCGAGGGATTGCCAGGTCAGACCTGTAAGCTGATCCGCGGCATCGATGATCGGATCAGACCCCGCCCCGAACTTCCCGAAGACGATTGGGGCATCCGCTGTACCAGAGCAGGTAGGAGGATTTGTGGTCAGAGTCGTCAAGGCTGCGGCCTTGACGAGGTTTTGACAACGGATATAGTCGTCGGTATAGCGCAGTCCGGCGCGAAGAAGTACCTGATCACCCGGTTGGAGAGTCGACGCAATCGAGTTGATCTTTGCCAACGTCTTGAAGGCCATGGACGGAGTAGTTCCGGTGTATGAGTCTGACCCATATTTACTGTTGACATAGTACGTGGTTGCGAGAGCCACGTTGGTTCCTATCAGTAGGAGCACCGTGAAGGACAGGGCCGGCCAAAGCCTTCGAAAGACATTCAAGCTTGAGTGCCCTGGGGAGTCTCTTTTAGAGACTAGGTCGCCAAGGAAGCACTCCACCGAGTGTAGCGTTAGGACACGTTCAGAAAGCACTCCAGCCCAGGAGCGAAGAGCAGCGAAAGCCCTTCCTTTGCTGGTAATTTTCGTCGGATAAACATCACAGGCATAGATCAAGCGAGACCTCCTCGTTGAGGCATTTGTAAGTTCGGATAGTATTTTGGGCTTCAAGGAATTATGGACCAAATTCGATTGCCAAACATGCTAATTCTCTTTAACTTCACAATGTTTCTACGGCTAGATTCTCCAGAGAACCTGCTGACAGTCATGATTTACGGCGTTATTTACTTATAATCACTGCACGAATCCATTGGGAGAAGGAGTTACATCAACTTGTGGCTGAAATGGCCGGAGCGTTTCAACACAAGCTAGAAATTTTGGAGCAGTCCGCAATCCTAAGAGGGCTGCGCAGGGTTTTGTGATCGAATCGCCAACATTGCGCGTAGCCGTAACGATGCTGGATTCCTATCCTGCGCGAGAACATAACAGAGCGAAGAGTTGGGGCCGAATTGAATAGCTGATTCTGTACGAGATGGCCCGATATGGGCCCAAACACCGCCCGTGTTTTCTCAAGAAGGCCCGAGGTGCGATCAGCTTGGCGTCGAGGGGATCATGCTGACGTCGTTGAAGACGACCTAACACGGATAAGTCCCATGTTTAGAGATTTCTTGAGCATAAAGCGGCATAGGGCAGGGCAAGCGTACGTTCCTCGCTGTGTCCGTGGTTCCGGAGTTATTTTGGGATTCTGTGGCCGATTATCTCCTAGATGAGGCAAAGCTGCAAATTTAATCTCACTTTTAATCTCGATGAGAACTAGGAAACTTCTACTGCAATCGATTGACCATTGAGCGTGCAGCTGCCGGAACACTCGAAGAGTCTTGGTTAGGAAGCTTTCAGATCCTCTTCGGTCGAGTAACTAGGCGCGACGAGATGCTACTTGGAGTTGAATACGCGGCTGAGTGCCGAGATGCGAATTCGGGAGAAATGTTCTGTGCTCGCCCAGATCACGTCCCCTGGCTCGGCACGAACACGTACTAATCTTGGGCGGTTTTATCCATATTTCTGCTGAAGGTCCAGGCAGCGAAACGGTCTAGCGAGTTGTTCCAACGACCGCCGCCTGGAGCGTACCGAATCATTGATTGCAATATTGTGCCCAAAAGGCATACGCGCTACCAAGGAACGCGCAAAGGACATCCGACCGCGCTGGGTTGGCCAAGAACAACTTCCATGAGCCGATGTTCCTACAGAGAGAGCAGGCCCCCGCCAGGTACCTCGCATGTCGACCTGCCGGGCATGCCGTGCGACTGTCGGCCGCAGCTATTCAGGACACACGGTTTTCCAGCATGCCGATGAACTCGATGGTGATGCGGATAATGTCTCCTGTGGCGAGCGTGAAGTCGTCTCCTGGGACGATGCCGGTGCCGGTCATGAGGAAGACGCCTTGGGGGAAGGTGTTATCCCGGAAGAGGTAGCTGATGAGCTCGAGGGGGTCGCGCTTGAGCTCGGCTAACGTGGTCTGGCCGGTGAAGGCGGTGGCGCCGGCGCGGAGGATTTCGATTTCGATGACGGTGGTTTTTGAGATGGGTTCTTCGGCGAGCAGGATGCAGGGGCCGATGGCGCAGCTTCCTTCGTAGACCTTGGCCTGCGGGAGGTAGAGGGGGTTTTCGCCCTCGATGTCGCGACTGCTCATGTCGTTGCCGATGGTGTAGCCGATGAGCTTGCCGGTCGGGTTGATGACGAGGGTGAGTTCGGGTTCGGGGACAGACCAGGAGGCGTCGGAGCGGATGCGGACGGCGCCGCCGGGGCCGACGGCGCGCCAGCCTGCTCCCTTGAAGAAGAGCTCGGGGCGCGGGGCGTCGTAGACGCGGTCGTAGAAGGTGCCGCCGCCCGCGTCCTTGCTCTCTTCCATGCGGGCGTTGCGGCTGCGGAAGTAGGTAACACCAGCGGCCCAGACCTCCTGGGCGGCGATGGGAGCGAGAGCGGTGGCGGGGTCGAAGGCTACCGGGGGCTCGACGGTGGCTTTGCGGACGGCTTCGAAGATGTCGGGGGAGCAGAGAAGGTCGTCCCAGCTCTCCGCGGCTACGGTGTAGAAGGTGTTGTCGTCTTCGACGAGGATGCCTGTTGCGGTGCGGTACAGTTTCACGCGTTTGGCCTTTCCTGAGCTACGGGTTATGAGTTCTGAGCGCCGCGGGTGAGCTGGGCGAGGATGGCGTCGGCGTCGTAGACGCATCCTCCCCAGACGCCGCCGCTGGCGTGGGTGAGAGCAGCCCAGAGGCGAGAGTCGTCGGGCATGGAGGGGTGCGGGGCGAGGTCGGGGCGTGGCAGCCGGGTGGCGAGGCGGCGTGTGCCTTCTTCGGGGGTGAAGGACTCGTTGGCTTCGCCTACGAGGTCGATGGTGCCCTTGAGGGCGGCGCGGTCGACGACGATCTGGATGGTGTCGCCTTCGAGGATGCGGCCGATAGGACCTCCGGCGAGGGCTTCGGGCGAGATGTGGCCGACGCAGGCTCCGGTGGACACTCCGCTGAAGCGAGCGTCGGTGAGGACGGCGACGTGCTTGCAGAAGGGAAGGTTCTTGAGCGCGGAGGTGACCTGGTAGATCTCCTGCATGCCGGCTCCGGCGGGACCGCCGCAGATGAGGACGATGACGTCGCCGTGGCCGACGCGGCCGTGCTTGATGGCGTCGATGGCGGCGGTCTCAGTGATGAAGACGCGGGCGGGGCCGGTGTGGCGGTAGAGGTTTTCGGCGTCGATGAGGGTGGGGTCAATCGAAGTACTCTTGATGACCGAGCCCTCGGGGGCGAGGTTGCCGTGGGGGAAGCAAACAGTGGCGGTGAGGCCACGCGAGCGGGCACAGTCGGGCGAGAGGATGACGTCATCGGGGTCGATGTTGTCGAGAGTGCGGAGGCGGGCTCGGACTTCGCGGCGGCGGGCGCTTTGTTCCCACCAGTCGAGATTGTGGTCGAGGGTCTCGCCGGTGACGGTGAGGGCGGAGGTGTCGAGAAGGCCGGCGCGACGGAGGTGGAGCATGACCTCGGGGACGGCTCCGGCGAGGAAGACCTGGACTGTGGCGAAGCCGTTGGGACCGTTGGGGAGGGCGTCGACGAGGCGGGGAACCTGGCGGTTGATGGCGGCCCAGTCCTCCGCGGTGGGGCGCTTGAGGCCCGCGGCGTGGGCGGTGGCGGGGACGTGGAGGAGAAGATTGGTCGAGCCGCCGAAGGCTGCGTGGACGACCATGGCGTTGCGGATGGCGGCGTCTGTGAGGATGTCGCG